>JADYZV010000079.1 GCA_020852965.1 Pirellulaceae bacterium | reverse complement strand
CCAAGAACCAAGAACCAAGAACCAAGAACCAAGAACCAAGAACCAAGAACCAAGAACCAAGAACCAAGAACCAAGAACCAAGAACCAAGAACCAAGAACTAAGAACCAAGAACCAAGAACTAAGAACCAAGAACCAAGAACTAAGAACTAAGAACTAAGAACTAAGAACTAAGAACTAAGAACCAAGCGTGCGAATCGATCATTGCGCCAATTCAATCATTCCAAATAGGTGTCCGCCGACTTGGTCGTGTTGCCAAGTGCCCGCGTATTTATCTTTGTGAAGCAAGACTCGCGCGCTGAATGTTCCCAGCCCAGGAATGGTCAGTTCATCCAGCGTGATGACAGGCGTGCTACCAGCCCATTTGACTTCAATGGCCAACGGTACCGTTAGATCGTGCTCCCCATATTTGATCTTCGTTGTTAGAGCCCACAGGTCGCCGTCGGGAAGCTTGTCGACCTTTTCAATATCGTAGGCCTCTTCCTGCAAGTTACTCAGCGGTTGGCCATCGACGGTGAATTGTCCACGCATTTTGGCACCGGTCAGCAGCTTCTTGAACTTGGCATGCAGCTCGGCAGTCTGTTCGGCTGAAGGAGAGTTGTCTACGGTGGCTGGTGTGTTCGCGCTGGGAGCAGCCGCTTGAGGGACTTGAGCCGAGACCGGCTGGGTGAGCAAGCAGGCAAGCGCCACTGCGACGATCCAGCAGCCACTGCTAACCAATGGGTGGTTTCGCATAATTTTATTCTCTCCTGTTCAAAAACTAATCGGGTTAAACTCGAATTATTCATGCACGCCCTGTGGGGAGTCGCGAATGCAGTTAGCGTACGATCAACATATCACCGGGTAGGACTTGAAATCCGTTGGGGTTGGCGAGCACCTGGGCAAGCGGAAACGAGCGTGTGGGGCCATTGCGACTGAGGACAGTCAATTGGTGGGGCGGAATAATTCCGTGCTGCCGATAGCCACCGGCGGCCGCGATGGCTTGAAGTGCATTCATGCTTCCGCTGACCGGCAGCAGATGCTCGCCACCGGCCACGAGACCTCCCGTGAAGTAGCGATAGCGCGCTGGCGAGCGCAGTTCCACGATGGCTCCATCTTGTAAGCGTCCCGAATCGCTCATGGCGGTCGTTCCTGTCGCTGGCCTGCGACCTGGCGACAACACACGCACCTGCGCGTGGCGATCGAAAGCACCCGCACGGGCTACCGCTCCCAGCAGAGTGGCTTGATCGACCGAGAGGCTAACTTTTTCAATCGACTGCTGCGTCGTTTGCGAACCGCTGTGGGCGACCAGTACATGGACTTGACGTTTGCTCATTAGCGTTAGCGCAACCATGTGAGGCTTCGTCTGCACTTTGGCAGCTACGTAGGCTTCCGAGACTGCCCGCTGAGCTTCGATAACGGTCAGCCCCTGCACGTCGATTGCATCGACCAGAGGGAGTTTCAAACACCCGTCGGCCAAGACTGGATAGGGAAAGCCCATCGCCGGTTCAAAGTCCTCGTCGGCTTTGGGGTAGTGGACTGGCGCCCGACCGAATTTCCCCACGACGCCATGCACAATCACGGCCAGCATATCGCCCGGCCCGAGCCGATAGGCCTCCGCTGCGTGAACGCATGAAGGCGTCGAGCAAAACGTGAATGACAACAATGATAGACATAGACTAATAAGCTGCCAGTGTCGCATGTCGAGTACTCCGTGATTCACTTAAGCTGGTTGCCTCATCAATACCACGATCAAAGCTGCGATCAGCAGCAGCATGATAACCGTCAGTGTGGCAATCATCACGGTATAGTTGCGGCGTCTTTTCAGTTTGCGCCCAACTCGCTGGCGATCGCTCAACGATAGACTGGGAGTTGCAGTTGCATTGACTGCCTGTTCTGAAACGGCAACGCCGTCAATGTGAGGCACTTGTTTCGACAGCGATGGGGGGCCAAGTGTCGCGTCCGCTGTGGTGATCGAGCTGGTGGTTTTCCCGAGAGCACTGCTATCCGGAATGCTGGGCGGGACCGAGTCCTGCTCTACCGAACTGAAGTAGTCGTCAAACACGTTCTCTGCGATCAGCCACTCAGGCCAGCCTTCGCACCACACCAACGCATCGCGTCCCACGCGATTTTCGCCCAACCACTGCCACATCACCTCGCTTGGAGCAGGACCGAATTGACCTCCCGACGGCGGGCGTACGTACCACTTACTCTCTACGGCGGATTGCAGCGCCTGCGGGAGCGCTAATTGTGTCGGTGGCGAGGGTGATTGGTCGGCTGCCGACTCTGCGGCTTGTGGTGCAGCGCTCCGCTCAACTTGATCTCGAGATCGGTTAGGCTCCGCGTCAGCGACCGGTGCAGCTTGAGTCGTCTCGCCACTCGCAACGTCGGGCGTTTTAGCCGCACTGTCCAAGCTGGCACCGGGATCGAGCGAATGGGGCGCATCGGCTGGAGGAATACGGAACTTACCCTGGCACTCCGGACAACGTCCGCGCTTGCCTGCTTGGAAGTCCTTAACATGTAGCTCGGTTTCGCAGTGGTGGCATCGAAAACGGATTCCCACGCAATTCCCCTCGTCAATCAAAGTTGAAGGTTAATTCGGTAGTGGACGAGGATACCAGTCCCCGAGACACACTACATCCAACGGTCTCGTAACCTCGTCCACTACATCCAATGGACTCGAAAGCTCGTCCACTACGACTCGTCCACTACTCTTAAATTAAGCTGTTTCGTTGGCTAGCGAAAGCTATCGTGACAATTGGTACACGATTGGCCGATTTGTCCGGCGGCTGTGCGCGCTAGTTCCGCATTGCCGGTTTGGGCTGCCAAAGCGACTTGCTGCGCCGCGTTGGTCATCGCTCGTGCCAATGTAACGTAGTCGTCATCGGAAGCATCGGGCATCTCTTCTACCAAAGCGACTCGGCCTAGCACGCCGATCAGTTCCGCGTAGCGCTTCACCTCTTCACTACTATCCTTGAATTGTCCCTCACTTGCTACCAACTTGTTGAGATTTTCTTCCTGTGCCCACTCTAACAATTGCATCAGAGGTACGCGATCGATCAAGTGGGACCAGTCGATTTCGGGCGTTTCCTCTCTGCGTCCAGGCAGCGTGGCCCCACGGAGCAGGTCGTCTAAATCGAGCAATCGAGCTTTGGCTTCGGTGAAGACTTGGTCCGAGCCGATTTTGGTATTGGCCGCTACGCGCGTCATGCGCTGGCGAGCTTCCGCCGCGCTGTTTTTCCAACGCACGTCGCTCGGATAAGTCTCGATGATGGCGAACAATAACGCTTGGAGGGAGAACTCGGTCCGAGCCTGCACGAAGCCGCCCCCTTTGAAAGCGGTCGTCGTGGTGACAATCTTGTCGAGTCGAAGTTTGCTCGCTTTGATTAGGTCTTCGAGCGAAGTGGCCGAGATCCAATGGTGCCAGCCGTGCGGATCCGCCGCCGAGCTCTGGCTGACGTCCGAACCGTCAGACAGCGCGGCAGGACCACCAGCGGTGGATTGAGCGGGAGAAACTGCGCCGGCCGCTGGCGGAGCCCCCTGGAGCTGAGCGGACGGGTCAGCAAAGAAGATTCCCTCGAACTGCCCGGGCTCGAAGCTCGGGGCCTCGATGCGCACCGGTCTACGGCGTGAGGACTGCGAATTCTGCGCTAGTGCGAACGTGCCAACAACGAGCAGTAGGAGTGGCATTACCGCAGTTAAGGTGCGGGTATGGATGGGACGAATGGTTCTCATCCATTCATTCTAATCCCTTTAGCAAATTTAGCAGCAGCGCGGCTGGCTGGCTCAGCTCCGGTTCCTTAGCGGTAGTCAAATCCCAAGCGGTCAGCCACTGTTGCGAGCCGCGTGTCATCCCAAAATCCTCAATCAAGTGCTTTTCCAAGTCGGGCAGGTGTGCCGCTCCGTAGAAAATGCCGATCCGCTTCTTGCCCGCAGCGAGCTGTTTTTGCAGCACTTTCAAGGCGGCCGCGTTGCGATCGACGACCAACAATTGATTCAACGGTCCACCGAGCGCCTGGTCGAGCGAGCCGGATTGCGCGAACTGAGCCGCGAGGACTTGCTTCATTTTCAGAGGATTGCCCAGCATATCCGCCAGCCCTATTTCTTCCAGGCTGCTTGTCGCCGCCTCAGCGGCCAGGGGTTGCCGGGCTGCCAGATTTTGTTGTCGCATAACATCGGCCAGCGTGCTGAGCGCCAACGAGATCGCCGTGTCGCCGCGCTCCTTCATCTTGTCAGCCATTTGCTTCGGAGTCATATCAGCCCGCACCAAATGCGGCTTGGTATAGTCGATCCGCTCGAGCTGCGACTCGAGCCCCAACATGTTCTTGGCCGAGGCTTGCAGCATGCCCACCGGATTGAAACCAGCCGATTCCCGTTTGCCACCGAGTGGCACGACTGTCCCTTCGGCGGCCACCAATTCGTACAACAATACGTCATAGTTATCGAACAGCCGATTGAGCTCCGCATAGTAGCTCGCCTCACCGATATGCACCGCTCCGATCAAATCAACGGTAATGCCATTCGGTTCGGGTCGTCCAGATGCCTGCTGCGCATGGTAGCCGACGACCGCCGTTTCGAGCGCTAGCGGCGATGCAGTGGGGCCCATGGTCATTCGCAAAAATTCGGATGGCGGCGCGACAGTTGGTGTCTCGACGGTGGTAGGCTCTTGACCGAGTAGTCGGCCGATACTATCGCTGCCGAACCAAGCCTGCATCGAAAAACCTCCCAATGCGGACAGAAGTAGAGCAGTAAATGGAAGAAGCTTGTGGATGTGATTCATGGTTTTAACTTGTGGAAGATAGCTTGCGATAATATGCGTGCATTGAACTTTGATTAGTTCCGACTGCCACCGATGTATCAGCCTCTGTAGCAATTCGCAACCGACAGCCCAGTCTTTGACTTTAGTGTACGAAGTTACCGAAAAACTAGCCAGTTCTTCAGGCCGCTACGAGCTTGCCTCGTAAATGAATCAGCTTTAGGGCATAGACCCCTGCGAGCCTGCCTCGTAGGTGAATTAGTTTTAGGGCATAGACCCCTACGAGCTTGCCTCGTAGGTGAATCAGTTTTCTAGCTAGACACGGCGGTACATAAGATCCCCTCGTCCCATCGTGCCTCCAATCCGCCCGCGGGCGGAATGGAGGCACGAAGGGACGAGGAAACCGACGACGGAGCGTCGGGCCACATTAAAGCGTCGGGCCACATTAAACGTGCTGGCGAGGGCGGAGTTATTCGACAATCATCACACCATTCATAACCATCCAGTGGCCGGGAAAGGTACACAAAAACGGATAACGTCCCGGCTCTGCCGGGGCGCGAAAGCTGATGGTCTGCTGCGATCCCGGATCGGCGATGTCGGTGTAGCAAATCACCAAGTCAGACTCGGGGATGTAATGTCGCGCGAAGGCCTCGGGGTTCGAGATCAATTGGTTGGCCAACTCGCCAACTTGAGCCAGTGCACCTGGTTTCACTAGAACCCAATTGTGCGGGACCACGTCAGGATTGATCAAACCTAACTTGATCGGCTCGCCGGCACCTACTCGGATCTCGGGTGTCTCGTAGGTCAGGTTCTTACCGGTGCGAAGTTCGATCGGTCGCGCGCCGTCGATCGCAGCACGCCATGGGTTGGGGACACGCAACGTGGCCAGCGCCATGTCGGACAAGATGGGATGAGCGGCGATCGTCTTTTCCATCGGCGTATAGTTTGGGAAGCCTTCAAAAGGTCGGTCCATACGATGCACGGTTATGAACAGATCGTGCCCGTTCCCAGCAGGATTGCAGACGGGGTATGCGTCATCGGCATTGACATGTAACCGTAGATGGAGCTGACTGACCGGTTGCAATTCGGGGAGCTCCAAGAATAGCGAGCGTCCATCGTCGAGGATGTGCGCGCCGCAGATTCGTAGTGGATCATGCCCCGCTACGCTAGGATGGGACGGAGACAGCTCGACGGAACCGTAGCCTCCGCTGTAGCGATAGTTCCAAACTTGGGCAAAATGCTGACTCAAGTCGCTGGCGATCTCAGCATCAATTGGCTGAGTAAAAGTCAGGCGCACTCCGTTTTCATGCACGTGAAACTCGCTGATCATCTGAAAAACTTCGTCTGTCATGCGCACGCGCTGAAAGCAGCCGTCGTCGGGCGTGTAACTTCCCCAACCCTGCATGCCGCTGACGTAGAGTTGTTTATCTCGCGGTGAAAAGCGACCGCGATGGACGCCGGACATGAAGTCCCCAGTCATTGGGGCCACAGCCCCTTGCACCTGCCCATCGACCTCATCTTGTAGAACTGTAAACCAGGTCCCAGCGCCAAAAGAAAGATGTAGCAGCTTGCCAGATAGCGCTCCCCACGTATCGTCGGGGACCACGCTCTGGCCGCCACTAGAGTTGTCCAGATATCGAGGCAAATAGGCGAGCGGCAGCTCGGGCGGCTGACCGTTACGCGGGCCGCCATATCCAAAGTGAGGTGGCGTGCTTTCTCCTTTGACCCCAGCATTCGATGCAGCGAGTGAAGATTCTGGGCGAACCAAGCAGATCATCGAGGCGGGGGTCCACTCACCTTCCGAGCAGGGAACGCTCACATCGCCGTTGGGCAGCAGCCCCAGTCCGTCTGGATTGCGAAATCCGGTGGCCAATACTTCGACTGACTGTCCATCGGCTGCGATACGCAGTAGCCCTTGGTTACCCGATGCAGTGTAGAAGTTGCCTTGCGCATCGCGTTCCAATCCACAAATATAATCATGACCTGCGGGAGAGGTCTCGAATGCATTGCTGAAGCACTCGTAGAAATCCGCTTCGCCGTCACCATTAATATCGGTCAATCGCGTCACTTGGTCGCGACATTGTACGTAGATACGACCGTCGGCTACCACGAGCCCCAAGGGGAAATGCAAACCCGATGCGAAGCGTCGCCAACGAGCAACACCAGGTTCGCTCTGCCCCGAATCCAAACCGCTGACATGCCACACATCGCCCTGCATCGTACACACCAGCGCGCTGCCGTCCGCCAGAAAATCGTGTCCGCTGCAAAACAATTGCGCGCGCCAAGGATTGTCGGTGGGCAGCTCAATCGTATCGATTGCCAGAGGTCGCTGCTGTCCTGGAGTAATGCGTGTGGTCAGCTCCTGCGGCCACCGTGCATGACCGCCTGTCAGTGCTTCGCGCAGGGAGTGCCGATCGACGGGGGCTACCTCTCGCACCCACTGGCCATCGACGGCCCAGGGGGCATCCAGGTACTCGACCTCGCCGATTCGGTAGGAAAACACAATGCGCTCGCCGTAGCGATAGTAGCCGTGGTATTGAAAGGGTTCGTGAATGGGCGCTTGCTCGGGAACAGGTAGTAGCGTTCCCTCCATCAGCAAACCATTTAGAAAGCCATGTCGCACCGGAGAGACCGAAACAAAGCCATCTTTCCACAGCGCATCGTAGTGAAGTGTGTCGGGATTGAAGCACACGTTCAATTCTCGCTGCTCGCCCAGTCGCACGCAAACGCCGCGCGACACCGTCAGGCCGCCCGCGTGAAAAACACCGGCTTGAACCATACCCCAGTCGCTATCGTTCCAACGTCCGTCGGTCCATACCGCGTCGCTCTGGTTACCCCAATGCCCGTAATTGCCGCCATCCATATCGGGTGCTGCGGGCAACAGGATCGGCAAGTGGGGTAGCTGGCGAAAATACTCGGCTTGCTTGGTGTAGTAGTCGTAGATTCGGTCTCGATTGACGTAATGCGATGCATTGGGCCAGCGCTGTGGATCGAGCGGCGGAGACGTTACTGGGAAGTCGGCTGGACCATGACTCTCTGCGTGAGCCAACACATACTCCACGGCTGAGCTGAGAGGTTTTCCCTCGCGGCCTAGCGAGTCTAAGAAGCGAAACAAATCGAGCTGTTGTTGCCGAGTCATGGAGGCTGTCAAGCCAGCGGGCATGACGCTCCCAGCAGCCATCTCCTGATCGATATCCTCCGCTGCCAAGTGGATAAGCTGGCCATTGGCCAATTCTCGAAGCACAACAGTTGAGCTCGAATCTGCGTTTTGACCTGCGCCACCGGCCTGATCGGATTCGCTGACTTTGTAACCGCTGAGAATGCTGCCCTCGGTCGTCAAAATCTGCCAAGAAAAATACTCTGGCTTGACTTCGCGCTGCGGCCACAACACCGATTCGACGATGTTATCGAGTGTCTTATCCTTCGCTAATGCTGACAAGTCAGGGCCCACAGCTCCACCCACCTGGCCGACTCGGTGACACGACATGCAGGCCAAGCGAGCGCTGGCGAAAACCACTGCGCCGCGTACCGCATCACCCTTTTGTCGAGCTTCCATTGCTAAACTTGACACCATTGCAGCGTCGCACTCGTTGGCTGAGGTGGTCGCAGTGGTCGCAACGTCTTGAGCCATCGCGCATTGGGGTAGCAAAAACGGTCCGCTGCCAAGTACTAGTGACAGCAAAATGAATTTTGTAAATGTTCGATTCATGATGACTCCATAGCGTGTGTGAACTCTAGTTTATGAAGTTACCAAAAGACTAGCCAGTTCTTCAGACCCCTACGAGCTTGTCTCGTGGGTGAATCCGTTTTGTAGGCTAGACCCCTGCGAGCTTGTCTCGTGGGTGAATCCGTTTTGTAGGCTAGACCCCTGCGAGCTTGTCTCGTGGGTGAATCCGTTTTGTAGGCTAGACCCCTGCGAGCTT
>JADYZV010000078.1 GCA_020852965.1 Pirellulaceae bacterium | reverse complement strand
TCCTTTGGGGACTCGTAACCTCGTCCACTACAGCCACGCCCTAAGCCTCAACTTTGGCAGCCCACTTGATGCGTACACCCAAATTGCTATCGGCGGGATCGGCTTCGATCAACATGACTCCCATGATTGATGTCGTGTTTTTGTTGATCATTTTCTTTCTGGTATCGAGTCACTTGGCCAAGCAAGAAAACCAAGTTGAGCTGGCGTTGCCGACCGCAGCTTCGGCGCTGGATGATCCTGCCACGCGCGAAACACTGACTGTCAATGTTTTGCCCGATGGACAGTGGCAGATCGCTGGAGTGAACCTGGACCAGCCGTCGATCTCCGCCAAACTGCGCCAGCGCGTGATGCAGACGGGTGAACCACTGCGCTTGCGCATTCGCACCGATCGCCAAGTGCCCTACTCGCGCATCGAACCGCTACTGCGCGAGGCGGCCGAAGCAGGGATTGGCGACATCGTGTTTTCCGTCTATCAGGAGCGCGGGCAATGAGACGCGACTTTTCACTGAGCCCCGCTGGGCGTTCGGGGAGGCCACGCAAGCCCATCGAGCTGATGATGACACCGATGATCGATGTTATCTTTTTGCTGTTGGTGTTCTTCTTGACGACCAGCAGTTTTCAAGTACTCGAACAACTCATGCCGAGCGCCATCTCGGATGCCAGCCCGGCCAGCGGCAGTAGCGACCAGCCTCCGCCAGTACCCACTCAAGATGCCATCGACCAAGTAATTATCCAATTGAAGTTGGTTGGTGTGCAGCCGGTCGCGAGTGTCAATGGGAGCGATTTGCCTGAGTTTTCGCAGCTTAAGCAACGCCTGCGGGCACTTAGTGTGGCTCGTGCCGACGTGCCGGTGATCATCGATCCGACCGGTGAAGTGCCTGCAAAAGATGTGATTGTCGCGTATGATTGGGCGCGACAAGTCGGTTTGTTGCGAGTCTATCTGGCGACGCGAAAGTGAAATAGAAACACTTGGCCGGTGGCAGGAAAACATACCTCAGTCGAATGTGTAGAGCTTGCAAAGTGTCTTGTCCGTCCACAGTCTTTCGAATATGAAATGCGTAGTATGAGCGTGCAATCATCGTCATCCCCGTATGCGGCTGCGGCCATCGATCAACCGTCGGCTAAAGACCGGTTGCCCAAGGACGGAGGCAAACCTTTGGCCGACGGGCAACCGCGTCCAATGCGGCAGGCGTCGATCGATATCTATCGCGGTTTGGTGATGTTCTTGATGATGGCCGAAGTGTTGGAGTTGATGCACCTGGCAGACGCTTATCCCGACAGCAGTTGGGCGAAGTGGTTGCGTTTCCACACCACGCACGTGCAGTGGGTGGGCTTGTCGCTGCACGACATGATTCAGCCGAGCTTTTCCTTCTTGGTAGGCGTCTCGTTGCCATTTTCAATCCTGGCACGCAAAGCGCGCGGGCAATTGTTCGGATCGACGGTGTGGCACGCCGCGTGGAGAAGCGTCATCTTAATAGCGCTTGGTATCTTGCTGCGTAGTTTGGGGAAGTCGCAGACGAATTTTACGTTCGACGATACGTTGACTCAAATCGGCTTGGGCTACTTTGCACTGTTCCTGTTGGCACACGCCTCGCGCGCGGTGCAGATAGGGGTTACGCTGCTGATCCTGGTTGGCTACTGGGGACTGTTCGCCGCTTGGCCCCTGCCCCCAACCGACTTCGATTGGCAGACCGTTGGCATTGCCAACCATTGGCCGCATCTGCTAAGTGGCTTTGAAGCGCATTGGAACAAGAATCTCAATCCGGCCGGTGCGTTCGATCAATGGTTCATGAACCTGTTCCCACGCGAGAAACCCTACACCTACAGTTCAGGAGGCTATTGCACGCTGAGTTTCATTCCGACGCTGGCCACGATGCTGCTGGGAGTTCTGGCCGGAAGCGTCTTGCGGGATGGCAAGAGCCCGGGGCGAAAATTGTTGGTGTTATGGACCAGCGGACTGCTGTTGCTGTTGGTCGGTTGGGGGCTGGGGGAGCTGGGAGTCTGCCCGGTCGTCAAGCGGATTTGGACGCCCACTTGGGTTTTGGTGAGTGGTGGGCTGTGTTTTTTGACTCTGGGAGCGCTATTCGCCATTGCCGATTGGCGCGGCTGGCGCAATTGGGCGTGGCCCCTTATGGTCATCGGGGCCAATTCGATTGTGGCTTACGTCATGAGTTGGACGATGGAGGGACCGATCAAAGCCTTTCTCAGGCGGCACTTAGGAGACGGGCCGTTTGGCGTGGCCGGTGAGGCATGGCAGCCGGTCTTGCTGGGTGCGGCTGTTCTCCTGGCCATGTGGCTGATACTATTATGGCTCTTTCGGCAGCGCATCTTCGTGCGCATTTAAACTCTTCTGGTATCGATAATGAGACAGCCATCGAAACAAATCGCTGCTCGTTATCACCTGCGTTTGAGTGACACTTGGCGGCAGTGGTTTGACGAGGATGTGGCCTGCGTAAGCTTGCCAGGTAGCTTTCGTGCTCCTCTGACTGCTGAGCAGTTGATTCGGCAAGCACCGCGAGAAATCTGGCCAGGCTTTATGCTTCCCTATACGCTACCATTGGTGGGGAATCAGTATGGAGATTGGATCTGCGTATGCATTGAAACCGACGGTAGCCTGGGCGAATTGCTGCATTGGTATCACGGTGGTGGTGATTGGATTCCACTGGGTAGGGACTTAGCCGAAGTGGTCGTGCATGATGTAGTCGACCACTTTCGACCGGTCGGTGGTCAAATGTTGCGTGGTGCTCCCGAGTCGATCGAGCCGGAGCAACGGGCCCAGGTCCTGGACGCGTTTCAAGTTCCGGCGCTGCGACAATGGCTTTGCAATCGGTTGGCGGCGACGGCCAAAATCCAACCGACTTCGACCGCAAGGGTAGCTCGAGCGCTGACGGATATCGAGCTGGCATTGGAACGCGGTGCCTACGCCGATGCCTTGCAGATCATGCAACAGCAGGTATGGGCTGTCGATGCGGTGGCCTGCGATCGAATCCAGTATGTTCTCCAGCATGGAACATTCCAATTAGCCAAACCAGAATTCGCGCGCGACCTGGGCATGAAGTGGTCCCCCGACTATGTGCGTTGGCTGTTTGATGTCGATCAGATTCCGCAATTAGCGCGCGCACGAATCACTGACTTGAGCGGGGCGGGTGCCGAGTTGTGGGATCGGCAAGATTGGACTTTGGCAGGCGAGCTGGCTTGTGAAGTGCTAGAGCGTCGCAACGATTTGGGTTGGGCTGTAAATGTGGCGGGCTGGAGTCGCCAGCGCAGCGGCAATTCGGCGGGGGCCGCAGAGATATATTTTCAGGGGAGGTGTGCGTCTGCGTTTTCTGACCAAGGGGTGCGCATGCGAACGCACTGGACCGACGCACGCTTTGGCAAGTTCACGATTGCACAGTTGTCCGAGCTGCGCGACTACTTGACGCCCGAGCAGCAAGGGGACCCCTATCTACAGGCAATTGGCATGAGCTCTGCGGCGCAAACGGTCAGGCAAGTGCAGAGCTTTTGGCTAGATGAAAGTCGTCGCTTGAGTGGCGAGCAGCAGTTTGACAGTGCGAACTACCACTTGGTTCGAGCTGGCTGGGATGTTGGCGTCGAGAATTTGAGCGACTATCGAACGATACTCGAATCGCTGGTCGCTGCTGCCCACGCGGCCGGTTGGGAAGCCCGTCAGGCCGTTGCGCAAACCCACTTGAATTGTTTAATGCGCAAGTAACCTCGAGGTGCAATTGCGTGGCGTTACTATCCGTGCCCGGCCTTGCCATGCGTGCGAGAATTCGTGTCCTTCGCTAGCACGGATGGCAAGGCCGGAGCACCGATGACAGGGGCAGAAGACAAGCCTACTCGCTTCCATGCATTCTTCCATGGTTACACGCTGGCACGGGCACGTCGGATGCCTATTCGCTGCGCAGGCCGGCTAGGACGGTCTTTTTCATGGCCGAGCGGACGGCGATGATGGCAGCGATGAAGCCTGCGAGCAGCACGCCAGCGAGCATCGCTAGCGGCCCTAGCAGGCTCAGACGCGTCCCGTTTTCGATTGCGTAGGGGAGCAAAGCGATGGTGGCAGCTAGACTTCCCAGCAGTAGACCGCCTCCTAGGAGTAGCGCGGTTTCCAAGGTAAGCATGTGCGCGATGCGCGACTTGGAAAAACCGACGGCTTGCAGTAGAGCCAATTCTCGCCGTCGCTCCCACACGCTGCGCAATTGCACGGCGATCAAGCCGAACGTACCGAGGAGCAAACCGAGTGCTCCGAGCGATTGAAAGGCGCTGATGTAGGTGTTTTGCACGCCCAGCAAACGCTGCAGCGTCTCGCGGCTCGACGTGACGTCGAGTCCTTCGGCGCTCCAGCCTTTTTCGAGAGCGGCAGCCACTTCGGCTTCGGTCCCGCGGTGGCCCGAGTGGATCAAGAAGAAGCGGTAGCCGTTCAGCTCGGGGAACAACTTCTTAAAATTGAACTCGCTGATCATCAACTTGCCTTGCAATACCGAATTGGCCAGAAGTCCGACAGTTTGGAAATGCAGCTCGCGCTCGCCGTATTTGAGTACGATGGGTGCTCCGGGACTGGCGCCTTGCTTGAGGCTCCAGGCAGCGGTGTTCTGATCCAGTATGACCGGTATGGGACTCACCGCCGTCCCCTCGCCGAAGGCTTCTAAGGCGAGCCATTCGCCATCGGGTTTGGCGGCCCACTGGAAATTAGCAACTTCATTGGTAAAGTCTCTGAGCTGTTCGAGACGATTGGGGATACCCAAAATCGTTGGCTGCTCGACTTGAAATAGGTTATTACAACTTGCGTCCTGACCGGGTTTCATGCGCGCGGCCAGGATGAGTGCATCTTCGAGCGGTTTGGCATCGCTCCCGAGCTGTTCGGCGCGGACGGTGCCCGAGGCGATATCGCGATAGATTGGCTGCGAGCTTTCAGCGATCAAATCGAAGCCGCCGTAGCCGCGCGAGTCTGGAGAGACTTGAAAGACACTCATCGACGCGATCAGGAAGCTAGCCACCGACAGCAGGCCGAGTGCCAATGAGCTGCGTAGCGGATTGCGCCCCACGGTACGCCAAGCGAGTGACAGTAGGCCACGAGTCGAGGTTGCGGTCAAGTCGAGGTTGGCACGCGATTGTAGCACGCTATGGATGGCCAATAACCCGGCGATCAGCAACAGCATGCCACAGCCGAAGAAGCTACCGGCTCTGGTCATGCCCGTCTGCCCGATACCGGCTATCAAAAGACTCATGGCGGACATGGCAACCAGGGCTGCCACAACGAGCAGCCCCCGTTGCAGCGACAATGAGCTGACGGATGTCTCCTCGGAGCCGCCACGCAGCAACTCCAGCGGTGCTTGCCGGCTGGCTCGGCGGAGCACGAAGTCGAGCGTACAGATGCTCATCAGCAAGCCTGCCGCAGCGCCGATGATGAGACTTGGCCAAGTGAAGGAGAACGTGAGGAAAGGGGCGGAGATCGCACCTACCCACCAGGTTTGCAGCGTGGCGACCATGGCCCAGGCATAACCCAGTCCCAGGACGACCCCCAGGCTGGCCCCACCTAAGGCTACCAGCGCCAGCTCACGCAATAGCAATCCGCGAATGCGCGTCGGGCTGAAGCCCTGTGCGGCCAACAGCCCAAGCTGACTTGTGCGCTGGCTAATGCCGAGCTTGAACAGCAGGGCCACCAACATCAACGCGGCTACGATCACAAAAAAGCTGAGCGACAAGAACAGCATATCAAACGGCGTCGTTCCCGCTGCCGCCTTGAGCAGTTTGCTGCGAACCGATTCGAAACGGAAACCATTCACAGGACGCCGCTCCGAAAGTGCCACCGAGATTTTATCACGCAGTCGAGCTTCGCCGCTCGAGTCTTCGGTGTCTGAGTTTTCAATCGGAAAACGGATCGACGTGGTCTGACCAAAACGACTGCTGAAAAGCTCGCCTGACGCCGCCGCGTAATAGCTAAGAAACAATTTCGGCGTCAGTCGATAACGCTCAAAGTAGTCGTCGTCCGCAGGCTTGATAAGGTCCAAGTCGAGCGGAAAGGGAGCGTCCCAACTAGCCATCGAGTCCCTGTCGGTCAAACCGGGCACGGTCGGTGTAAAGTTTGGATCGTTGAAGATCGTTGGCGGTGTCGTATAGACTGCCGGGCGCCCGCGACGGTAGCCCTGCTCGGGTTCGGTTAGCGGTACGATACCAGCCACCATGAAGCGGGCTCGACGCTGATGTTCGCGTCCGTCGATCGTCTCGGGCTCGAAGTAAGTGAATTCGAGCCAGTCGGAGGGCTTCGCATCGAGCTGTTGGGCTAACCATGAGTTGATCCAGCAGTGGGAGTAACGCAAACTCAAACCATCGACACTGGTGTAGGGCTGCATCAATTGGCTAGAGGATTCCTCCACGCCGACAACGATCGAATAGGGAACCGGCCGACTAGCCACGGCGACGGGCCCGCTCAGCGTTCTGCCGCGCCCCGAGCGACCATAACGGCGTAAGCGCTGATTTTCAAGCTGGAGGATCGAATCTGGGTCCGAGGCGGTTGATTCGAATTCCGATTCGGTAGTCGAGATGACTTTGGTTATAGTATTCGCCAAGTAGGCCAGCACCTTGGTTTCGCGGCCATCAAAGTGTTGGGAGATGGCGTGAACTGTCGCGTTGTCGATGAGCAGTTTACGCGACGAGAGTTGGTAGTAATCGGTGATCGTCGTCGCAGAATCGCTGGCTGGAACGCCTGCCGTTTCTTCAGCTTGGACTGTGCCGGTATTCTCCGCCTGGCCCGATTTCTGGGCGGTGTCTGGAAAACGCACGGTGATTCGTTCGAGCTTCAACCCGTAGTCTTCCAGTGCGGGGTGGAGCTGGCTATCGAGTTGCCTACACCACTCGTCGGCTTGTTCCGTTGTGAGTCTTGCGGAGGGGGGAGTGAGCGCGAGTGCCGCATTGAATTGAGTGCCGCATTCCAATGCATCTTGCAGCGTGGCCGCATGACAAAAAACGTTTCGAGGAATCGTTTGCGAAGAGGCAAAACTCAGTCCTCCCACTCCAACGTCAGGCAAAATAGCGACAATTCTTTGTCTGGGGAGATTGATTGAATTGCCGTCGCGGTTGCCCAACGGACTGTCGGGTGGGACGCCGCCAGCCCGATCAAAATGAAGCGTCACTTCGTCGCCCACTTTCGCTTGCAATTCAGTCGCCAGAGAATGGTTGAGGGCAACCTCGTCAGCTTGCAGGCTCGCTGTCAATTCCGCAGCTTGCGGCGAGATGTATTTCCAGAATGTTTCGTTGGTGCCAAAGATCTGGAGTTTCGTGCTGCGGTGTACGGCCTCGGTCGTGCGGCGTTCGACCGTCGAGCTGGGTAGATAGATCAGCGGTACAATGTGGCCCGACGCTCCGCCGTCGGCTTGCATTTGCTGCGACGCTCCGACAGACGGACTGTAGCCCGACGCTCCGCCGTCGGATTGCATTTGCTGAGAAGCGCGTGCGGAATCCGCGTCTGACGTTTTCGTTGGCTGATCGGACGCTGACGCGTAGGACAATTCATCGAGCAACCGAGGTTCGAAGAATGTTGGAGTATGGAGCAGGCCTTCTACATTGGCCAAGCGATCGAGCACCAAACGCCGCAAGCTCCCACGGACGCTGTCTCCGACGACTAGGGCACCGACGATGACGGCGGTGGCGGCGGCAATACCCAGGCCCACCGCTAAGTGCGACTTGGCAAAAAAACGGAGTGAGCGGATGGCCAGTTTAGCTGGGTTGAGCGTGTTCATTGAGGGTGCCATGTTCCACGAGTCGATGATTTTCCAAATGCAATTGTCGCTGTGCCTGCTCGGCTAGCCATGGGCTGTGGGTAACGACTACCAGCATCGCCTCGTCGCGCTGAGGGAGTTCAAATAGCAAATCGGCGATGCGCCGTGTGTTGTCTTCGTCCAAATTGCCTGTCGGTTCATCGGCCAATAGCAATTTGGGGCGGTTGAGCAAAGCCCGGGCCACCGCAACTCGCTGCCGCTCTCCACCGCTGAGTTGGCTGGGCAGGTGGCGTTGCCGATCTCCCAAGCCGACACTGTCGATCAATTCGCCAGCGCGGTCGATTTGTTCTCGGTTGGGCGAGCCGTTGGCCAAGGCGGGAAGCAGTACATTTTCTACTACGCTCAATTGTGGCAACAAGTGATGGTCTTGGAAGATGAAGCCGATCGAACGACTGCGAAAGTGGGCTAAAGCGCTGGGGGAGAGCGCAAAAGGATCGACCGAGTCGAGCGCAACATGGCCCGAGCTGGGGTGATCGAGCGTACCCAGAATGTACAACAATGTAGATTTTCCACAGCCGCTAGGCCCTACAATCGATACATTTTGACCGGCGGACATCTCCAGCTCGACGTCCTGTAGTACCAGCAACGTTTCAGCCGCAGAGGTGAATTGTTTGCTCAAATTCTTAACGGAGAGCTGTGTCATAGGGCGGATTCCGGAGGGGATCACTATGAGAACTAGAACACTTGATAAGCATAGTCCAGTACACTAAGGCCAAATCGGCAATTATGATAGTGTGCATAGCCGACGGCATATATAAGTATAAAGTAGTTCGGTGGTCCCCTCCGAGAATCACGTTGGGGACCAACGTGCCACCTTGGCCATTCACATCGCTGTGGGAAAACCATGTTTTACCAAGACCTATTCAACTGCATGTTCGTCTGGTGGCGCAGCCGACGTTGGTGGCGGATGTCCCTGTTGGCGTTTTTGCCAGTGACACTATTTTTAGCCGCGTTTTCGTTGGTGGTTTACGGCGCGTTGACTACTTCTCAGACGCTTGGTAGCCGTTACTTTGAATTGGTCGAAGAGGAAGTCGATGCGAGTTTCAACGAGCTGCTAAAGCCGGTTTCGTCCACAAACCCAGTTCCCGATGAGACGCGGACAGGCCAATCGCCAGGCCAATCATCCGACGAATCGCCTGCTGCGGAAATCGAATCGCGATCGGCAGCCGACGAGCAAACTTCGCCTACCGGCGATGGTGACGAGGCGGCCAGCGATGCCTTGTCGCGGGTCGAGGAGCGTCGCGTGCAGGTTCCCTTGCGACGTATCTTGCAGTTGGGGAATTATAATCCGCGAGTTGCCTATGTGGTGGCTAGTCAATTGGCGCGACAGGGGCGGACGGGGATGGCGGCGCGGATGATGCGCGACATCGCCCCTTTGGGGACGCAAGCTGTGGGCAAACCCGGTTTTGCTTATGCCCACGCGTGGCTGGCCGAGTATGCCATGATGAGCTGGAAGGGGACCGATGCACAAGCCGAAACATTGCTGGGAGACCTAGAAGCGGCGGAGCGCGGTGGGGCCACGCTAACCGCATCCCAAGTGCGAAATTTTGCATCGCTGCTCAACCACTTCAAACGCACCCAGGACGCAATGGGATTGCTGAGCGACTATGCGCCCCGCTATCGCGAATTGAACTTGATGCTTGCAATCATGTACGACCAAGAGGGACGCCGCGGAGTGCTATATAAGAATGCGGTCGATGCAGGGCGCGAGCACTTTAAGGCCCTGCACACAGCGGGCAAAATGACCACTCAGGATTGGTTCTACTGGGTCCAGCTCGAGATGCTTGACAAAATGATCGATCAAGCGTTGAGGATTGCCCAAGCAGGTTATCTATCCGACTCCGAGAGCCCAGATCTCCGCCGACTCTACTCCGACGTGCTGCTGGCCAAACATATAGCCTTGAATGCAGACGCAAATGCAGAGAAGGGTTCGCCATTGGCGTCCGCTGTCGGTGCTGGCTCCACCAAGCTGAACGATGCGGCAGGAGATGCTCAAGAGAATGGTGCGGAAGGTCCCCAATCGCCTACCTCGCTCGATCCTGCTCTGTCTGATTTGAGATACCTGGAACAAGCCTGCAAAGTAGATTCCGCTAACCCTGCCCTTGCACCCGAATTGGCCAAAGCGATCGCCATGGGTTACAGTTTGAGTCCTGAATCGGAGCAGGTACTCATGAAAAGATTGGCCGACGGGAGCGCTTCAGGAATAACGCATTTGATCTTGGCCAACAGCATGCTGACCGGCAAGTCACCCGAGAGCTCTCTTCCGCATTTGCGATTGGCGCTGAACCAAATGCCCAACAATCCGGTTGTCATGAACAACCTGGCCTACGCAATCATGAAGTATGAACCCAACAAGTTGTCCGAAGCACAACAATTGATGGAACGGGCCTTGAGCATTCCTGGAACTTCGATTTCCGAGCGAGCTTCCATGCTCGATACGCTCGGCGAAATTCGCTTGTCCCAAGGCGATACGCTGGTTGCCATCGGGCTCTTAGAGCAGGCCATCGAACTCGACGGGCAAAAGCTGGAGACCCGACGCAGGTTGGTGGAGGGCTACCGCAAAGCCGGCATGCCCGAATTGGCCGAGGCGCAATTGCGGCGAATCAGCGAACTGGAAAGCCAGGAATAGGGTGCTTAGTTCTTAGTGCTTAGTTCTTGGTTCTTGGTTCTTGGTTCTTGGTTCTTGGTTCTTGGTTCTTAGTTCTTGGTTCTTAGTTCTTGGTTCTTAGTTCTTGGTTCTTAGTTCTTAGTTCTTGGTTCTTGGTTCTTAGTTCTTAGTTCTTGGTTCTTAGTTCTTGGTTCTTAGTTCTTGGTTCTTAGTTCTTGGTTCTTAGTTCTTGGTTCTTAGTTCTTGGTTCTTAGTTCTTGGTTCTTAGTTCTTGGTTCTTAG
>JADYZV010000077.1 GCA_020852965.1 Pirellulaceae bacterium | reverse complement strand
TCTCGTGGGTGAATCAGTTTTGTAGGCTAGACCCCTGCGAGCTTGTCTCGTGGGTGAATCAGTTTTGTAGGCTAGACCCCTGCGAGCTTGTCTCGTAGGTGAATCAGTTTTGTAGGCTAGCAACGGTGACAAGAAACCCTCACCGTCCTTGCCGCATCCTTTCCGCCTGCGGGCGGAAAGGATGCGGCAAGGACGGTGAAAGGCTCATTTTAAAACCCCGTTCTATCCATAAAACTTTGGCTCATGCCAGGCAAGCTGGCGTGGGGCCGATGGAAAAAGCATCGATGAAGAAAGGAAACCAACGGCGGAGCGTCGGGCCACATTCGACAAGTCGCGGCAAAGTGGTAGACTGACTCGACTGGATGAAACATAGCACATCTTGGATTCAATAGCATTCCCACGCCTCAACAAGCACAACTCGAACTGGTCAATTGCATGTTTTCGTACACGACAAACATTTGGAATGCAACGAGCAGAACTACTTGGACCAAGGTCGTTTGCGGCTTCTTGAGTGTGTTGGGGCTAGCTCTTCAACATTCGCTGGCTGCCGGTGCCGACCAGTCATCGCCCAAGGTCAACGTACTGTTCATCATTTCCGACGATCTGACCTCAACAGCGCTGTCGTGTTATGGCAATCGAGTTTGCCAAACACCCAATATCGATTCGCTTGCCGCACAGGGGACTCGTTTCACACGCGCCTATTGCCAAGGGACATATTGCGGGCCGTCGCGTGCATCGTTCATGTCGGGCTACTACCCTCATGCGACTGGAGTGCTGGATTATACCAATCCACGGCCCGCCATTGGAGATCGAGCCACCTGGTCACAGCATTTCTTGCAACATGGATACTACGCCGCTCGCGTGAGTAAAATCTTTCATATGGGCGTGCCCATAGGCATCGAAGAGGGGAGTGATGGCGCGGATGATCCGGATTCCTGGGTCGAGCGCTTCAACAGCCAGGGGCCCGAATGGCGTGCGGCGGGAGAGGGCGAAACCTTAGAAGGGAATCCCGATGGCAAGAAGCCGGTCGTGGGTGGCAATACCTTTGTGGTGGTTGAGGCGGACGGAGATGACCTGGCCCACTCGGATGGCAGGACGGCGGCCAAGGCAGTGGAGTTGATCGCGCAGCATCGGCACGAGCCGTTTTTTATTGCCGTTGGCTTTGTCCGCCCCCATGTACCGTTTGTCGCCCCCAAACCCTACTTTGAACCCTTCCTTCCCTACGACCGACTCGTACTTCCTGAAAAAGTGCTGGGAGACTGGGACGACATTCCGCCTGCTGGGATCAACTACAAGACGAGCAAGAACATGCAGATGGACGAGCGACGGCAACGCAAAGCGATCGGAGGCTACTACGCCTCGGTGGCCTACATGGACGCGCAAGTCGGCAAGTTATTAAACGCCTTGAAGGAAAACGACCTCGAAGACAACACCATTGTCATCTTCACTAGCGACCATGGTTATCATTTGGGTGAGCATGATTTCTGGGCAAAGGTAAGTCTCCATGAAGAGTCGGCCAAGGTCCCGCTGATTGTAAAAGTTCCAGGCAAGTCGCCGGCTGTCTGCGAATCGCTGACTGAGTTGCTCGACCTGTATCCAACGACTGCCAGCCTGTGCGGCTTGGAGGTGCCTAGTCGACTGCAAGGCAAAGACATCTCAGCGATGCTGGACGATCCCAAATATGTCGTGCGCAATACCGCGTTTAGCGTTAGCGCTCAAGCTGGCGGGTTTCTGCTACGCGATGATCGTTGGGCCTACATTCAGTATGCCGAGGACGCGTCAGAAGGAATCGAACTTTTTGACATGCAGACCGATCCACTACAGCTGACCAACTTAGCCGAACACCCCGCACATAAAACTCGCGTAGCCGGCTTCCAACAGCAGCTCGAAGAAAAACTGAGCGAAGTTCGCCACAATGACTTAGACCGCCAGTAATGGACGATGTCACGAGTCCGTGGATGTAGTGGACGAGGTTACGAGTCCCCATGAATCGGCACACGCCTGGGACTCGTAACCTCGTCCACTACCGAGTCGTCCACTACCGAGCCACGATGGCGGCGGCCCAGTTTTCCTTTCCAGGCGGCGAAAGCTCTAGCTTGCCTCCGGCCTGAATTGCGTCTTTCGGCCCGAATTCGCCGGTGTCAATGTTGATCCAATGTGCAGTCAGCTCGCCTTCCGCATCGGTCAGATCGAGCCCAACGGCGCCACCGGCGGGGAAATAGATCAGGTACGATCGACCCTTGTCGGCAGCCAAGTAGGCTTCATTGGCTTCTCGATCCGACAGTAGTTCATTGGCCGCTTGCACCGACCACAGTGGTGCAAAGCTCTCCAGTTTTCGCGCTGCCCGGATGCAAGCGACCGCCTTGTCGTTCAGGCCCATACCGGAAACCGGCCGGTGGAAGCGCATCGACGCCGCCCCCGCCAATAGATGCCGCCAAATGCGTTCGATGGCGTCTTGATCAGTATGACCAAACTTATTGCCATCCACACCGTAGGTCTTGGTCGTATTCATCGGCCGCGGCTGACTAGCCAAAATCTTTCGCACGTGTAAAAAGTTGTCCCAGTGCTTCTGCCCCGAGTTGTGGTTGTTTTGCGAGACATCTACGAAGTCATAAAGTTCCGGATGATCGAAGGTCCGCTTGTGGCGCTCGGCCGCCAAATTCCAGTCGTCCCACATCTCGGTGACGTAAACCGTCTTGTCACTCTTAGCAGCTCGCTGCTTAACGAACTGTGCCCAGTAGCGGCTCCACTCTTCATCGCCGTTGGTTTCATTATCCATACAATACAGCACGTGATCGTATCGCAGCAAGTGTTCGAGCAGCTTGTCGACAAACCGTTTTTGATAACCGAGTACAACTTGGTTGTTTCGTTGCTTGGGCGTCGTAAAGAAGAATGGCTGCTTGTTGGCACCGGGGTGATCTGGGTAGTCCTTAGCGAAATGCGACTGATCGTAGTCGTAGTTGACATTGTTGCGCGGATTGTACGGATGAATCTGCCAGCGACCTTCGTTCTGGTCGACGTAGTCGAAGCGATCCCAGATTTCGATCTGGACCATGATCTTGCGTTTTGCCGTCTCCGAAAGCATGCGTTCGAAGCGCGACCAGTATTCCTCGCTCCAGGCATTGAGATCGTACTTGCCGTCTTCGAGCTGTCTAAATGGATAGACTTCAAACCCCTTGTCCTTGCGATCGCTCATGGTATTGCGAATCACGTTGCCACCGGCTGCGGCAAGTCGATCGAGTTGCGGAATGAGCATTTCTTCGGGCCACTGAAACAGATTGTCATCATCGCTGCCGCCGAGCAGCAGCAGCGGTTGACCGTGATAACTCCAATACCAAGCGTTTTCTTTCCATGGACGCAATGGCTCTTCGGCGACAGCAACTCCCGCCATCAACAGCGTCGCCATCGCACAAGCCATCGATGCGAGGACTGTACGACTGACCACATGCCGGCTTACGGAGGAATTGCTCGATCGCTTGCGAACAACTGAATTGGCAACCCGAAAGCAAAAGCTGCTTGTCAATTCAACTTCACCATAGATTCTCATCGGTCCACTCTCATTCAAAGACGGGGTCACGCATGGAGACACTGTACAGTTTCGTTCACCCCAGAATATTCATAGCCCGCCGTGTCAGCAAGAGCGTTAGACAATTTGCATCGATTGGCTGAACTCGTCTAACCCGGATTATTCATAACCCGCAGCGTCAGCAAGGACGTTTGAGTCAGAGTCGAAAATTAAAAGCATGAATCACCTTGGTTTTTCGCAACCCACTTGCAGTTGCGTCAAACGTGCTTGCTGACGCTGCGGGTTACGATTGCATAGCAGACTGTTTTTTGCTCGTATGACGTAAACCTATTCGCTATCATCGTTTACTTCGTTTTCTTGCAGACTCATGAATAATCCGGGTTAAACGCCAAAACTTGCCAAAAAATCATTTCAGATTTGTAGCAAATCGCCTTGCAATATTATATGCTGCTGTTGTCATCGGCCAAGCTGATGACGATTACTTGATCGTGTTTTCACACACCATGAACCTTGTCACCGTCAACCATTCGCGTTGGCGACGATGTGATGAATGAGTTGGGTTTGCGCCCGAAACTCGGTGGTTGGATGATCCAGTTGCAACTCTGCTCGTCACTAGGTCAGTGACAACGCTCGCAGCACGACCCCGAAGGATGCGGTTCGCTCCTTCGCAGTCAGCTTAGAAAGTGCGCGAACACTTACATCTTTGTTTCGCAGGGGAGAGTCAGCATGTCGCGCATTTCGATGGGTCGTGTCGGCGCACTTCTTAACCGTCGTTGCAAGCGGTTGCAGAGCAAGAGCCGACGTCGGAATTACCGCAGGAGTTTTTTGTATCACCCTGGCATGGAAGGGCTCGAGCCGCGACTGATGCTGGCGAGAGATCTATTGATCGCCGACGTCGTCTCCGATAGCATTCTACGCTTTGATGGCGCCACAGGTGCGCCACTCGGCGCGTTTGTAACCAGTGGCTCCGGCGGGCTGGTCGAACCATTCGACCCCGAGTTCGGTCCCGATGGCAATCTATACGTCATCAGCAACAATCCAGGCGAGGAACAGATCCTACGATTCGACGGAACTAGCGGAGCCTTCCGCGACGTTTTCGTCGATACGGGCGCAGGTGGATTCACTGGCGCGAGCGCGATCGAGTTCGGCCCCAACGGCGATTTATACGTCGCTACGAACAGCGAGACAGGTGTGCTGCGCTACGACGGGGCAACCGGCGTCTTTATCGGCGTGGCCGCTGGAGGGAACGGCATCCGGCGCGCTATTGGAATCGATTTCGGGCCAGACGGTAACTTGTACGTTTTAGACACGGACCGTTTCGTTGAGACCGTTGCCGATCGCGTCTTGCGATTCACCTCGACCACGGGTGCCTTCATCGATGAGGTCGTGGCGCCCGGTTTTCTTGACGATGCAGCGACCATCAACTTTGGCTCAGACAACCACATTTACATAACGGATGTATCGTCGGCCGACGTCCGCAGATTCAGCGGCACGACTGGTGCATTTTTGGGAATCTTTGCCAATTCGCCAGATCCGACAAACAATCCAATTTTCGACATTCAATTTGGCCCGGACGGAAACGCCTACGCGGCGACAAGTGGCGGTATTGTGAGGTTGGATGGCGAGACAGGTCGTTTGCTCGATACCTTCGTCGACGGGACCGGAGGCTCGATCACCTTTTTCCCTCCCCAGGGACCAGCTACCGATCTGAGCGTCAGCTCGATTGACATCCCAGTAGGAGTCGTGCAGGGGAACGACTTGTCGATCACTTACACCGTCACCAACAATTCTGGATCGGCGACGGCAATCGATAGTTGGGACGATGTGGTCTACCTATCGACCGATGACGTATTTGATCCCAGCGATCAAGAGCTTGGACGCATTGCGCACACGGGCAGCCTAGCGGGCGGCGCTAGGTATACCGAAACTCTTACAGCTCCATTGCCAAACGTATCGTTGGGCGACTTCCACGTGTTTGTATTCGCCGATCGCCGAGCTGTAGTGAACGACCCCGCTCAGCTCAATAACCTGCTCGACGCCTCAAACACATTGGAAGTCTTCCCACCGCTGGCTTCCACGCACGATCCAAAACACAGCATCACTGTCGGTCGCACGCTATCGGCGTATACGACAAAAGACCTTGTCAACAATTCGTTGATAGTCACCTACACTGTCTACAACGAAACAGGCGGCCATGCGCGAGGGACGCTGCTGACCACGACACTCGGTTCGGGCGTTACCTTTGTGAGTTCGTCGATCCTGCCCGATCGCAACGGACAAGAGTTGGCCTGGAGTATGGGGACGCTGGCACCCTTTGAACGAGCCAGTGTCACGGTAACCGTCGCTCTTGCCGATTCAATTACGAAGCAAATCGACACGGGGGCAAAGTCGTTTGCCACGCTCGACACAGTGGCTGTTAGCGATAGTTCGCCAGCCGCGATTCTGCGTACCGACACCATCTCTCCAGATTTGCTCGCCGCGACGCCGGACGCTAACTCGAACGACCCGTTCGTCCAGGAGCAGGCGGCGAAATTGGACTACGACCCACAGGCGATCTTCGACTTCTTGCGCACGGAGATTGGCTACGAGTCGTACGCTGGTTCGCTTCGTGGGGCGCGAGGGACGCTCTGGAGTAGCGCCGGGAACTCCCTGGATGTGGCCAGCCTCGGTGTGGCGCTTTACCGCGCATCCGGTATCCCTGCCAGATATGCTCACGGAACATTGCCCGACACACTTTCACAACAACTCATTCTTTCGATGTTCCCGACGAGTTTCCAAACGGTAGGTTACATTCCTGCTGGCACCACAGTCTCAGATCCTGCCAACGACCCACGACTGCTGGCCGAGGCACGCGACCACTATTGGCTGCAAGTGGATACAGGTTCTGGGTTCGCGAATGTGGACGCTTCCCACTTACTGGGCAGCCGCTTCGGCATAGCCTTCACGGAAGCGACTGACACATTCAGCGAGGTGGCTGATGGTCTTCGGCACAAGTCTCGAGTGAAACTGGACGCCGAGACGTATTCTTCGGCGAGTGCGATTTTCGGCGGACTTACCGGCAATGGGCTGAGCACGAGCACGGTATTGGATCAGACGTTTAACGATGTCGATTTGGTGGGAAGGCCTATTACATTCGGGAATTTCGTATCGAGCTCGGCTTCAAGTGCGCTGTTTCTAGCTGCTCAAACGAATACCTATTCGCCGTATCTCATCCTCGGGGACGATGCGTATCCAAGCAATTCTCAAGATGAACTTATCACTGGAATTACTTTTCAAGAGACGCTAACCAATTTGCCATTTGGTAGCCAAATTCTCACTGGCCTTTCGTTGTATATCAGTATTGTTGGCCCAGGTTCAGACTCGCAAACTTATGTGCACACTATCTTTGACCGGATCGGTGCAGCAGCTCGGCAGACTGGTCAAGCCACGAATCTCGCAGTCGATCTCAGCGATGCCCCCCCGATTTCGTCGCTTGATTCCACGACCATCGAAATTAACACGGCTGCGAGAGTCTCGGCGAATGCTGCAATACCGAACTCGGCTGAATCCGCCCTGAAACAATTCAGCAGCTTTGCAAAGGAATTTTTACAGAGCACCTCGACCGAGCAACAGGCGATATTGAGTCAGGGACGCACGGGTTTCAATGTACTCCTCACTGGCGTGCAACGCGCGCAACTTGCAGGCTTTGAAGCGCAGGCGTCATACACGGAGGCCATTCTAGCGCGTTCACTTAAGGTGGCGGCTTATCTTGACAGTCCTCGGATCACGATCGCATCCACAACTCTCGAAAATGGAGCAGATGACAACGGAAAACTGGTATTTAGAATTGATCTCGCGCGTTCTGCGCTTCGTGTGCTCGTCGCTAGCGGTCAAACGCCGGCGGCAGCCATTGCGTTCAATATAAATCGTGGCTTCCTGGAAAATCAGATCGAAGGCGCAGTGCTCGCCAGAGCACAAACGGGCGCAACCAACTCGTTATCGACTCGCATTACAGCTTCGGAAATTTTTACTCAAGCCACCCAAGAAGGAATTGCCTTGCTGGTCTTCAGACCGCACGATGTGGTAGGTATCGCCTCGTTGCCATTCTCGGCGGATGTTCTGACACGTCTCCAAAACGCTCTTTCTGCGGGGCATACCATCATTATTCCAAGCCAGTATGTGACGCTCGACGATCAACCCACTATCGGCTGGTATCAGGTTGATGAAACTACTGGCGAAACCGTGGGGGTTCTCGCAGACGGTAGTCATGGTGGTATCGCAGAGTGGGCAATTATGCAGGAAAATGGGACGTCCAACGCCACTAATCCAGCCGTTCGATTCATGTTTGGACTACTCGCAGGAGCGTTTGCTAGCGGCGAATTGTTGGTAATTCGCGGCTTGCTGGCGCAGGCGGCCGTGAATTGGTTCAACAACTCCTATCTTGATCTTGCATCTACCGCTAAGAACTACTTTCTCGCATTGAAAACGAAACTGGACGAAACGGTCGAACTTTTGACCCGCTCAGACCCATTTTTCAAAGCGGGCTACCTGGTTGGGTCAGCGGTGATGTTTCAGTTCACGGCCGATCCGCCCTTGCCTCCGGCATTGATCGATGTGCGGCCTTTTAACCAGTCGAATGTGAGCGGTCGCACGATTGATGTTTTGGCCAGTTCACTTCCAACAGGGCCAGTACAAGCTCAACTGGATGTTGCAAGTCTCTCACTGTCAGGCACGGTGACATTGGACTGGGTAAACGGGGCGAAGTCGAAATACGCCGTTGAGAAGCTTACGGTTGATCACGGGGAAGTACGCGACGCCAATGGAAATATCGTTGGCTCAGGAAAACTGCTTTTCGCTCCAACAGTAAAGAGTGAAGCAATCGTTTTTGGGTCTGCGCGAATATCTGTCGCCGGAACGGGAAATATAGACTTCTACCACCCTGCGGAGCAAACTTTGGGTGTCAGCGCGGATTGGGAGAATTACGTAGTAAATGCCACCGGCGACGTCTCGATCTCGCTAACCGCACTCGAAGGAGGGCTCACCCTCAATGGTCAATTCCTTCCCGATGGTAAGTACACGCTTCGCACCGATGCGGCTACACTGTCCGGAAGCGGCCCAAGCACTTCCCCAGTTTTTTCTGATACCGCATTCGTCAGCATGAGTCGTGGTACGGTCAACTTGGGCTCCCACACCGGCACCCTCACCGTCGGCGGCAACCTAGTAGATCTTAGTAGTAGTACCACTCTCGCCGGCTACAACGGCAGCCTCACCGTGACAGCAGCGGTCAACGGCAGTGATGTGAGTCTTAGTGGCGATGTCCAACAAGTGCTAACGGTAACGAGTACGCCCGCATCGATCAGCATTGATCAGAATATGTCGGCCAGTTTTCAGGCTAAGGTCAACACAAGTTTCGCTGATACCTATACGTTTGCGGTCGAAGCCCCTCCGGGCTGGGCGGTGACCATCGATGCCACCGGGAATGTAACAGCGAAGCCGATGCCCGGAACGCAGATGGGAACTTTTCCCGTCCGCGTCATCGCTAGGTCAAACGCGAATCCTGCATTGATAGCCCAAACGATCGTGAATATCTCGGTTGCAGCGACGTCACCTGCATTGGACTTTCAAGTAGCTGCCGATCCAATCTTTACGATACCGTATTTAGGCGCTCAGGTTCCTTCGGCATTCCGAGCCACCTTGCAAAACCTCGGTCCTGCTACGGATACCTATAACCTGACGTTCGCGAATCTGCCAACATCGTTCAACGTTGTAAACAGTGCAACTCAGGCGACTATTCCTGCCGGTGAAACAGGAACACTCGGCCTATATTTGGAACCGACTTCGGGAGTACTTCCGACTGTGGGAACGGTTATTACGTTCGATGTCACGGCCACGAGCGCAACGAACTCTAGCATCACGCAAACTCGGACGGTCTCATTCACGGTCCCAGAAATCCGTGCTGTGACGACAACTGCAACACCAACGGCCTTGTTCACAGTGCCTGGCACATCCGTCAGCAGCTCGCTCGACCTCCACGCAGTAGGCAACACGAGTGCGAATGTTGAGCTAACACTCGTTGCCTCATCTGGGCTCACAGTCACAGGTCTTCCCGCGATGGTGTCCATGAATTCGGGGACAAATTTAACGATTCCTTTCTCGATTACTGCTTCTAATTCCGTGGCTCTAAACTCCGATCTTCTCATCTCCATACTGGTTAAATTCGGATCGAATCCGGATGTCGAGCAGCAAAGAGTTTTCATTCCCGTCCGAGTTGTTGTCCCTGGCGCGGACGCGATTGCATTAGCGGCAGTGGCAACGAACCAACTGGGCAATTCTGATCTAGCCAATCGATGGAATGATCTTAGCTTTGCGCTAACCAATCTAGTACTAGAACCGACAAACGCTGTTTTTAAGGCTCAAGCTGTCGCCTCGCTGGAAACAGCTGTCGGATTAATGCAAGTTGATGCAAACCTAGCCGGTTTTGTACCCGCTTTACTTGGACCGCAAGCGGCATTGATGGCAGCTCAAACGCCCAGCGAAATTCAGGCAGCCGTTTCTTCTCTCGGAGCGGCGCTGGACGGTTTTGGAGCTGCAGTGACGGCGCTAGCCAAAAGCAACTTCGAACTTTTTCTGTTGCCCAACACTCAAATAGCCCTGCCGCAAATACCCACGCAGTTTGAATTGCGAGTTCACAATATCGGCAGCCATACTTCAACTTACAATGTCGCGCTCCACGGTATACCTGCCGGTGTGACGGCCACGCTCAGCGAACAACAAGTCACGCTGGATCGCGACGCAATGGCGTCGGTGATGGTAACGCTGGCGCAGAATTCGGCCAACGAACTTCTGCAGTTTGGCTTCAGTGTCGATGTCACCGTCGACGGCACCTCTGAGATCAGCAAGTCGGCCAGTGGCACACTGACCGCCCGACGAGAATTTGTCTCGGTCGTCTCGCTGACGGCCACGCCGCCATTCACCGACGCGGGCGGTACACTGGATGTCTCGGCGCGATTGCTCAACTCGGTCAATCGTGAACAAAAGGCTCGCGTTTCGTTTGTAGTGCGCGATTCGACGGGCACACCAGTGAGGGCGCCGTCGAGTCCAGTGGATGTGACGTTGACCGTGCAATCGTCGTTGGTAACGCTGCCGCTCGGTTCGATCGATACAACCGACTTGGCCAATGGCAGTTATTCGATCGTGATGACGCTACTCGATTTGGAAGGAAACGTGATACCAGGTGGAACGGGCTCGACTACTTTTCTAGTCGGCTCGCCTTTGACCGCTTCCATCGACGCAGCACCCAGCGTGCTGCCACTGGGTACAAACAACGTCACCAATACGCTCAAGATAGAAGCGCTGGCACCACTGGTCAGTCCGCCGACTCTAGGGGGACAAGCCGCCGTGGCTGGCGCAAGCGACGTGGTGCGCAATGGAGACGTAGTCTACGTGGCGGGTTCAAACGGGATCAGCGTGTTCGATATCGCTGGTGCCAATCTTCAGAATCCACAACTGCTGCGCACCGTTGGCTCGGCGACATCATTGCTCGAGCAGCGCGGCGACCTGCTGGTGTCGGTGCTGTCGCGACCCGGCGGCGGTTCGACCACGCTCACGACTTTTTCACTAACGGATCCTACCAACCCAACGCAACTTGGCACCACCGGAGATATTCCTTATGGCACGGCGGCCGACTTGATCGTCACCGATACGCATGCGTTCATTGTGTTGGTCAACATTGTCTTCACGCAAAGTAGTGACATCATCGACCAGAACGGCGGACTGATGGCGATCAATATCAGCGATCCCGCTGCACCATTCTTTGATGGCGACGCGGTCTCGGCCAAGGGGACTCCGGCGGGCCGCGATGGAATCAATGATGGTGTGCTGTTCAATGACAACGGGACCAACAACGACGGCATTAAAAATCCGCTCGGTATCGATCAGAGCGGTGGAAATCAAAACACCTGGAGCGTTGTGCAGGTTTCGCCGACCATACTGCTCTTGTCGGGGAGTACCGCCACCGGGACCGATACGCAGAACGGAGTCGGAGTCGTGCGCGTGGTCGATATTAGCGATCCGCGCAATATGCGACTGTTGCGAGATCTACAAATCCCTGGAACGGTGCATGTCCTGGACGTGGCGGTCAGCGGCAATCGTGCATTGCTGACAGCTAGCCAAGGCGGACTGGCAGACTTGACGGTAGGCTTTCCATTTACCGGCAATGTCGTGTTGGCAACTCTCAATATCAGCGATCCAGCCAATCCACAGATCATCCACCAACAGACGCTCGACCGCGCAGCGCGAGGAGTCGATCATGCGACGGCACTCGACAACGGACTATTTGCCATTTCCAATCTCGGGGCAACCGCAGACAAGCCCGGTCTGCTCATCGTCGATGCGAGCGATCCCAACAGTCTCGGTATCGGTGGTATGGACGTGCCGGCTGGTATCAACGAACTGATCGGCGGAGATGGCTCGATCTTCACTACTGACGGGGCTAGTATGATCGTCTACGCCGTGCCACCTAAGAATCCCTTGACGCTGGTCGGTCAGGTGCCAATTAGCGGTGGGCTGCGCGGAGTGGCAACGCGTGGCAACATTGCGTATGCCAGCGGCACGAATGGTATTCAGATTGTCGACTATAGCGATCCAAAGAATCCTACAATTGTCGGCACAATCCCTGGCAATCATTTCGGTGCGCGCATTCAAGACAATGTGCTGCTGGCACTGCGACCCGAGGGAAGGTCATTCTATCTCGATGTATACGCCCTGCAGAATGCACCATTGGCACCACCGCTAATCGGCAGCAGTCCCCTTATTCGCTATGACTTGGCAGCCGACTTGACTTCCAATAGCACCCACGCGTTTGTCGGAACTTTTAATGTCTGTTTTTTCTTGGGAAGCAAAGATATCTACCGACAACTTGGCGATCAGCTTGCGATCAAGCTCAACTTAGACAGTATCGATAATCCAACGATTGCCACGCCTACCTTGGACAGCGTGTTGTTCAACACTCACGGTGACAATACGTTCGATCCTACCGACGTATCGGGCTGCGCCGAGAGTGGTGGAGACCACTTGGTGTACGGCGTGGCACTCGCAACACCAAACACCTCCTACTTGGCGACTACCACCGCGACCCAAGGCAATACCCAAGTTGGTGTGGGTCGAATTGAGGTTGTCGACGTTACCGATGGAGCCAATCCCATGGTTCTGAAAAGCCTCGACATACCAGGCACGGTATTAACCCTTGGCGTTAGCATCAGCGGCAATGTTGGGGTTGTTGTCGGCAGTACACAAGGCTTCCAGGACAACCCCAACGGAGTCATCATTGGCGATCTTACGGTCACCACGCTCGATGTCACTGATCGCTTGAACCCAAAGATTGTCACCACTCGCACTCTCGATCGCCCCACATCGACGTTTTGGGTCAACTTCTCATCGCTAGGCGGCGGACGATTTGCGTTCGCCAGTCAGGGTATCGTCGGCAATACGATCAACCCCAGCATCCTAGTCATCGACGCCTCCAACCCGCGCAGTCCGCTCATCGGCGATTCCTCCATTCCGATCGATTTGATCGCGCCCAACTCGCTGGGTACCGACGGCAAGTTCTTGTTTACTGCCGACAGCGGCGGCGTCTCGATCTACACGGTCAACCCGCTACCAGGTTTGCCAGTTACCGCGCGGGTGCAGATTCCCAACGGTACGGGAGTGGCCCCCATTCCTGGATCGTTCAACATTCCACCCGCTGAAGTAATTAGCGGTGCTGACTTTGACACCTACGTCTTTGATTTGACATTGGCCCCGTCGTTGCCGAGTGAAACACTCACCTGGCAAACGGTCGTGGTCGGCTTAAAACCCGGCGAGTCACGCTCCGTAACCTTGGGTACGACTGTTGACTTTGCATTCCAAGGAACAGCGGGCCAAATTGCCTTGCCGCGCACTGTAGTGGCTGCCGAACAAGTCTTGTCTCTCGCTCCCGCCAGCCGAACCGTTCGCCCGGGCGGAGAGGCCGACTACACCGTCACGTTCAGCAATCCTTCTCCGCTGCCCGTCACCTACGACCTCTCAATTGGTGGAGTGCCGAGCCAATGGGTTTCGATCGACTCGACCGTGACGGTTCCTGCAGGTGGCACGGCGACCAAGTCATTGCGTCTGGCCACGGGGGCCTTTGACGTTGTTGGTGACTACGGTTTTTTGGTCAACGCCGTGGTAGATGGCGTGACAACCTCGGTTGCCGGGACACTGGTGTTGGTCGGTGCGCCGATCCTACCCGATGCGAAGCCGGACTCTCAAGGAGTCGTGGTCAGCTTGACTCCCACATCGGCCATCGCTGGCCAAGGAACTGCGGCCACCTACGTCGCGCACTTAACCAATGTCGGCAGCCAAGCGGATGAGTTTGTGCTGTCCGCTGCGGGTTTGCCTAGCGGATTTCAAGCCACCTTCGCGCTCGACAGTGTCAACGTCCCACCGGGTACCAGCAACTTTCGCGAAGTACTGCTTACCGTCACTCCACCGCAGGGTACCGACGCAGGCGATTACCCCTTCATCGTCACTGCGACTTCTGCGAGCGATGCTTCGATTGCCGACGATGCGACGAGCACACTCAGCGTGCTCGACATCGGCGTAGCCGTCGAGGTGACCCCCGAGTCGGGGTCGCCCGAAAGTACGTATCAGATGCTCGTTACCAACATCGGACAAGTTCGCGAGACGTTCGACTTGAGCTTGGCTGCACCGGCTGCCCTGATGGCTACATTGGGTGTGAGCAGCGTGACCTTGGAACCAGGACAATCGACGAGTGTTCCAATCGACGTGGGTGCGATCGACTTCGCGCTTCCAGGTTCATTGTCGCTGGTGGGAGTCGCTACCTCACGCAGCAATCCTCTGGTGCGCGCCGCCGACGGTGTGGGAGTGGACATAGCCGGACTGATAGCCATGACTGCCACATTGGACAAGTCTACACAGATACTTCCGCTTCCCGGCACTTCGTCGTTTCTACTATTAGTTGACAACATTGGCAACATTGAGGATCAATACTCAGCCACGATCAAAAGTACTAACGGTCCGGTAACGGCCAACCTCGTCGGCCTGCAAGGCGAGAGAACGCAAAGTGTTCCACGGTTCATTCTGCCGGGCCTTTCCCGTGGTGCCATTTTGTTGAACGCCGAACTACTGTCGGCCGGATTGGGGACGATCACAGTGACGGTCAAGTCGCTAACCGACGACAGCGTCTCGACCGAAATCACTGCGCAATTGCAAGCGGGTGAGCAAACGGAGCCAATCGCTGATTTGTCGTTAGTCATGACCGTTGACAACGCTTCGGCCAAAGTTGGGCAGAATGTCACGTTTACCGTCGCGCTCCACAATGCGGGACCAGACGGCGCTACGGGTGTCAACGTTTTGGACAAGCTGCCCACGGGATTGCAGTTCGTCAACGCGACAACCTCCTCCGGTAGCTACAGTGCGACAACGGGTCTGTGGAATGTGGGGAGCTTGGCTCAAGGAGCAACGACAACGCTGACCATCGTCGCCACGTTGCTAACCGATCAGGCGGTAAGCAATGTGGCTCAGGTGGCCACGTCCGACCAGCGCGACCCCGATTCGACGCCTGGCAACAATGTGGACGGCGAAGACGATCAGTTCTCAGCGGGTGTGGGAACTTGCCTAACCGGCGGACCACTCGAGGCTGGTATGAATCGACTGGTCTTCTCCTGCGTCACTCCAGGTGGCTTTGCCGCTTTTGTCGTAGGCAGTCAGCCCGGAAGCTATCATTACAGCCAATGGGGTACCACAGTCGACATCGCCGATCCGGGCGTCCCCGCCATAGGTGTCGGTAATATCAATGGAGTGGCCGTGGTTCTAGTCAACTTGACCGCAGCCCAGCTCGCACATCCGCTGTATGTGCAAGCCTTCGAGATGCTGCCTGCGCACAAGGTCAGCAATTTGATCGTTGCGCAACATACTCTAGAGAAAACGGGGACGCCGCTAGTTGCCGACACGATCGGATTGGGAACCTCGCCTGATAGTCTCGCGGCGCTGCAGTCGGCCACACCAGCACTCAAAGCGGCCGCGCTGAATCGCTGGCAAACCGCTGGTGTGTCGGAGTTGCTCCTCGAACACTTGGCTGCGATCGACATCCTATTTAGCGATTTACCCAACGATCAACTCGCCGCAACTCAGGGCAATTTCATTGTGCTCGATGCGAATGCCGCCGGGCATGGCTGGTTCGTCGATACGACTCCCGGCAACGATGCAGAGTTTACACGTGATGCCAGCGGTGCCATGCTCGCCAACATCGACGCGGCGCGCGATCACATCGATGCTTTGACGGTTATCTTGCACGAGATGGGGCACGTGCTGGGAGAGCCCGACGAACCGACTAGCTCGGCCAATCGTTTGATGTCGGAAAGCCTCTCACCTGGCATGAGACGATTGCCTACCGCGGTGACCACACCTAGCTTAGGTGCACTAGACGTCAATCGTGACGGCCTTGTAACGCCGATGGACGTACTGTTGATCATCAACGAATTGAACCTGGCGACGGGACGGCTGGCGCGCACCACAGTGGCAGGCAATGTGCTCGACGTCACCGGCGATGGCCTGCTGACTCCTATCGACGCGTTGCAAGTCATCAACTACTTGAATCGTGTGTCACCCTTGAATCGCGGTTTGGCTCTCGCCGAAGGAGAAAGTAGCCCAGCGGAAAACTCTAGCGACCACGGAATTCTCAACGCACTTGAAAACTCGCTCGTCGACGAGAGTCTGCTCGAAGCTCTGGCGGCTGATGCTCTCAACGCATGGTTGGAAGCCCAACGCACCAGTCGATTGAAATTGTCAGGTCACCTGTGAGTCGACGTTTTCGATCGACCGCTAAACGCGACTCCGCTTCTACCTGCGCCTACGTAGTCGGTATTCTCGCGCTGGTTCAACCACCGCAGTTTCATAGCACTACATCCCTGGTGGACATCACTCATGATCCACCGACTACTCCAGCTAGGCGTTAAACAATTTGCATCGACTAACTGAATTCGTTCAACCCGGATTATTCATCAGCCGCAGGGCGCTCTCGTTATCGTGTGGCCCCATGCCCGCTTGCCGGGCGTGTGCCAAAGTTTTTCGGGTAGAAATGGCGTGACGTGAACTTCCTTCCTTTCCGCCGCGATCGCCGCCCGTGGGCGGCGATCGCGGCGGAAAGGAAGGCTGGCTTTGCGGAGGACGCGCTAACTACAAAACTGATTCACCAGCGAGACGAGCTCGCGGGGGTCTACGAAGCCCGGTGAACGATGCACAAACTACGAAACTGTTTCGCGAGCCATACTAGCCTTTGCACGATCCTAAGCGGGACACAACACTCTATCGCGGACTGCGCAGGCGATGGCACTTGAGCCAGCCACATATCGCTGATAACGCTGCGGGTTATCAATGGACCACCTTAAACAGATTCACGGCGTGGGGCGCTGCGCTGGCAGCAGTTCGGGCTGGGCGAATTCGCCGGTCATGTCGTAGGGCAGACGATGAACTCGCTCGCCGCTGCTGTCGGAAAAATAGAGGCAACTCGGACTCAGCTTGGTGGGATCACCGTCAGCCCAGAACACGAAGAAAGGGTCTTGCGCGGCCAGCGGCTGGCGCACGTAGTTGTGATTCCTCGGGCTGTTCTGCGTGACTTGTTTATCTTGCACCCAGGATGCGCCATCATCGCGACTCTCCCATAGAACAATTTCTCCGCCGCATTGCCAAGGCTGAGGCCCCGAGGCTGATGGAATGCGAACGGTCCATGCGTGGTCATCACCACTCCCCACATCCAAGCTCCCCATATCGTAGTTATGGTCCGTTTGGCAGATCGTGGATGTCTGCCATTCCGATCCGTTCCAACGCGTGACACGAAAGTGTCGAGGATCATTGGGTGGCCCAGGCTCGTGACCGGGACTGGTGACGTACAACAGCACCGGATTGCCCAAACGATCAAACGCCATATTCTTCAGATAGACGTTCAAACCCTGCGAAGCGTAGTCGATAACGCGCGCCGGATTGTCGACGTCGACCAATGGTGTGTTCATTGCTTTGCCGTCGACGGTCTGCCAACTCGTACCCTGGTCGGATGTTTGAAGATAGTACAGGTCGGTGCGGTGGTCGACGTTTCCATTGGGATGTCGATTAAAAAACGTCCCCACTGTATCACCTCGAACGGCGCTGGTCTGATAGTGACCACCGCGCTGGTGACCAGGTTCGCGAATACCGGCCAGCTTTTGATCGGGCGTCCAATCGAGTCCGTCGGAGCTGCGTTCCCAATACAATTCACGAACCCCAGTGTATTTGGTAAACAGATGCAGGAATCCTTTGTCTTGAACAAAGTGTGGCTGAGGGTAGGTCATCTCTTCCTCGGAAACTTGTTCAAAGCCATCGATACTTAGCGGCGAGTTGCTGCGGTATTTGAAGCCCGGACGACCACGGCCTCGACCACTTACAAACACCCACAAATGCCCGCCGGCATCGATGGCGAGACTCGGGTTGTCATGTGGGTCGTCAACACCCTGTTTGTCGTGCACCACCACGGGCCGAGGCACCTGATTCAACTTGTGATCATAGTAAGAAATCATGCATAGCAAATGCCGCTGATCGGGTCCGGTCGTTCCACCGTAGACAAAGAAGGTCTTCTCAGCTTCAGGAGAGTAAATCGCCAACGGCGTGTGTTTGGCTGTGTAGGTCCCAAGGCCGCCCGAATACTTGTCGCCATAGGGAAAGACCGGCTCGCGAGACGCTTTCGCATAAGCCTGATCACCACTTCCCTTGCCGTAGAATTGTCCCAGCGTGAACCAAATTCCTTTGTAGCCGTCGACGCGTCGCGTCGATTCCTGGGCCAAGCAAGCCGGCTGCGACCCGACGAGTAGAATCGCACATACCGCAAGATTGACCAAGCGGCTGATCCCAAAGCCGAGCTGCAACCAAACACGAGAAAAGCGAGGAAGGTTGGCGTCGAACTCGCGTGCTCTCTGCGGCTTTGCGTTTTTGGAACCATTGGAAATCATGCGGTCAGTTCTTCTCATATACTCTGTCCATTCAATCGAGTGCCAATCGTGTTATCAAACGCCATCAAGTCTAACACAGATGAAATGCCTGAGCACGAACAGAAGCGAGCCAAGACAACCTGTCGGTCATAGGACTTGCTTGGCCTATTTGCGGCTATCCGCCCATTGCCGAGCGGAACCACCACTACTATCCGCACAACCGCGCCTCGAAGATCGTGGAAAACCGACAGGGTTGTCTTTAATTCGAGAGCCTATGGAGGTATTTTGATCTACGTTTCAGTTGGTTAGTTAATCTGTCCTACTGGCGAAGGTCAAAAATAATATGATCGACACTGGACGATGGAGCCGTGCCAGCCAGAGAACTCGTCAAATTGACGGTAGCGACCGTAGGAGACATGATCGTTCGGGAATCGCCATTGTTGAGCTAGCACTGGTACTGCCGGTTTTCATGGCCATTTCGCTTGCCACCATCGACACTTGCCGCGTGATTTACGTTCGCCACAGCGCAAAAATTGCGGCCTTTGAGTGTGCACGCATTGGAGTGATTCCAGGTGCAACCTCTGCTGATCTGCAAGCCCAATGCGACGCAATCATGACGGAGCGAGGACTCAAAGACTACTCCTATTGGCTTTCGAAAGAATTGCAATCGCTGAATCGAGGTGACTTGTTGAAAGTCACGGTGAGAATACCTGCAGATACGAATTGGTTTAATCACTCTTGGTTCTACAAAGACTCTAACTTTGACGAATCCGTAACCATCATGGTAGATTGATTTTGAAAGAACAAGTAATGCGATCGAGGTATCCGAAACGTCAAGGTAGCGCGTTGGCAATTTTGTCGGCGATGATCGTGGTATCGCTTGCAATTGCTTCATACGCCATCAACGTCGAGTACATGGAGTTTGTTCGTACGGAAATGCAGATTTCGACTGACGTATCGGTGCGCGCTGCGTGCCGAGCACTGGCAGATTCCGGAAACCCGAACGATGCCCTACTCGCAGCCCAGCGTCTGGCCGACGAGAATAAAGTAGCTGGTCAGACTTTGGTCTATTCCGAACAAGACCTCAGTTTTTCCTCGGCAACGCGATTGTCCGTTGACGAATCGTACGGGTACAAGAATTCGATCTCCAATCCAAACGCAGTCAGTTTGTCAGCGGGCTTTTTCCAAAGATCTGCTTCTGGAGTTGACATGCTCTTCCCAACCTTCGGCATTCCAGTCAAGTTCCGTCCGGTCAAATCAGCCACCTCCGTGCAAGCTGATATCGATATGGCGATTGTGTTCGATTGTTCAAGTTCCATGATCTGGTCAGAATTTGAGCCATCGCCCACTGAGAACCTGATCAATTTGAAACAGCTTGACGCGATATCGCCAGACTCTCGCTGGTACTTTGCCAAGTTGGGCGTGCTAGATATGCTCGACCGAATGGAACTCACACCAGCAGAGGAGCACGTTGGGCTGTGTTGCTTTGGTAATCTAGCTTTGACCAAGACTTCGCTGACCAACGACTTTACCAAGCTGCGATCGGACTTAACGTCCTGCGAGGCTCCCTACTATGGTGGTCTAACGGATTTGTCGTCCGGTCTGAATCAAGCCGGTAGGATCTTGTCTGACAGCAAGACGGCACGCCCTTGGGCCTGCCGATTTGTGATGCTAATATCGGATGGGAAACGGTCCCTGGGAGACGATCCTGTCAACGTCGCAAGCCTGCTGGCCGATCAATACATTAAAGTCTACACGATCAGCGTAGCCGACGAAGCGGACCAAACACTTATGCAGCAAATCGCCGCAGCTGGGAACGGTGAACACTTCCATGCAACGAGCACTGCGCAGTTCGGTGAACTGTTCAGAGAACTTTCACGGCGCATTCCTATCTTGATCACGAAATAGCCAATATGCGATACCATTCAGCTAAGGCAAGAGCCGATGCGCGGGCCGGAGCGGCGATGGTCGAGTTGGCGGTTACGCTACCGATCATCTTGTTCCTACTCGCCGGATTGCTCGAGTTTTCGCGCGTGCTAATGTTAAAGCAAACGGTCAATAGTGCCGCTTACGAAGGTGCCCGCGCTGCCGTTGTCGTCGGCTCCACGCCGCAAGCTGCGCGCGATTCCGTCGACGCCCTGATGAGGTCTACCCTACTCAAGAACTGGACTACCACCATCGACCCGCAGGTATTCGATGAGCAGACATCGGCGGTCACCGTGCAAGTCGCGGTACCAGTAGTAGACAATTCCTGGGTTACGCCGTTCTTCTTCCGCTCGAGCGTTATCGACTGCTCGGTGACTCTCATCACCGAACGCCCCCCAGCCATTCAGTTGGCTGGCATTCCGAAACTGACTGGTGGTGGAATCGATCTATCTGGAATCTTAGGGCGTCTCGGAGAATCGGCTGCTTCAATGCCTTCTCGCACAACGGTCAAAAGCCCTTAGCACCTAGCTGTTTGAGCAACCACGGAGATTGCGACTGCTCTGCGACGGGGCCTAACTGTATTTGGGTACAAGCGCTAAAAAATAGTGTCAATCCTCGGGCCGCTCGCCCGCTTCGGCCATCTTGACTAGCTTGGGATCGAACCGCGCCACGGCGTCGACCAGATCGCGCTGGGCGGCCATGACTTGCTCGATGTCCTTATACGCCATCGGGACCTCATCAAGTCCCGCCGACATCAGTGTGACACCGCGCTCGTCGAGAAACCGCTTGACATCGCGCCAATTGAACTTGGCCTTGGCCGCCGTGCGACTCATCTTGCGTCCCGCACCGTGCGAAGCGCTCAATAGAGAGGCCTCGACCCCCTTGCCGCGCACCACGTAGCCGGGCGTTCCCATCGAACCGGGAATAATTCCCAACACGCCCTTGCCCGCCGGTGTCGCCCCCTTGCGATGCACGATCAACTCTTGGCCGCCGTGCTCTTCCTTCCAAGCGAAGTTGTGATGGTTCTCGATATCCAGCAGCACTTCCGCCCCGAGGTGTCGCGCGACTTCGCGGTGGATACAAGCATGATTGGCCGCCGCGTATTCCCCCATCAAGTTCATGGCTGCCCAGTACTCGGCTCCAGCCTGCGAATCGAGATCGAGCCACGCTAGTGTTGCCAGTTCACGCGGCAATTCAGGATGCAAATCCTTGGCCGCGCGACTGTAGTGCTCGCACACTGCCGCTCCGGTCCCGCGCGAACCACTATGGCTGAGCAAAGCTAGGTAAGTCCCGGCGCTGAGACCTAGATCGTCCTGCGATAACATCAGCGTTCCAAATTCGACAAAGTGATTGCCACTGCCGCTGGTGCCGAGTTGCTTCCAAGCGCGATCGCGGTTCTTCGCGGTGATTGGCGAGACGTTCCAATCGGCATCCATGACCGCGTGCTCGCGTGGTTTTCGAAAGGTGGCCCCGACGCCGAATTGCGTCTCGCGCTCGATGGCACCTCGCAGTCGGTCGGTCTGGTCATCCAGAGCGGAAGCAGGCATATCCAGTACGGTGAGCTTCATGCGACACGCAATATCGACGCCGACTGCGTACGGAATGACGCAGTTCTGCGTGGCTAGCACGCCACCGATCGGTAGTCCATAACCCAAATGCGCATCGGGCATCAATGCACCCGCAACGGTTACCGGTAGTTTGCATGCGTTGGCCATCTGCTCGATGGCAACATCTTCCAGTCCGTCTCCCCATTGTCGCCAGGGTGCTGGCTCGTCGCGTCCAACGAATCTCGCTTGAGCCTGGAATACACCAGCCAAGGAGTTGGCCAGTTGGCCCCACACAGGATCATTTGCATAGTTTTTAGGCTGAGCCACGACTGCTGCGATTTGCTCACGCATGGCCGCTTGCTTGAGTCCCGTACCAGCCGCCTGCTTGACGCAATCCATGGCCGCTTGCATGGCTACTCCCTTGGGAACCCCCAAGTTGTTCAGTTCACGTGCTTTCACTGTTTCTCCATACTTTCGCCAAGAGGCATGTAGTGGACACCCTACCAAGCTCAAAGGCTCGCACAACACGGGCTAACCGCGAAAAATCTAATACGATTTCACCGAGTCGGCTACCGCAGTTCAACCCGGCCTATTGATGAATAGACCGAGTCCAACGTAGCTCGCTGGTCTCCAGCCTGGTTTTTCGGTGGAGACCACCGAGCTACTATACGATTCTGCTATAATTTTTGTGCGCTGATTCACCCACAAAATTAATTCTGTTTTACCGAGAATGCATCGCATGCTGGCGTTATTCCCATCTCACAACCCATGCAGTTCCTGCCACTGGTCGCCGTCGCGGACAACCTGGCACACGCTCAAATTCTGTCTAACATCCTGTTTGGTTTTAGTAGGATTTCAATTCGCAATGCCTCAGATCGGCCAAGCGCAGTTGGTTGATGCGATTCGCAGTTGGTTTCGCGATCCGCTCGTGCGAGCCATCGACCAAGGGCTCAAGCTGGATGGGGATCTGGCTTGGGAGCTAGAGCAACTCGGCTACGTTGAAATCGAATCACAAGAACAAGGCGAAGCCATCTTGCGCGCAGTGGGCCGCTTGCCGCAATTGCATGGTCAAGTCACGCAGGCCTATAACTCGGTGGATAGTTCGGTCGCGAATCTGTTTTTGCAAGTCTACGACACCGACTCCGAGGCTTACGTGTTGCTATGGCGACGCGGCATTCCGGAACTGATTCAGCACTACGAAACGCTGCAGCGTGAGTACGATCAGACTCTGCGCGATGAGCGGGTTCCCGAGGATGGTCAGCTAGACGGCCTATTGGAGTTGCTGAAGGTATTGGCTACCTATCAGACTCGCGAGGGAACCGACCTTGTCATCGAGGCGGCGCGCAGCGGTTTGGGGGGAGAAAACTATCAGTGGTACTCGATCCTGAGCCCCTACACGGCCGAGCATCCTCAGTCCGAGCGACTGTTTGCCGAACTCGCCCAGCCGCTCCCGCAAGCCGACAATATCGCGGAGAGTTTGCTCGATGCGGCCAATAGCGTTGCAGTTGACGACGAGGGGTTCGCGCATCCTTTCGCCAGCTCTGCCGGTTTGATTCGATTGAAAAAGTGGCTCAGTTCGTCGGACGAAGACGATTTGCTCAAGGCAGCCAGTGCCGCCGTCGCGTTGGCTTATCTTGACCTGCCCGGGCGCGATGTCCTGCTGGATGTTGCGGCCTCGCACCGAGATGTGCGAGTGCGTATCGAGGCGGCGGCGGCGGCCGTACATGCCGGGCTACCCGTCGGCCTGGAACGTTTGGTCGAATACTGCAAAGATGTGCATGCGAGCGTCAGTGCCCAGGAGCAACTCATACAACTCGAACAGAGCGACTTGATCCCTGCCGACGCACTCGAGCCTAAATTCAATGCGATGGCACAATTCTCCCATTGGCTGCAATCCGAGAGTGAACTCTACCGGTCGCCTGACGAATTGGACGTGCTCGACCAACGGCAGCTCCATTGGCTCGACAGCGACGAGCCGTTACAGATGAGTCTGGTTCGCTACCGCTCGGCTGGCCAAACTCTACTTGACGACGACGATATCGGCGTCGGCATCGTTGGCTCGATGACTTGGAGCTTCTTCAGCGAAGGTATCGAGCAATTGCCCATCGAAGATATCTATGCCATTCACTGCGCCCACGAAGCTCACGTCCAATACTTCATTGAAGAACTCGATGCAAGCGAACTGCTCGAAGATGGAATTCGTTTGAACAGTTACCGCGAGCAGTGGACCGGCGAACCGCTGGAGCAAGTCGAGTTTGTGCACTTGTTTCGCATCGACAAGCTGATTTTGAAAATCCCGCAAAGTACGACGGCGATTGCAACCGCCGTCTTGGATGGCGAGCCTGGATGGGTTGTCTTCGACGGCTCACGTAGTCGCTGGTACCCACAGTCGCAGTTTCCCGAAGCGACAACCGCGCTGTTCGTATTGCGTCTACACATCGGCCGGCAGTTGTTGGGCTTCCCCGCGGTCGAGGTTCGGCAATTGCGCGCTGTCGAGCACCGGGAGTTAGCACCGGAAACGGTCGTCAGCGAATACGAAAACTGGCTTGGAGAATTGCCCGGCGCCTCGGACGAGCAGCGACTGGATATGCTCGGTAGCTACGGTGAGTTGAGTAAATTGAATCGTCATTTTGACAAGTATGTTGCAGCCAAAGCTAGCCTCACGAATCAAACCCAGGAAGCCGTGTACGTGGACACGTATGAACGATTGCTCGAGGCGGCGCAGCGGGGAGACGTAACTCAGCGAGTCGAGACGCTCGACGCTTTCGCCGTCGTGGGTGAAAAATTTCCAGACTACATCAATTGCATCGCCGCTGAAGATCCCCAGCGCGTGGCGAAATTGATCGACCTTTTCGAGCCCTATTGGGATCACTATTTAGGTCGCCGCTACTTGGCCAAGGCAGCGGTACAAGCCGGCTTGCGCGACGAAGCGCAACGCATACTGGAACCGCATGTCGATGACGACGACAATATTTTCGGCAATGAGAACACGCAGATCTTGGCTGAGATCTGGGTTGACACGGGCAGGGTCGACGAGGCACGTGAACTGTTATCGAAAGCCAACAAGAGAATCCAGGATGAATTGAGCGGGCCCGACATAGCCGAGTACGGAGAAGAGTTCGTCGAGGAACTCCGGCTCGGCTTGAAGCAGAATCAAGAACTCTATCAACGGCTTTTCCCATAACGTGGCTCGGCGGTCCCCGCCGAATTGCACCAAAGTAGCTCGGCGGTCCCCCGCCGAATCGCAGCAACTATTCATCCGTGCTTCGGCCTTGCCATCCGTGCTAGTATCCATGCAATTTCTTAGCAAGATGGCAAGGCGGGAGCACGGATAAAGTTGCTAACTCACGACGCGGAGCGTCGAGCCACATTGCTAACTCACGACGCGGAGCGTCGAGCCACATTACTTGCCGTGGGCGGTTTCGTATTGAGTGATCTTGCTTTCTTGTTCGAGCGTCAGGGCGATGTCGTCCAAGCCGTTGAGCAAACAATGGCGACGGAACGACTGCACTTCGAATTCGACGGACAAACCATGCTCATCGGTGAGCGTGCAGGTCTCGAGATCTACGGTCATGCGATAGGGGGCGTGCTGGGCGGCGCGCTCGATCAAATCATCGATCAGCGCTTCGGAGAGCTTGATTGGCAACACGCCATTCTTGAAACAATTGCTAAAGAATATGTCGGCAAACGAGGGTGCTAGCACGACGCGAAAGCCGTAGTCCTCCAGCGCCCACACCGCGTGCTCGCGACTCGATCCTGACCCAAAATTCCGACGTGTGAGCAAAATCGATGCACCGCGAGCATTGGGCTGGTTGAGCTCGAACTCGGGATTGTCGCTGCCATCATCCAGGAAACGCCAATCGAAGAACAGGAACTGGCCAAAACCGGTTCGCTCGATGCGTTTGAGGAATTGCTTGGGGATGATTTGATCGGTGTCGACGTTGGCTCGATCCATCGCGGCCACGACGCCCGTCACTTTGGTAAAGGCTTGCATGATGAACTACTTCCTGATTCTAAAACAATCGTGGCTACAAGGGGCTGTTAACTCAGCCCAAATATGAAAACTGTAGTGGACGAGGTTACGAGTCCCAAACGGTCTATTTTCTTACGACTTGTATTGCCACTGGCGGATGTCGTTGAAATGACCTTCGATGGCGGCGGCGGCAGCCATGGCGGGTGAGACCAAGTGGGTGCGTCCCCCTTTGCCTTGACGACCTTCAAAATTGCGATTGCTGGTCGACGCGCAACGCTCGCCGGGTTCGAGCCGGTCGGGATTCATGGCTAAACACATGCTACAACCCGCTTCGCGCCAATCAAAACCCGCTTCGGTAAATATTTTGTCGAGCCCCTCGGCTTCGGCCTGTCGCTTGACTTGACCACTGCCGGGGACCACCATGGCGTTGACCTTCGAGCTGACTCGATAGCCTTTCACCACTTTCGCAGCAGCTCGCAAATCTTCGATGCGCGCGTTGGTGCAGGAGCCAATGAAGACGCGATTGATGCCGATGTCACAAATCGGCGTGCCCGCTTTGAGTCCCATGTACTCCAGCGAGGCGGCGGTCGACTTCTGTTCCGTCTCGTCGCCACAGTCGGCCGGGTTGGGGACGGCTGCGGAGACCGAGCTGACTTGTCCTGGATTGGTTCCCCAGGTGACTTGCGGCTCGATGTCGGCCCCTTCAAACTTGCTCACTTTATCGTAGTGCGCACCGGGATCGCTGGGGAGCTGCTTCCACTTCTGCACACTAGCGTCGAAGTCCTTGGGAGCAAACGGTCGCCCCTTGAGATACTCGAAGGTGGTCTCGTCGGGGGCGATCATGCCAGCCCGCGCACCCGCCTCGATCGACATATTGCAGACCGTCATGCGCTCTTCCATCGATAGACTGCGAATGGCCGAGCCGGTGTACTCGAGTACGTAACCGGTCCCACCATGCGTGCTGAGCTGGCCGATCAGATATAAAATCAGATCCTTGGCCGTAACCCCCGGGGCCAGTTCGCCACTGACGCGCAGTTCGTAGGTCTTGGGCAAGTACTGCAACAGCGTCTGCGTGGCCAGCACGTGTTCGACTTCGCTGGTTCCAATCCCGAACGCCAGCGCCCCGAAGGCACCGTGCGTCGCGGTGTGGCTATCGCCGCAGACGATGGTCATGCCCGGCTGCGTGTAGCCCAGTTCTGGACCAATGATGTGTACAATACCTTGGTTGACATCGTTCAAATCGTAGAGTTTGATGCCGAACTCTTGGCAGTTATTGCGCAGCGTGTCGACCTGTTGTTTGGCGATCGGGTCGGCGATCGGCAGGTTGCGATTCGACGTGGGGACGTTGTGATCGGGGGTAGCGATCGTATACTGCGGGCGGCGGACCTTGCGCCCGGCCAATCGCAGCCCCTCGAAGGCCTGAGCGCTGGTGACTTCATGCACCAGTTGCAAGTCGACATATAGGATGGCTTGCTTGTTCGGTTCGGCGAGAACGACGTGTTCATCCCAGATTTTCTGAAACATGGTTCGCGGGGAACCACCGTTAGTACTCATATTCTTTTGTCCTGCCCGCCCCTGTGGATTGTGGCTTGGATGCTTAGTTCGCTTGCGATTTTGTATTGTAGAACAATTGTCCCAATTGTTTGAGACCTTGTACCAGCGGTGCTGGCGAAACAATTGGGACAATTGTTCTACAATAGACGATGTCGTCGCTTAAAAACTGCGAAAGCCGAACTTAGTGCGTGCCACTTGAAAAACTTAGCATAGGTGGCGAGCCGAAGATCGTCCACCACGAATTGGATGTTCAAAGATGGTTTCCCAGCGACGAACTGTCAAGCGCTGTCGCAATTTTGCTCGATTTGGTCAGTCGGAATCCGCGGTCCCGCAGCTAATGTGGCCCGACGCTCCGCCGTCGGATTGCATTCCGCACCGTCGACTATCCAAAAAGCCGTCCTGCATTAGTTGCCCGCTCGTCGCTGTGCTCCCTCTATTGTTGGCCAGCCTACCGTTGGCTTGCTACTGTGGTTGTTTGGGCTCCGCACCTGCGCCACAGCGCTACCAAGTCGCCTCGTCCTCCATGTTTCCGACACTGTTGGGGCCAACGCGTCAGGCGAAGTGTGCGGCATGTCAATTCGAATTCCCAGTAGCCGCCGAGACGTATCGTCCCGAGCTGCCCACTCGCTGCGAACGTTGCGGAGGTTCGTGCGATGTCGCTGCGGCGGTCCACCCTGGACAAACCGCCGAGCTCGAACCGCTGAGCTTCGATGGGCTTGCCGGGCAGGACCCAGCTCACCACCTTCGGCGTTGGGACTTGATCGCATTTCAGGATCCCTCCAGCGGCAGCACTCAAGTGAAACGCGTGTGGGGACTGCCAGGAGAAACCATCGAACTGCGTGATGGAGAGCTCTGGGTGGACGGCGAGCGGCTGTGCAAGCCGCTCTCCGAGCTACGGCGATTGGCGGTTCCAGTTTACGACTTGATGCATAGTACCAGCGGCCTTTGGTGGCTTTCCACGATGGATGAAGTTTCGCAGCCAGCGAGACTATCATTACAACCCGGCCAGATTGTTCGATTTCAGTTTTGCCGCCCCGCGCCCGTTCATCCGTCGGAAGTCCCCGCCGAGCGGTGGCTCGAAGCGAGCCCGATGGTCGACAGCTACTCGATCAATCAGGGGATTTCGACCGCGCTGCACGCCGTCGACGATTGCCTGCTCTCGCTTCGCCTAAGTCAGCCGCTCCATGGCGAGCTGGCAATCGAAATGCATTTGCATGAACGCGTCATCCGCGTAGTGCTCGAATCAGCGGGCGAGCCCCTGGAGTCTCGCCTATCGAGCCCCGTTAACGACGCCGAGCCGACTAGCGACACAGACCACGCCGTGGCAACTTGGCGCATTGTGGGGCAGAAGCAAATTGATGTTGGCCGGTGCGATGGTCGTTTGTTGTTGGAAAGCGACCTGCAATCGCGCGTGATCGAAGCGGACGAATTGGAGTTAGCGTTTTCAGCCGCGCCCAACGCACCCTCGACAGATACACCGTGGGGATCCCACGAGCTCTTCCGGCTGGACGCCAGCGTCCCATTGGACATCACCCAGTTACAGTTATCTCGCGATCTCTATCTCGCGCCGGCAACTCACGGATCACCGAATCGCGAGTCGACCAACGCCCCTTCTGGTAGCTTGGCAGGTTACTATGTGCTGGGAGACAATTTGCCCGTTTCGCTCGACAGTCGTCAGCAGATTGGGCGCATCCCCCCCTCGCAAGTGCTCGGCCGCATCATCCCAATCCCCAATACCCAGCGTGCATATAGCGGTGGAACCGCGGATTTGGATAGCCGGGGGTGGAGCGTAGCGGAACCCTCGGATAGCCGTGCATTTAGCGGTGGAACCGCGGATTTTGATAGCCGGGGGTGGAGCGTAGCGGAACCCTCGGATAACGGCCCGCCCCCGAACGCGGACGAGAGGAACGCCCAATAGAAAACGGATCTACACCGAGTC
>JADYZV010000076.1 GCA_020852965.1 Pirellulaceae bacterium | reverse complement strand
GGCCAGTTGTGGATTGATGGTACGGCAGGTGGCGGCGGGCATGCGAGATTGCTGCAGGAGCGGCTCGCGGGCGGTGGCAGACTGCTGGCCGTCGATCGCGATCCGGCCGCAGCCTCTCGGCTCGAAGCGTTATTCGGCCGTCGCGCAATCGTGGCCAATGCGTCGTACGATTCGATTCCCGAACTGTTGCAGCAACATGGTTTGCCTCTGGCAGATGGAATTCTGCTCGACCTCGGGCTTAGTAGCGATCAATTGGCTGACCGAGAACGTGGTTTCAGCTTTCAGGTCGATGGGCCACTCGACATGCGTTTTGATCCCAGCAGTGGCGAGCCAGCGTGGGAGTGGTTGGCTCGGATCGATGAACAGACGTTGGCTGACACAATTTACCGTTATGGCGAAGAACGTTTTAGCCGACGCATTGCCCATCGCATTGTCGAAACGCGCCGTGTAGAGCCAATTCGCACTGCCAGTCAACTACGTGAGTTGATCTATCGCAGCGTGCCCCATCCGCGCAAAACGGGGGCTGGGAAAAAGTCGGCTGGAAAGAAACGCGCCAAGAAATCGGCAGCATCCGCGCCTGGTGGCTTTCGCACCAGGTCGCTCGACCCAGCTACACGGACTTTTCAAGCGCTGAGAATTGCAGTCAACGACGAGCTCACGATCCTGGAGCGCGCTTTAGCTCGACTCCCCGATTGCTTGGCACCTGGCGGGGCACTGCTTATTATCAGCTTTCATTCACTTGAAGATCGTTTGGTCAAATACGCGTTTCGTGGGGACGAACGCTTGCAAATTGTCACCCGGCGGCCCGTTCAAGCGGGCGACCCAGAGGTTGCTAGCAATCCTCGCTCACGCAGCGCAAAACTTCGTGTGGCGCGGCGCACAAGTTAATCGACAAACATTGCAGTGAATATGCAGGCTGCGTGTGGGTTTCCCACTTGATCGGGGGTCCACGATGTCGTACAAGCCCATCTGAGCAGCAGCTTTTTAAATCCGATTCATGCTGCCATGATTCTCTTTATTGTCTGGGAATGTCGAAAATGATTCAGCCGCAGCGGCTAAGCAGGCTACTACTCGCGACTTGGCTGACCCTACTCGGCCAGATCGTATGTGCTCAAGGTTGGCTGACCGATCAGTCGTACCGCCCCACGGCAACCCAACCGGTCCTTCCAAGCATACCGAGCGAGGGCCTGTTTCAGCCCCCTCCGCCGTTGTATCCCGATACACCGGCACCGGTTTTTGAACAGTTGGCCGCCGAGGAGCAAGCGGTTGCTGGGCCGATATGGTATTACCCATGGACATGGATTCCGCTCGATGGCTGGGAAAACAGCGTGGAACTGGGGCTCAATGGCTCGGCGGGGAATTCCGAATCTTCGAGCTTTCAAACGGGCACACGGCTCAATCGCAAGACGGACTTCACCCTATTTGACGTACGAGCAACCTATAACCGCACATCGGCGAACGGTACTGAGACGCAGAACAACGCGCTGATTTATACCAATTGGGAGCGTTTCCTGGGAGACTCCCCGAGGACGCTGTTTGTCAAGAATGGTTTAGAGTTTGATAAATTCAAAGCCTTCGACTACCGCTATTATTTGAACGCCGGTTTAGGCTATCACTTCGCAAGAACCGATGCACTCACGTTGACAGGCCGTTTCGGTGCCGGTGTGTCTCGAGAGTTTGTTGGACCCGATGATCGTTGGGTGCCGGAAGCGCTGTTCGGTGGGGATTATGAGCATCAAGTCAACGCGCGCAATAAGCTAGTAGCCAAAATCGATTATTTTCCCGAGTGGAGTGACTTCGCGAATTTCCGCTTGGTCTCAGATCTCGCCTGGGAATACTTGATTAGCGCAGATGGCAATCTCTCCTTCAAGCTCGGTGCCACCGATCGCTATGACAGTACCCCCAATGGCCGCAAGCCCAACGACGTCAACTACTCCGCGCTAATACTCTACAAATTCTAATGTCTAATGTGGCCCGACGCTCCGCCGTCGGTTGGACTGCTTTCCCATTCCAACGACCATCCAACCACTACCCACACTCAAAAACCAATTCGCCACCTAGCTCATCCACGCGCACGGTGCCACCGTCAGCAATATCGCCTTTGAGCAGCGCCGTTGCCAACGGGTTTTGCAATTCACGCTGAATGACGCGTTTCAGTGGTCGAGCTCCGTAGGCTGGGTCATATCCAGCCGTCGCGATGTACTCGACGACCGACGGCGAGAACTCCAATTCAATCTGCCGTCCGCCGAGTTGTTCGCGCAAGTGCTCGAGTTGCAGTTCGACGATACGATGAATCTGGCCGCGTTCCAATGGATGAAAGACGATGGTGTCGTCAATTCGGTTGAGGAATTCTGGCAGGAATTTGGCACGCAGCGATTCTTTGAGGGCGTCCTGTAGTTCTTCTTCGGAGGCTCCTTCGTGCGTAAGTTGTTGAATCAGTTGGCTCCCCACGTTGCTGGTCATCACCACCACGGTGTTGGAGAAGTTGACGGTGCGTCCCTGTCCGTCGGTCAAACGTCCATCGTCGAGGACTTGCAGCAAGATATTGAATACGTCGGGATGCGCCTTCTCCATTTCATCGAGCAAGATCACGCTGTAGGGTCTGCGGCGCACGGCTTCCGTCAGCTTGCCCCCCTCCTCGTAGCCGACGTAACCGGGAGGGGCACCGATCATGCGACTGACCGAATGCCGTTCCATGAACTCGCTCATGTCGATTCGCACCATGGCTTGGTCGTCATCGAACAGGATTTGCGCCAGCGCCTTGCACAGTTCGGTCTTTCCGACACCGGTGGGGCCCAAAAACAAGAACGAGCCGATGGGGCGATTTGGATCTTGTAAGCCGCTACGGCTGCGGCGAACGGCGTTGGCTACGGCGGCCACGGCGTCGTCCTGCCCGACCACGCGTTGGTGCAGGCGCTCTTCCATCACCAGTAATTTGGCTTTCTCCGTCTCCATCATCCGAGTCACTGGGATACCGGTCCACAGGCTGACGACGCTGGCGATCTCATCGGCAGTCACTTCGGTACGCAACAATTTCGGTCTGTCCGCAGTCGTCGCTTGAGCCGCAATGTCGGAGACTTGCTCATCCTGTTCGATTTGTTTGGCCAGCGTCTGACGCTGCTTGTCGAGTTCAAACAGGCGTTGATAATCGGCCTCGGGAACTTGGCTGCCGCTCGATTGTTTTTCGCGAATCGAGGTTTCCAAATGTTGGAATTCCAGCACGACTTGGTCGAGTTGCTTGCGCACCGACGCCACGTCGCTCATCCCCAACTTCTCGGCTTCCCATTGCTCGCGCAGGCTGGCGAGCTGTTGCTGCAGTTGCTGCATTTCGCTTTCGATAACCTTCAATTGTGGTTCCGATGTTTCATCACCTTCGTCAACCAATTGACGCTGAGCCAATTCGAGTTGTCGCAGGCGGCGTTGCACTGCGTCGATTTCACCGGGCACACTCTCGCGTTCCATTGCCAAACGGCTGGCTGCTTCATCGACCAGGTCGATCGCCTTGTCCGGCAAGAAGCGATCGGTGATATAGCGATTGGACAAATTGGCAGCCGCCACCAGGGCCGAGTCACGGATTTTGATTCCATGGTGTGCTTCATAACGCGCCTTCAAGCCACGTAGGATGGAGATGGTGCTCTCGACCGTCGGCTCTCCGACAAACACCGGTTGGAAGCGACGTTCCAAGGCCGCGTCCTTTTCAACGTGCTTGCGATATTCGTCCAGCGTCGTGGCGCCGATGCAACGCAGATTTCCCCGAGCCAATTCCGGTTTGAGCAGATTGGCCGCATCGCTACCACCCTCGGACGCCCCCGCACCAATGACGGTGTGCAGTTCGTCGATGAACAGAACCACGTTTCCTTCGGCATCTTTCACCTCGCGCAAGACCGCTTTGAGCCGCTCTTCGAACTCGCCGCGAAACTTGGTACCGGCAAGCAAGGAACCGAGGTCGAGCGTGATGACACGCTTGTTCTTGAGACTCTGCGGGACATCGCCTTGGACAATTCGCAGGGCCAAACCTTCGACAATGGCAGTCTTACCTACGCCAGGTTCGCCAATCAACACTGGGTTGTTCTTCGTGCGACGCGACAGGACTTGTATCACTCGGCGGATCTCGTCGTCGCGTCCGATAACTGGATCGATTTTGTTCTGATGCGCCAGCTCGATCAAATCGATACCGTACTTCGCTAGTGCGTTGAACTTTCCCTCGGGGCTCTGATCGGTTACACGCGCACTACCGCGCAGTGCCTGTAGCGCTTTGAGCACATCTTGCTCGTCGACCCCGTTGAGCTTGAGCAGGTCTTGCGCTTTGCAAGGCGAATTGGTCAGGCCGATCAACAAGTGCTCGGTACTGACGTACTCGTCCTTCATCGTCTCAGCCGCTTTGGAAGCCGCATCCAAAGCGGTCCGCAAGGTGGGGCTCAGTTGAGGCTCGCGGCCACCGCTGACTTTCGGAAGACGCTCGAGTTCTTTGTCGGTCATACTGCGCAGTTGATCTACCGAGACACCCATTTTCTTGAGTAGCGGAACGACGATTCCGTCCGCTTCAGCCAACAGAGCTTGTAGGACATGCAGAGTATCCAGGTCTGGATTGCCCAATGAGGCGGCGCGGCCCTGTGCCGCAGCGACTGCTTCTTGAGCCTTCACAGTCAGTTTTTCAAATCGAAATACCACGTTGATTATTCCTTTGTTGATGATGTCTCAGAATGCTACATTGACAAACTTTGCCAATTAATGTGGCCCGACGCTCCGCGTCGGAAAAGTCGTATCTCGGCGCACAGATCGAAGCCGCGAATGAGCGTTGCTTTCACTGTGGTCTGTTCAACCCCGTCAGCGCGCGTGGGTGAAGTTAGCATCACAGTGACGACAACACTCGCGCTGGCCTCCCGCACCGGTGCACCCAGTCGTTTCGGCTAGTGAATCATCTGCGCGTCCGCGCTGCGCGGTTAAACAGTCTTGCGTGCTGTCGGCGCAAACTCGCCTCCAAGGACGCGGAGCGTCGAGCCACATTAAAAGAACAGGCCCAGTGGGACGACGCAGGGCGCTAACACCTGCATCGCCCACCGGGCCTGCCCCTATATTTCTCAGGCCTGACGCCTCGACTCTCAAGCCAAACTCAGTCCTTTTTGACTTCGAACTCGGCGTCGATGGCGTCTTCGTCGTCGGCGCTTGCCGAGCTATCACCGGCGGAAGCCCCAGCAGGACTGGCACCGCTGCCCGCCTTTTCATACAGCACTTTGCTGAATGCTTGGGCAGCTTGTTCGAGCTCGTTGGTCGCCGACTTGATCGCTTCGGTGTCACCCGTTTCGGACGCCTTGCGCACTTTTTCGATCGCCGTATTGAGCGGCTCGCGATCGGAGTCGCTCAGCTTTTCTTCGTTTTCTTTCATTTGCTTTTCCAGCTCGTAGGTCAAGTGTTGTGCTTTGTTACGAGCTTCCGCCAATTCGAACTGACGACGATCCTCTTCGGCATGTTCTTCAGCGTCTTTTTGCATGGCTTCGATTTCGGTCTTGGACAACCCGGAAGATTGTTGAATCTTGACCGAAGCCTCTTTGCCCGAACCGACTTCGCGGGCGGTCACGTTGAGAATACCGTTTTGATCAATGTCAAATTTGACCTCGATCTGTGGCACGCCACGCGGCGCGGCTGGAATGCCTTCGAGGTTGAATTCCCCTAACAGTCGGTTGTGCGCAGCCATTTTTCGCTCGCCTTGGAAGACGCGCACCGTAACCGCGGTTTGATTGTCAGCGGCCGTGGAAAACGTATTCTTGCGTTCGGCAGGAATGGTCGTGTTGCGTTCGATCAAAGCCGTCAGTACGCCACCTTCGGTTTCGATGCCGAGGGTCAGCGGCGTCACGTCGAGCAACAGTACGTCTTTGCGATCACCGGCCAGTACGCTCCCTTGGATAGCCGCACCGACGGCGACGACTTCGTCCGGGTTCACTCCCTGGTGAGGTTCTTTACCAAAAATCTTCTTGACGATCTCGCGCACTTTGGGGACGCGGGTCGAGCCGCCAACCAAAACGACTTCATCGATGTCCGACGCCTTGAGTTTGGCATCCTCGAGAGCTTGCATGACTGGCTTCTTGCAGCGCTCGATCAGCGAGTCGATCAGCTCTTCGAACTTGGCGCGAGTGATCTTCATCTGCAAGTGCTTGGGGCCGCTGGCATCCGCAGTGATGAAGGGTAGGTTCAGGTCGGTTTCTGGTACCGAGCTGAGCTCCTTCTTGGCTTTTTCACAGGCTTCCTGTAGACGTTGTAGCGACATGGGGTCGCTACGCAAGTCGATACCCTGATCGCGTTTGAATTCTCCCGCCACATAGTTGACCAGCGCCTCGTCGAAATCGTCCCCGCCCAATTGCGTATCGCCACTGGTCGAGATGACCTCGAAGACTTTGCTCTGCTGATCGCCTTCGCCAGTCGAAGCGACTTCCATTACGGAGACGTCAAACGTCCCGCCGCCCAAATCGAAGACGGCAATTTTGTGATCTCGCTCTTTGTCGAGTCCGTAAGCCAAGGCGGCGGCCGTAGGTTCGTTGATGATCCGCGCGACTTCCAGCCCAGCGATCTGTCCGGCGTCCTTGGTAGCCTGGCGTTGAGCGTCGTTAAAATAGGCAGGGACGGTAATGACCGCTTTGCTGACGCGGTGTCCCAAGTACGATTCTGCCGCTTCCTTCAGTTTGCGGAGCACCTTGGCTGAAATTTCTTGGGGCGTGTATTGTTGGTCGCCAATGCCGATTTTGACGTAGTCACTATCGCCGCCGACAACGTCGTAGGGAACCATCTTCTCGGCAGTTTTTACTTCGGAGTGACGACGTCCCATGAAGCGTTTGGCCGAGTAGACGGTGCGACGCGGATTGGTGACCGCTTGACGACGGGCCGGCTCTCCCACGATGACCTCCCCTTTGTCGGTGAACGCCACCACGCTCGGGGTCAAGCGGTTTCCTTCTGCGTTGGGAATGACCTTAACTTCCGAGCCTTCCATGATGGCCACGACCGAGTTGGTCGTTCCGAGGTCGATACCGATAATTTTTTCACCTTGAGCCACTTGGGTTTCTCCTTCGATATGCTTTTAATCCGAGCCAAATTCTACCTAGCTTTGGTTGAAGGGAGAGTGACAGCAAGCCGCGTGCCAAAATTGTTTGGCAGTAGGCTTATAGGTTTCCCAAGTAGAATTCATCAGCGGAGCCGGTCTATCAGCTTGACAGCTCTTTGCCATAATGGCAGAGTTGATCAACTCGAACGGCTTTTTTGCCAGCTTTCCTCCCACTGATATAGGCCACGATGTCCGACCTGACCTCCATAGCGGACCTTGATCGTCAGTTGCTCGAATTGATCGGTCGCCGCCTGCAACTCCTGCGCTGTGAGGGGTCAAACGCAGCACCGCTCAACCCACCAGTAGCCGGGCAGTCACCCGGTCTGACGCCGGAGCCCTTGATGCTCGACGAGTGCCTAGCCGAACGGATTGGGCTGCCGCTCGATGACTTGCGCACCTTGGTGCGGCATGTCGAGAGTATTTGTCAGCGCAGTGTTGGCCAGCGTTCGCCCGTGGTCTTCCTTGGGCCCATCTACAGCTATAGCTACTTAGCCGCAGTGAAGCATTTTGGGTTGGGAGCCGACCTAGTGCCGGTCACCACGATTTCGGCGGCCTTCGAGGAGTTGGTTCGAGGGCAAGCCAAATTCGGTGTGGTGCCGATCGAAAACAGTACCGATGGGCGCATCGTCGACACGCTCGGCATGTTCGCGCGCTCACCTGTGCAGATTTGCGGAGAAGTGCTGTTGCCCGTACACCACTGCCTGCTCGGACGCTGTTCGCGCGCCGAAGTGACGATGGTGCAGAGCAAGCCCCAGGCGTTATCGCAGTGCCGCAATTGGTTAGCGCAACACGTCCCCGACGCGAAGCTGGTCGAAGTAGCTAGCACCGCAGCCGCCGCCGCACTGGCGGCTGAAAACCCTGGTACTGCTGCCATTGCTAGCCGCGAAGCGGGGCTACATCATGGCTTGCAGGTCATCGATGAGAACATTGAAGACAATTTGCAGAACATCACTCGCTTCGCCGTTATCGGGCATCGTGAAAGTGAGCCGACAGGTCGCGACAAAACGTCGTTGATGTTTCAACTCAATCATCGACCGGGCACGCTGGCTGCTGCCATGATTGCGTTTCAACGCGCGGCGGTAAACATGACGTGGATCGAATCGTTTCCGCTCCCCAATTGCCCTAACGAGTACTTGTTTTTTGTCGAGCTCGAAGGGCACCAAGCCGAACCAAACGTGAGCGCTGCGCTGAGCGAGCTGCGCGGGCAGACACGTCGCTTGGAAGTGCTCGGTTCTTACCCTCGTGGATAACGTTTTGTCAAAATAAGCGCTATTGTCCACGCTGCTTAAACCAGATGTCTTGGATCGACTTGTCCATCAGGCGGACGTTTTCATCGAGTCGAGGGAGGTCCCCGCTGCCGATGGCTTCTTGCTCCGCAGCGATCTCGACGGCCCGTTGCATGGCCTTATCGCGCTCGTCCACTTTCCCAGCAGCCGCAGCTATTTCGGCGAGCTGCAAGTAGGCCAGTGCGCGCACGATCTTGCTCATGTCACCATCGTCGAGCGTTGACATCAACGCCCTCCGAGCGGCCTCGGGATTCTTACGATCGAATTGAGCGCGGGCCAATTGCAAGCTGGCTAGTCCGGCGTACAGCCGATTGAGCGGATCGTCCTGCTTTGGAAAAAAATGTTCGACCGCTTCCCATTTTGCCAACTGACTACTTTCGATGTTGAGCAAAGCCCAGCGATACTGCGACTCCGCGTCGGCCTGTTTAGGAATGTCCCAGTAGAACTCTTCCTGGCTTTCAAATAGCCTCAGGGGAGTCGAAAAGGCAAGCATGGCACCGATCCCAAAACTCGTAGTCAGATAGGCAATGGTTGCCAGCAGCGGCAGTAGCATGTGGCGCGATCGCGCAGGTTTGGGCCGCAACTTGGCTTGCAGCGCCAAGGTGGCCTGCAGCGGTCCGGTTGTATTGGAAGTTGCTACTCCCGGAAACGGTACCGTTTGATCCGGCCAATCACGCTGTAGATCGCTGTACCGACCACTGCGCAATAAATCGAGAACTTCTGCCGGGCTGCTTGGGCGACCTTGCGGTTGCTTGGCTAGCAAGCGGGGCAAGAGCTCACAAAGCGTAGGTGGCACATCGTTTCGGAATTGGCCGATGTCGGGTACGGGAGCTTGGACATGCTGCATGGCCAACGCCAGAGGCGTTTCGCCGGTAAAGGGTGGCCTCCCCGCCAGCATGTGGTAGAGCGTCACTCCAAGCGAATACAGGTCGCTGCGAATATCGACGTTTCCCTCTTGAATCTGCTCGGGGCTCATGTACATCGGCGTCCCCAACGTCGTGCCTGCATGCGTTAGCTGCGGATCGTCGGCGAGCAGCAGACGCGCTAGCCCAAAATCGGCGACTTTGACGTCGCCGTCCTGCGTCAACATGATGTTCTCGGGTTTGATATCGCGATGGACGATGCCACTGGCTGCAGATTTATTGAGTGCGGCCAGCACCTGCAATAACACGCTGAGTGTTTCGCGTATGCTCAATTGCCGATCGTTGATGTATGGATTGGTGGTTGCGGTTGTGTCTGGTTTGTGCGGTGCATCGTCGTCGGATTTTGCCAGATACTGCCGCAAATTACATCCTGGGATGTACTCTTGCGCGATATAGCGGTGCTCGCCATCCTGACCCACATCATAGACTTGAACGATATTGGGGTGGATCAACGAAGCGGCCGCGCGAGCTTCTTGCATGAAGCGTTGCAAATGCACTTCATCAGCGGCCAGCGAAGGACGTAAAATCTTGATCGCCGATGGTCGACGCAACTCCTGATGGATGGCGTAGTAGACTTCCGCCATACCACCACTGGCGATTGCCCGCTGGATGTGATAGACACCGATTTTTGTACCGGGAGGGAGGATGGCAGCGTTGAGTGAGTCGTTCATGTCCAGCGTCTTGATTCCAGCTTTACTAGGGCTCCAATATGGTCGCTGATCGCTCCGCCGATCGGTCGCTGTTTGTCTCACAACTCAATTGCTCTGTGGTCGCCGATCCGTGGCTCTTGGCCCAAGCTATAAGTCGAAGCACCAATCTGTATTCGCGAAAAAAATGGTCCGGCGGAGCGAGCCACGACTATCTGCCTCAAGCCGAGAGTTCTTTTTGCCGCACACACTCGGCAAGCTCGATCATTTGTTGTGGAGTCAATTGTTCGGCGCGCACGCTAGCGTCTAACTCCAGGCTGGTCAGCACTTCATCGACTTGGCTTTTGTCCAAGCGGTCTTTGACGGCGCTAAGCAGCGCGGAGCGGAGAAACTTGCGGCGATGAATAAAGATCCCTCGGACCAAATGGTGAAAGTACTTCAGGTCTGCGATACGGCCACGCAAGATTTTTTGCGGGCGAATATCGAGAATGGCCGATTCGACTTTGGGCCGCGGCCAAAAGACACTCGGGGCCATGGTTCGCACAATCTCGGATTGGCACTGGGCCTGCATCCACACGCTCAGCGCACTGTAGTCTTTGGTACGTGGCACCGCCGTGATTCGCTCGGCCAATTCACGCTGGATCGTAGCCACCATGCGCACCGGCCACGGCTCGATGTCCAGTAGATTGGACAGGATGGGAGTCGCCACGTTGTACGGCAAGTTGGCGACCATTTTCAGTCTTCCTCCCGGAATGGCAGCCACTCGAGCTCGCAGCGTCTCGACAACCGCCGGATGGAGCTGACTCTTGCTCTTCAGAGCGTCCTGTTCGAGCAGCGTCACGTTGGGCAACTTATCGAATTCTTGTCGAGCCATGGCTGCCAAGTGACGGTCGATCTCGACCGTCACTACATGGCCGGCTTGCTGTGCCATCAAGGTGGTGAGCGAACCTAGGCCCGTCCCTACTTCGAGCACCACATCGCGTCGACCGAGCTCTGCCGTCTTGGCGATCAATCGCACCAGGTTGAGATCGATCAGGAAATTCTGCCCAAACCGCGTCTGTGGCTCGATGCGCGCCAGCTCAAATCGTTTTTGTAAGTAACTGAGCGTCTGCCGTTCGGACATGAAATTGGTTCTTGGTTCTTGGTTCTTGGTTCTTGGTTGAGGTGAGAGAGCTCCGTTTAAGTGCTTAGGCGCTCAAGCCTCAAGCCTCAGGCCCGCTGTCAATTGCCGTTCGACGTACTTGGCTAACAGATCCGTTTCGAGATTGACGCGGTCTCCTGGGCGCAGGTCGCCCAACGTAGTGTGTTGTAGCGTATGTGGAATCAGGGCAACGGAAAAGCTCTTGTCGGTTACACCGACGAGGGTCAGACTTACCCCATCGACGGTGATAGAACCTTTGCTGGCCATTTGCCGCATCAAGTCTGGCGGGGCGTGAAAGGTCATCGTCGACCACTGGGCTTCATCGATGCGTGAGATGAGCTCGCCTGGGCCGTCGACATGTCCGGTGACTAGGTGCCCCCCTAAGCGGTCGCCGAGGGCCAGCGAACGTTCGACGTTGACGGCATCTCCGGCAAGCCGCGCTCCGAGGCTGGTCTTGGCCAGCGTTTCGCGGCCAGCTTGGAAACTCAGTAGGCCGTCGGACATATCAACCACGGTTAAGCAGCAGCCTTGAACAGCGATACTATCCCCCAGGGACACATCGTCAAAATTGGCAGGAGTGGTCAATTGTAGCCGAATTCCCCCTGGTTCGGGCTGCAAGGCCACAATCTGCGCTTTGGCTTCGATTAATCCCGAGAACATCTGGCTTGCAATTTCCAAAAAACGATTCGAGTAAATTCAGTAAAGTTGGCAAGGCTTCCAGCCTGTCATGCCGGAAATGACAAGCTGAAAGCCTATCCCGCTTTTCAATAGTAACCGCAAAACTCGTCCGCTGCGAGGTCCGGACCCATCTGGTGCAATCGGCTGCTTTTGAACACAATACGTCCCCTACGATTTGCCGTTAAAACTCGCCTACAAAAACCAGTTCGCAAGCATTCGCTGGCGGTCACCATAAAATTTAACAGGAAACAAGACACAATGAGCATTATCCAAGGTGTACAGGGCCGTCAAATATTGGACAGTCGCGGCAATCCGACCGTAGAGGTCGAAGTCGAGTTGATGGATGGCTCTTTTGGCCGAGCTGCGGTTCCGAGCGGAGCCAGCACGGGGGTCCATGAAGCCTGGGAGCTTCGCGATGGCGACAAAGATCGCTACATGGGCAAAGGGGTGACCAAAGCGGTCGAGCACGTCAATGGTGAAATTGCCGACGCCCTTATTGGACTCGACGCAATCGCTCAGCGCGAGATCGATCAGATCATGCTCGATTTGGATGGCACTCCCAACAAAAAGCGGCTGGGAGCCAATGCAATTCTCGGTGCGTCGCTGGCTGTGGCCAAGGCGGCAGCCAACTACACGCAATTGCCCCTGTATCGCTACTTGGGCGGCAATGCGGCTCACATCCTCCCGGCACCGATGATGAACATCGTCAACGGTGGACAACACGCCGACAATTCGGTTGACGTGCAAGAATTTATGGTCATGCCACTTGGGTTCGAAAGCTTCAGCGAAGCCCTGCGGGCTGGTGTAGAAATATTCCATCACCTGAAGAAAGTTCTCAACGCTCGCAAACTCAATACGTCTGTCGGGGACGAAGGTGGTTTCGCACCTGATTTGGCGAGCAATCAAGAAGCGCTCGACTTGATCATGGAAGCGATTGGCAAAGCTGGTTACCAAGCGGGTGAGCAAATCTTTATTGCCCTCGATGTGGCTGCTACTGAGTTTTACGATGCCAAGCAAAAGGTCTATACCATCGATGGCAAGAAACTATCCGGAGGAGAAATGGTCGACTTCCTAGCTGCGTGGGTCGACAAGTACCCAATCTGCTCGATTGAAGATGGTTGCTCCGAAGACGATTGGGAGAGCTGGAAGCTGTTATCCGACAAAGTCGGTAGCAAAGTGCAATTGGTCGGCGACGACTTGTTTGTCACCAACGTCGAGCGTCTACAGCGGGGGATCGATGAAGGAATTGCCAACAGCATCTTAATCAAAGTCAATCAGATCGGCAGCCTGACCGAGACCATCGACGCCATCCAGCTAGCTCAGCGCAATGGTTACACCACCATCTCAAGCCATCGTAGTGGCGAGACTGAGGACGCGACGATCGCCGACTTGGCTGTAGGGCTATCGACTGGGCAGATCAAGACCGGCTCGGCCTCGCGCAGCGATCGCATGGCCAAGTACAACCAATTGTTGCGTATCGAAGAGGAGCTTGGCGAAACGGCTCGCTATGGCGGTCCGCTCTTCCGCCGCCGCTAACCTGCCGGCCCGTTACAAACACCGCGCAGTAGACCAACCAGCGCTGTCGCGGTTAAACAGCATCTTTCTTCGGCAACGTTTTTGCGTGGCCGGAGAGCTGGACTTTTGGACTAAGTTGGTGAACTATGGTCGTGCGCCAATCGCATGACGCCGGTTGTGCGCTGTGCTCGTTCGCTCACACTGCGCAAACACTCCCATGTGAAGCTCGCTAAATCGCTGGCTCCTACGCTGGTCAGTCGCTCACCGAGCGATCGTGGGGCCTGCGCGAGCAGTTTTTCGACTTGTGAAAGTTCAAAGCGCTGCGGCGCGCTCCAATTAAGACTCGATGCGATCGAAGGGAGCATGCGGCGCAATTCGTCGGTGGAAACCTCGTTTTCGTTGGGCTGCATGTCCTGCGCGATAGCTGGTCGCAGGATGCAGTCGAGTGAGACCGCCGAGGCACCTAGCGCCAGTAGCTTGTGCGCCTGTTCGATATCTGCGATGGGTGCGGTGACCAACAGTGGTAAGCGAGATCGATTTCGCTTTGTTGCCAACGCCCGACATTGCACCAGGCTGTGTAGGTCGCTGGCTTCGAATTTCGCAAAGCGGCAACTGAGACTGATGAAATCTACATCAGCCGATAGGCAACGCTGTATGTCGTCGACGTGGCAACCCAGCGGTAGGCTGACGCCAATCGGCGTATCCCCTCCTGACGTTTCGCGCACCGAGCGCAACAGGCCATCGATCCGGTCGGACGCGATCTCGCTCGGCCACTTCCATTGCCTCCGAGCACTGTCGTGGCAGGCGATTTCGAACAGATCGGCGGTGGAAAGCTCGTCGAAATCGAATGGCTCATCCCACGCGCGCCCACTCCAACGCGCCGGCACGGACGCTGCTGGAATATCGACCAAGGCATCGACTGGACTGAAAATGGGTATGCCATGGTGCCGCAGTAGCCTGCACAACGGGTCCCACGCGACTCCCAAATCGACTGGGCCGAGCGTGCGTACAAAGTAGGGAGAACGCAGCGTGAATGTGCGCGAACTTCCCGATATCGGCATGTTTTGCTCGATAGAAGCGGTCATCCCTGAGGACGTTTTGACTGATCCGATCAAGGGTGTCTGCAGGTAGTCGAGTTCATCCAGTAGCTCTAATCCCAGACTCATGCTGCCGCTCCTCGCGCACGGAAGACTTGAAAATCACTTCCACTAGATTTAATTCCCACTTCGGCCAAGAGCAAACTGAGTCGCAATGAGTCAGCGGCTTTCATACGGTCGGCTCGTAGGTTCGTCGCTTTGGAGGCAACTTCACCGCGCACGTAGATCACGCCGCCGGTCATCTCCTGCCCGAGTTTCTCTCCGCAACCGTTGCCAAGCACCAAAGTGCCACCGCGCATCGCATACCCGGCCATAGCGCCGACGCGACTGCGCACAAAGACATCGGCACCGGAGAGCCTTTCGCCGCAGCGCTCAGCGGCTTGTCCCAGCACCGCCACGAAACCGCCTGTGGCACAGGTGGCCAGCGAACGGGCCGCATTGCCGGCCACCGTTACACGTCCCGAGCGCATCGAGTGTCCGACACAATCGCCCGCGTTACCGCGCACGTCGATACTCGCCTCGGCGCCGACGAAGAAAAGGAAATCACCTACGTCCCCGGACACCTCGATGGTCAAACGCTGAGACAAGCCGCTGAACAGACCCGCTTGTCCGATCTGCGGTACATGACCAGCCAGCTCCACTGCCGCATCCGAATCGAGCTCGCGTAGCCTCTTGGCTAGTTCAGCAGGAGTCCAGTCGGAGCAGTTCCATCGAATTGGGGCGTCAGAGCTCAAGATCTTAGTTCTTCAAAAAGTTGTTGCATGCGGGATAACCAGGGTTGTAGTCGGTGCCGCTCGGTAACCCATTGTTGCGCTGCCGACGCGCGGGCTTGCCATCGCTGTGGCTGTTCGATCCGATCGAGTACCGCGTGCGCCAGCGCATCGACATCGCCGACGGGTACTACGCAACCTCGCCCATCACCGAGTAGTTCTCGTACGGAACCACTGCAGTCGCTGGCGACGATTGGAGTATTCAAGCACATTCCCTCCAAGGCCACGTTGGGCAGCCCTTCGTACCAACTTGGAATGCACAGCAGGTCGGTCGCCTGCATCCAAGGGTAGGGGTTGTCCAGTTGACCTTCGAAGCGAACCGTCGATTGCAAGTTCAATTGTTTGGCTCGCTCAACCAGCGACTCGCGCAGCGGGCCATCTCCAATGAGTGTCAGCTCAATAGGCTGGTTGGGACGCATGGCTTTCAGTTTGGCCATGGCTTCGATCGCCAGACGCTGTCCCTTTTGTTCGGCCAGGCGCCCGACAATTAACCAGCGAAAGGTTGTGCCGCGGTCAGGCACTGCGGTCGGATCGGCTTGTGCGGCCTGCTCCACGGCGGCGATGTCGATGGGGCTGGGGATAGCTTCAATGCATGTCTTGGGTATCTGGTAGAAACTAGCTGCATCTTCGGCCACCGAATTCGAGACGGCGAGGCATCGGCTACGGGGGTCTCGGTAGGCTCGCGCCAAGAGTCGCTTCTTGAGCCAACCAAAGCGCTCTCGACTTCGCACAAAGTCGCTGCTCGGCGGGTTGACAATCACGGACACACGTGGAGTGCCGGTGGCGCGACAAGCGGCGGCGGCCACGAGCGTCATGTGAAACGTGCGATCGTAGACCAAATCGATTTGCTGCTCTCGCAAGATCTTGGTCAAGTGCTTAACCTGCTGCCGATGGATGGAGCCTGGATAGCTCGGCCCGCTTTCGAGCTGCTGCGATGAGAAATCATGTACCGCAATGCGCGCTGGGATCTGTGATAAATATTTGCCGCGACGATAGATCAAGTAGATCTGAACTTCGATGTGCTCGGCGGGTAGTCCGACTGCCAATTGCCACAATTGACGCTCGCTACCGCCACTTTCCATTGAACCGCTGCAACACAAGATTCGCATTGGCATCTACTTCTCTGCTTCCAATTTCTCGCGGATACGATCCATCTGCGGTTTGGCCCAGGGGAGTTCACCATACAGCGACAATAAATCGTAGTAGAAGCGGCTGAGGTTCTCTGGAGACATCGATTTTTCGGAGGACTCGATCAAGTTTTGTAGCTGAACAGCCGCCGCCGGAGTCTCTTTCTGCAGGCTGGTGGCCCCAGCGCGTAGTGCATAATCGGCCAGGCGAACCAGCTTCTTTTCATCCCTCGGAAGCTCCTCCAAGTTGCCGAAGATGTCGATGAACGACGTCAGTTTTTGCTGCGCCAGCTCGTTGTCTTGTCCCAGCAGTTTGACGCATTGCAAAAAACCTTGCTCGATGGCACTCAGGCTTTCCATCCCGCCTGATCGCGAGGCGCGACGTTGCAGGATTCTCGCTTGGCGTGAAAGCTCGACTTCGTCCGACAGCAACTGTAGCTCGGAACTTCGCTGATCGTTCGGAAATCGCTCCAGGAACTCGTCCACGGCGGCGCTCGACTCAAGTAACTGCGAGTCTTCTCCTGAGGCAACGGCCAGCATGATCTGTTCGTAAAGTTGATCGGAGGATCTCGGTCGCAACATCCACCACCCCAGCCCAATGCTTCCGACGAGTAGGGCGATGATACCCGCCATGGAGCCGTAATGTACCCAGTCGAAACGGTCGGTCGGCTCGTCGGGTTCTGGTCCGAAGGTCGTGGTTTGGGCGGGGAGTTCGGAAATGGGCGTGAAGTGCGAAGGGCCACCGCTGGTGATCGGAACCGAACTGGAAGCCACCGATTGAAATTCTCCCGAGATTGCGGCCGACTCGGGGCCAAGCTTCTGCCCGCTCGCTTCCGCCGCCGTAAAACGTTCCTCGCTCGGTGTCGCGACGCTCCCCTCGGGAGCAATCAGGGTCTGAAGTTCGTGGGTTCCAAGCGCCTTGTCCCCCAAATACGTGTCGACCTCGTCGCTGTCGGATGAGCTCGGATCGACAGTTTTGTCCATGTTCTTTTCGGTTGCGTGATCTACGCTATGGACGGTGCCCGTCAGTCGCAATTCATCGTCGTCGACATCCGACAGATCCAACGAAGTCAATTGAGGCCCTGGCACCTTGGTGTCGGGCGCTCCGGGAAGTGCTGACGGCGCGTCCTGCCCGGATCCTTGATGTTTCAACCCAGCTTGCAACGACTTGAGTCGATTGCCTACCACCAAGGCTGTTGGCGGCCGATGCAGCGGGTCTTTCGCCAGTAGTTCGTGGATCAACTCGGCCAGCTCTCTCGGCACGTCGGGGGCGCGATCTCGTAGATCGGGAACCGTATTGTAACGCACCGAATAGAGTACCTCGGGGACACTTTTGCCTCCGAATGGAGCCTTGCCCGCCAACAACGCGTACAGCACTCCACCCAAACTGTACAAGTCGCTGCGCACGGTGACCGACTTCCCTTCCGCTTGCTCGGGAGGCATGTAGTCTGCCGTGCCAATCACCGAGCCAGCCGCCGTCATGTCGGTGGAACCAAAGAGCTTGGCGATCCCAAAGTCCGTCAGCTTGACGCGCCCCGACTTGTTCAGCATCAAGTTGGCTGGCTTGAGATCACGGTGGATGATACCAATGTCGTGCGCGTGCTTGAGCGCGGAGGTGGTTTCGATACCGACCTGGATTACGTCTTGCCACGACAGTTTTTGCTGCTTCCGCATGTGATCGTGAAGCGAGTTGCCGTCGACGTACTCCATCGAGTAGAATAATAGCCCCTGCTCTTCTCCGTAGCCAACCAACTGCACGATGTGCGGGTGCTTCAAGCGTTTGAGCGTCTCGACTTCCGCAGCAAACCTGCGCCGGAATCGCATGTTGTTGGCGATACCCATCGCGATGACTTTGATCGCTACCTCGTCGCCGCTCTTGGCGTGAACACCTTTGTAGACGGTCCCCATTCCCCCGCGTCCCAAAGTCCGCTCGACCTTGTAAGGACCCAGGTATTCGAATTCAGGTAAGCTCATAGGGCGTTTCCAAGCAGCGATGAGACGAATGAGTAGTAGTGGATAAAAGCCATAGCTATCTACTAGTCTAACTCAAATCACGTGGTTCTTGGTGCTTGGTGCTGTAAGGCACTGATGAAAGCTTCCGAGTCGGGTCGCGATGAACGATTTGAGTCAATTGGGACTTTAGCGTCAAAGGGCTTGAACGCTCCGGGAATGCAAAATGAGCATTGACAAATGCAAAATGCAAAATGTAAACGGGCAATGGGGACGGTGGGATGGTTCAAGGGGGCCGCGTTCTAGCCATAAAACTCTCGCTCCAGCCCGCAAGCGGGCAATGGGGGCGGGAAATCCGCACCAAGCACCAAGCACCAAGCACTAAGAACCAAGCACTAAGAACCAAGAACCAAGAACCAAGAACCAAGAACCAAGCACCAAGAACCAAGCACTAAGAACCAAGCACTAAGAACCAAGAACCAAGAACCAAGCACCAAGCACCAAGCACTAAGAACCAAGAACCAAGAACCAAGAACCAAGCACCAAGCACTAAGAACCAAGCACTAAGAACCAAGTTCCGCCATCAGCATTTTCATATCCTCCCAGACATGCTTCTTCGCACTCTCATTGCGCAGTAGATAGGACGGATGATACGTTACCACAACTCGCGCACCACGATATTGATAGAACTGGCCGCGAAGGCGACCGATGGGCAATTCGGAGCGTAGGATGCAGCGCACCGCTACCGCTCCCAAGCAGACGATGAACTCGGGTCTTAAGGTATCCAACTGGCTTTCCACGAAGTGTCGGCAATGATCGATCTCTTCGTTCATCGGAGTTCGATTCTGAGGCGGGCGGCACTTGAGCGCGTTGAGGATATACACTTCGTCGCGACTGAGCTGCATGGCTGTGATGATTTTTGTCAGTAGTTGCCCCGCTTTGCCGACAAATGGCAGCCCAGTCCGATCTTCGTCCGCACCGGGGGCCTCGCCCATGAAGCAGACTCGTGGATTGAGCGGCCCCGCACCAAAAACCGTCTGTTGTCGGTAGCTGACGATTGATGAGCACAATCGGCAATTGCGAACCTGTCCGCTGAGTTCGTCGAACCGTGTCTGCCGCTGTTCCAGCGACAATACCGGTAAACTCCACGGTTCGGCCCCGAGACCATTGCTCGGGAGCCGGTCGCTGGCTCGCAAGCCGTTTGTTGCGCCGGTCGCCTGAGTTGCCGACACTGCGGCGGCCTCGGGGGTGGTCGCTGCGAGTTCGGATACGGCGGCGGAGCGTCGGGCCACATTGGGCGAGGCAGAGGCTGGCTTGGGATTGGCTGTGGTAGTGGTGAGCTGAGACACCGCAGCGAGGGTTTCGGCGGGCACCTCCCCCGCAGGCAGTGATCCAAAACGCGTAATTCCACAGCGTTGAAAGTTTTCCAGCACTTGCACTAGGGCATTTTCGACGTTCGAGCGGTCCATGATTGCCTACTTAAAACATGCCCAATGTGGCCAGTAAAACTTGTCGGTCGAATGTTTAATAAACAGAGTTTAACCCGGATGATTCACGTCCTCCCCTGCGGAGTAGTCGCAACGGGCACCGACTGCGATTGGCAGCCGGCGGGTGTCTCCACTGGCGTTTTTCTCATCATACTCGCTCCGCCCCAGCTTCCACAGCCAGCTCACCTCGCGGATTCGACTAGGTACGGTTAAACTAGTGGTTTCACCGAATATAAGTACCCTCAGGGGTTTCTCCGCGAAATTAAGCCGTTTGGACGTTAGCGGGCTGTCGAATTAGTACACCGTGCCTTCTTAGTGAACCTTAGTCGCTAGCCGCGGTTTGATTTAACTGGAAACCTTTGGTGAATGCTTATTTAGAATCTCGGCTTTTCCGAGCAGATCCAAAGTATCGCACCCGTCTATGGCTATCCCACGCGTTGTAATTGTAGGCCGACCCAATGTCGGCAAAAGTAGCATATTTAACTGGCTTGACGGGCGTCGCTTGGCAGTCGTCGATGACATGGCTGGGGTCACTCGCGATCGCCAGGCCACTTTGATCGAGCACGACGATCGCTTCTTCGAGCTGGTCGATACGGGGGGGATGGGGATCGAAGATGTCGACAACCTCACCAAGCTAGTCGAACAACAGATCGAGGCTGGCATCGACGAAGCCGACGTGCTGCTGTTTGTCGTCGATACCAAAACCGGTCTGACTCCGCTGGACGAAAAAGTAGCGGAGCGGCTGAGGAAGATCGAAAAGCCGATCTTGCTGCTGGCCAATAAGGCCGACCACGCGGGGCTCGATAACTCGGCCCTCGAGTTCCACCGACTTGGGCGTGGTTGGCTAATTCCCATCAGTACCAAAGAGAATCGCAATAAACAACAACTATTTGACGAGATCTTCGAGCGTCTCCCCGACACTCAGCCCGATGAGGGGGAAACCGACGCACCGCGCATGAAGCTTACCATCGTGGGGCGTCGCAACGTGGGTAAGAGCACTTTCGTCAATACGTTGGCCCAAGCCCAACGCATGATCGTCAGCGAAGTCGCCGGTACAACGCGCGACAGTGTGGACGTGCATTTCAATCTGGATGGGCATAAGTTCATCGCAATTGACACGCCCGGCCTGCGACGCAACAAGAGCATCCGTACGAATATTGATTTTTACGGCTTCCACCGCGCTCAACGCAGTATTCGCCGTGCCGACGTGTCGCTGCTCTTCTTCGATTGTATGGAATCGATTAGCAAAGTGGACAAGCAACTAGCCCACTATATTGAACAGCAGTTCAAGCCCTGCATCTTTGTCGTTAACAAATGGGATAAGGTGGCTGGGCAAGTGCCGACCGAACGTTGGGTGCGCTACCTGCGCGAGAACTTTCCCACGATGGCCTACTGCCCCATCGCCTTCATAACTGGCCAGTCGGGCAAGAACATGAAGGCGCTGCTGAATCACGCACAGATGTTGTTTAAACAATCGCAGACGCGCGTCCCCACTGCCATGATCAACAAACTACTTCAAGCGGCCCTGCAGCAACAGCAGCCGCCATTGTATATGAATCGCCGTCCCAAAATCTATTTTGGTTCGCAGATCGGTACCACCCCACCGACGCTGATTCTAATGTGCAATATTCCCCAGGGTTTTCCCCCCAGCTACCAACGCTATTTGATCAACGTCTGCCGCGACAACCTGCCTTTTGGCGAAGTCCCCATCAAGCTCTACTTGCAAAAGCGCGAGAGCCAAGACGTGTCCAACCGCGAAAAGAAAAGTTCCGACGAAATTCTGGAGTGAATCATCCATGTCCGCCAAACATATCCTGTTTCTCGTAGGTGACTTCGTCGAAGACTACGAAGTCATGGTTCCCTATCAGATGTTGCAAATGGTGGGACATCAATGCTCGACCGTCTGTCCGGGTAAACGCGCAGGTGAAAGTGTGGCCACCGCCATTCACGACTTTGAAGGCGCACAAACCTACAGCGAAAAACGCGGCCACAATTTTGTGCTCAATGCCGATTTCGATCAAATCAGCTTCGATCACTTCGACGCCCTGGTCATTCCCGGAGGTCGCGCCCCAGAGTACCTGAGGCTCGACCCTCAAGTGCTTGCGCTTGTGCAACATTTTGCCCATGCCAACAAGCCGATAGCCGCCATCTGCCACGGCCCGCAAATTTTAGCCGCCGCCGGCGTGCTCAGTGGTCGGGCTTGTAGTTGCTATCCCGCCGTCGGTCCCGAAGTCGTATTGTCGGGCGGAAGCGTCCCCACGCCGTCGCCCGGTCTCGACTCGGCACACACCGACGGCAATCTTGTCACCGCGCCAGCCTGGCCCGCCCACCCCGCTTGGATGCGGCAGTTTTTACAGCTCCTCGGCAGCCGCATCGAAGCCTGATGAAACGACCCCGGCCTGGGCTTGACCCACCGGTGAAGAAGTTTTGTAGCTAGAACGTGATCCGTCCGCCGTGCATGAAACGACCCCGGCCTGGGCTTGACCCGCCGGTGAAGAAGTTTTGCGGATAAAGCCGGCGGACATGAACGCAAAACGAAGCGGGCGGTGAAGGATCAACAAAACTTGCGCACCTGCCCGCAAGCGAGCGATGGGGGCGGGGAACGGTTAGAATATGCTGTCGTCGATCGCAATCAATCTCGTCTTTTTAGAACGCCTCGGAGCTTTCCATGAAACGCGCGCTAGTAGTTATTGACGTGCAACGCGAGTACTTTGATGGAGCGCTGCCGATCCGACATCCGGCGGGGCACCTGGACTCGATTCTGGCAGCCATGGACGATGCGGCCAAAGCCAAGCTTACGACCGTGGTGGTTCGGCATCATCAGCCCGATCCCGACTCGCCGATGTTCCGCCTCAACAGCGATATGTGGCAACTGCTCGATGAAGTCGAGTCGCGGCCGCGCGATTTGCTCATCGATAAGCAACTTCCCGGCTCATTCACCAACACAGATTTAAATAAGTTCTTGAAGGCGCACGACATCGATACCGTTTCGATCGCTGGCTACATGACCCAAGTTTGTTGCGACACGACGGCGCGCCAAGCCTTTCATCGCGGCTATAACGTCGAATTCCTAAGCGATGCGACCGGCACGCTCGACGTCTCCAACAAAGCCGGCTCGGTAACGGCAGAGCAAATGCACGAGTCGATTTTGGTAGCGCAGCAGATGTTCATCAGCGACGTGATCGACCGAGCCGAGTGGACCAAGCGCATCGCTTAGGGAATTGCCAAAGACACTGCGATTGATGACCGTCCTGGAGTAGGCTCGTAACTCGCGGTACTCGTTACGAGCCTACAGATTGGACTCGTTCCAATCGGCTGGCAAGTCGCTTTTGGTCTCGCGCAGAATTGCCAAAATTTCACCGCGCGTTGTCGCGTCTAAATGGGCGTAGCGATTGGACGTGTCGCTGCCGGATAGAACGGCCAGCAGTTGGCGATAGATCTCTTGCCGCAGTGGCTCCTGCAGCAGATCGAATGCCTCTGAGTAGATCAGGTAACTGCAAGGAAACTTGAACATGCGAGTTTTCATGTCCAAGTCTCGCAGCGAGCGTCCTGTATCGTCCTGTGGGCCGCGAGCTTTGAAATCTTCGGCGAACTCAGTGGAACCATGGATCTCGCTCTCCAGTCGCGTTTCATCGCGGAAGAGCAGATAGTCGACCACCTCGCGCGCCACAAGCTCCATTTGTATACGCCATTCCTCCTCGTCGGTCGGTTGGGTTTCCAGCGCGCGATCGTAGAGCAATTGTCGAGTGGCAAAGTCGGCTTTGGTCATCACGTTGTGCATCTGCGTTTGATGTTCCAATACCATCAACGCCACAATGTCGCTATACGGTGACAAATAACCGATGGTATCGAAATCATGCTCTAGGCTGGTGCGGTTGCCATTGCGGGAGCGGTCGAGTTGGCCTGCTTGCATCGTGGCATTTCCCATATGGGACATGTCGCCGTGTAGTCCCGTTACATACCAACCACCCCAGCGCTCGCTCAGAGGACTGCTATGTCCGCTTACATAAGATTGAGACTGCGCAAGAACTTGGCCACTCGAGTCGGTATAGACACTGCGAACGGTATGGCCCGGAACGCCCTGGGTCATCGACGTCGCATGGCAGCCTAGGCAATCGTAGTTGGCACGCTTTACTTTGGCCCGCCAGGGGGTCATGTCCACGGTGTAGAAAGCCGCACCCAACTTCGGATCGGTCGTAGACATTTCGATCAGCGAACTGCCGCGAATCCAGGCCACATAAGTGTCGTCATTGAAGAATACGGCCCGAGGATTGCGTCGCGAGATATGTTGTACTTGCATGCTGGTTTGCGAAAACACCAGCGTTTGCGATGACTCGCGAATATCGAGCTCTTTCAGCAAGGATCGCAGATAGCCATACTCGGTTGTATACTCGAGCTCGATGTCCTTCGACGCGATCTTTTCCAGCAAACGCGTTATACGGTTGTCGTCCGCTGTGTCGGAGTAGTTGATCGGCGGCTTGTCGATAGCGACTCCCAGATTCAACTGAGCCGAAGCGCTTGCGCAAAAGTTGGAGATCGAAATGACGAACAAACACAGCCAGTACCCTCGGCTCGGTTTCATCGGCGCAAACCTCAAGCAACTGGCGGGCGGCAAGCAATGCAGGCTGAAACGCGGGAGTCGATCTCGGCTATCGCTGTTCATGATTCGTCCGCCAAAGTATGAACGTGTTCGCCATAGTAGTAGGCACTGTCCTTGGCGAAGTCCGCCGAAGCCCGAGTTCATGGTTTCGAAGAGCTACAGAGCACGGAATGTGCGTTCTACGTTACAGAAATAAACCGCTTTTCGGATGGATCGCTGACGTTAAGTTCTATACCTAATGGTACACAATGGGTGTCTGGTCTGCAAGTTGCGAGACGGGAGAGGTTGTCGGGACACGACAATTCAGTCCTTTCGCTTTGGTACGACGAGCGGTCGACGTGGTGAGTGGCAGGGAGGTTCGCCTATAGAATGATCGAATATGCTTCGGTGATGACATTCGACGAGAGCGGGCTAAAGCCTGTGTGAGCTTGAAAAAGTCATGCAAGGATATCTTTGGCGACGTTTCCGGCGACGTCGGTCAAGCGAAAATCGCGACCGGCGTAGCGGAAGGTGAGGCGTTCGTGATCGATTCCCAGGATGTGCAGCAGCGTAGCGTGCAAATCGTTGATGTGCATCTTGTTTTCGATGGCGTAGTAGCCGAATTCATCGGTGGCTCCATAAGCCATGCCCCCCTTCACTCCTCCACCGGCCATCCACATCGTAAAGCCGTGTGGATTGTGGTCGCGCCCGTTGGTCCCTTGAGCAGTCGGAGTACGCCCAAATTCGCCCCCCCATAACACCAGGGTGTCGCGCAGCAAGTCACGATCCTTCAGGTCTTGCAGGAAGCCTGCAATGGGCTTGTCCACTTCCGATGCGTTCTTGGTGTGGCCGCGATAGAGATCACCATGTTGGTCCCACTGTACGTCGCTGTCGCTATGGGTGACTTGCACAAATCGCACACCGGCTTCGAGAAAACGCCGAGCCATCAAGCACTGGCGGCCGAAATTCTCGGTGACAGGATCGTCGATACCGTATTGTCGCTGCGTGGTTTCCGTTTCGAGAGATAGGTCTTGGATCTCAGGCATAGTGGCTTGCATGCGAAAGGCCAATTCAAAGCTTTGCAGTCTTCCCTCGAGCGCTTGATCTCGACCTCGGCTGGCCAAGTGATCCCGGTTCATGGCTTGCAGCAAATCCAGCTGTTCGCGCTGCAGATCGGGGGCATAGCGTTGATTGCTGACGTGTTTGACGACGGCTTGTTTTGCCGGCAGGCTGGCGTTGCCGATGGGGGTTCCCTGGCAGTGTGCGGGGAGGAAAGCGGCACCCCAATTGTTGACCCCTCCGTGAGCCAATGTAGGACACAGCGTCAAAAAGGCGGGGAGGTTTTCATTTTCTGTCCCCAAGCCGTAGGTGACCCAAGCACCCATGCTGGGACGCACGAATTGATCGCTGCCAGTATGAAGTTTCAGCAGCGCTCCGCCGTGGGCAGGGTTAGTACCATGCACCGAGCGCAGGATGCACAAGTCGTCCACGTGTTGAGCGACGTTCGGGAACAAATCGCTGACCGGCAAACCCGATTGACCATATCGCTGGAACTTCCACGGGCTCTTGAGCAAGTTGCCGGTGGGGGCAAAGGTCACATCGGGAAGCGCAAACGGCGGGGGCTTGCCATCCTCTCGATCCAATGCGGGCTTGGGGTCGAAGGTATCGACGTGGGACGGGCCGCCCTTCATGAATAGAAACACTACGCGCTTGGCGCGCGGTGCAAAGTGCGGCGGCTTGGCGTGCAGCGGATTGGGGACGTTACCCGCATCACCCGTCCGAGCAGAGTCCCCGGCCTGCGAGAGACTGCTCAATAGCGCCGACAGGGCAACGCCGCCGAAGCCGACGGCCGTTTGTTGCAGCAGTTGGCGACGGTTAGCTAGCAGAGAATGGGGGTCGTACATTGGTATTGCCTAAAATAGCTGTGGCTAACGCCACGACGGCTAATGGTAAAAGTACTTGTGACGTTCACAGGTTTCGTTCGATTGTTGACCACGAAAAACACGAAGAACACGAAACGCTGACTCCGGTCTCCTTGAATTGCTTAGTACATCGCGTGATTTCATCCTCAATATCTCGCAGTGCTCGTTTCCTAGCCGATCAATCTATCTCGATAAACTCGTTGCTGGCCAACAAGGTCTGGCAAAACAGTGACCAAGCCTTTTGATCGGCCGAATCCAATACCGCTTGCCCACTATCGGGAGCGGCGAAGCGCGCGCTCAGCCGCTGGACGAACATCGCCGCCCGACTCAGTTCGGCGGCCTCCGGTTCTCGACATAGCGCCAAGCGATAAACCGACTCGATCCGTTCATTCGTTTGCGAATAGTCACGCCGAACGCGAGCAGCCAAGGCATCGGCCGAGTCCATCACGAGCTCGTCGTTGAGCATCAATAGGGCTTGGGGGGCGACGACCGTTTGCTGACGAGAGCCGGTGGGCATGGTTGGGTCAGGGAAATCGAACTGCTCGAAGAGTGTGTAGATATTATTGCGAATGATCGGCAGATAGACTGCGCGGCGCAAGCTCTCATACGTGGTATAGTCTTGCGAGGTGTGGTTGAAGACAAATTGACGATTGCGCAGCGGTACTGTTTTACCGCCTGCAGTGAAGTCTAAGCGATCGGAAACCGCCAGCATGGCGTCGCGAAGTTGCTCGGCTTCCAAGCGTTGGCGGCGGAACTTCCACAGCCAACGGTTTTCGGGATCGAGCTGCTCAGCTTTTTCCGCCTGCGGATTCGTCGACGCCATCTGATAGACGCTCGAAGCGAGCAGCAGACGATGTAGGTCTTTGGTCGACCAACCCGATTCAATGAAGTAGCGTGCCAACCAATCGAGCAATTCTGGGTGCGAAGGAGCATCACCGAGAACTCCGAAGTTTTCGGTCGAGGCGACGAGACCGCGACCGAAGTGCCAACGCCAGATGCGATTCACGTAAACGCGTGCGGTCAGTGGATGCTGGCTACTGGCCATCCACCGAGCCAACTCCATGCGACCACTTTGCCTGCGAGGAAAAACGGGTTCTACGGTTGACGTTCGCAGGGCGACGGGGAAGCCACGCGGTACGGGCTCTCCCAGATTGCGATGGCTGCCGCGAATGTGAATAGGAAGCGTGGTCCGCACTTGCCCATCGCAGACGCCCATCACCGCAGGTGGATCGGGCGCGCCACTTTCGACCACACGCGCTTCTTCCATCAGCGCGTAGTAGGCTATCAACGTCTCTTCGTCAAAAGCAAATTCGGGTTGCACCGGGACCGTTAACAGTTCGGGAAGCAGTTTCTGTAAGTGCGCAGCAATTTCACGACTGGCGGTATCGGCAGAAATTAATTTGTTTTTTCGTGGCGCTGGGGCGCGTTCTGTATCTACATCTGGAGCCGGCTCTGCATTCGAGCTTGGCGACGGTCCCGACGCGCTCGCTGGTTGTTGAGTTTCTGGTTGCTGGGCCTCTGGTTGTTGGGCAAGGAGCAACAACTCCGCAAAGTGCTGCTCGATGGTCTCAGGCGATTGCTGCTGTTCAAGCAGTTGTTGCCACTGAGCAACTGCCGGATCGTCGCGTCGCAGCTCGAGTTGCACGCGGGCGTGGTGCAGCATGCGGGCGTGCAGCCCGTGCTGCGTGGCAAGCGGTTCGACCTCGGGGAGAGTTGGTCGCGGTGGGAGCAAGCTGGCGATGCCAAAATATTTCGGAGCAGCGGCGATGGCAGCGTCGGCGATCTGCTTCATGGCCTGGGCTTTAAATGAGTTCGCTGCACTCTTCTTCGCGGCGATCTCGGCCTCGATCGGTTTGAGCGCCTCAAGTTCACTGGCCGACCCCAACTGGTATTCGTTCCAGAACTTAATGGCACCCATATTGTTGCCGTCAAAAGTGCGCGTGCTTTTGAAAATGGCAGCGAGTGAGTAATAGTCGCTCTGCAAAACCGGATCGAATTTATGGTCGTGGCAACGTGCGCAGCCGAATGTTAAACCCAAGAAGGCTTTGCTGGTAGCATCGATCTGCTCATCGATCGTATCCATCATCAACTTCTCGACATCGGGCTCGGCGAGGACCTTGGCACCGAGCACCAGAAAGCCCGTCGCCGTCAACGATTCGACCGTCGGCTCGTCGACAAGGTCGCCGGCGAGCTGTTCGATCAAAAAGCGATCGAAGGGTTTGTCGTCATTGAACGCATGGATGACATAGTCGCGGTAGCGCCATGCATTGCCCAATGCGATGTTTTCATCCAGGCCATTCGAGTCGGCGTAGCGGGCGACGTCTAACCAATGGCGCCCCCAGCGTTCACCATATTCTGGAGAGGCGAGCAAGCGTTCGCATACTTGTTGAAAAGCATCGTCGGAGTCGTCGGCTAAAAAGTCTTGGACTTCGTTCGGCGTGGGAGGCAGGCCAATCAAGTTGAAGGTGACGCGGCGAATTAAGTCGCGTTTGTCGGCTGGGGGCGCAGGCGCGATGCCCGCTGCTTCGAGCTGAGAGAGCACAAAGGCATCGACGGCTGTGTTCACCCAGGCTCGATCGCGTGGCGACGGTACGGCAGGGTTGCTCAGCGGTTTGAACGACCAGAACTTGCGTCCATCTTCGACACTCATTCCCTTGAGCGGCTTGTGTTGCGCAGCCCCCTCTCCGTCGCTTTCGTGAGCTGCATCCGTGCTGTCCGTCTGGGCCGGGCCATCACGCGGGTCGGGTGCTCCCAAGGTGACCCATTGCTCGATCGCAGCGATCTGCTCGGCAGATAGCTTTCCACTAGGGGGCATCTGCAAATCGAGATTTTCGTAGCGAACCGCCTCGACCAAGCGACTCTCATTGGGTTTGCCGGCCGTTAGCAAGGCACCGCTGTCTCCACCAGCCTGCCAAGCGGTGCGTGAATCGAGTCGCAATCCGCCACTTTGATCCTGATCTCCATGGCATTCGTAGCAATGCTCAATCAACAGCGGGCGGATGAATTGCTCAAAAAAAGCGAGCTCATGCTGCGGAATGGTCGATGGTCGATCTTGAGATGGCTCGTCGCCGACAAGCAGGTTGTCCAACGAAAGGGCGCTTACAAGTACCACAACAAGCCCCAGAGTTCGTATCGAGCAACGCCAAAGCAACCTTGGCTGATGGCGACAAGCGTAGTTGAATTTCATCGGTCGGCGGCCTGCGAAGGGGCGGGAAAGAGATGTCGCTATGGTAAGTGCGCCAGTCTTCATTGTACACCAATTGCCCTGCTGGTGAACAGCAAAGCAGCCTGCTGTTGACTAAGTCGCTGGCGCACTTCGTGAATCGAAACTTTAGGGAATCGAAGCTTTCACCGCTACTTTTAAAGCCGCTAGCCTGTGGGCCATAGCAGTTGGATGCCGGTGGCGACCATGACGACGACCAGAAAGACCACCACCAGTTTATTCCCTTTATTAATAGCCAATTTGGCACCTACCACGCCGCCGGCCGCGTTGCCCACGGCCATGACGAGTGCGGGAACCCAGTCGACCAGTCCGTTGGCCACGAAAAATAGCATGGCGACGAGCGTCACGGTGAAGCCAATGAGGTTCTTGATGGCATTGGCGCCCACTAAATCACCTGAGCGAATCAGGCTCATCGCCATCAGCAAGAGCATCCCCATGCCAGCTTGGATGAAGCCTACATAGACGCCGATGCCGAAGAAGATGGGGGATACGAACTTCGCTGCGCCTGGATAGAGCACACTCTTGTCGGTCATGCGCCCTGGGTTCAAGATGAGCACGAGCGCCATGGTCAAGAACAGTACACCGAAAATGGGGCGAAATGCGTCCGACGGCAGACGGATAGCCAACAAGGCGCCGATCGGGACGCCCAATAGAGTCGGGATGGCCAAACGAATCGCCAACTTCTTGTCGAGGTGCCCGTGGCGATGGAAAGTCGCCGCCGCCGAAGCAGACGACAGCAAGATGGCGACTCGATTGGTTCCATTGGCGATCTTCGGTTCCATGCCACACACGAACATCAGCGCTGGGAGCGTTAGGAACGAGCCACCTCCGGCGATCGTATTGACAATCCCAGCGATAAAGCCCGCTGGGACCAATAGTGCATACCACGCCCACTCAGGCATCTTGACTCAGTTCGAAAAGTGAAATTGTAATCAATAGCTCGCCACTCCTTGGCTGTGAAAATCAACGAAGGTGTCAGGAGTCAATTGTGCAAAGCGCCCAAAGGGCCGCCAGCCGCAACTCACTCCAGCCCCCTTTACCCAGCCCCGGCGAGCAACTCAGCGATATGAATTTCAACACACTCGGCCAGCGCTTGAGGGTTGTAGCCACCTTCTAACAGGCTGATAAGTCGTCCACTTGCATGGGTTTGGGCGATTTCCAGAACCGTTTTCGTCAGCGCGCGAAAATCGTCGCTGGCTAGTCCCAACCCACCGACGGGATCGTCTCGGTGGCTGTCGAAGCCGGCGCTCAACATGACGAGCTGAGGTTGGATGCGATCGGCGAACTGCGCTAATTCGTCAGCGAAGAGTGCGAGCTGTTCGCTGGCTGGAGTGTTGGCGGCGATCGGCAAATTCCAAGTCGCTCCGGCTCCCTCGCCTGTGCCACGTTCGTTGGCCGCTCCGCTGCCGGGATAAAATGGAAAGCGATGCATCGAGAAAAAGCCGACGCTGGCATCATCATAGAAAATGTCTTGAGTTCCATTGCCGTGATGGACATCGAAGTCGACGACCAATACCCGTTCGATGCCATGTTCGCGCTGCGCGGCACGCGCGCCAATTGCCACATGGTTGAACAAGCAAAAGCCCATCGGAGCATCGGCCAAGGCATGGTGTCCGGGAGGACGCACCAAACAGAATGCGTTTTTATCCGTCCCCGACAGCACTTGTCCGACCGCATCGCAGACCGCGCCGGCCCCATGTCTGGCCACTTCGTAGGAGCGCGGGCATGCTACGGTATCGACCTCTATGCGACCGCCACCGGCAGTCGCATAACGCTCGACCGAGGCGATGTACGCGGGCGCGTGAACGTAGCTCAATTGCTCGATCGTGGCTGGTTGCCAGGCAGGACGAGCGCATTTCGAATCGAAGCCATTGAAATGTAGGTTGTGCATTACGGCCGACAGTCGCCCGGGGTTCTCTGGGTGATCTCCGGTGACGTGTTCTTGGAATATTGGATCGTAGTACAACAGGGTCATGCTGGGGCTTTGTCTACTAAGCACGGGAAAGACGGTGTAATAACCAATGGTTTTTCCGATCTCGCATTGTATCATGTTGTTTGCGAGTTTGAGTTTGTATGTATGTTTGGAAAAGCAATTCAGCTATCCACAAATCGTGGGTCCTAAACTCATAGGATTCGCAAGGGAGTCATGCCTGGAAAGCAGGGTTCTATGTTGCGAGTTACGCGGAAAACGGTAGTTGGGCCACTCGTATTTTCGAAGGCCATAGCGTCTGTAGGTCCAAGGTTTCAACAAGTTTCTTATCCGATTGGTTTTCGAATATTTCTATTCGCATTCTTAGTCAGCCTGTCTGGATGTCCGTTCGGTTCACCACGTGACCACTATCGCGCAATAGGCCAGCAAGACACGACGGTTGCAGTCGCTCCGATGGATGACACAATTGTCTTTAACGCAGTTGGAGCCGGCGGACGCGACTTGTACTTACTCGACGTGCGCAGCCGCATAGTCTCCCGCATTGCCGAGACACCAGATTACGAGACTTCTGCTAGTTTTTCCCCTGACGGTCGGCGTATCGTGTATTCTGCAGGCGTGCCAGGTGACCGCGCCGATCACATCTTTACGATGGACCGCAATGGGAATTCAAAGGAGCAATTGACCGATATTGATGCAAACGACACGTCTGGAAAATATTCCCCCGACGGAGAACGGATCGTCTTTGCTCGCGACAAGACTTACAACTGGGGTGGGATGGCGGCAAACTGGGGGACCGGTGGGGTAATTTGCATAATTGATGCCGATGGCACCAACTTTCGGCAACTAACCATTGACGAGGAGTTTGCATTCAATCCATACTTTAGTGCCGATGGAACGCACGTTATTTACTCTACGGCAAGCGAGCGTAGGAGCATTCCTGTTGATAGGAACAATGGCCGGATGGCTATAGCGGTGTGCCGAAATTCAACCTTTGGAAGGCATCGATCGATGGAACTAACGTAGATTTCATCGCTGGGCCTGGACTGTTCGATGCACCTCTCAATTGGAAACCAAAACAGACGCCCTAAAAACGCGAATGCGCCTCAGTCGAGTGTTCGACTATTGCTAGCCACTCTCATCGTGCATGTCATTGCTCACCGCGTTTACCGATAGCCAACCAACCGATTCTGCTTCCCGTTCTTCATGTTGCTCCAGCTTGTCGACAAACAACTCGAATTCATCAGTGGCCGCATCCCAGCTATCGAATTCTGGTTCGGCGGTTCCCAAGCTATGGATTAACCGTCCGAGTCGTTCGAGCAGAATAGTGTGCTGGCGGTCGTGCTGGTGGCGAATGCTGTCGATTTCCGCTGTCATGCCACCACGAGCGTCTGCCAGCAAACGGCCCAACTCATCTTCCATGACGAAGTGCGTCTCGAGCTGATCGCGCAGCTCTCCTAGTTTTTGGGCAGCGCGCAAGAAGGGTGGTGACACAATCTTTCCTTGGCTATGGATCCACTGGCAGAGTTCCGCCACACGAGCATCGATTTGGCGGTGCTCGTCTTTCCATCGCGCGAAAAGTATACTGAGTTTGTCCGAGTCGGTTGGCATCGTCGACATCTCCTCTTGCTACGAGTCAAGAAAACGGTTTGCGCGGGCGATAGACAACCTCGACGCACCACCGTCGGCAGCGATTCCCCTGCGAGCAAGCTCGCAGGGGTAGGTCCAATGTGGCTCGACGCTCCGCCGTCGTTGGATGTGCACCTGTGGCTCGACGCTCCGCCGTCGTTGGGGATATGCATCGCCAACTGCAGCCTGCTCATTAAGCTAGCAATTGCTCCTATATTTATAGCGGTTATTTATAACGGTCGATACCCTCGAGCGACTGGCTAGGTAAAGACGCTGAGTGAACATCCTTCGTCGAACTAGCGTGGTTTATTTGGTCGCTCGCTGTCCATCAGCAGTACTTCCACCGGTGGCAAGGCCTCAATCCGGTAGAGGGTTGCATGCAGGTCGCTGGGCCATTCGTCGCATGCCACACCAGCTTTGTCGCACAGCTGGCGCATGAAATCGTAGGGCTCCGGTGTTTCATTCCACTTGTCGGGCGTCAACGTGGCGGCCCCGTTCGAGTGATGTAAAAGCACGCCATGCTCTCCAGCTTTGAGTTGATTGCACACTTCATCCAATGAGTGTGCATTTACGCACGCAACTTCACGCACCAAGCACACTTCGACCGTGAGCGATTCCCGGTCGAACGAACGTTGCGCGGCATGTTTGGCCGCCTCGTAGGCATTATGGCATACATCGCTGATAAGGGCTGCCTTCGGTTCGATCGTGCCGGCGTAGCCGATGACTTGCCCATTTTGCCGCAGTGTGACAATCGAAGCACACGGCCGCCGCAAGGCAGGTGTGTGGTAATCGACGATCGGCTCGTGAGGTGGCGCGGCGTCTAGCCCGAGCGCGATGCTGCGTTGTACCATGTCAAGCACGACGACTTGGTCGGCTTGCTCCAAAATTCCTTCTAGCGTAGCAGTAGGCATTTAGAGATCTCCCTAATTAAATGTTCTTTGCGGCACCAACCCCTATTAGAGCCCGTATGCACAAGTCATGCCACCTCCTAACGGGTTAGTATCGCACGCGATAAAAGTGCTAGGCATGTAGACTCGTGAGCGCCGCGCGGTTACGACGCGGTGCATTCATAACCCGCCACGTCATCAAGGGCGTTTGATTTGGCTCGCAGCTTGGAAGTGTCCAATCAACTTGATTTTACCTACCCACTCAAGTGTTTCTGTGCATGATCAGAAGTTTGGTTTAAGAGTAAGCGATGTGTTATGCATCTCCAGCGAGGTCGATTTCACTTTTTGCCAAATTCCTCTCGGCGCGTTACATTGTAGGCACACCGCCGCACTAAGTGACGCATGTGTATATCTGATTGCGTTGACGCGTGGCAGAAACCTAATGGGAGAATTCAGATGCGTAACCAAGATCGTCGGCAATTCCTAACGAACGTCGGCAGTGGCATGCTTGTCGGCAGTTTGGGTGCGGGGCTTGCCGCAGACCTAGGGATATCGTCCGCCCACGCAGACGATTCCAACGATCGATTGACGTTCGGCAGTTTGGAGCCACTCGTCGCCATGATGCAGGAGACTCCGCTGAATCGATTGCAGCCAACATTGATTGAGCAGGTAAAAAGTGGGACGGAACTGACGACATTGATCGCGGCGGGAGCGCTTGCCAACGCGCGGACATTCGGCGGTCACGACTATATCGGCTACCACACATTCATGGCCCTGACGCCAGCGCTCGATATGTCGTCCGAATTGCCGACCGAGAGGCGCGAGCTGCCGATATTGAAGGTCTTATATCGCAATACCGATCGCATTCAGCAATTTGGCGGATCCAGTCACGAAGTATTGCGACGACTCGATGCGCACAAACATGCAGGATTGGATCACGTCGGAGAGCAGCTACAAGCAGCTACTCGCGTGGCTGACTTCGACCAAGCTGAGAAGATTATGGCGGCCATGTCTGGCGAATCGCGCGAGAAAATTTTCAACGCGGTTCAGCTTCCTGTCCAGGACGAAGCCAATGTTCACCGAGTCGTGCTTGCCTGGCGAGCCTGGTTGGCGATTGATCTCGTGGGTGAGCAGCACGCAAGTACCCTGCTCCGACAGTCGGTTCGATTCTGTTTGCGCGACACAGAAAGTCGTATCGAACAAGGCAGACCTGCGCCCGAACTATGGACGCTTTTGCCGCAACTGCTAGAGCAACACAAGTTGCTCGGCCGAGCCGCAGGGGAGCGATTGGGCGACGATCAGTGGATTGAAGAACTGGCCTGGACCATATTTCAGGGAAGTCGCCAACAGGCGGCTGATGCGGCTGCTCAAGCACTAGCGGCTGGCTACGCACCTGATCAAGTGGGGGAAGCCATGTCGATCGCCGCCAATCTACTTTTGCTGCACGATCCTGGTCGTTCCAAAGACGACGGCGGTGACAAAGTCAAGGGAACTGTGCATGGTGCATCGGTAGGCGTGCATGCCTCCGACGCGGCCAACGCCTGGCGCAACATCGCGCGTGTCAGCAATCATCGCAATACGATGGCTAGCCTGCTGGTAGGTGCCTACCATACGGCCGGTCAAAGCCCCCATGTGGCCCGCCAGCGTTGGCCGCTCAAGATGGATGCTGTGGAGTCGATGGAAGATCCGCAAAAGTTACTGGACCAAACAGACGCTGCGATCCGCGAGCGTGATCAAGCTCTAGCGGGAGCGGCTGCTGCCCGCTTCGGAGAATTGGGGGGCTCCCATCGAGACTTGTTCGATGTACTTTTGAAATATGCAACCAGCGAAGATGGCGCGCTTCACGCAGAAAAATACTATCGCACCACCATGGAGGAGTTTTCCAATACTCGCGCCAGTATGCGGTGGCGACAGCTCGTCGCCTTAGCCCGCGTCTCCGCCAGCGAATATGGCACTCCCGCTCCCGGCTATCACGAAGCCTGCGAGCTATTGGGCGTCGAGGCGTGATGGCGTAGGGAATCAGCCGCTTGCGGCTCGTTGTACCACATATCTTTTTTGGACCCCTGTGAGCTTGTCTCGCAGGTGAACGAGTTTTAAATATAGAACAATCTGAGCCGTAATAGCGCGGTGTTCGCACACAGGCCCAATAAAGCAGAGCAGTTAGGGAAGGTTAAAATTCTTTTTCAGTTCGTCTATGACGGTATCGGACATGGCCGAAATGGTGCCGATGCTGCGAGCGTTGATTACGGCCTCGGCCGTAGACTCGAGTACTTCTAAACGATCAAAGGCATCGAGCACGCTACGTCCGGTGACAATGACCCCATCGTTCTCCAAGATGGCCGCCGGTGTGGCTGCGGAAACATAGTCGGCGATCGACCCATCGTCGCGGTAGTGCGTACCATACGGCACGCGCCCCACGTCGCGCAGAAAGACGTAACTTTCTGGGATCGTCCGCACATCGAGTGTAGAGTCGGTGACGCTGAAGGCGGTCGCGTTGACAGGATGTGCAAACACGATGGCTTGGATATCCGGGTGGCGATGGTAAATGGCTTGATGCGCGGCCGCAGCACGGCTGGCCAATTTGCCAGCTTCGCGACGTGGGCCGTCGACCAATACAAAATCACCGATCCGCAATCGCTCACGATCTTGCTGTGAGGGAGTGATTAGGAACGCCTCGGCGGACAAACCACTCGCTCGACTGACTTGGCTAGGGAGTCGGACGGAAAAGCTCCCTTCGGTACTGATCAAAAGACGCTGGCGACATCCGCGACGCACGAAGTCGCCGAGTTGTCGGCGCAGTTCACGCTCCTCCGACGTGGCTACCGGTGGTGTGAACGATTCGAAGTCGACGCTACGATTGGCCGCGAGTGCGAGTTGCGCATCGTCCAGGGAGCGGATCGGTCCAAGTTGGTTGGCTTTGATAATCGTCTTGCCGGCGAACTCAAAGGCTTCGAAGCGTTCGAAGGCGCGCGCCAAGGTGTCACCGCCGACCACCACACCGTGATTTTCGAGGATCACGCTGTCGCACCCCTGTTGAAACGTGGCGGCGATTCGAGCGCCCAACTGTTGGCTGCCGGGACAAGCGTAAGGGGCAAAGCCCGTCTTGCCACATACCCAGTGGGCTTGATGAAACAAGCGTGTGTCGGGTACCTGCCGACAAATACTGAAAGCTACCAAGGCGACGGGATGCGCATGCACGATCGCGCGGATGTCTGGCCGCGCGGCGTAGATCGCCTGGTGAAACGGTAGCTCGGAGGATGCTGGATGCGAGCCATCCACGCTACCATCATGCCGTAGACAAACCATATCGGCACGTGTCAAGCTGCCTTTGTCAACGCGCGCGGGTGTGATCCAAATATCCCCGGCGGCATCGTGGATCGAAATATTTCCACCGGAGGTGGTCGTCAGACGATTGCGATAGATGCGATCCATGGTCTGCAGGATCTCATCGCGGGGATGTAGCAATTTGCGCAGGAAATTCATGGTGTTACTTCAAAGGGCGGACGATCGAGGTATTGCGGTAGTAGTCCAGCAAGGTTTCGATCGACAGCACGCCACCTCCCAGGCCGCTTTTGTTGACGCCACCGTAGGGAACACCTTGGGGGAATACGTTGTGGGCGTTGATCCAACTGTTGCCTGCGGTCATGCTTTCGGCCATCCGCGCGGCGCGAATGGGATCTTCGGTCCACACACTATTGGCTAGACCGTAGTCGGTGTTGTTGGCCATCTCGATCGCCTCGGCTTCATCCTTAAAGCGAGCCAAGTAAGCGACAGGTCCAAAGATCTCTTCGCGCGCCGCCACATTATCGAGCGAGCCGGCGAGCAGCGCGGGCTTGACGTAATTGCCGGTAAAGCCGTCGACCTGCGCGGGGCCGCCTTCGAGCACGCATTCGGCCCCGTCGGCCTTGCCTTTCTCCAAGTAGCCCAGCACGCGCTGGCGTTGCTTAGGATTGACCACGGGGCCCATTTGGCTGTCTGGATCGAGTGGATGCCCCACGCGAATCTGCTTCAGGCGCTCGACGCAGTAAGCGACGAACTCGTCGTAGATGTCCGATTGCACCAGCCAGCGAGTGGCATCACAACAGACTTGGCCGCTATGGAAAGTGATCGCACCCACGAGCGCTTCCGCTGTAGCTTTGACATCGACATCGTTGAATACCACCGCAGCCCCTTTGCCTCCCAATTCCAATTTGACAGGAACTAAATTGCGCCCACAGGCTTCACCCACCAAGCGTCCGACTTCAGGGGAGCCGGTAAAGGACATGCGTTTAATATTGGCGTTGTTGGCTAACGCAGCACCAGCGGTAGCTCCTCGGCCTGTGACCACATTGATCACTCCGTCGGGAACTCCTATCTCTTTGGCCAGTTCGGCTAGATAGATTGCAGAGAGCGAAGTGTCTTCAGCCGGTTTAATAACGACCGTGTTACCGGCAGCCAGTGCGGGCGAGATCCCCCAGCCGATGAGCAACATGGGGAAATTCCAAGGGAAAATGAAAGCGCAGGCCCCCCACGGCTGTTTGTATGTCCACGCCTCGTGCCCCTCGACTTCGAGCTTCGTGCGCTGTTTGACTTGCCCCGACAGTTTGACGAAGTAGCGCAAGGTATCGACGAAATTCTGCACGTCTCCTTGGGCTTGGGCTTCGATTTTGCCTGCATCGAGAGCTTCGATCTGCGCGATAATCGGCTTGTGCTTTTCCACGGCGTCGGCCAGTCGCAAGAGGATCTTGCTACGCTCTTCGAGGGACAGTTTGGCCCAAGCGGGAAAGGCAGCGTTAGCCACATCGACCGCGCGATCGATCTCGGATGCATCGAGGTCTTGGATTTCAGCCAATTTCTGGCCTGAACCCGGGTCGATGGTGGCTAGCGTCGCACCGCTGGCCGCCATGACTTCGCGCCCACCAACAATCGCCGGCAGGACATCGCGGCTGAGAAAGGTTTTGACCTCGGGAAGAAGTTGAAGATCGTTCTTAAAGGTGGTCGTCATCGGCTGGACTCCTGAGTTGGTGGCTAATAGGCGAGTATTATTGTAGTCATTTATAGTTGGCGCTGTTGTCACCAAGGTTGTTCAGATGGTTGGCTCACCATCGACGATCGCGCTGCGCCCCATCCAGATTGGCGTGGCTACAAACCAGCCGATGGTTCCCAGGCAGGCCAACCACTGGACCGTCTCCAGGTCCAATCTGCCGGCAAGGAACAGCCAGCAAGGCAGGCTCACTGCACAAAATGAAATCAGTGAAATAATTTGGGTCGCGGTTCGCATAGTGATCCCTGGAAATCCAAAAAACGCGTCAGTTGTAGTGGACGAGGTCACGAGTCCCTCCGTCTGCTGTAGTGGACGAGGTTACGAGTCCCTCGCGTCGGTTGATGTCGCATGAACCCGCCAGCATCGTTGGTCGCAGTTCGAAATTGCCACTCAGGCAGGTACAGTGCAAATTGATACGATGCAAATTCGGTGGGGGATCACCGAGCTACGTTGTTGGCCTTTGCACGAACTTGCTGAGCAACAAGTACAGCGCACCGCAGGCGAACCAGCAAGGGATGACTGCGTAGGCAGCAAACACTCCCTGCACAAAAATTAAATACAATCCGACGACGACGGGCAACAGCCAGGCGATCAATACGGCCGAGTTGATCGATGTCTTGCTATGCAGCGCATATTCATCTCGCAGCCCAAACTTTCGCATCAAGTAAAAATCAACAAATATGACAGCGCCCATAGGGCCGAGCACCGTACCGTAGGTACCGACAAAGCCTAGCAGCTTGGCAGATAAATTAGGGAAAGCCCCAGCGATGGTGGCCACAGCCCCAGCGAACAGGGTCATGACTACCGGAGAACTGCGCGGCAGAACTCCTTGGAAAGCAAGCCCAGCACGATAGATGGTGGGGTTGGCGGTGGTCCAGCCGGCAATGACCACACAAGCGATACCGGTCCAACCCAAGGCTTCGTATGCCAATAGCCCTGGATTGGCAGTCACTTCGCCAGTCGCGTTGAGCGTTGCTGCGGGCTGCAGTTTGATCAGAGCGGCGAGTAGTAGACCAGCCGCGATCCAAGCCATGTAATGCCCCAGAAACATACCAATAGCTGGTGCCCAACCTGAGGCAGGGTTGCGGGCAAAGCGAAAGATGGTCAGGTCGGCCATGCCAAAATGCATCGCACCGTTGCATAGCCAAGCGAATATGACTATTTGGCCAAAGCCAAACACGGTCGGCGGCTTGCCTGCTGCCGCCTCCTTCGCACGCACGAAAGCGATAGCATCGGTCCAAAACGTCCCTTCCCATAGCGAGGCGAAACTGCTGACTTCCAATTGGGCCAGCGACACGATGCCACATGCGGCAAAGACCACAATCATCCAAGGGGCAGCGATGTTGGCGACTCGGGCCACGCGTTCATAGCCCCCGGCTGCCACGGCAGCGATAACACCGCCGACCAACACAACCAGCAGCGTGAAGGCAGGATTGCTCAGGCCCAACATGGCTGGTGGGACATCAAAGGCGATATTGAATGGTACGCCGATGGCCGTCGCCGAGACAGTGATCATCGCACCAGCCAGGAAACAAAACAGCAGACCGCTGATGACGTTGTAGAATTTGACCAGCGAACCGCCGGCGATGCGCTCAAGCTGGTAGTAGAGAGTCAGGCGTTTGGCGACGGCAATGGGCGTCACTAGATATCGCCAAGTGAGCACTGCCAGCAGATTCCCCAGCAGCAGCCCGAGAATCAAATCCTGTAGGCTGGCACCGGCGGCTAAGAATAGTGGGCCGATCATGAATTCCGTTCCGGCAGCATGTTCGCCAGCATACATGCCCCAGAATTTTCCCGAACCGAGTAAGGCGGATTCGGGAACGGCTTCCCGTTCAAACTCGCCGCTGCTGGTTGGAGCTTCTTCGGTCATAGTCTTTATTCCGTCCCCTCGCCGGCTTGTCGGGCAGGGGCGTAAGTTTTGTGTTTAGTATTGGCGGCACCAAATGGCGCGCTCCCCCTTCGGTGGCTTGGCGGGTAGGCCAACTGGCGAAGGGGCTACGTTGTTCGAATTCTTCTATTTGCAAAACTTCTGCTCCTGCCAGACAAGCTGGCAGGGGGCGTTAGCTTAATTGCAAAACTTCTGCTCCTGCCAGACAAGCTGGCAGGGGGCGTTAGCTTAATTGCAAAACTTCTGCTCCTGCCAGACAAGCTGGCAGGGGGCGTTAGCTAGGTGCGGCGCGACAGCACGTTGCATTCGTATTTCCGTACCGCTTCGAGCCAACGGACTGCGGGCGGGACATTCATCGTTTGGCAGTAGTGATTCCACACGGCACCAAGTGGCATGAGCTTCTGTTCTTCCATCAAAGCCAGTCGAGCCGTGTAGTCACCGGCCGCTTCGAGCTGCAGCAAGCGTTCGGTCGGCTCGAGCAAAGCTGCCAGCAGCGCTTTGAGCGCGTTGCGGCTGCCGATGACCCAAGCGGCGATACGATTGATACTGGCGTCAAAGTAGTCCAAGCCAATATGCACGCGCGACAGGTAGTCGCCGCGCACTACTTCTAACATGATGGCTTGTAGTTCATCGCTAAAGGTCACCACATGATCGCTGTCCCAGCGCACGCCGCGACTGACGTGTAGCAGAAGTTGCGGGACGCCCATCAAGACGGCTGAGATCTTGTCGGAAATCACTTCCGTTGGATGGAAGTGCCCCGCGTCTAGGCATAGGACCTTTTGCCGTGAGATGGCATAAGACAAATAGAACTCGTGCGAACCGACCACGTAGCTTTCTGACCCGAGGCCGAACAGTTTGCATTCCACGGCGTCGAGCAGCAGACTAGGGTCGAAGGCCTGCTGGAACACCGCATCGAGAGCAGCGGCCAAGCGCTCGCGAGGTGCCTTGCGACTAGCCGGAGTGTCTTTGCTACCGTCCGGCACCCAGACGTTGTTGATGCAAGGGTTTCCTTGGGCAGCTCCCATGGCGGCAGCGATCTTGCGGCAAGCGATACCGTGGTCGATCCAGAACCGGCGAATGCCCGCGTCGGCGTGGGCCAGCGTGTAGCCATCGTCGGCTTTGGGGTGCGCAAAGTAGCTGGGGTTGAAATCGAGACAAACGTTTTGTTGGCTTGCCCAGTCGATCCAGGATTGGAAATGTTTGACTTCGATTTGGTCGCGCTCGACGTGCTGCGGGAATTCGCCGTACATGGCATGTAGATTCAAACGATGCTGGCCGGGGATTAGCGAGTAGGACAGTTCGAGGTCTTCGCGCAGTTCGTCTAGCGTGCGCGCCCGTCCTGGGTAGTTGCCGGTGACCGCCAGCCCACCTCCGATGGCGGCATTGGAGCCCTCGAAGCCTACGACATCGTCTCCCTGCCAACAGTGGAGTGAGAGAGGGATGGTCGATAGTCGCTTCAACGCCGCCTCGACATCGACCCCGAGCGATTCGTATTGCTCTACCGCCATGTGGTAGTAGGCTGCCGCAATTTTTTCGGACGAATTGCTGTCGTCGTTCGCGTGGTCGCTTGGTTTATCTCGCATGCCGTCTCTCCACGTTTCGAGGGAGCGGTTAGAATAACCTGCCTCGCAAGGTTTTCCAATCGGTTTCCGGAGCCGTGCTTCTCGATGCCCATGACTTTTGTGAAGTTTTTTAACCGATCATGAAACAGTTCGTTGCTTGACCACGAAAAACACGGAAAACATGGAAAGTTGGCTCGATTCTACTTGACTTGTTTCGTGCATCCCACACTATCATCCTCAAAGCCATATAGTGGTCGATTCGCTCATTCTGTGCTCTTTTGTAATCCTCGAATATCGCTCACATGATTTTGCATTCTTCTTCTTTGAACAGAGTAATTCAGCAGTGCTTATTACCTCATCGCGGGGCCATCAAAAACACCGACGGAGGATTGTCCTTCGTGTGTTTCGTATGCTTCGTGGTGAAGACAACTCCCAAACCTGCAGGTTCGTAAACGATTGCCATTCTTAACGTACTGCGGCTGATAGGGCTGTTTCCCGTATTCTCGAACTGTTTGAACGCTTCACTCGATGACTCAAACGCTCATCCAAGACCTTCTCATTATTTTGGCCGCAGGGTTGTTGGCTGGGATTGTTTGCCGCCTGATAAGTGTCTCGGTGTTGATTGGCTATCTGTTGGTGGGGACGCTGCTTGGCCAAGGT
>JADYZV010000075.1 GCA_020852965.1 Pirellulaceae bacterium | reverse complement strand
TCTAGTTTTAAAACTCGTTCACCTGCGAGACAAGCTCACAGGGGTCCCAAAAACATGTGTGGTACAACGACCCTCCCTCGGTCTAGTTTTAAAACTCGTTCACCTGCGAGACAAGCTCACAGGGGTCTCAAAAACATGTGTGGTACAACGACCCTCCCTCGGTCTAGTTTTAAAACTCGTTCACCTGCGAGACAAGCTCACAGGGGTCTCAAAAACATGTGTGGTACAACAACCCTCCCGCAGGGAGTGCATGAATAATCCGGGTTTAACATGCCGACAGTGAGGTGCCTCGATGATCAATACCATTTGTTTACTTCTGTTGCTGCCTGTCGTCGGGCCGCAGGCAATCGAGGATTTGACTGTTCTCGACGGCGGGAGCCCCAGCGCCCGACGCTGGATCGATTGGAGCGATCCAGGCCTGATGCTGGTGCATCATCTGAATGGCTTGACCCGCGCCTGCCTCACAGCACGGGAAGGTGAGATTAACAACTTGCATAGTGCCGAAGACTGGGAGAAGCGGCAGGCGGAGGTCCGACAAACTCTCGACCAGATCCTCGGGCCCTGGCCCGCTCGATCACCGCTCAATGCCCGTGTTACCGGTATCCTCCGTAAGGATGGATATCGTGTGGAAAAGGTCGTCTTTGAATCGATGCCCGGTTTTCATGTGACGGGGGCACTCTTTATTCCCGCGAGGCACTCCGGTCGTGGTCCCGCGATTCTGAATGTCATCGGACATTCCACGCAGGCATTCCGGCGAGACATTTACCAGAACGTGATTCTTAATCTAGTTCACAAAGGGTTTGTGGTGTTCACGATCGACCTCGAACAGCTCATCCATTGGTGCGTCCGTTGATGACCATGCAGAGCAAGCTCGGTGGTCTACTACCGGCTCAACGATGTAGATTGTCGCAGCATACGAAGGTGCTGCCCTGGCACAGTGGTCTCGGTAAGTTGCCATTAAATCTGCGATCCGCTGGCGATCAACTCTGGAGAGATTCAATCGCCTTATACAGGCTGTTTACCAAATTGGCGTACATCACGAAGATAATCAACATCCCCAGAGCGGCACACATGGTAAGAATTCCGGCAATGGGTCCGAGCACCGTCGCACCAACAACGCCCATTAGCAAAAGCACAACCATGATGACTGATCCAATCAGGATGGTTCGACCTTTTCCGCGCAAGTCGTCTCTTTGGATGTAGCTAGAAATCTTCATCATAAACAAAATGAAAAGTATCGAACCGATCGTTGCAACCAGGCTTGTCGCGGAAGTGACTACTGCCGGAATTGCAATGCCAACCATCGGTGCAGCGGTGATAAGTAGTCCCGCCGCTTGACACAAGATGGAGCCAATGATCAGTCCCTTTGCCCCCGTGGACTCCGGCGCCGACAGACAGAAGAAAGGTCCCACGATCAGCATCAGATAGGCGATCAGAATTAAGAAACTAAGGGGTACGATAGCGAGCGGGAGAGCGAAAGCGGCTACGATCATCCCAATAATGCAAAGTAACATCAAAAGAATACTGAAATAGATGATTTTTAACCCAGTTGCGGTACCTGCCAGACCATCGTAATTGCCTTGGGCAGCAAACAACTCCCCGACTGTCGACGTGGTTGGTTCGTAGGGATTGGCGGGATGGGACATGATTCTTCCTGAAGGGAAAATGGAGTTGTGGAGCTGGAGGACTACCGTCTTAAATGACGTTGCTAGAATCGGGTTCTAGCACACCCCTGGCGGCGAGTCAAATTGGCTGAAAGGGATCGACAAGCCTCGCGGGCGGAGCGGACAGCCACAATCCAACCAAGCGAAACCACGTTGGCCACGAAAGACCACAAAGAGCGCGAAAGATAGACGATTTAGGAAGACGACTACAACGCCGTGGCGGCCAAAGTCATGCGGGAAATGGGTGATATTCGCACTGACGATCTCCACGGTTTTGCCAAATCCAATGCTCAGCAACTTCCTGCCAACGTGCATTACACGCCTGCTGGTTCAGAGCAGTTAGCGGATCATGTCTCCGCCAGTATTCGTTCAGCGTTGGCGTCGCGTTCCGCAACGGATCAATGAGGAACACGCACCAAGCATTCGAGTCATGCCTCTTTGCTGGCCGAAAGTTCAACCCAAAGTTGCGTGGGAAAACGGGGGAGTTCACGTCAGTCATTCTCGGCTTGAGTCGCCGATAATCTCAAACCTGTGGTTCAAAGCGAATGTCCATGAAGGCTCCGACGGCATTCGCGTTGGTCACAAACTGAGGAATGCCGTTGACGACATCGACGGATTGCCGATGGATGTGACCGGCAAATATTCCCATTAGGTTGTCGGCTTCAAAGACCTCGCGATGGAAGTCGAGCGTCGTCTGAGTATGCCCAGCTTCGGGCCACTTGGGGCGTCGTTCAATTTCAAAATTGCGATCGGTGGCGGAGGACCATTCCGGATTTCCACAACCAAAACCGATGGAACGTCCCGGTGCAAACAACGGAATATGGATCAGCAAAACCAGAGGCTGACCGCGACCTGCCTCCGCCCGGAAGAATTCAAGCTGTTCCGGTAGGATTTCGTAGTGCGAATTATCGATTGCCAGAAAGCGAACCCCGTGGATATCATACGCCGCCATCAGAGGATGTTTTCCCTGATACATGGGCTTTAAGCGGCGTTCAATCCATTCGGCTCGAAGTTCTTCCAACGTCCCATCCATGCCTTCATAGTGCCAATCGTGATTTCCCGCCACATACAACCATGGAGTTTGAAGGGTAGCAAGTCGTTCCGTAACCCATTCGATTGCCGCTTCGGATGGAAAGCTGAAGATGTCTCCCACCAGCGCCAGTAGATCAATGTCCCCGGTTTGGGTACGGGCCAGCACTTCTTCAAAGCATTCTTCCGGATTGGTTGGCTTTCCGCTTCTGACGTGAGTCGTCGAATTGTACGCCTTCGCCATTCGACCGCTGAATTCCTGATACGGTTTGCCTCGTTCGTCATCCGTGAACAGATGAGTGTCAGCCACAATCATGACATGGACTGGGCGAGTCACGACGTTGGTAAAGAACGTGACTTGATTGTCGTCGATCGCAAACGATGCTCTACTCGTTGCTTCGCGTGCGGAAGTCGATAGAGCGCCAGCACCTGCGGAAGCGAGTCCAGCAACAGAGGCCGCTGCTGAGGTTTGAATGAATGTACGACGTTTCATCAATTGAACTCTCGAAGGATTGACTGGATTGGCCGTCAAAAGCACAGGCGCCAAGCTAGGAAGTTTTAAATCTCTTAGCAAAGTGCACAATCTCTAAGAACTAAGAACTAAGAACTAAGAACTAAGAACTAAGAACTAAGAACTAAGAACTAAGAACTAAGAACTAAGAACTAGAAACTAAGAACTAAGAACTAAGAACTAAGAACTAGAAACTAAGAACTAAGAACTAAGAACTAAGAACTAAGAACTAAGAACTAAGAACTAAGAACTAAGAACTAAGAACTAAGAACTAAGAACTAGAAACTAAGAACTAAGAACTAAGAACTAGAAACTAAGAACTCCCTAAAGCCTGGCCTCCAACATGCTCTTTATCGAAGCGATATAGTGCGCCAAAAATGCCCGGCTGTCTGCCACCGTAAAATGTTTCGGATCGCACCGCAAACAGATCTTTAAAACATGTCGGTAGGTGAATACGGATATCGTCAGTCGTGTGCCGTTCCGCATTGGTGGCACTCCATGGATGTCCGTCAACAATAGATTGCCCGCTCGCAGCAAGCCGTTTTTCATTGGGAACGGAACACTAAACCGCTTGGTCGGATCGCCAGTGTTGGAGACGATGGCAGTGGCCAAGCGGCGTCGGCTCGCGAAACCGCGTTTTAACCATGTGGGAAGTCGGACGAGGAAGGCCATCACGTACATGAACGTGGTTTTGTGCCGTGTATGCTTGAGTTTGAGTAGTTCTTGCGCCAGCGACTCGATCAGTTTGGGGGAATCGGCGCAATCGCGCCGACGACGGCGAATCAACGCGTAGGTAACCAAGTTCGCTGCGGTGCACAGTCGGGTGTCCGCGTCACGCAAGTCCATCGGCATCATGATGCAGTATTGCCCTCGATGCCGTTCCCCTTGTTTTTTGCTCCATGTGTTCAATGAGACGAGCAATTGTTGAATCAGCAGTTCATTGGTCGCCTGCCCGCGAGCCGCAGCGATGTGCCTTAGTTTCTTGTATTGGGCTTTGTCGAATTCAAAATCGCATACGCCTGGGAATAGCGGCTCCGGTGCCGCGTCGAGTTTACGGCTACGAACGGGAGCTAGGCTCTGCATCGTCTGCATTGCCATCATCGCCGCCTCAGAGCGATCGTAGGTGATCTTGCCATCTTTGTCTCGATACAGATCGATGTTGTAAGCCGCTTTAACTCGCATCCGAAGCTGCCAGGGATCAAACTTGGGCAGCGAAGATTCGACTGGTTCGCCGACGAGATCCGCGTAGAACCACAACCAATCACCGAGCATTTGATAAGCACCGATACCGTCGCAGGTTGCATGATGAAACTGAGTTGTGATGACACAGCGATCCTCGGTGGCGCGGATCCAAACTCGCAGGCCCACCTCCCGTCCCAGGTTGATTGCTTCGCCGCGTGGCAATTCGAGTGGTTGATCGATCGTCCCCCACGAGATCTCGACATGGGGCTGCTCTGCCGCAACCCAGCAACTCCGATTCCCTTTGGCGAGCTTAACGTTTGCCTGCAACAGCGGATGGCGGCTTAGTGCCTTCGGTAGTGCATCGGTAATGGCATCGCGATTGAGCTTGCCATCAAATTCCATTTTAACGACGAATGTCATCGGATAGTCCGTTCGATCATCCCACAGCATGTACTCTTCGAACGGTGTCAAGTACAAAGGAAACAGACGCGGCGCGCGCGCGGGAGCGGCGATCTGAGGTGATACAGCAGTGGACATGAAATCTCTCCCGCAGAGGTAGGGAAGTGAATATACGTGGAGCAAGCTGTCAACTTGTACTCACCTACACCGCCATAGATTCGCGTAGAATTATGAGAGTTGATCCTAGCTGGGCTATGGCGGTAAGTCGAATTTCATCGCCACCGCACCTCTGAATTCGGTGGCGGGCTAAGGGTATTTCTTGCCGAGCATCGCACCCATAAAGTCTGACAACGGTTGTTCAGCTGTTTCCGAATCACGTTTTCAGTAGGCTAAGAAATGCCACTTCTGGTAGGTCCGGAGTGTAATCTCCGGACAATCCATAGTCAACGATCGACGTACGATAAAAGGCAAAATGGTGCGTCAGCATCGCCCCTGACCGTCGCGACCATCGCGACCATCGCGACCGAATCCTACAAGGGGCATAAGCGAAACTACTTCGCAAGCAGAATTTCACCTGCGACGCGGTGGCATTGGTCGAGATAGCCGCTGCCGAACATGTTCAGATGGTTCAGCAGATGATAGAGCACATAGACATTAGTGCGACGTTGCCACCCATCGGCCAGCGGCCACGTGTTTTGGTAGGCATCATAAAACACGGGCGGGCAGGAGCCAAACAGCTTCAGCATTCCAAATTCCGCTTCGCGGCAACCATTGTAAACCGCAGGGTCGATGATCACGGGCACGCCTGCAATGTTCTCATGCACGGTACCAAAAAGATAATTACCGCTCCACAGATCACCGTGCAACAACGACGTCTCGTCCACGCGACCGGCCAGCAGTTCGGGCATCGCCGCCACAATTGCTTCGCATTGACGACGCAACTTGGCGTCAACTCGCTGTTGGTCGATGGCCCAACGAAGCTGGTAGCCAATGCGATTTTGAGCTACAAATTCGACCCAAGTGTCAGTTGGCGAGTTCGGCTGGATCGCGGCACCTAGGTAATTGTCGTGGGACCAACCGATGCGGTTGCCGGAGGTCACGCGGTGCAGCTCCGCCAATTGTCGACCAAATTCGTCAAAGAAGCCTTCAACTTGAGGCTGAGTTTCCACCCACTCGGTGATCAGCCACGATCGTTCGGCAACCGAGCCCACCGCAATCGGCTTGGGGACCGAAATGGATTCGGCTGTTGCCAGAGCAATCAATCCGTCCCGTTCGGATTGAAAATTGGTTAGAAAACTGGGCGCGTTCGATTTGGCGAACCAGGTACGACGCCCTAGCCGGTCCGACCTCAGCGTAATTTGCATGGCATTGCTGATGCAGCCGCCACCGATCGGTCGAACCTGCAATATTTCTATACTCGGGTCGATCAGTTCGCAAAGAGCTGACGAGACATCGGAATCAATTAGCGGTTTCATAGGTGAAGTAGCTTGGAAGGATAGATTTCGTCTTGTTAGGCGATGAGCTTATCCAGCAAGTTCCCCAATTTGCTTTATGAGCTCGAAACGCCAGTGGATTGGTCACGTAACTGATTCTGTCCGAACTCTTTCTAGTAACCGTTTAATCGGCGACAACTATGCTCCACACTGCTTAGCCAATCCCAAAGCACTCTGTCGACGGAGTGACCCACGATAAAGAATGAGTGCCATCAATGAAAGACCGACCAGGGGTAATGGTAAAGGCTCGGGGACAGAAGTCACGACGCTAGCTCCGAAGAACGATGGGACAAGTTGCTTTCCTTCATTGTCAAACAATCCATCAAATGGAGGGGCTTCGAAGAGTCTCAGATCGATATCTTGTGCATTCCCCAGCGGTGTCAGCACGCGAAAATGGATGGTTGCAATGTTGAATATCGCGGGACCTGCCGGACCCGAGTCAAATGTCCCTGCCTCTATGCCGGAAATTGTGCCTACGACTGCACTATCCTTCAAGGTGACCAATGACTGGAGGCCGGTCGGCGGAGTCTCGACGCTCCCTGAGAGCAAGAAACTTAATTCATTTGGGTCGTACTCCAAAGTGATCCCGTAGCTCGAAAGAGACGTCGCAGCGTCCGTCAATTGCAATACAATGGTAGCTGTCAAAACGTCATCTGCATTGCCTACCATACTCTGCTGAATACCAACTTGGTCCATGTTCAGGTCTACGAAAAAGACAATGTCTGCATGAGCCAGGGATGGCACAAACAGCAAGACAGCAAGGCAAATACTAAATCGGCTAGACATTACTGGTTCCAATGAATAGGGAGAGTCCGTCGGGGTGATAGCGAGGTAGCAGGTCTATTCCCACTCCAAAAGTTTGCCAAAATTGCGGCGAAAGTGATTGAATTCGAGTAAGCCAATTGCGGAATCTCCATTGACATCAAATAGCGGGTTATATCCAAACTCTCCGAGTTGCTTACGGTATGTTTTGCGAAACTCATTGAATTCGAACGTACCGACGGCGCGCGTACCTCGTACGTCTCCGTAGTAGGCATAGAACTCGTCGGCCTCACTCGCGCCGATCAGACGCTCGCCGCCAGCCAAACCATCGTTGTCGCCATCCAGCGCGAGGCTTGTCCCCGCGCGTCGAATACCGCTGCCATGGACCGTGAATTGATAGTTGCCATCGGCTAGCAAGTTATCTAGCCCCCGCGCATAGAGCCCACTAAAACGAAGCGTGGCTACGGTGTCGCTACCTTCTAGCCGCGTGGTGAAGCTCGTCTCTACAACGCCGCCGTCAGCACCTCGCTTGATCAGCGCAAACGCCTCCGAGTCGATGTCGACTTGTCCTTCGAAAGTGACTTCAATCTTTTCGATACGCGATCGCTGTTGACTACCATCACCAAATCGAACGTTGGCAATGTTCGCCAGGTCCACCAGTTCGATGCGCACTGCATGTGGCTCAACTACCAATTCCCAATCGCTCCCCAAGGGTGCTGTCGGGAGCGACACCTTGTCAAATACTCCAGTCACTCCTTCGCTGGCTGTGATGATTAAGAACGAATCACCAACGTGGGGAGAATAGTCGTCGGTGAGCTGAACGACTAGCTCTCCTCCCAGAGTGGCCACACCTGAGTGGTTTAGTTGATCGAAACCACTGCTTCCTGGGACCGTTCCTCCGAGCTCAATGATCGTCGTACCCACGGCTCCATAATTGACGCTGCCGTGGTACAGGACTGCTGGACTAAAACCGGGGCTATACGTGCCAGTCAACTCCACGTTGTCGAGCGTTCCGACACCTTTCACATAGCCAGTCAATGTAATTTGCTCGGCTGCACTGTTGCCATCAATAGCGCCATTATTCATCAGTAGAGTCGCTGGCGCGTGGGTGGTGTCTAGGACGCCATAGCCGATCACGTTGTGACCGTAATCGATGAGCAATCCGCCTGCGGAGACAACTGTGCCTGGTGCGCCCGCATCCCCCAGCGATGTCAATGAACCCAGCACGGCTTGATTCGCGTCGAGGAGTTCGACTGAATTGCCACCAATCGATAGCTCTCCGAGGGTCGCGAACCCAATCGGCGAGGATGCTTGGCCAATCGTCAGATTCCCAGTGGCGCGAATCAACGACCCAACCTCTCCCGCCAGTGGAGCGTTAATAGCTCCGTAGCCTTGCAGCGTAGCGCCTGTGCCGAGCACAAGCGTGCTGATCGAGCTGAGACTTCCGCCGGCGATGGTCGTGAATGGTGCGAGCCTGACAGGTGCTGAAGTACCCAGCGAGAGGCTTCCACTTCCGACACTGAGGAGACTGTGGGCCGCAAAAGTAGTTAGTCCCACGAAATTTAGATCTTCGGCCTCCCGGTAGCGCAGTCTGCTCAGATGGCCGTTGTCGGATAGTTGTAGTTGTGTTGAACCAACAGGATTGACGATCATCGAGTAGTCGGCTTGAGTATCACCCGTACCGATCACAGCCAAGCGATCGTGGTCACCAGCGCCTCCATCAAAGTCTATTCCGCTGGGTAGTGCAAAGAAGCCTGTCGAAAAATCAACGGTAACTTCTTCGTCGCCGGCCGTTCCCACAAGCTTGAGTGAGTTGAATTGATCGAGAGGATGGAGCGCGAGAATAGCGGCACTATCGGCATCAACCACTTCGATGTCACCTCCGCTGATCCGCACGTTCACTCGCTGATCAGGCAGCAGTTGAACCAATAAATCCGTCAAGCCGGCCACAACGGCGTGCTCTTCGATATGATCGAAGGAAACAGGTTTCAAACCAGGGGCAACATATGCGCCCTCATCGTTTTCTGGTCCAGGAAAAAATGTCGCACTGGATGAAGTCTGTATTTCCAGGCGATCGCCAAATCCGATCGGGTTTCCACCGTCGATATGGAAAGCCGTAGTTGGCGATGGAATGACAAAAAACCGATCTTGTCCCGCTGCGCCATCTACCGCGACGGATGGGATGTTCAGTAAGCCGACCGTCTTTAAAACACCATCAAAATTGACTTTGCTTTCGGTAACATGGATGGTGTCGTCAAACACCGTGCCGACAACCTCGACCTGGCGAATCGGCAGCGTCGAACCGAGTAGCGGAGTGGCCGAAGAAATGGTAACGCGACCAGTCGTCGTGAGGTCAGCATTGAAACTGCCGCTGCTGATATCGACGCGATCGACCGTCTGCGGCGCCACAGTCACGGAACCGGTCGCATCGGCAATACCGGTCACGACAATATTGGTTCCATTTCCAATTTCATCGACAGAACCGTGTAGTGAAAATCTCTCGACGGCGACACTTGTCACTAGGCGTGAGTCCTGAATGACCGCGGGTAACATTAGCTGGGCGCTGGGTCCATCAAGCTGCATGGCTAGGCGGTCTATTCCATCGCCACCATCGAATTTCAAATATCCGGCGACCTCAAGTGACTGAAGGACTCCGACAGCGTCATCGCCCGCGCCGGTTTGCAGTTCGAATGACTCAAAGTTTTGATGCAGGAACGACTGGTTGTTCATCAACAAATCGTTGGCGGTTAGGAAAACAGAATCTGAATTCGCACTCCCCTGCATGCGCAGTAGATCGTCCCCCCCGCGAGCATCTAGTTCCACACTGGTGACGTTGCGCAAACTGAGCGGTGTGGATTGGTTGAATTGAAGAGTGGACCGCCCGTTGCCCAGAGGCGTGAGTGAAACAACGTCGTCGATGCCAGGAGTCGCCGGGATGGAACCCCGTCCATGTTCCCCCGGTTCCAAGCTAGCATTGATCGGGAACGCCCCACTATCACTCGTGACCGCGTTATCATCGTTCACATCGAAGAGGACCAGTTCGTAGTTACCTTCACCATCCGAATTATTGTTTGCAATTCGCACCAGATACATCCCCGCTGGGAGCGGATGCGTCACAACACCGTTTCCGATTGCTCCCGCGATATTGCTGCCGCTAGCCAAAACGTGTTCGCCGGTTGCGTCCAGAATTTCAAGCACCGAATGTGCTCGACTACCACGGTTTGCCGGATCGTTGTTGACTACGGCTGCGATGCGGTGGTTGTGATCAATCTGCACGGATATCAAGTCGTTACCACCAAACGGAACAGTTCCCCGCCCTGCGACTCGATGGTTATGGTCGATTTGTACCGCGATTTGTCCGCCACTGGGGATGTCAACAAACTCTCCCGGTTCTATCACTGCCGCGAATAAATCAAAGGCTGGCACCGCTTGTCCATCGGAGCTGGCAACTTCGAAGTAGAGGTTGTCTTGAGCTGGACGGTCGCTCGCCAAGAAGGCTACTCCACCGTTGGAATCGGATGGAAATTCCGCTTCACTCAAGGTTGTTTCACGATCCGCACCGAGTATACGAACGAGTGGTATCGGCACATCGTCGCTAGGAACAACAAACGCCACGGCTTTTGCCTGAGGATCATCGCTGCCGGCCGTACGGTACTGGAACGACGGAATGCTTTCATCGCTGGCAGCCAATAGCGACTCTACTTCGACGATGATCTCATCGAAATCGATCAGCGATAGCTCAGCTCGACCGTTACTAAAAAGTGCATCTGGTCTGTAGTGAACATCGTTTCCGTAGAACGTAACAACGTCGTCCGCGTCCGAGCCTCCTGAGTCCAGGTAAATATCCCAATCGGCCAGTGTTGTTGCAAAACGATCGGCACCCTTCAACCCAGAGACCCTGATGGAAGCGTCGGAGCCGAGTTCGTATAGTTGAATTTCTGTACGATCATCGATATTGATGAACGGATTACCTGGGTGACTGACAGTAATATCATTGTCGCCGTTGTCCGCACCAACGTAGACGGCGGTGTCCCACTGGTCGAGAAACGCGGCCAGCGTTTCGACGCCGCTGTAATCCACCGTTTGGCGATCCCCGTGTCGCTGAGTCACAAGCCTTCCAGACCGTGGCTCTTCGAACGGTGTGAATGTCGCGCTGGAGGCAGGACCCATCACAGTAAGTTGATCGTCATCTCCAACGCCTGCATCGATAAGTACGTCAATGAGTATTGGACTAAGCATCTCAATACGGTCGTCTCCACCGAGCGATTCGACTCGAATCGATTCATGGTTACCAAGTGCAACGGAATCGCCTAGTCGAACTACGGCCGAAGTAGCTGTCAATCGAATGTCGTCGTTGAGGTCCGTCCCTTTAACAACGACCGCATCGAATCCATTGCCGAGATCCGCGCTGAGGGTCTTTACTGCATAAGCAGTGAGAGTATTACCACCAAGCGGAAAAGCGGGGTCTGCTTCGAAGTAGGAGACATCATACCTATACGCGGGGAACGGCAGAGCAAACTCAGAGCTGCCCAGTGACGGTTCGAAGTGCAGTCGTTCCGCGCTATCCGACCCTGTGATTGTCAGACTGTCAGCCCCTCCAGATTCTGGTAGCAGAATGTCTGCGATAGCGCTGGTCTCGATTTTCACGCGACTGGACGATCCAGCCTGCGACACGTAGAGACGAGTGTAAGGCAGGCTACCGGACGCAGCTTCGAATTCAAAATTCTCGTCGTTTCTTGAGCCTCGTAGTATTAACTCGGTCTGCTCCCGTCGATCACCAAGCGCGTCCACTCCGCCTATCACTGAGATCGCTCTGAGAGCGTCGATAGCTTGCCGATAGGGCAATTCCACATCGAACCGATCGCGACCACCTTCACCGTAGAGCAGTAACGTAGGTGCCACCGAGACATTCTCCAGTTGGAAGGAATAGGATTCCTTGTCATCGATCGACACGCGCCCGAACAATTTGCTGGAGGCAAATAGTGCCGGGACTTGGTACACCGTATCGTAAACAATGTTCTCGGTGAGACCTGAGCCGTAGACGTTATGAAAGCTACTAGACACGCTATTGCGTATCGGTTCGAGCCCTGAAAATTCCACTTGCATCAACCTCTGTTGGGCTGCGTCTGCAAACTCGAGGCGACCATTGTGTGTATCGGGCCCAGGGCGATAGGTCGTGCTTTCGACAGTCGTGGCTGGATTGCCCACCAGTTCGAGCGTATCCAAGCCACCTTCGCCACCGTCAAAGAGGATAGGTATTGAGATCACATCCGAGCCGCGCGTCTGATCGACATCGATCGTGAGCGTATCGTCACCGCCGCCCAAGCGAACTTCCAACCGACCGGCACCAGCGATTCGCACATTGGCTCCGCCTTGTTTCAGCTCCGCTCCCACCGGATGCCACGCATTGCCGTAGCGACTGATTACAAAATTGTCGCCGAGTGCATTGCTACCTTCGATTCGTGCTACGTCCGTATCCTGCAAATTCGCCGTGTAGTCGTTGGCTCCGTTGAGTGAAGTCGCATCGAAAATGACTTCACCACTTCCTCCCGTGCTCTCGATCGTCAAGCTACTCAGCCCGGAGGTTACAATACCCCAGTTACCGGCACGATCCCAATCGCCCGATCGTGAAACCCAATCGCCGCCGTCGGCGGAGCCGGAAACATGAATCGGCGAGTTCGCGTTAGTTGGCCATGCGAAGGAGACGTTGTCGTTGCCGTCGCCAATCACTTGTAGTCCTTGAAAACCCGATATGTGGAAGTTGACTCCCTCGATCATGCCTGAGAGAGTGTCGGCGTCGAAGCGAAGGCCATATTCATTTCCGCTAAGGTCTAATAGCAACTGAGTTGCTCCCGCACCGGCAACCAGGTTGAATGTCTCACCTCCCAACAAGGGAATCTCGATGGACTCGGATTGATGCAACGTTCCCCCGACGTTGAAAAAGCTGCCAGGCTGTGAGATTCGAATCCGGCCATCGTCGCCGGCATGCAGGGTGAAGTGCCCGCTACCACTGGACGTCGTCCCCGCAAGATCGCTAACACTTCCCAACGTAATGGTACTGCTATCGACTGACACCGACGCCACGGGGACATACGGTAGAACTTCCAAGACAACGTCATTGCCATCACCCCCAAAGTAGTCAATCCGCCCGCGAAAGCTTCCGTTGGTCACAGCGGCTCGATTGGGGAGGCTAGAAAACATGCCAATGACTGAGGTCTGAACATCGACGTTATCAATCAATGTAAATTTGCGACCGACTGCAGGCTTCGTCGTAAATGATACATTTAGAGCCGCGTTGGCCAAGTCGACGATCCGATGGCTGCCAGAAACTCGCAGCCGATCACCGGATCCATCTAGTTCCACTTCAAAACTTCCGGCGGCATTAAATACAAGGTCATTGTCAATTTCAAGCAAGCCAGGCGACGAACCGGGGGAGACTGCGCCACCGGTCGCGCTCATGATCACCGAACCACGAAGCGTGCCGTCGCCTCCCAACGTGCCGCCCGCTATCGCAACGTTCGATATCAGTTCGGCTGGAGCAACGACCGTCCCAATATTCAGCAGGCCGTCCTCGATCGTTGTGTGGCCGATCTGCGAACTAGCGTTCAAGAGAGTCAACGCGCCAACTCCACTCTTGATAAAGTCGCCTGTTCCGCCAATCGCACTGCGAGCTTCACTGTTTGCGCCAGACACGGTAACTTTCAATGCATTCCTTTGCAGGTTGACCGTGTCGAAGAACCGAATATCACCTGCGACTAAATGGGCATTCGCAGCACCGATGGTCACGGAACCACGATAGTCTTGTTGGTTATAAGCCAATACGACGGCGGGGGCCGCTGCATTCACAACCACGGGGCCGTTCGCGCTCAAGCTGCCGCTCAGAATGGCCTGCTTGGTAAAGTCGGTGACGCCGTGGTTGCCGGAGCCGGATGAATGGCTGTCGACTCGCAACTCAGTCACGTAGTGTCCACCCCGATCGCTGAATTCTCCCAAGGAAACGCTCCCTCCATCCCTTGCATCTGCGCCTGTGTAACGACTGTCGATCCTCAAACCAACGATTGGGAGCGTAGCGGAAAACTCGGCATTCCGCAGATCGATATTCCCACCACTATTGGTCGCATCGGTTGTCGTGAAGCTAACAGCCTTCGCCAAGCGCACGTCACCCGAGAGTGTGAGTGACGACGGATTACCAAGGACATCACCCCTGAGCGCGATATCGTCGGGTGTTATCACTCCGCGCATTCCCGTTCCCATACCCGAGGTATCGACAACAAGGCTTTGCAAGAATGCTCCGCCAGCCGTATTCGTGACGGGAGTCAATTGCACGTCACCTCCGTTCGCGTTGACATTGGCGGATTTCGTATTGATGGTCAACTTTCGCCCAGCTTGATCTGCGGAGATAGTGCCACTGGTGAATCGTACAGCACCAGCACCCCCGAGGCCTCCCGCGTCGGTTGAAAGCAGGACACTCGGTCCGTCAATGACCACGTTGCCATTGAGTAGGATGTCGCCGGCAACGAACTGACCGACGCTACCCCCCTTAGTTACAATGTCGTTGGAAAGTTCGATCCGATTGGAGCTAAGACGGACGTCTCGCCCGACCGCGCCATTGAAAGTAGCATTGACGAATCCGTCCAAATCGAGCTTTTGATTGGCGGTGATAACCACGGTGCCAGCGCTGAGGATTGACTGTCCGGATTTAAGCTTCACAACATCGGCGCGAACATCGACTCCTCCGGTCCCGCTGACAAGCATGTCATCGTTAAGCAAGACCTGAGATGGTGCTGTCAGCAAGCCACCATGGGCGATGATACTCAAGCCATCGGCCAGTTGTATTGTTCCACCGGAAGAAACTTGACCTCCCGCTCTAGTGGTGGAGCTAGTTGAAACATCGATGGTCAGCCGGCCGACGGCTGCATGAGCCGACGGATCGAGAAACTCGCCCAGCCGTACTTGGCCGCCACTGCCGAAAGTGGAATTGCCGGTATGCCGTGCATCAATCGACAAGTTGCGTTGGGGAGTTCCATTGGAGGAGAACGAAGCCAGACTGAGATCAACGATTCCACCAGGCGCGTTGGTATCCGACAGGTCGAGCAGAATGTCATCGGTGAGCTGTACTTCTCCCGTGAGCGATAGGTATGGGCTTGCCCAATTCGCTCCTGGAGAGGTTCCCAAGTTGTCACCAAGCTTGACATCCTTTCCAAGTGAAATCACACCGTCGGTCGAGCCCGACGTGTCAACCGTCAAACCGCCAACTGATACCAAGTGTGGAGCGTTGGTAAATTCTGAGTCGAGCACGACGGATCCTCCGACACCCGCTGTGGAGGTGACAATCCGCAGGTGTTCTCCTGGCCAAAAACCATAAACCTCTCCACCGTGGAGCCGAACGCTTCCCGCATCGCCAATGTTGTCTAACCGTGTGTCGAGTACCACCGGATGTCGCACAGACCCGCCCGCACCAGTGGGTAATAGTGATCCTTCGATAACGATGTCCCCACCCTGTGTATAGATACCGTTGATGAGTCTTGTCGACTGGAATGAACTCAACTCAACGTCCCCGACGGAGCTGACCGTTGAAAGGTTGACTTCGTCAAAACCGTGTATATTGAGACCTCCAACTCCAACTGAAAGAGAGTCGATGAATTTCACGGTACTAGCGTCTAACGTTGAACCGCGACTTCCCGCAATGTAAAGCTTCTCGACTTGAACCTTATCCACAGCGAGGACGTTTCCACCAGGACCGCTAGTGCTGGTCGTGTTGATTGCGACTTCATCCAGTCCAGACAGGGCGCCTAGAGTTACGTTCCCTCCCGAGTTATTTCGAGTCGAGCTCCCAACATATGTCGCCTCGATATTCAGGTTGGGCAATGCATGAGGAAACTGACGAATTCGGGTGTCTGACAGATAGATATCTCCAGCGTCACCAACGCTAGTGCTGGTCGAAAGCGTCGTCGTTCGGGGGAGTTCGATGACGCCTGCGAATGTGATATTTCCATCCACCAGGACATCGTGGTTGACGACTATTGTCCCATCGCCAAGCCCACCGGTGGTAAACACGTTGAGGTTTTCAATCTCCAATCTACCTCCTGAAGCGCTGAACCGGCCAAGTTGAATTGCTCCGCCCGTTCCCAGCGAGCCGATGATGGCGCCTTTGGCACGTGCATCGATTGTCAGACTAGCTCCAACGTTTCGAGCATAGACGTTTGTTTCCCTAAGATCGATGGCTCCGCCAAATCCGAAAGCAGACGATGTGTCAAACACAATCGACTGGAGAAGTTCGACATCTCCACGGATGGTCAGGTCGGCGGAGTTGCTTGCTCCACTGTTCGCTAGGAAAGCGCCATTCACAAAATGGATTATTCCATCACTACTCCCACCGCTAGCATCGATGAACAGTCGATTGAGCAGCGGCCGTGTCGCATCAAATTCAGGCAGCACGATGTCGCCACCCGCTGTGACCGAACTGGTGTCGATCGAAAGACTACGCCCGAGCTGATCGGCTGACAATCGAGCATTGGTGATCTGCACGGAACCGGCATTAATCTCTGTGGCGGTCCCGATGATCTCAAATGTTCCATCGCTGCCATCCGATCGGATGGCGTTTACACTTACCAGGCCCGTTGTGCTATCCAGGATCGTACTGAGACGAACCTGTGGAGCGAAAACAGCGATGCCGTTGGTCGCGAATAGGCCACCAAATGTGCTGTTCAATGCAGGGGCCGAAACGGAACCAACCGTGACGCCGTCCCGGTCCGTCAACGAGATCGAATCGACCGAGCCGCCGATAATATTGATGTGGTTGTCTTGCGCATTGAGATTGAAGAAGCCTTGTCCCTGTACGAACAGTCGATCGGCATAGATAGCTGCACCTGAATTTTGGCTGACGCCGTTGACCGTTGCGTTCAAAGCCAGAGAACCCGATCGAAGTTCGAGGATGCCGTCGATCGCAATCTGATCGGCAATCACAGTCAGATCTGAACCAAAGGCCTGCAATCCCCCGATCCCCACCCCGTCGACATCAGCATAAATGACGTCGCCCCTCAAAATCCCAGATAGGTGGCCGGCGTCGTTCGTTCCATCCCTTAGATCAAATCCGCCTGCACCGCGTAATATTAGTTCCGGAGCGAGAATTCTCCCAGTGCTTGTCTCCTTAACACCCGCTTCTGGAAGGAGTGTCACCGATCCAGTCGCTCCTCCAGTAGCATCGATACTTCCCTCAATGGTAATGCCACCCAGTAAATCTTGATTGTGTTCGCCGGACGACAAAGTTATCTCATCGCCTTGAATGGCAGCCCTATCTTCAATCACGACATCGTCACCCGCATTCAAGCGGACCATTGATGTAGCTGTAATCGCAACACCCGCACGAACGACAACGTTGTCTTGTGAGGAATTCGGGTTCTCGATGGATGAGACCATCAAGCTGTTGGCTCCTAGGTTATGTTCGATTGAAATCGAACCCAGTGCATCAAGCCTAACGTGACCGTTCAAATTGCGTGAAGCGGACAGTGCCCCGACGCCACCGATCGTCAGCGAGCTGGAGTTGGTGAGATTCACGTCACCTGAGTCGGAATTCTGAAACGCAACAGTAGTAACACTCAGATCCAGGTCATTGTTGTGCCCAATACCCGAATTCGCCCGCAGGGCAACCGAGTTTGCCTCAATGTTGGGCTGCTCCCCAGTCCGGTAGTCGATGATCGCTCCGTGGCTCGTAGTGATGCTAACGTCGGCGGTGGTGACAATGCTGGAAACCAGAATGTCGCCGTTGGTAGCGAGTCGCACGTTGCCGCCGCGCGCGTTGATCTTCGCCTCGCTGGCCATCCGAATTTGACCGGGGAGTGTGGTTGCGAATAGTTCAAACCTATCGTCGATATCCTTGTCAGCGAGGTAGATGACATGTTGGCTGTCAGGGCTGATTGAATAGGAACCGACTCCACCTAACGGTTGGAGCACGGCATTGAGTTTGACGATCGCCCCACCCCTGAGTGGCACGCTATACAGTTCAAGCATCCCATCAACGTCCCTGTCGGCCGCAAAAACGATATATTTCCCGTCGGGGCTGATCGACATGCGAGGATAATATAGCTCGATATTCGCGTGTGCCGGTAACGCTACTAGCTTAGTTGTATCTCCACCCTGAATCGGCACGCGGAATAACTCGAACTTAGCATCGACCTGCTGATCGGCCGCATAAACGACCTCTTTACTGTCGAGGCTGATGGTGAATGAACGCACATTCGCATGCGCCGGCAATGCGGCGAGTTTGCGAGGAATTCCGCCCGCGAGTGGAACACTGTATAGATGAAAAACGTCATCAAGCTCTTGATCTGCCACATAGACGACGCGCTGACTGTCCGGAGAAATCGAAAACTCAAACACATCGCCGTCTGTCGGCAAGGAACTGAGCTTGACGACGGCCCCACCAATGATCGAGACACTGAACAACTCAAATGTCTCATCCGTATCCTGGTCGGCCACGTAGACAACCCGTAGGCTGTCAGGGCTGATGGCGAAACTCTTTCTGATACCAAGTGAGCTGATATCGAGGTCGCCGCCAGCGCTCAACGCACTGAGCTTGATGCTTGCCCCGCCTGTGATTGGAACGCTGTATAGGTCAAATTGATTGTCGACATCCTTGTCCGCTAGATAGATCACTCGTCGGCTGTCGGGGCTAATAGAGAAGTCATAAACGTCGCCGACCATTTGGACTGAACTGAGTTTTGTGACAGTTCCCCCAGCAATGGAAACCGAGTACAGCTCATAGGTGTCATCTGTATCCCGATCGGCCTCAAAAACTACTGACTGACCATCTGGACTGATAGCAAATGAACGGATGTCGCCAGCGGCCGGCATTGCACTCAATTTAGCGACAGCCCCGCCCATGATCGACATGCTGTACAGCTCGATTCTCTGGTCAACCTCCCGATCAGCCGTATAGACGATACGTTGACTGTCTGGGCTGATGGCAAAAGACTCATAAACGCCAAAGTCGGGCAACTCACTAATTTGAGTGGCGATTCCGCCTGCAATGGGCACACGGTACATCTCTTGCTCTTGATCTGCGTCTTCGTCGCCCAGATAAATTACCCACTTTCCATCAGGGCTAATCGTTGGCCACACAACACTACTATTGGCGACTTGCGGACGGTTCAGCTTTTGCGAGACTCCTGAAAAGATACCAGCCTCGATATCCACCAAAGATGCGCCACCCACGACCTGCGCGTCGATGGATCCAGCCGGACCAAACCGAACATCTAAACCGGCTCGCACAACCACTGGGCCTCCTCCCGTCAAGATCGGTCCGTCGATTTGTATATTTCCCGATGCATTCAAGCGCACATCGGCTGCGGAAACCGTGAGACTGTGAATATTCACGGTGTTGCCATTGAGCCGAATGTCGGCTAATCCGCCACCGCCAGTAGTATTGATTCCACCGGTCACATCAATTACATCGGCTACGAGCGAAACGTCGTTGGGAATGGCCACCATGTTCGGAACGTGAATTACATCCGTACCTGCCTCGCCATCGACGGCTAGGGCAGCCTTAAACGCACTTCCCACGGAATTCAAGCGAACTCTGTCATCACCTCCACCTCCGTTGATGGTCAGTTTTTCTGCGGCGGTTGGCAGAACTGTCTTGAAGCTGAATAGTGATTGAGCCAGTGAGAGAGTGACAGAAGTATTACCATTGAAAGCGTCTTCGATCACAAATAGATCATTGAGACCGCTGCCGTCGAGGTTGATTGCTTTAACGGTAGAGTTAACAAACAGTCCGTTGACCCCCGACAATGTGATCGTCGGGTTGATCGTGAGTTGCACGGTCCCGTCGTCTTGAAGATTGAGCGTCGTTTCGCCAAATCCATCACCGCCATTCAAAATTACCGCATTGTCACCACGTCCGCGCACGAAAAAATTCTGTGCAAACCGCTCGCCATCAAAATTGAAGTGGACGTCTTCCGAACTGTCTGAAAGGTCTAGTATTACCTGCTCTTCAGATTCCAACTCTAAGAACGTAAGCTGGAAGTTCCCCTGAGAAACCTTGACTTCGCCGTCTCCGCTCGATGCGACGTCGACCGGATTGCTTTTCGGGTTGCCAAACGGTAGCGGAAACGACTTGAACGTCGGCAGGCCATCGGGTGCGGGCAGGGCCTGTAGCGCAGCCAACTCGACTTGGTCGAAACTGATGGGCAAGTAGTCGTCGACTACGATACTGCCCGCGTCGTTTTCGGGACCATTTAAGTAGGCGAATTGCTGAGCTTGCACGACTATGTTCAAGACATCAAAGCTGGTTGGCTCTCCGTTTTGCCCGATCGGTTCGCCTCCATCGACCATAATGGCGTAGTCTCTTGACGGCGCAATATCAAAGCGATCTGCACCTGCGCTCCCCTTCAGTGTCAAGCTCTCCATCCCGCGCAAAATCACCGGCGCCTGTGTGCCGTTGCGCACTTCAGTATCACCGCCGTTGATGCTTGTCGTAAAGGAATCGCTTATCGCAGATCCTTCGATCGTGACACTGTCGCCCGTCAAGTTATTTCCCGTGTCGATCGTGGCTGTCATGGCAAAGTGGGTTCGCCCCGTGACATGGTCTTCGCCGCCGAAGGTGTTGATGACCAGATTCTGAATGCTAAGCAGTTCCAACGGGTCTCGGTCGACACCGCTACTGCGGTGGGTCAACGCATTGCTGTCAAACGTGATTTCATCACTGATGTCGCTGCGCTGCGTATCATAAGTCAACGTGCCGATAGAGCTCAGCATAACGCCAACCGTGTTGCCGCGAAAAGTGACGTTGCGAAGCTCCAATGAATCGACGTTATTGATAGAGATCGGGCCAAGAGTGTTCGCCTGAAACGCGGAGTTCTCGATAACGATATGCAACCCGCCCGAGTCGATGTCGAAGGGGGTGAATTGATTGGCCTGAAATAGTGAATTTTCAACCCTCAGTACGCCGGTCAAATTCCTTCCGAAGAAGCCGACATCGCCACTGGAGAATACATTCTCGAGCGTGGGTGCCGCGACGGAGTGTGCCTGCAGTTCAGAGACGATATGCAAGTCGCGGAGGATGACGCCGTCGCCACCCGCCTCGATCGAGATCCCCGCTCCACCGATGCTTGCGTCACGTCGGTTGGGGCTGGTGCCATCCAGTGTCAGCGGCTTGGCAAGGTGGACATCTTCCGCGTACGTTCCACCGACAATGTGCACGGTTCCGTTGGCAGCAACCGCAGCCACACCTTCTGTAATCGTTGCGAACACATCGATACCAAACGTCCCGCTTTGATTGCCCGGAGCGTCCGGGTTGGCGTCCGCGATGGGCGTACCGTTGGCCGTGGCATGCAGATCATCGTCGACATAGACGTCCATCGGTGCAGAGGTAACGATGGCCATCAGCACGACGTCGTTTCCCGTGCCGCCGTTGTATTGGATTTCGAAGTTCTGTCCGTTGACGATGACCGTTGAGCCACCTGGCAGTCCAGCGAAGGTCCCGGTCACGGCATCTGTTCCATCGTTATCGATCAGTACGATTGGATTGGCCGAAGACGCTCCACCAATCGAGCCTGTCACATTCAGTGTTGCGCCGCCGAGATCCAACGTCCCATTAACCCTGAGTTGATCGTGGTCGGTGCCAGGCGTGGTGCCATGGACTTCGACCTTGAAGGTCGAATTCGCATCAAACTTCATCGGGCCAACTTCGAGAATGCCCGCACCACCACCCCTTGGGTCGACCGTCGCGCCGACCACATGCACGTTGGCATCGAGATTCGCGGAGCTGCTGCCCGTCACATCGCCCTGGCTGCTAACGGTTAGAGTGCCGCTCAACGTCTGAGTGCCGTTGACATAAATGATGTCGGAACCGGTGCCGGTGATGATTTCAACATCTGCAATACCGTGCGCGCTTGTGCCGCCGTTGATGTCGATCCTATCGTTGCCGTCCGAGTTGTTCGCGGTGGTGTCAATCGTGAGCGAAGCGGCCTGCGAAACCCTTAGTTCCTCCACTGCGACGCCGCCGGAAGTTCCGTTGACGACCAAATATTCCGTCCCCCCAAACAGTGCACTAGCTAACGTTAGCAGATCATCTGCGTTCGGAAGCGCAATTGTAATGTTGCCGAAGCTTTGGAGATTGACCGGCTCCAAACCTTCGAATGACAGAAAGAAGCTATCGACGAACCCGCTGACTTCACCGCTTCCGAACGTCGTGGCACTCGGTGTGTACTCCAACTCGCCAGTGCCACCTCCCAGCATGGTCAGCAGATCGTTCCCCCCCTCACCACCTGAAACGTGAATACCGCTAGGAACTGCGGGCGTCCCGGCAGTCAAGTCGACGATGAACTCATCGTCCCCTCCGCCGCCATCTAGGTTGTGATTTGCGGGACCGCATTGGAGCAAGTCATTACCCGCTTCACCGAATAGCATCGAAGTGATTGCGGGAGCGATCAGCACATCATCGCCGCCTCCCCCTTTCATCGCAATTTCGCTGACCCCGCCAAATGCGTAGGGATCCATATTGCTGAGGTCGATTCGATTCGGAAAATCGCCGATGGCCGCGATGTCGATTGCTGCGACCTCTTCAGCGTAAAGCACTCCCGAATCTGGATCGGAGCCATTGATTTTGACCTGACCGAAGTCCTGAGTGATTGCAATATCGTCCGCCGCGTCGGCCGTGATCTGTAGCGTGCCACTTTCGAAGAAGGAACTGACGGTAAGGAGTCGTCGATCCTCTAGAGTTTCCGCCAGCAGGTTGCGTTTGAACGAGTGGCGACGCCCCTGTCTGCGATTGGCACGCTCGCGCCGTGCAACTAGGTGGGACATGATAAATCTCCTTCGTTCCGCGTGGGGGGGCCGCTAGACTGATGACGGCTCAGAAAAGGCCGCTAAAGATTATTACTGCTCGCATCGCGACGATTCGGACAGTAGAATCGGTAGAAACCGCAAGATTTAACAAGTTCGGACGAAAGTTGTCCGGATTCATCGTTGCGCAGCAGTAAAGTACTTGGGAGCGGGGCTTGGGTTGGCTCGCCAATATCGGCTCGACGCGCCAGCACTCGGGTTGCCATACTAGTTGGGCTTTGTCACGAATTGGAATCCCATGCCGCCATCGAGCGTTGACATTCAATCGATGAACGACAGTTCAACTGAACTGAACGAGCTGTTGTGTTCCCACCGGGAGCGGCTCGAGCGGATGGTGCGCTTGCGCATGGATCGACGCCTGCAAGGTCGCGTCGATGCGTCGGATGTCATTCAGGAAGCGTTTGTGGAAGCGGCGCTGCGTTACAAGGAGTATCAAGCCAAGCCAGAGGTCCCCGCGTTTATTTGGCTGCGTTTCCTAACGGGGCAAAAAATGATTCAGGTGCATCGTCGGCATTTGGGGGTCCAGGGCCGCGATGTTGCACGTGAGGTATCGCTCTATCGTGGCCCCATGCCCGAGGCCACGACCCATGCCATCGCTGCACAATTGGTTGGTAAGCACACCTCGCCCACACAGGCCGTGGCCCGAGCTGAAATGCAGATTCGGGTTCAGAACGCGCTCAATGCCATGGGGCAATTGGATCGTGAAATCTTGGCACTCAGACATTTTGAACAGCTCACCAATGTCGAGGCAGCGCTGTTGCTGGAAGTTACCGAAGAGACTTGCTACAAACGCTATGTGCGTGCCTTGAAACGGCTCAAGAGCGTGCTAAGTGATGGCACATCGAATTCAGTGGTCTGATAGTTGCGACTCGTTTCCCATGAACAAATCAACAGATCCAGATCCGATGCAACTAGGGGAGTTGATTGATGAATTCACCGCGCGGGTCCGCGCTGGCCAGCGACCAAGAGTTGAGGATTATGCCTCACGGCATCCGCAGCTGGCTGATGAAATTCGCGAATTGTTCCCGACGCTGTTGACGATGGAGCAGGCCGGTGTCGGTGCAAATGAAGCGAGCGTGACCGCCAGTGGGAAGGCTCCTAAGCAACTCGGTGAATATCGAATTCTGCGCGAGATTGGCCGAGGTGGCATGGGCGTAGTATATGAAGCGGAACAAGAATCACTGGGGCGGCATGTGGCTATCAAAGTCCTACCGTTTCATGCGCTGATGGATCCCAAACATCTCACGCGTTTTCATCGCGAGGCGCGCGCCGTCGCGCAGTTGCATCACTCTAATATCGTTCCCGTATTTGGAGTGGGTGAGCACGAAGGAATCCACTATTACGCCATGCAGTTTATTCGCGGACTGGGGCTTGATTTAGTCTTGGAGGAAATGCGTTCTCTCCGCGGCGCGACGGATCTCGCCAGTGCATCGAAACAAGTTTCCGCAATTCAAACGCGGCCAGTTGTTAGCCCAATCGCGCAAAACCAAACTCACTCAGGCGAAGCGGAAACTGGCAAAGACGTTTCGGGAAGCAAGGCTCTGCCCGCTGGCGAGACAACCTCAACTCCTAGGAGCGATCGACCGCTGGGTGTAGACACAGTCGACGAGGCAGTTTCGAGTGGTCGCCTGTCGGGAGCTTCGGTATCGTCCGGTTCGGCGTCGGGATACCATTTCTACAAGAACGTCGCGCGTATCGGCGCTCAAATTGCTGAGGCCCTGAGCTGTGCCCACGCGCAGGGGATATTGCATCGTGATATCAAGCCCTCGAACTTGTTGATCGATTCCTGCGGCCAGGCATGGGTTACCGATTTTGGTTTGGCCAAGACATTGGAAGGAGATCTGACCCACACGGGCGACCTGGTTGGGACACTGCGGTACATGGCACCCGAACGCTTTCGTGGTTGGTCCGACCCGCGTAGCGATGTCTACTCCTTGGGACTGACCCTGTACGAGATGCTTACTTTGCATCCAGCCTTCGAAGATGCTGACCGCGTCGAAATGATTCGACGCGTGATGCAGGAGAACCCGCCAGCACCAAGGCAGGTTGACATCCACATTCCACGTGACTTGGAAACCATCGTCCTCAAGGCGATTGAAAAAGAACCTTACGCCCGCTATCAATCTGCTCTGGACTTAGCAAACGACTTACTTCGTTTCGTCGCCGACAAGCCCATCGTGGCCACGCGCACTCCGGTGTTTCAGCATGTTGGGCTGTGGTGCCGCAGGAATCCTGTAGCGGCTGCACTCTCTGGCATCGTGCTGTTCTTGGTCCTAGTGTTAACCGCATCGTCAATGGTGTATTCCGTTCAGGTCCGCCGTTCTCTCGTTCGCGTCAAGGCAGCGGAGAATGCCGCGCAAGATGCAAATTTGCGAGCACAGGAGAATCTATTTGATTCCTATGTGGCCCAGGCACGAGCGCTACGGCAGACGCGACGCCCTGGCCAACGCATCGACAGCCTACAGGCAATCTCTCAAGCTGCGGAGCTCATGCGCACTCTCGAATTCGAGAACGATTGGCAATTTGAACTGCGCAACGAAGCCATCGCCAGCATGGCACTGGTTGATTTGCAGCCTGATCGCCGCTGGCCGGGCGATCAATACGGAGAACGTTCGTCGCACATGAGTTGGGCTATCGATGCAAAAGCTGAACGCTATGCGCGGGAGCTTGCAGGCGGTGAAGTGGTGGTGTACGACATGCATGACGATCGGGAATTAATGCGATTTTCTGGTGAAAGTTACCTCGGTGATGTCAGACCCTACTTTGAATTTAGCGGCGACGGAAGGTACTTGGGACAGTACTTTGTGGCAGGGGACGGTCGCACGTCGGTGCAATTGTTTGATCTTCTCGCCCAGCGCCCCGTATTTGAACAAGTGCTCCCCAGCGTGGGTGAAGCCTATTGGCGTCAGATTGCTTTTTCACCCGACAGTCAACATTTCCTCTATCAGGCTCCCGACCACAGCCTTCAAGTAATCAATCTCGAAAGCCTTGTGATTCGTCAAATTCCGTTAAAGGAATGCCTGAGTTACCTCAGTTTCTCCCCTGACGGCAAGTACATAGCAGTTGACGTAGCCTATACCACGGTATTGGTTGTCGACACCCAAACCATCGAGGAGAAATGTCGCTTCCTGCATCCCGCCGAAGTAACCTCAGTTGCATGGAGTAACGATGGTCGCATGCTCGCCGCAGCCTGTGTCGACGGAAATGCCTACGTCTGGAGAACTTTCGATTCGAGCCAGCCACTGGCCAAGTGTATTGGCCACGCTGATTCCATTCGCAATATCGCCTTTAACTCTTCGGCGATGCTGTTGACCACATCATGGGACCAAACGACACGTCTGTGGAACGCTCCAACAGGTCGCGAGCTGATGCAATTGGACTTCTTTGGTGGTCGGCGGTTTAGTACCGACGACCAATGGTTGGGATTTGAGTACGCAGGGCGAGACGTGGGGCGTCTGCGAATGCATCTTAGTCGAGAATGCCGAGTGTTGTCCGGCCTCAACGGTGGACTCAAGGCGGTCGTGCAGGGACTCAGTTTTAGCCCAGACAGTCGTTTGCTGGCCTCTACATCCAAGAATGAACTTTCCATTTGGGATACAAACGATGGTACATGTTTGGAACGCAACACGAACTACGAACGCACAACCTCCGTTCAGTTCCACCATGCAAAAGACGAGCTATTCGTGTGCGGAGGTGACTCGCTGGACTGCTGGAAAGTTCTCCGTAGTGGAACAACGGGGCAGTTCGTTCAGTTAACCGATCGCGAAACAATCTTCACGTCTCATTCCCATCAGTGCCCCGCGGCAAACATCAGCCGCAATGGAGTGGCCTTCGTGTCGGAAGTCATGACGGGTAAAGCGCACATTCTCAACCTTCTTAAGCCGAACGAACGCATGGAGGTATATGACGACGACTGGATCAACCATTCGGACATCAGCCCGGATGGTAAGTGGGCCGCCTGCGGCTCTTGGAAGACTGCGCACTGGAGCGCGTGGGACACTCAATCCGGCGAGGAGGTCGTTCGACGCGAAACGCGATTGGATGGGGCCGGCGTAAACTTCAGTCCCGATGGAAAATGGCTAGTCGTTCGGGAGGCCGATGAAGTCAACTTTGTGCGGGTTAGCGATTGGAAAAAGCAATTCACCTTGCGGCGTGACCAGCCAGGATTTGCCAATGTTGCAATCTCTCCAGATATGAAGTTGCTGGCAATTTCTGAAATGACCCACGTAAAACTATACGATTTCTCCAGCCGTCAATTGCTTGCTCTCCTTCGCGGACCGAACGATGTCCAACTATCTTCGTCCCATCCGAGTGCCGCTGCCATATGCTTCAGTCCAGACTGCAAACTGCTTGCCATTGGTACCTACCAAGACATCATTCAACTGTGGGATCTGCGCCTATTGAGAGAGCGCCTGTTGCAGCTTGGGCTCGACTGGGACTGAACAGACAGGTACCAAAGTAGCCTAGTCAGAATCCAAATTCCCACAATGTTCATTGATCGAACTCGCAAAGCAATCTAAGTCGCAACCTTCCACACCGAGCGTCTAATCTACGCGCAGTTTCCGCTGTAGCTTCCAGTTGTTTCGCCCTGCTAGCGATTGGAGGGACGCTAGCATGCCCGGCTGACGCTCAGCCGGCACGACGCGGCTGATTCCACTACCGCGTTGGATTGGCTTCGTGTTTGCGCACGGCTCTTCCAAAAAGCGCGCCGGTCGCGTGCCCATCGGCGATCGCGGGTCGTCCGTTAACGAACAAATGGACTACGCCAGCGCTGTATTGATGCGGCTGGACAAAGGTTGAACGATCGATCAGCGTGTCGCGATCAAACACGACGATATCCGCAAAACACCCCTCTTGCACCAAGCCGCGGTCTTGGATACCCAAGATTTGTGCCGGCAGTCCAGTCGCACTGAATATGGCCTGCTCAAGTGAAATGACCTGTTCGCGATGGGCGTAATGCCCGATGCGGCGAGGAAAGGTGCCATAACTTCGCGGATGTGGAATGGAATTGGAGGGGAGTTTCGCAGAACCATCCGAAGCCGTGGCAACCCAATCTTGTTGCATTACAAACCGAACATCGCTTTCATCGATGCTGTGATTGACGACCGAGGCGCCACCGTTGCGTTCAATTTGCAACACGAGATCCACCGGAGCGATCTTAAGGTCAGCGGCGATCTCGTCTAGACGCCGGCCTGCCCATTCGGGGTGCTCGGAGCAGGAGGCGATTTGAATTCGGTGACCATTGTCAGTCACCTCTAGCTTTTCGAGAATCGCATCGATGACCCGCTTGGATTGTTCGTCGTCCTTATCAATTCGCTCGATCATCGCTTCCCGTCCGCCGGCGCGTGCCCAAGCTGGAATGCAGGTCGCTCCCAACGACGTGCTTGATGCCGTGTACGGATACTGGTCAGCGGTCACCGTCTGCCCTTCGGCACGCCGCTGTTTGATGATTTCAATCGCCGTGCGAACCAGCCCCCAAGAATCTTTGCCAGACGATTTGAAATGCGAAATGTGAACCGGCAACTTGGCTCGTTTCCCTATTTCCAGTGCCTCATTAACTGAATCCAACAACTGCGTCCCTTCGTTGCGAATATGGCTTGCGTAGATCCCGCCATGTTGCCCAACCACTTCGGAAACCGCGACCAGTTCATCGATGTCCGCATAGGAACTCGGGACATAGATCAACCCCGTCGACATCCCCCAGGCCCCTTCCAGCATCGCCTTGCGCGCCAGCTCACGCATTTGATCGAGTTCTTCAGAGGTGGCCTTCCGCTGTTCCAATCCAATGACTCTTTGGCGCAAGTCCCCCTGGGGCAGCAGGTGCATGATGTTCAGCCCGGTGCCATTGCGTTCGATGGCATCATAGTATTCGGCGACGTCGACCGGCCCGCTGCCACAGTTGCCGGTGACCAACGTAGTACACCCCTGAGTCAAGTAATTCATTGCCGAAGATGTTTCTTTGAGCAGAATTTCGTCGTCACTATGGTTGTGCAAATCAATGAATCCAGGACACACGATCAAGCCCGTGCAATCGATGATTCGTAGTGGACGAGCGTCTGAGTCAATCTTTCCGACGGCAATAATTCGGTCGCCCGAGATCGCAACGTCCCCTATAATCGCCGCTTCACCGTCACCCCGATGGATTTCAGCGTTTCTCAATAGAACATCAACTTGCGAAAGTTGTTGCGCATGGAGACTGACAACGTGACCGATTGTCACCGTCATCGCCAGAAATGCGGTACGCCAGCATGCAGAATTACGCCAGTTGAAAATCATTTGCACAACCTCAAGGTAGGATCACAAAGTCCGATAGACGCACAGTTTAACACAAACCGCGTAGGCTACGGTGCCCTCGACGAATAGTTCTACGAGGATAGCTACTCGCAAATAGCTGACCTCCAATCATCCGAGAGTGTCCCCATGCTGGCCTCCTACGGTCAATTCGACCTAAAGTGTGATCCAACATTCAGGCTATCGCGAACATTCCTAAACTGGCTTCTCAGAAAAATCTGTTGGTATTGCAAAAGTGCATGGTGCAACCGAGTGGCGTTACTATCCGTGCTCCGGCCTTGCCATCCGTGCTAGCGAATGACACGAATTCTCGCACGGATAGCAAGTCCAGAGCACGGATGACAGGGACAGAAGACGACATGGCTCGTTTACATCCCCTCAGTGGCGCGCCGAAAGACTGGTTTGGTAGGATTCCGCTTTGGGTACGGCAGTTCAGCTCATCGATTGCGTTGGGCTGCGGCGGCTAAATTGCGTAGCATGCCGGCAAACACTAGATGGTGAACTGGCGTGAGAGCGTACCAGTAGGCTAGGCCTGCCAGGCCGACGGGATCGAAACTAGCTGTTTGGCGGATGGTGCTCTGCAGTTCATCTCCGGTTACCTCAAATTCCAACCAGGCCCGTCCGGGTACCTTCATCTCAGCCCGCAGTCGTAAGAATCGATCTGGTTCGAAGGCTTCCACACGCCAGAAATCCAAGGTATCACCCACACGGATCGAGGTTGGATGAGGGCGACCGCGCCGCATGCCGACTCCTCCCACCAACAGATCGAGAAAGCCGCGTACACGCCACATCCAGTTTCCGTAGTACCAACCGGTTGGACCGCCTAAACTTTGGATCGGAGCAAACGCTACATGCGGCGGCACCGCGATCGAAACGGTTCGTGAATCAACTAGCCTCGAGCCGAATCTCACCCCACCCAGTGCGCGGGGCTCGCCCGATGATGAAAGCGAGTCCGACCAACGAGTCGCGGCGAATTCACGCTCCTCGTTGATGAGCGCTCTGGCTATCGCCTCGGAAGCGGACCTTGGCACGACCTTAAAAGCTATCCCAGCCAAATTGTTAGACACAACCGTGGCGTTCCTCATACTATCGATCATCTTGCGACCAACTCGAGCGTAGAGCGGAGTGACAAGCCCCAGCCATAAGCTGGAGAGATACGGTGTCAATAGCGGTACCGGAATCATCAATCGACGAAGCTTGCGCTGCCGAGCATACTCCTGCATGATCTCTCCATAGTTGACTTGATCGGGCCCTCCTATTTCAAAGACGTGCGAATCCGTCGACGGAAGCCCAATCGACTCGATCAGGAGTGACAACATGTCTTCAATTGCAATTGGCTGGGCTTCCACTCGAACCCATTTGGGACAAATCATGATCGGTAACCGTTCCGTCAATGCGCGAACCATTTCGAACGATAGACTGCCCGAGCCGATCACAATGGAAGCTCGCAATTCGATGACTTGAACTCCGCTTTCGCGGAGAATATCCCCGGTCTCTTGTCGGCTTCGCAAGTGCTTGGACAAATTCCTATCTCGGTTCCCCAGTCCTCCGAGGTAGATGATCCTTCTGACGCCTGCTGTTTTGGCGGCTGCGGAAAAGTTTTGTGCAGCTTGCCGGTCTTGTTCTTCAAAATCGGCAGTAGAACCCATGGAGTGCACGAAATAGAATGCCGTATCGATACCGGCCATGGCAGCGGGGAGTGAATTGGGTTCGAGAACATCCCCTTCCACGATTTCGCGACCCGTGTCGACTGAGCTTTCAATCGAACCTGAGCGTCGAGTCAGGCAACGGACCGGATAACCCAGTTCTTCGAGCAGAGGTAGCAATCTTCCACCAATATAACCCGTTGCACCAGTTAATAAGATCCTTGGTTTTTTCACAGCATTCATCGATGGCCCTGACAATCTTCCAAATACAAAGAACTGCGTGACGATCAGGAATTCCCTCCCCCGCCATATCTCGCAGCGTCAGCAGCGGCGTCTGACGTCTTATTGAATTCTATTCAGCGTTGTCGATTCGGACCCAGTCGATTAGTAGCTCAAATCGCCCTGCCAGTTTGTCGCTAAGCAATACGCCAATGGCCTCCACCTGACTCGGGTCGAGAGTATCTCCCTCGACTCGTCGCCCAAACGATGTGGCCACGAACTCAGATAATGGTAGATCGATTTGGATCCACTCTCCTTGGCTTGTTTCAAATTCGGCTTGGTACGAGAACGCCGTTTGGCGTCGAGGAACATAGAGGTTAAAGTTATACCGTCGACCATCGCCACGTACTCGGAGAGCGATTTTCTGATCTAGCTTTAAATCCAGCTTTGTAGGTCTGGAACGGATTGATGCGAACCCGCCGTTGTTCTCCAATGACAGCTCGCCAAAAAACTTAGCAATGCCGTCCTCGGAAATCGTTAGCTTGCTGCTCGACCGGCCACCCATTACGTCGTCGTTAACAATTCGCCATTTTTCCGAAGTATCGGCATTGTCAAAATCGAACAGCACACGGCCCGTCCCCGTTCTGTCTGGCGGTTGTGCGGCTACCACCGCTACGCCGACGGCAGAATAGAAAGCAAGATGGGCGGTGAACATCAAGAGCGAGGTTGGTTTGAGCGACATAAGGTTCTCTATGTTCGTGTGGTTCGTCGATTAGTTGGCTCACTCAATCAACAGTTGAGAAGTTGAGAGTGCGTTGGTGCGAATTCAACATGCTGCTAAAAGCTCAATGTGTCGGCTGAAGTCTCATGACATCGACGAAAGTTGCTGCTCGTCGCCTAGTCCCTAGTCCAGGCATCCGGGTGCATATGCTTGGTTGTCTGAGTAGACAAATCGCGCATCAGCAACGAATTCGCGCTCAATGCGAAAAACTGCGTCGACCAGGCATTGTAGCAAGCTGACAAGAGCACGGACGGACTGTGCAAGTCGACTGTATTGAGAATCACCGCAGGCTATGACGCCGAGGCAAAGAAATACCTTGGAACCTGGGTGGATTCTTTGAGTCCTGGAATGATGCATATGAAGGGTGAGTACGACAATGAAAAAAAGACAATGACACTTGTCGGAATGGCGCATGGCATGGACGGCAACCCGGCCAAACACAGGTTGACCACCGTCTACAATGATGGGAAACGTGTGATGACCATGTACATCACTCTCCAAGGCGGAGAGGAAACCAGATTCATGCAGTTGGCTTACACAGAAAATGAAGTAGATGAGCTGATCATCAGCATCACACAAGATTCCGTGACATTCGCTAGCATGGATGGCGAGGTCGGAGCACGGATAGGAACGCTACTCTATGGCACCTCGCACTTCTGCGATACCAACAGATCATCTGATCAGCCAGCTTAAGAATTCATTAGAATGGCTCTTCAGAAGTATTAGTGGCTCTTTAGAAATATTAGTGGGCGAATCGAGCAAGATTACGAATCATAGAAGGAGGCTTGAGCCCCTCGGGAATCGGAACAACATAGCTCACACTTCAGCGAATTTGGATGGCAGCGTTGATGTGTTCAGTAAAACGCACTTCGGCAGCGCGATTGTCAAAGGAGATACCGACAAATTCGAAAACCAAATCTGTCAAGTACTGATGGATTTCCAGCTGCCTTGGGTTGAACTTTTCGTCACGCTGGTTTTCGATGGCCTTGCGGCGAATGGCCGCGTAAAGATTGAAGGTCTCCTTGAAGTCACTGCCTTTGAACTTAGCCCGCAATAGCTGGAGTATGATCTCCATATCCTCGAGAGGCTCGAAAACGAAGACGTTTCGCCGATCCAAGTCCTCAAATTCAATTTCAAAGGTTTGTTGCGTATCCAGAAAAATGGATTGTAGAGAGTACGCGCCGCCGGCTTCGTTAATTCCCCTGACTACCACAAACTGAGACTTCGGATCGTTGTCGGCATTGCTTTGCTGCAAGTAATAGAGTTTGCATCGGTGGATTTCTTGTTCGCGTTGCAATTCGAACATCGGCTTCGACACGTTCTTGAAGACCTTCAGTGCAGTTTCCATGAACTTCGCGCTGCCTCGCTGCTCCACTTTACGAAGAACCTGTGCAACTGCATTCTTGTAAACCGTGGGGAACTTATCAGTACCCTCGACCAACCTAGATTTGGTTTTCTTTGCCATTCCCAACGACGAGGAACGAGGACTATTGCCACTCACGTGAATCAGTTGATTTCGCACCTGCCCAATTCGGATGGGCATCGAGCGTGTGGAGGCTCTGCCACGCGTCAATTCTTCTTTGTACTTGCTGATCTTCTTGGTGGCGCCCAATGACTTTTGTTGCGCAGTTTCGACCGTGCTCTTGAGCCTCTGGATCTCGCCGGTGAGCTTTTGTTCCCAGCGCATGATGGCCGAATTGAAGGCTGCTTCCAGTAGGTTGATTTCGACGAGCGCGCCCTGGTAGTCAGGACGCTCTCGTTTGACCATCTTCATTGCTTGGGTGATGTGCGCTGTAAGACCTTTCACGTCTTGATAGAGTCTGCCATCGAACATTAGATTGATCGGGCTGATGGCGTTTCGCAGTCCATCAAAGTTTACCTCCACTTGCGATTCAGAAGTCGATGTGTCTTGTTCCATATTTCCTGTGCAGGTAGGTGGCCGACGGACAATCAGAAGAACGACCTATGATAATAATATGACTTGAGGTGACTCACGGTCCACCTCGTACACTCATTTCTGCTGGAACGGTTTGGCATTGTGAGTGGGCAGGTGATTCCTCAGTTCCTCAATCACCATCGTCGATTCGGGTTTCGAGGCGATGTTTGTCCATTCGTACGGGTCGTTTCTGTGATCGTACAGTTCTTCGCTTCCATCGGCATACTGAATGTAGCGATGCGTTTCCGTACGCACGGCGTGATTCTTGTAGCCGTAGGTCGTGATAGCCGGATGCTCCCAGGCGGATTCAGGATCACGCAATAACGAGACAGCGCTGGGGCCTTCGACGTGCGACGGCGTATCGATGCCCGCCAGTTCGCACAACGTTGGATAGATCGTCATGAAGTCAACCGTGCGCTCGCAAACGGTTCCGGCTTTCGTGACTCCGGGCGCGACCCAAATCAGCGGGGCTCTGGTTGGCTCCTCCCACAGCGCGAATTTGCGCCAGTGACTTTTCTCACCAAAGGACCAACCGTGATCACCCCACAGGACAATGATCGTATTCTCCGCGTACGGACTCTCTTCGAGCGCATCCAACAGACGACCGATGTTCATGTCGGTATACGCGCACGTTGCCAGGTAGGACTGGATAGCGTCTTTCCAGCGACCACTTTTTAGAAACTTGGCATGATCGCCGTTGGGTTTGGCCATCTTGACCCCCGCTGGTGGAATGTCGCTCAGGTCGTCTTCACGATACGGCGGCAGCTCGATTTGATCACGTGGAAACATGTCGTAATACTTCCGCGGAACGGCAAAGGGGAGATGCGGTTTGTAGAGACCGCATGCCAGAAAAAACGGCTTATCGTGCTTCTTGTGCAGTTGTTCAATGCACCAGTTGGCGATGTGCCAATCGCCGAGGTCATCGTCCTTGAGATCATGTGGCAGCGGTTGGTGAAATCCCTCATCCTTCTTTACGCTGGGCCCGTCCAGGGAGTAGCTCTTAGGGTTCAGGTACTCCGACCACTCCGACTCGAAATAAGTCTGGCTGTGGTAGATTTTTCCCGCTCCGGCAACGTGGTAACCGGCTTGCAAAAACTGGTTGCTCAGCCCAAAGCCCTCGGTCGTGTGCTTTTTCCAAGGGTCCCCGTTCATATAACAAGCCGTTGTCCAGGGACGTTGGCCGGTCAGTAGCGCGTTGCGAGCTGGATTGCAGGCGGGAACTGCGCAATACGCGCGACTGAATGTCGTCCCCATCTTCGCCAATCGATCGATATTGGGGGTTTTTGCCTGCGGATTGCGCCCCAAATGCGTGACCCATGCGTTCAGATCATCCACGGCGATGAATAGCACGTTCGGACGCTGTTTGTCCTGAGCATCTGTAGTCTCAATATCACCTAGGCTGAACCACAAGACGAACAGCAGTGAGAAACGCATCGTCGCGCGCCAAAAGATTGCTTTTGAAATGGTTTTCGATAGGAGTTTCATTATTTGCCTTCACTTTTTAGGGAACCGTCTGGGGCCTACATCGCTCTCTCTAGGGACAGGTCGTACGCGTCAAACCGGGTCCATTGTTGCCGAATTCTCCGTGGTCGGGTTTCGAACCTCGAAAAAAATCGACTCCGTGCATTTCCCCAAATCGCAGTTTGGGGTCGCACCCATCGCAAATGCCCATCGCAAATGCCCATCGCAAATGGTGGTCCTATCGGTAGGCGGTGCCTGAATCCGTGCCAGCGCATCTCTACTGATGTACGAAGTCGCTCTTCAACTAAAATAGATCGCTTGAGTTCGAATAGTGTTGCACCATGTCGCGATCGAGCTCTAAACCAAGCCCTGGAGCACTCGGTATTGCTAACATTCCATCGCTATCCAACTGCCAGCCACCTACAGTGATGTCGTCGATGAAGGGGGAACCTGTCAGGTACTCAACTAAATCCGTTGCTGCGAAGGCCGAAGCGAGTTGCAGGTCGGCGGCAAGCCCGACTGCGGTATTCCAACCATGCGGAATAAAGCGTACACCGTGCTCCTGAGCCATCCACGCGATGCGTCGCTCCTCGCTGATGCCGCCGACCTTGGTCACATCGGGCTGTACGATATCAAACGCTCGCGCTTCGAGCCACGGTTGAAACGACTGCCGACGAGTCAATACTTCGCCACCCGCAATGGGAACCGGCGACTGTTTTCGAAGTTCTACGTAGTCCTCCAAGGCGTCCGGACAAAGCGCCTCTTCAAACCAGGCGACGTCGTAGTCGGCAAGCATTTTTGACGTTTTCAATGCCCATTTGTAGCCCTGCGCCCAAAATGCGTCACTCGCGCCAGCGTCAACCATCAATCGCGACTCGGCTCCCACTGCTTCGCGAGCCGCTTTGACAATAGCTACATCCGTCGCGGCATTGTGACGACCAAATGGCCCCCAACCAATTTTGAATGCGCGAAATCCCTTCGCCTTAACTGCCTGCAAATGATCGTGCAGCTTTTGTGGTTCGTCCATGAGAATTGACGCATAGGGCTGAACTCGCTCGCGATACCTTCCTCCGAGAAGTCTTCCGACAGGTTGGCCCGTGGCCTTTCCCAGTAGGTCCCACAAGGCGATGTCGATCCCGCTGATCGTATGCGTGATCGCTCCGCCGCGGCCAAGCCAGAACATGTGCTGATTCAGCTTTTCTGTAACTCTTTCCGGCTCGAGCGCATTCTCGCCGCGAAACAATGGTTCCAGGATTGCCAGCGACGCGCGTACCAAGGCGTCGTTCGTAAAGACACTACCCAGACCGACAGCCCCCTCATCGGTATGCACGGCGATGAGCGTATGGACACAATCCTCGGGTCTCAGTTCGTTGCTCCACCCACCTTCGGGTGTCGCTCCGCGTAGTCCCGCACAGCGAATTTCTCGAATCTTCATGGTGACTGACATCTTCTTTGTAAGAGTTCTGGTATGGATAATGAAGGCTCGCTCGCAGATCCTATCGGCCCGACTCCTGGAGGGCCTGGCTCAGGCCGGGCACCAAGTCGGCGCCGATGGGCACGGCGAGTGACGAGCCCTTGAAGGCATCGCCGATCGGCTCATGGCGGCCACCCAGTACACCGGACAGAAATGCCTCAGTCATGGCGTAGACCGCCAAGGAATTCTCTGGCCGCCAATCCCAGTGCCCCTCGTCCGGCAGCAAGCCATACGTCACAGGGATCCGGTTGTCCTGTAGGGCTTTGACGATCTGGTCCGCTTCGCTTTTCTTGACACGCACGTCGTTGCCCGCCTGGACGATCAACAGCGGCCGCTTGATACGCCCGACGTGGGTCAGCGGCGAACGCTGCCGCAGGAACTCCCGTCCCTCCGGCGTGGTGTGGTCGCCGATCCGGTCTTTATGTGCCTGAATCCACGGCGCCCAGTACGGCGGCAATGTGTTTAGCCACGTCTCGAGGTTCGAGATGCCAACCATGTCGACACCGCACGCAAACTTGTCGGGTGTAAATGCCAGTCCCACCAGCGTCGCGTAGCCGCCGTAACTGGCCCCCATGATGGCGACGCGCTTGGGATCGGCGACCTTTTCATCCACGGCCCAATCGACCGCGTCTAACAGGTCGTCGTGCATCTTGGCGCCCCACTCCCGCGCCCCGGCGTTGTGGAAGTCCTTTCCGAAGCCCGTCGAGCAGCGAAAGTTGACGCTCAAGACGGCGTAGCCACGGTTGGCCAGGAGTTGATGCTCGGGGTTGTAGCCCCAGTGGTCGCGATCATTCGGACCTCCATGCACGAGGAGTACCATCGGCAGCGGCTTGTTGGGCCGGCCGTCACCCTCCGGGTCGGCCCAGCAGGGAAGGCTCACGTAACTTATCAGGTCCAGCCGGTCGCGGGACGGGATGATGACCGGATGCATCTTGGCCAGCGGCAGTTTCTCGAGCTCCGGTTGGTCCGCGAATAGGAACGTTGCCCTGCGCAGGCGGCGGTCGTAGCAATAACAGCGTTGCGGCCCCGTGTCCGTCGTGTAGGCGACGATCCAGCGCTGATTGTCCAGGGAGCGGCTGAGGATGCTGAAATCGCCCTCGGTCACCGATCTTAAATAGATAAAATCTGCAGCGACGGCCGGGTCGAGTACTTTCCACTCGGAGCGCAGATGCTCGAACGACACAGCCTCAACGGTGTTCTCCGTAGGGTGTGCCAGGATAAATCCCAGGTCCGCCTTGGGGTGCTCCGCGATCACTTTTGTCTCGCCAGTTGCCAGCACGACCGAAGTCAGCGCCGCCGTGTTTCGCCCGCGACTGTCGGACAGTAGCAGAGTGTCGCCCGATTTGTCAAACCACCGCGGGCGGGTCGCTTGCATGTCCTCGAAGGGGATCGTCTGGAAGTCCTTCCAGCCGTCGGTGCCGTCGGGCTGGAAGAGCTTGCCGGTCCCGTCAGGCATCAATTGGTAGGCAAAGCGCATCCGATAGTCTTCGTCTGTTGTAAAGCCACTGAACTTCGGGTTCTCCTGGATCAGACGGCGCTCGCTGGTAGTGATGTTCACACGATAGACGTCGTGAAACTGCTTGTCACGCTCGTTGAGCTTGACGAGGATCTCTTCGGGGTGCCTGTGGCTTGTTCCCTGGAAGTGTGCGGCGATCCCCTCGACGGGCGTCAGGTCCCGAATTGAATTGTCCTCTAAGTTCAGACAGTAAATGTGCCAATTCTCATCGCCGCTGGAATCTTGTACGTAAAGCAGATGCTGGTTGGTGAAGGACCAAGTGTAGTAACGGATGGGTCGCTGACTGACTTGGGTAACCGGCTTGGCCGAGGCGGGGTCGTCGATTGGGCTCACCCAGATGTTGAGCACGCCGTCCACCGGTGCCAGATAGCTCAATCGTGTTCCGTCGTGACTGATGGCAGGGCTGGTCTTCTCTGGATTTCCGAACAAACTCCGCAGCGGGATCAACGGCATGGCATGGTCCGTCGAAGGAGGTGTGTCACTTGAGTCCACACTCGGTGCGAGATCGAACCCTACCGCCAACAAGGTCGGGAAGAGTAGAAGCGGACGGATCGAACCCAGCATCGTGTGATGGCCTCACGTTTTATTGCGGAACTATGTAAGTAAATCTGCCGCCGATAAGCGCCGTGGCAATCGGTTGAGACGGACTCTTCGGTGAGATAACGCGTAGTCCGACTAACTAAGAATCTAGTGCACAGTCATGTGAGAATCAATCGCTTGCAGGAAACCATACCGCACAACGGTACGGCGTTGTTGGAATGGGACAATCGCAATCCATCAAACAATATTCCATAAATTTCATCAATGGCTTTCTGCGAGAAGTGTCGAAACCGATCAGCGTTTCGGTTAGACTTCGGATATTGCGATGCGTTAGCGGCGGCACTGCGGTACCCAGGCGACTGGGCACGGTTTCGTATTCGTCAACTGGATTCACCTATGGGAATTGATACCGAAAGAGTTCTATTGGCGGTTCGCGCAGGCGACGACTCGGCCAATGAAGAATTATTTGTACTGCATTATCCCCGCCTACGGCGATTGATTGCGGCTCGAATGGATACGAGATTACGACAGCGAGTGTCGCCGTCCGATGTGATTCAGGAGACCTGGATTGAGGCCTACCGACGATTGCCAGCCTATTTAGAAACAGAACCCATCGGCTTTTTTCCTTGGCTGCTTCAAATCGCATTCAATCGCCTAACCGACTTTCATCGTCGTCACGTTCTGGCCTCCAAGCGATCTGTACTTCGGGAGTGTGACTATTGGTTACCTGCCGGTTCTGCGTCACAACCGGCGCGAAACCTAATCGACAACCTTGCCGGACCAGATCAGGGCTCGATAATTGCCCACGAGAGAGAAAGGTTGAACTGGGCTCTTGGGCAACTCGACGACTTGGAAAGAGAAATTGTTCTGCTTCGGCATATGGAACGCAGGTCAGTTGCTGAGCTAGCTCAGGTATTCAAGCTTCCGGAGAGTACCGTCAAGTCCAAGCATTTCCGAGCACTTAAGAAGCTCCGGAATTTGCTCGGTAAAGCGCAGGAGTCGGACAGTTGGTGATCGTCGCTAGCGGTGATTGGAACTCAGATTTTTTGGACATGTTCGAGCTCTTGATCGAACGCATGCAGGGTTTGGAACCTAACGAGTTGGCCTCAGTTGAGTTGTTGGATTTGCTACCTACTGGATGGGCGGAACAACACCCGGACTATATTGTCGAACTAAATGGATTGATGCCCACGTTAAGGAAATTAGCGCGGGAGGAGATGTCGCTCGCTGGCCGCGAGACTCGCTCCGACTTAATCCCTTCTCAAGAGCTTCGGGCTAAGTTCCTAGCCAAAGGATTTGAACTGAAACGCGAAGTGGGTCGTGGTGGGATGGGAATTGTCTATGAGGCAATGGAAACAAGTTTGCAGCGCCAAGTCGCCATCAAAGTGTTGTCTCCACACTTACTGGCCAATCCGATCGCGCGGCAACGTTTCCGCAATGAGGCGTGCGCAGTCACCAAAATTGACCATCCAGGAATTGTAAACATCTATTGCGTTGACTTTGAAGATGAGTACTTCTTTGTCATGCGATATATCGACGGCAAGTCGTTAAGCGATTTGTCGCTCAGTCGCGACCGTCTGAGCCATTTTCCAGGCATGCGAGTATTGATTGAGTCACTGGCCCTAGCTGCGAACCCAAACCAGCGGGCAAGATGGCAGCGGTTGCTCGACGAAACACTGTCGCCGTCGTCCCCTGACTTTTTGCTCTGCAAGGCTGACCTGGTAGCCGAAATGGGACGACAAGCAGCCGAAACGTTAGCATGTGCTCACCAGGCCGGTATCGTACACCGGGATATCAAGCCGTCTAACCTGATGCTTGATCAACAGGGTCGTGTATGGATCACCGATTTCGGATTAGCTCGGATCGAAAACACGGACAATTTGACAGAATCTGGTTTCGCCATCGGGACGGTGCGTTATATGAGTCCCGAACAGCTTGGCAGCGTTGCGGGAGCAGTTACCTTCCGCACTGATATCTTCTCTCTGGGTGCGACATTTCTGGAACTTTTTATCGAGCACCTTCGCACCGATGTATCCAGGATTCCTATTGCCATGCGGCGGGATTTCCTGGAGATTGATCAGGCTCGGGGGAAACGATACCCGATTCCTCGCGATTTGCAGACAATTCTTACCAAGGCCGCCAACCCATCTCCACAGAGCCGCTACGCGGCAGCTAGCGAGTTAGCTGCTGACTTTGAGGCATTCCTGCAAAGACGCCCCATCAAGGCCAAGCATTCTTGGCTGTCTGATTTTTACATCGGGAAACTGAAGAGCCACTCCAGGATTGCCCTCGCTGCACTCGTCGCTAGTGCGGTGTTGCTCAGTTGTTTGGGAGTGCTGGGGTACTTACTAGTAAAGGAGCGGCGACTCCGCAGTGACGAGAAAAGCCTTGTTGCCCAACAATCTTCACGACTCCAAGCCGAACTTAAATCCGAGCAAGCAGAGCGACGTTACGCGGAAGATTTAAGCTTAGCTTTTCAAAAGTGGAAAAGTTTAGACGCCCCAGGGGCGCTCGTGATTCTAGCGCGATGGATTCCTGACAGCGCAGACGCTGACATGCGTGGTTTCGAGTGGTACTACTTGCAGACTCTAATCAAAGAAAAGCCTTCGCCGCTCCTCGCTCAGGCTGGCGAATCGTACTCTGCAGAGTTCTCAGTAGACGGACAACAGTTGGTGGTAACTGGTAGTGATGGGGTGCATGTAATCGATACAACGACATGGCAAACCACTCAGCACTTGCAACAACATCAAGGGGAGGTCACCGGTGCCGAATTTTCGGCGGATGGTCAGTGGCTGGTTACCGCAGGAGCAGATCAACGACTCATCATCTGGGACACGATTGAGTGGCAGCCCAGCCGTTTCATCGACTACCCCTTACCTGTCATGTCGGCCCAATATATCGATGGAGATCAGTCCCTAATCGTGGCGGGGCGCAGTTCCAACGACGTCAACGGCGAAAACACAGTCAGTCGCATCGATCTACACACGGGCCAAGCGATTTGGCGCTGGCGGGAAGCAGGACCATGGCTTCAATGTTGCCTAGCTTGCGAGGCGCAGCAACAGGTGTTTGTCGGTTCGCATCAGGGCCTGACTGTACTGAACCTGAGCAGCGGGCAGGTAATAACGTCGAATGCCGTTGGGCCAGTTCGGTCGCTCGAGTTCGTGTCAGATGAGTCATTGCTGTTAAGCGGCTCGGTGAAAGGGGACTTGTTCGCCTGGCAAGTTCGATCCAATGAACTGGTGCCATTGGGCCGCCTTGAAGTTGCTTCGGATGCCATCGAAAGCATCCATTATCACCCCGCTATACAATACTCTACATTCGCAGCACGCGATGGAGTATTTGGTGTCGTTTCAGCCAGTGACAGCCTGGAACAACCCATAGCGCTCAAGTACACCTTTCAGCACAGCGAGCCTATTTGGTACGCGAGAATGACACCCGATACGAAAAGCATCGTTATGACCGATCGTGCCGGCCTCGTGACGCGCTATGCGCTCGATGAAAACTGGCTGCAACTACCGCAGCATGTTGACGCATCTCGGTTTCAAAGCCTGACGGCTGAGGAAAGAAAACATGCAGCGAAAGGATCTACTCAGCTGGCTATCTCGAGCGACGAGCAACTATTGGCAGATAGTCAGCCAAATTCCCCGGTGAGAATTTGGGATTCTCGAGAACTTCGTATGATCAAAGAAATCTCGATCGAAGATATTTTGAGGGAGTTTCCCGACCTAGATCCAATCGACGCCACGCTCGGACCCATTGACTTTGTTCCAGGCTCGCATGCGCTCAGTGTCAACGTGAGTCGTAACTGGATAGTCGTCGACCCTATAACGGGGAAGCCAGCTCGCGACGTGCTGGCAGGTCGTGTTCTGAAGGCTCGCAGTTTAGCTTGGGATCCGCTGTGTCGTTTCGTTTGCGCTATTTCACATGACGCCGTGGCGACAGCCTATGATGTTCACTCGGCCACACTGCAGTATGAATTCCCCGACCGAATCGCTGCCGCAAATTGGTCACGCGACGGCCAACGTTTATTATTAGGCACTTTTGAAAATGGGCTAGCCATCTACGACTCGGCGTCATGGCAAGAGCTACGGCGTATCGCCTGCTCTGGCCTGAACGATGAGGGGAGCTGTGATATTTCAGTGGACAATCGTACGCTAGCTATCTCGAGGACAGACCGAATTGAGCTGTGGAGCACCGCTACCGGGACGAAATTCTTCGATATTCCTCATCCGCCACGTTGGCCATCGGTTCGTGTGCGTTTTTCGTCAGATGGCCGGAGCTTGATTACGGAGGGTTATCTTCGCGAATTGGAACAATATCATTTTGGCCCCATTGCCGATCTGCCTTAGCTCTTGGCTCGGTCGAGCCCTAATAGAAGAGGCTTGAGCCTTGGAATTGGCGAGGGCGTACACACGGGGGCATCGATTCTAAATTATTCGGGAATTTTAGTGATTTCCATGCAACGCCTGGAAGGAAACTGCGTGGTACAGGTGCGGAGATTTTTAACCGGACCTCGTAACTGTTGAGGAAATCATGAAATACGCTTCTCTAGTTCGCACTTTAGCTTCCGTAGCAATCTGTCTGGTGCTGTGTTCCCATTTGAATGCCCAAGCGCTCGATCCCGCTGGCCGTTTCTTGGAAGTCTCTGAAGGCACGTTGGATACCCAGACCGGTCTTGTGTGGGGCTTTAGCTTATCGCGAACAGGCAACGGGGCGCACAATTGGCAAGACGTCAATAATCTTGTCTTACCCAACGCTGTCTATGATGGAAATACCTATTCGAATTACAACGACTGGTCGAACGCTCGCTCAGGAGAGAGCCACTTTGATTGGCGAATACCTTCAACCGCTGAGCTGAAGGCCGCTGCTCAGGCGAGCTTGTTCATCTACCACGATGTTGAGCCAGGTCCAGACTTTTGGAATGATCTGGGCACTGGATTCCTTTGGAGCAATAGCAAGCGAGGGAACAAGGGCTACGTCGTCGATGCCAATACGCCGCCATACGACACTTTTCTGCTGAGTCTCGGAACTTCGCTCGACGCAATTCCTGTGAGAAGCATTGCGCCCCCACCGAGCGGTGGCGGTGGTAAAGGGAAGAATAAATAGCTGCTTGCTATCTAAGTGCTAGATCTGTCGCAGACTTCGCCAGCAGTCCGAACCCAACCGCGTTTTAGGCTGCCAAAGGGAAGCTGCGGGTTGAATTCGGCGGAGGTTCGGTTGCCCACGGTTTTCCGTCTTCGTATCAAGCATTTCTCAGGTATTTCGTTGACAATCCAGGACTAAAACCATGAACAAGAATCCCAGTAACTTGCGGTTTCGTAGGATTTGTTTTGAACAGATGGAATCGAGGCGAGTCCTGGCCGCTTCCCTCGATCCAACGTTTGGGGACCAGGGGGTCGTGATTGAAAACATACGAACCTCCACAAGCGATGACCTCACCGACATTGTTGCTCTTCCTAGCGGTGGATACATCGCAGTTGGAACTTCAGATGTCGCTGGCAATACAAGTCTTATCAAGTACAGCCTGGACGGTACTGTCGATCGATCATTCGGAGACGATGGCCGAAGTTCTATTATTACAGGGCAACAATTGTTCTCGACAGGTGGCTACCAACCGCCGCATACCAAAAGTATTGCGGTAGATCACTCAGGCCGAATTCTGGTCGCAGGCTATTTACTTAACAGTCCCAGTCAAAATTTCGCAGTTGTCAGGTTTACGGCTGATGGGCGTCTGGATTCGAGTTTCGGTATTAACGGCACAAGCACTGTTTTCGGACCGTTTCGAGGCGAAGTGTTTGACGTTGCGGTGGATCAACAAGATAGAATCATCTTGGTCGGAAGCTACTTCACCGACAGCCAAGCAAAAGATGACTTTGCTGTGGTTCGCTTGCTGTCCAACGGGAACTTGGATTCAAGTTTTGCCGATACGGGCGTTCGGATCGTTGATTTTGACGGAAGGTATGACGAAGCTGTTGGAGTAGCAATTACGCCGTCAGGTCAGATCGTGGTGGCCGGACGCTCTTCCGTTCCCGATACATTAACTGGTCAGAGAGAAGATTTTCGGCTTGGGCTGATTGGACTACTGCCTAATGGACAGCTAGACAATCTGTTTGGCGCAAATGGAAAGCAACTGCTGACAAGTCCTATGGACAATGGGTTCAAGGCTACGAATTTGCAAATAGATGACTCTGGGGCCTACCTAGTAGGCGGCGTACTCAATACCAGTCAACAAGCGTCAGTCGCCAAAATAACCACTGCAGGGCTACCTGATTTATCTTTCAGCGATGACGGCTGGCAAAGTCTCGACTTTGGAAATACGCTCGGCGAGACATCAAAATACGCAACGGACGTTGAAGGTAATATCTGGGTTGTTGGCTCGAGCTATGTAGCCGGTACGAACACTGACGTAGACGTAGCCATTGGAAAGCTGTTGCCGAGCGGTGAGATCGATCTCACGTTCGGACAGAACGGAATTCAATTGCTAGATTTCGCAAAACACCGAGATTCAGGCCGCGCCATAGTTTTTGACCAAAACAACGATCTCATCATCGGTGCCACTGCGAGAGAGACCTCTGTCGCATCCACGGCGGATTTTGCCCTAGCGAAAATGTCGTCGAGTGGCCAGCTCGACAGTTCCTTCGGACTCCAGGGCAAAGTTCTATCCGATTTTGGAGTGCTAGGTTCCACTGCATCCGCGTTTGCAACTGCTGAGCAAACTGATGGATCATTGTTGGTCGCTGGGGACGTTGGCATTGCTCGTTTTTCTCCTCAAGGAATCCGTGATGAGTTTTTCGGTTTAGCCGGTATGGCTCGAACTAGTTTCCGGGTCCTCGATTTGGTTACGGATTCTCAAAATCGAATACTAGCGACTGATAGTCAAAATTCAGATTTTGTAGTCGCCCGATTCTTACAGAATGGCCAAGTCGACACCAGCTTTGGCGATCTTGGCAGTAGAAGGATTGATTTCTCGAATCGCGGTGATGTCGGGAATTCCCTGGCGATTGATAGCCTCGGAAGGATAATCGTGGTGGGCTATTCGTTCCAACCAGCACCGACGAATCAAGATTTTGCCGTTGCTCGATTGACCGACAACGGTGACTTGGATCCAACGTTTGGAAATGGGGGGACGAAAACCATTGATTTTAATGGTGCCAGTGAACAAGCATATTCAGTTTCCATTGATAGCCAAGATCGAATCGTAATTGGTGGACAATCTTCGCACGGTGGAAGTACCCAGCTTGATTTCGCAATTGTACGGCTATTGCCTGACGGTCAACTGGATGGCGCCTTTGGATTGAACGGTATAAGCTTCATTGATTTCGCCGGACTCAATGATGGGTTTTCATCGCTTGTGGTCGATGAATTCGATCGCGTCATTGCATTGGGATCGACACCCAAAACTGGCGGCTACAATATTGATTTCGCGTTAACTCGATTGACAGCCAATGGTTTGCTTGACAGTTCGTTCGCGTCAGGTGGGAAGCTCATCGTAGATATCGCTTCAAGCAACGACTTTCCTGGCCAAGTTTCCATGGACAGCCAAGGAAGGATTATTGCCGTGGGTAGCTCCAATGTCCCGTTACCCGGAAGGTCAAATAACTTTGATTTCTCAGTGGTTCGCATTTTAGAAAGCGGCTTGATTGATACGACATTCGGTGGGACCGGAATTCAAACGATCGACCTTGGGAGCGACAATGATTACAGCCGTACCGCGCTAATCGATTCTCAGGATCGCATCGTTGTTACGGGATCATCGGATCGGGGAACACCAACTTTCGACGACTGGGCAAGCATCCGTTTAATCGCCGAGAATGCAGCACCAATTGCAAATGCTGGCGGACCCTATGAGTTTGACGAAGGGACGAGTTTCAATCTCGACGGATCATTGTCCTACGACAACGATAACCCGCTGGCTGCGTTATCATTTGCTTGGGATTTAGATTACGACGGAGTGAGTTTTCACTCTGACTTGGTTGGCGTCAGTTCAAACCTTCAATTGGATGACAATTTCGCAGCCCGCACAATTGCATTGAAGGTCACTGATCCATTTGGTTTCTCGTCGATATCTACGACCACTTTGACGATCAACAATGTCGCACCGTATGCAATATCCATTTCATTGACCGAGGGTGGCGTTCGCGGACAGACTTTGCGACTCGAGGGAACGTTCAATGATCCAGGCTTACTGGATACCCACACTTTCGAATGGTCGATCACGAAGGACGGATTACCGGTAGCGACGACCGCACCTACGAACCAGCAAACACTTTCCTTCGTTCCCTCTGAAGAAGGAATCTACTCTTTCACGCTAAAAGTGACAGATGATGACGGCGGCGTTGGATCTGCCGTGCGAAATATGGCTGTCAGCGCGGTCGCTGTGCAATCCGATCCGATATTTGCAGGCCGAACGCAATTAGTAGTCGGTGGATCGATGAGCAACGACCAAATTCACTTCCGATCTACCGGGGCTGGGATCTATGTAGATTTAAATACGGAGACGTTTGGACCCTATTCACCTGACCGAATTGTCGTATATGCACAAGATGGCGATGACACGATTACCTTACCGAGTAGCATCCGGATTGACGCATCGCTTTTTGGAGGCAACGGGAATGATAGTATCAAGGGGGGCAGCGGAAACAACATTATTGTCGGAGGTAATGGTGATGATTTCCTTCAAGGTAATAGCGGCCGCGATGTCATCATAGGAGGCCGCGGCGCTGATCGAATTCTAGGAAGTGGTGACGATGACCTACTGATCGCTTCCTGGACCAACTACGACTCCAATAACCTCGCGCTGATTCGGATACTCAAGGAGTGGACGTCTGAATTGGGATTCGAGTCTCGTGTCAATAACGTTCGTTACGGAAACGGATCGCTAGCTTTCACCGGTGTCAAACTCAATCAAAACGTATTCGCTGATTACGAAGTAGATCACATCACCGGCTCTAGCGGAGATGACTGGTTTATTTGGGGAAGCGAGGACAACCTGTCTGATTTGAAGGATAAGAAACTGGAAGCCGATTTTGATTGGCTAACCAACTGATTTCTCATCTGAGTTTTCTCTGACCAAACTGCTTTCTAAAACTCTTCTCTCATCGCTTATACAATCATCAAGCCTATTGAGTTGGTTAGGGACTGTCGCAATCCCTTACCCAAACTCAAGACCTTATGAAGGACAGTAGATCGTGCAAAGCATTTGGTCCCGTCAACCGCCTTCGAAAAAATCAAACCACCGGAAGCTGTCTTATGAGACGATGGAAGCACGTCGATTGCTTGCCGCCTTGGTCGTGAACACTGCGCGGGATGTAGTCGATCCAGACGATGGCTTAATCAGTCTGAGAGAAGCATTTCTCAGTGCGAACGCGACCGACGGTGCGGACTCCATCAACTTCAACATTCCAGGTTCTGGACCTCATACAATCGCGCCGACGTCGCCGCTGCCCATACTGACCGGCGGATCGGTCGTTGTGGATGCGACCAGCCAACCCGGCTACACAGGCTTGCCGTTGATTGAGATCAGCGGGCAAAACATGACAGACAACTCACCGCTACTGATGCTAAGTAGTTCTGGCAACAGCATTCTCGGCTTGGCGGTCAATCGAGGCCTAGGGGATGGAATCGTCTTGTATCCGAACGCCAACGAGAATCTAATTGCCGAGAATTTGATAGGAATCGACGTTGGCGGCAATACGGCCGTAGGCAACGCATTGCAAGGCATTTTCGTTCAATCCAACGGCAATCGGATCGTAAATAATGTTATTTCGGGGAACCATGCAAACGGCGTTTGGATCTATGGAACAAACGGGAGCACCGGACAGAACAATGTACTTTCTGGCAATAAGATTGGCACAAATAAATCTGGAAACATGGCAGTTCCCAACGTTGGCAATGGGGTGCGCGTCGCTGAGGGTGCCAGGGGAAACCTCGTCGGTGGCAATCTCGACGGTACAGGCCAAGTCATCGTAACTGGTCCCGGAAACGTGATTTCAGGAAATGGCTACGCCGGTGTGTGGATTGAAGGTGAATCGACGACAGGAAACTTGCTGCTAAACAATCTAATCGGTATCAATGCCGCAGGAACGAATCCCCTTGGCAATGCAAACACAGGGGTAGTCATCATCTCTGGTGCAAACAATGTCGTAGGTCTGAATCGTCCTGATGGCCTGCCTAGCAACATTATCTCCGGAAACGCAACTGATGGGCTTTCCATCGTAGGTGGAAATTCCACCAAGACTCGAGTGGAGAACAATTACTTCGGTACGGATGCGAATGGAACGTACGATATTGGTAATGGGAGTAATGGCATTTACTTGGACACCAGTGAAAATCGCTTTGTGAGCAACTTGATTTCAGGAAACGATTACGTCGGCGTGTATCTGAATGGTTTGGGTGGTGTCGGCGGAAGAGCCAACGTTTTCAATAGCAACCGAATCGGAACGAATAAAGCAGGAACGTCTTCAATAGGCAATCGCTACGAAGGGATCTTGTTGGTTAACGGCGCTCAGGGCAATTTCCTCGGGGGGGAAGCCGACTCCGATGGCAAACCGATCGTCACCGCTCCGGGCAATCTCATTTCCGGAAACGGAGGTCACGGAATTGGTTTAGTCTTTACGACAACAAAAAACAATTTCATTATTAACAACAAAGTCGGCACGAACCTTGATGGCCTGTCTGCCATTCCGAATGCTCGATGGGGAGTTTCGATCGTCGACGCCCCCAACAACTGGGTCGGGTTGGCGCGTCCTGACGGACTCCCAAGCAATGTGATTTCGGGCAATGCAGAGGGAGGAATAACGATCATTGCCAGCGGTGCTACCGGTAACATCGTCGAGAACAATTATGTCGGCACCGACGTGTCTGGCTTAAATCCTCTACGTAACGGTTCTCATGGAATCTATTCCGGCTCCGCTACTGGTTGGGATACTGGGACATACAGTGCGTCCGGCAATGCGGCAGGCACATTCATCCAACACAATGTCATATCAGGAAACGGCTTTTATGGTGTGTGGATCGCAAAAGGTTTTAACAACAGCCTTACAGGCAATGTAATTGGTTTAGGTAGTGACAAATCAAAGCCGTTAGGAAATCTGTCTTTGGGCGTCGTGCTCGACGGCCCCAACAATACCGTGGGTGGACCATTGGAAGTCGACCGGAATATTATCTCTGGCAACTTCGATTCGGGCGTATGGAGTCTATCGCACGGCAACTTGATTCAAGGGAATACCATTGGTTCCGACTTTACCGGGACACTTGATCGAGGGAATCGATATCAAGGAATTGTGTTATCGGGTCACAGTGATCGAGTCGACAGCAACTTGATTTCCGGCAACGATACAAGCGGTGTCTGGATCAGTCACGATCGCGGTGCGGGCTATAACAACTCGCTGACAAACAACTTGATTGGTACCGATGCGAGTGGAATACTCGACTTGGGAAATGCTCTCCACGGCGTAATTCTGACTGCCGGAACATACTCCAACTGGATTGGTGCAACGCTTGACGGCACAATCAGCGGAAACGTCATCGCCGGAAATGATTGGGCCGGAATTGACATAGAGTCCTCCAACGACAATGTCATTCTAGGAAATACCATTGGATTGGGCAGCGATGGAATCACCGCTTTGGTTCATCCCGCTGTTGGCATCTACGTTGTTGGATCTCGGAACCGGATTGGCAGTGGCAAGTTGAACGCGGGCAACACCATCTCAGCAAGTGGCTACAGCGGCGTCGAAGTCTTCGGTGCCAACTCCCACGACAACATTATCCAGGGTAATCGAATTGGAACGGACACGAGCGGTACTGCCGCTCGTCCAAATGGCACCGCCGATATTTATGACAGCATCGGGGGTGTGTTTCTGGGACTCAACACGCGGCGAACCACTGTCGGCTCTGACTCTGACGGTCTCGACGATGAGACCGAAGGCAATTTGATCTCTGGAAACCTGGGCGATGGCGTCCGGATCTACGGCAGTCTCGACAATAAGGTCGCGGGAAATTTGATCGGTACGGATGCCACTGGTCGTAGAGCGATCCCCAACTATAACGGTGTACGTATTCAATCAAATTCGGCCAGAAATCAAATTGGCGGTGACACTCAGTCCTTGCGAAATATCATTTCGGGGAACGCTCAATCCGGTGTCTTGATTTCACAAAGCAACGATAACCAAATCGTCGGAAACTATATCGGGACTGGCATCGATGGCTTGACCGCGCTGGCAAATCAATTCTCGGGTATCACCGTCATATCCGGCTCATCCAGAAACTCAATTGGAGGTACCACAGCCACAGCAGGAACAGCCTTAGGAAACGTTATCTCAGGCAACTTCCAGAATGGGATCGTGATGAGAGGTGCCGGAAGTGAAAACAAAATCCTCGGCAATATCATCGGCCTCAACGCATTAGGTTCGGCGAGAATTGCCAATCGATTCCAAGGCATCGAGCTAGAATCGACACATGCGGCGAGTATTGGCGGCACACAGGCAGGTTCGCGAAACATTGTCTCAGGAAACTTTGGCGCGTTTGGCGGCATCGCACTGCGTGGCGCGAACTTCAACCTGGTGCAAGGCAACTACGTTGGCACAGACATTAACGGCACTTCCCGATTCGGTAATTCGTTCGACGGAATTCGCATCGAAGGTGGATCGTTCAACGTCGTTGGTGGAGAGAGCCCGGAAGCTGGGAATCTCATTTCAGGCAACGTACGCAATGGTATTTTCATTGAGGATGCGATCAATTCCTTTGGCCTAAATGCGCAGGCTACCGGTAACCGCGTGGAAGGCAATCGGATCGGCATCGATGTAAATGGTCTGCCCATGGGAAACTCGAGTTCTGGTGTGAGGATCTCCGCTGGCGCCGATGGCAGTGTTGTTACATCCAATACGATCGCCTTCAGTGGTAGCGACGGAATCACAGCCAGTGGCCAGAACACTGTTAAGAATTCCTTTTCTCAGAATAGGATCTACAGTAATTCAGGCCTGGGTATCGATTTAAACGCTGACGGAGTGACTTTAAACGATACGTTAGATACCGATGGGGGCTCCAACAATTCGGTCAATTTCCCATTGCTGGCAACAATTGTTCCGGGAGCGATTTCGCGAGCCGTGGGAAGTTATCAAGGTTCGCCGAATGCGGAAATTAGAATCGAATTCTTTGCCAACAGCAGCCTGGAGCCGAGTGGTTATGGTGAAGGTGAGCGATACGTCGGAAACGTACAGGTGACGACCGATGCATTCGGAATTGCGACCTTCGATTCGCCACTGCTCGGTGACTTGACATTTGGAGATTACGTCTCGTCGACTGCTACGGATGCTAGCGGAAACACTTCTGAGTTCTCTGCGGCGGTACCGGTTAGTTTCATGAAAATCGCGGGTGCACCGTCAATCAGTGAAGGTGAGAATTACTACTTGCAATTCGTCACAAGCGCATCCTCGCCTCAGCCTGACGGTTGGTTGGTCGACTGGGGGGACGGAATCGTCGAAACTCTCCTTGGCGATGCGACGGATGCGAATCATGTCTATGCGGATGGTCCAGCGAACTTTGAGATTCAGGCCTGGGCAATCGTTGATGGTTCGAACAATCCCGCTGCCAACGCGATTGATGTTGACGTGCTCAATATCGCACCACAGCAATTCATTCCTCCGACATTACTGCTGAACGAGGGTGACTCGCTAGCGTTGGATTCGTATACATTCTCCGATCCCGAGTTTTCACTTTTTGGCTTACCGATCGAATTCAGCGCCACAGTCGATTGGGGTGATGGCACGGTCGAGTCGACGGGCGCGGGCGGATTACAATTGGACGTGACTAATGGTTCGGCAGGCAATGCGACCATGGGCTCTATCTTGGGAAACCATGTATACCGTGACAACGGCGAATTCCTTTTGACCGTTACGCTAGCTGACGATGATGGCGGAATTGCGGAACAAACGATTATTGTTACCGTACAGAATGTTGCTCCGCGACTGGAAGCATTGTCCGTCACTCAAGACGTTAACGAAGGAGACTTCGCCACGCTGAGTGGAACCGTGGTCGATCCAGGCATCGACGACTCGTTTACTTTGACGGTCGACTGGGGTGACTACGTAGAAAGCTACATGCTGGCTGCAGGAACGTCGACCTTCAGCGTCAATCATTATTACGACGATGACGGCGTGACCAATGCACCTCAAGATACTTATCGCGTAGTAATTCAATCGCTGGTCGACAAGGACAACGCCCACGCCCCAACCGCTGGTCCACAGAGAGTATCCGTGAGCTCGGACGGTGAGCAGGGTAACTATGGCTCCTACCAACCTAGTATGTCGGCCGATGGAAGATACGTTGCTTTTGCTTCCGGTGCTAGCAATTTGGTGGAGGGCGCTACCAACAACCAATACGATATTTTCGTCCGCGATCTGCTACTTGGCACAACCCAGCGAGTCTCCGTGGGTGCCAATGGAGAACAGGGAAACAATTATTCTTCCGAGCCTAGTATCTCGGCAGATGGAAGACACGTTGCTTTTGCTTCCCATGCCAGCAATTTGGTGGAGGGCGATACTAACAACACCGGCGACGTCTTCGTCCGCGATTTGCTGCTAGGCACAACCCAGCGCATCTCGGTAAGTGCCAATGGAGAACAAGGAAACAGCGAATCTTACGCCCCAAGTATCTCGGCAGATGGACGACACGTCGCTTTTTTTTCCTTCGCGAACAATCTGGTGGAGGGCGATCGTAACAACACATACGACATCTTCGTCCGCGATCTATTACTGGGTACGACCAAGCGAGTATCAATACAGGGAAACGTTTATTCTTACACCCTTAGTATCTCGGCAAATGGACGATACGTCGCCTTTTCCTCCGGCAGCAATTTGGTGGAGGACGATACAAACAACACCAACGACATCTTCGTCCGTGATCTGCTTCTAGACACAACGCAGCGGATCTCCGTCGGTGCCAATGGTGAGCAGGTGTATGGAACTTCATACTTACCTAGTATCTCAGCAGATGGACGGTATATCGCTTTTTGTTCCGATGCCAGAAATCTGGTGGAGGACGATACAAACAACACCAACAACATCTTCGTCCGCGATCTACTGCTAGGCACAACACAGCGCATTTCAGTGGGTGCCAATGGAATACAGGGAAACGATAGTTCTTTAGACCCTAGTATCTCAGCAAATGGAAGATTCGTCGCTTTTGTTTCCTATGCTAGCAACTTCGTGGAGGGCGATACTAACAATAAAGCTGACGTTTTTGTCCGTGATCGGCTACTTGGTACGACCCAGCGCATCTCAGTGGGTGCCAATGGAGAACAGGGAAACGACTTGTCTCTCTTCCATAGTATCTCAGCAGATGGTAGATTCGTCGCTTTCCTGTCCTATGCCAGCAATTTGGTGGAGGGCGATACTAACAACAGTTCGGACATTTTCGTCGTCTCGACGACGCCTGCTATTCAATCACTGACCACGATCGTGCACAACGTGGCTCCGTCAGTAACGGTTTCGAATTTGGCGAGCGCTGGTTTAGTTGCATCGTTGAGCTTCCGAGTCGGAGACGCCTCTCTGGCTGACGAGATCGCTGGCTTCGACTTCAACATCGACTGGGGGGATGGAAGTACGGAGTTCATTGCCGCTACCGCAGTCAACGGCGCTGGCCTAACACTCAGCCACGTTTATACCGTTACCGGTAAATACAATGTGGCGGTTGCAGCGACCGACAAGGATGGAGGAGTTGGCACCGCCAATTCCGATCTGATCGTATCCGTCGATCCAACTTCGATAGCCGAAGACTTACCGAAGGCTATTGCCGCCGCGATCGAACGAGGTGATTTCCAAGCACTACTGAATGTAGCCGACTCAACGTCGCTCAATGCGATTATCGATTCGATCAACACTTTAGAAAGTCCGTCGGCCGTTGTCGCCGTTACCTTGGACCTCGGTGGGCTCGACTTCGCTGGTCAAGTGCTCAGCCCGCCAGCAGGCGTGGTAATCGTGCTGAAAAATGGTACGCTCATCGGAGCTTCTCCCGCACTAACCATCACGTCAGGTACCGTGCAGTTGCAGAACATGCTGCTCATCAATGCGACTGATACGCCAACGTTGCGTGTGGTTGGTGGTAACGTCTCGATTCGAAGTAGCACGATCGAAGAAACACCGAACGGTTCGGAATCGGCCATACGTATCCTAGGCGGGTCAGTCGACCTGGGCACGGGCGACAATCCAGGCCTCAATACGCTGCGCGTCCGCGGTGCTGGACAACTGATCTCAAATCTTGGCGTCAATCCTGTAACTGCGATTGGCAATTCGTTTCAACTTGATGACCAACCTTTAGATTCCGGATTCGCCATCGAAGATCTGATCCAACATCGCTTGGATGGTGCCGGAGGGTTAATTACGTTCGTGGAGAACTCGTTGTACGTAACTCCTCGCATCGGCGACACGTCAATTGCGATCGATTCTGCAAACGACGGTGATACGATCTACGTTCAAGGAAAAAACTATCCAGATATTCGCCTTGGTACGCGTTTGCTAACGATCGCATTTGCAAACGGGCCAATCTATCAACAGTTTGCACCTAGCACATCTGCAGTCGATCGAGTTCTAGCCGTTTGGGGAACTGCATCGAGCGACCGCATTGAAATCGCGTTTGACAAAAAGAAGAAGGAGATCGAAGTTAATTTTGATTCCTATCCCGACGTGAAAGTCAGCGAAACCATCCGCGTCGAAGTCTACGCGGGCGCAGGCGACGATACTGTCGCGGCGAAGGGTGATTTCTCACTTCCCCTGTGGCTCTATGGCGAATCAGGTGACGATCGGCTCTCTGGTGGCAAGGCCAGCGACGTCCTGTTTGGAGGCCCAGGAAACGACTTCTTACAAGGCGAACAAGGTAGAGATCTACTTATTGGAGGCGCCGGCACCGATCGTTTAAACGGTGGAACCGACGATGATATACTGATTGCAGGCTATACAGCATTTGATTTCGAATTTCCCGCCATAGATCTGCATGCGCATCGGCTTGCAATTTCGAGCATCTTGGCCGAATGGAATTCAGAGCGATCCTACGCGGAGCGCAAAGGAAACTTGAGCGGAACTTCAACTGGCACGCGAAACAACCAAGGCTACTTTCTAAGTGGCATTGGAAGTTCGAATATCGCCCAGACCGTTTTCGACGACTCCTCGGAAGACAAATTGACAGGAGCGTCTGGGGAAGATTGGTTCTTCTGGGATCCAGAGTTAGACAAAGTTACCGATTTGAAAGCGAAAAAACCGAAATAGCTACCGACGAGCATTGCGCTCGCATGCGCTTTCGCGAGAATACGGCAAAGTCGATTGCTGGCTGGGTTCCATGATTACGCCGTATGCCTTTTCACGTTAAATCCTGAACTTCCGGCCGACTGTTTGAAACTATAGCCGACACTGCATCGTGTTCTTCGCCCAGACCAAGTTGTGTCTCGGTCATCGCTCCTTGTGAACTGGCTCAACTCCTCACCGCTGTTGCGCCCCTGGAGTAGGCTCGTAACGAGTACTGCGAGTTACGGCACGGGCAGCGAGTACGGAAAGCCCCGCCCCCATGTTCTCATCGGTTTGCCGTCCGGTTCATGTCGCCACCGTAGAGTTTGGCCTAACATCAACTGTAGCGCATCGTCAGGCCGTTTCTCATTAGAACGTGGAAACGCGGCACAATGGTCATTTGCTTCGGTCTGCCGTAACTCGCATTACTCGTTACGAGCCTACAAAGACGCATCCAGCTAAGCACCCACAGCATACTTCGCCGCTACTTGAACACAAACCTAAACCCCAGTTGCGGCCTGGAAACGTCTAAGCTGGACAGGGAGCGGTGCGGGCGACTTTGGTACTTTCGAGCTAGACTTCTGAGCATCGATTGCCGGCAGAATGTTCGCGATATTGTCACATTAGACTTTTCTCGAAAACCTTTTGCTGTGCTGTCGATCCCGAGAATCGTCACTCGACTAATAGCAGTCGAGTTGATGTCCAAACATCCCGGTGTCCGTACCGGGCCATTCGAAATTCGACCTCTCTTTCCTGTCCTCGAATAACCCGTGTAGCTACTTAGAGTGAGTTCCATTGATGAAGCGATCGAAAGCGAAACTAGCTGGTTGGGTGCTGAGTGGCTTGATTGTCGTATTTATGTGCTTGGTAAGTGCGAGCGGGAAGTTCGTCGACTTTCCAAACAAGCAAGAGATGTTTGCAAAAATGGGTTGGACGAGCGATGTAATGTTTTACGTTGGTATCGTCGAAGTCTCGATCGCAGTTCTGTTCCTGATTCCGCGCGCGGCATTCATCGCTGCCATTTTGTTGTCAGCCTATCTTGGCGGCGCGACAGGTGCTCACGTCCGCATTGGTGAGCCATTTTTTCTGCCGATCGTTTTCGGCGTTCTAGTGTGGATTGCATTGGGGCTGCGTGACCCGCGCGTCTTCCGAATTGCATTTCAGTCCGAGGCTGATGTTTCCGACAGTTGAGCGGCGACAGAGTGCCCCCAAGCGACTGGATCGCAAATCACTACCTGCGTTACGGCGACGGGAAGGTACCATTTCCGTTGCGCAGAACGTTTGTGGTGGCATATCGGTAAGCAGTGAGCTGGGACCACTTGTCCTTCGCCGCACTGCAAGGCAAAAGTGGGCGTGCTACAATGGAATGTACTACAGGCTTAAACTGTTACTGAACTACCACTTAGTTCCGTTGGTCACGAATGATGAATCGCCGAATTGCTTTCGCTATATTGTGGTGCCTGTTTATCAATCCGCATATTGATACTTGGGTTTGGTCTGCAGGCGATCGATCGGCAGCTGCGGCAACCGTGGATTTTGCGCGCGACGTTTACCCTATTCTGCAACGCGCTTGTTTTGAATGTCACGGGGCGCGCAAGCAGGAGGGGGGGCTGAGACTCGACCTGCGATCCGAGGCCTTGGATTCGGGTGTGATCGACCTCGCGCAGCCAGCTACCAGCGAACTTCTGCGACGAATTAGTCTGCCGCGAGGACATGAACAGATCATGCCTGCCATTGGTGAACCGCTACCAAAGCGTCACGTGGCTAAGATTCGTCAATGGATCGAACAAGGCGCAGTCTGGCCTGAGAACTTCGAAGTGCCACCGCACTGGTCCTATGTCGTTCCCCAGCGTCCGACAGTACCGCTCGAATTCGCTAGCGACTGGATCCAGTCGCCCATCGATTACTTTGTATGGCAACGACTTCACGAAGAGGGGTTGAGTCCTTCCCCGTCGGCCGAGCCGGCTAAGCTGGTGCGGCGACTATTCTTAGACTTGATCGGCATACCGCCAACCCCCATAGAGGTCGAGGCGTTTGAGGCAGAGCCAACTCAAGCCCACTACGTCAAATTAGTAGATGAGCTGCTGAGTCGTCCGCAGTTTGGCGAGCGTTGGGCGCGACCCTGGCTCGACTTGGCGCGCTACGCCGACTCGCACGGCTTTCAACGCGATGACTTGCGCGACAATTGGGCGTATCGAGATTGGGTGATCCAGGCCTTAAATACCGACATGCCGTTCGATCAGTTCACCATCGAGCAACTCGCCGGCGACCTCTTGCCCAACGCGACCGAGTCGCAGAAGATCGCTACGGGCTTCCACCGCAATGCACCAACCAATGTGGAAGCTGGTTCATTACCCGAAGAGACACGGGTTGAACAAGTACTCGATCGCGTTAATACGACCGGAGCGATTTGGCTGGGAACAACACTTGAGTGTTGTCAATGTCACGACCATAAATACGATCCCTTCACGATCAAGGAATACTACAGCCTGTTTGCCTTTTACAATAGTACGGAGCTCGAAGCCGATCTCGCCAAAGCGAAGGTTCCCAGCTCCATTGAGTTTCAGGGCCCAAGTCTGAAGCTTGCCAATCCCGAACGCGATCGTTTGCGGAGTGAACAGCAACAGAAACTGGCGGCAGTCAACGAACAATTGACGAAGCGGAAGCAGCAGTTGGATGCTGAATTTGACTCGTGGGTAGCCCAAGTATCCGGGCAAGCCGAGGGTTGCGCGCAGACCCAACTTCTGCCGATACTGGACTCCACGCCGCAGGGCGCAACGGATGCGTTTGGAACGCATGACGGTGGCGAACTTTCAGCGATTACTGGCAATGTCGCGTCGGAGTCCGTTCCCAGTGAAATCCTGGAGGTTGCCCGGAAGCCAAGCGACCAATGGTCCAAGGCAGATAGAAAGAAATTAGATGCCTATCGATTTTCGCAGGACGCGCTAGCCACCGAGCTAAGCCAACAATTTGCGACGATCGAGAAAAAGATTGCGGCGGTTGCAGCCGAAATCACGCTGGTCATGGTTGAACTGGATGGACCACGCAAGTCACACGTTTTCGTTCGAGGCGACTACAAGGTACCTGGCGAGTCCGTGGAACCAGCCACACCAGCCGCGCTACATGCGATGCCGGCGGGCCCGCTCAACCGACTGACGCTGGCGCAGTGGCTGGTCTCTCCCCGAAATCCGCTGGTCGCGAGAACAACGGTCAATCGCTGGTGGGCCGAACTTTTCGGCCAGGGAATTGTGCCTACGCTGGAGGACCTCGGCGTTAAAGGGGAGCCGCCGACGCACCCCGAATTGCTGGACTGGCTGGCCGTCGAATTGGTAGAGTCTGGCTGGTCGATGAAGAAACTGCTCAAGACGATTGTCACTTCGGCCACCTACCGGCAATCCTCGCGTGTCACGCCCGAACTGCTGGAGCGCGATGACCGCAATCGACTTTTGGCACGCGGGCCGCGAATGCGAATGGACGCGGAGATGATCCGCGACAACGCGTTGGCCATTTCCGGCTTGCTCTCCCTCCAACAATTTGGCCCACCCATTCGGCCCTATCAACCGGATGGTATATGGACTAAAGTTGGCGGTGTTAAATACGATTATGAAGTAAGTCCGGGAAGCGAGCAGCACCGACGGGGGATCTACGTGGTCCTCAAACGCGGAGCTCCTTATCCGAGCTTCATCAATTTTGACGCTAACGCCCGCTTAGCTTGTACGGTCATGCGTTCGCGGAGCAACACGCCGCTTCAAGCTTTGACGCTCTTGAATGATCCAGTCTACGTCTCCGCTGCCAAGTCGCTGGCTGAGCGGGTGCAGGCTGAACAGTCCCATGCCTCGCTCGCGGAGAAAATGGATTACGCGTTTCAACTATGCGTCGCCCGCAGACCATTGGTGACCGAACGCGAAACGTTGTTGCAGTTATATCACGCACAACTAGCTGTCGGATCGAGCCAGGATGCATGGTATTGTGTCGCCACTACGCTGCTGAACTTACACGAGACGATAACTAAAGATTGACGGCAATCATTGCCGTGAACTGCAATTCATGAACGCAACGCACTCAGCCAGTATTCAAGCAAGGTCGCAAGTTTCGCAAAACTTGGCTCGCCGCGATTTCATTCGTTCATCAGGTATTGGCTTTAGCGGTATTGCTCTGGCTTCGATGTTCAGCGACGACTCGTTGATGGCAGCGAACCTAACGCATTTTGCAGCCAGGGCCAAGCAAGTAATCTACCTGCATATGATTGGCGCACCGTCCCAGCTTGATCTGTTCGATGAAAAGCCGGAGCTAGTAAAACGCGATGGTCAACCGTGTCCCGCAGAAGTTACCAAGGACCGGGACTTTGCATTTATCGGCAAGACATCGACTTTGGCGGGGTCGCCGTACAAATTTTCACGTCATGGCGCGAGCGGACAGTCGCTATCAGAGCTGTTACCCAATTTGGCACGCGTCGTCGATGAACTGGCGATTATCCGCTCTGTTCATTCGGAGGAAATCAATCATGCGCCGGCTCAAATGTTTTTGCACTCGGGCTTCGGCCGCGGTGGACGTCCAAGTCTGGGTTCGTGGGTAAGCTACGGTCTTGGCTCCGAGAACCGCGAGTTGCCCGGATACGTTGTGCTGCTCAGTGGCCCGGCTGGTGGTGCAGGCACCAGTCTGTGGTCCAACGGCTTTTTACCGAGCATCCACCAGGGGATCCAGTTTCGCTCTCAGGGGGATCCCGTGCTATTTCTATCGAGCCCCGAAGGGCACAGTTCCGCAGATCGTCGGAGGGTGTTGGACGCTCTGTCCGCTTTGAATCGGGAGCAGTATGCCGCCAGTGGCGATCCGGAAATCGCCACGCGGATTGCTCAATACGAGATGGCTTATCGCCTGCAAACTTCAGTGCCGGAGTTGATGAACATCGATGGCGAGACGAATGAAACATTGGAACTCTATGGCGCCAAGCCGGGCAAGTCGTCTTTTGCGAATAATTGTTTGCTGGCTAGACGACTGGTCGAGCGAGGAGTGCGATTGATTGAACTGTATGACTCCGATTGGGATCATCATAGCAATCTGGAATCGCGGTTGTCGAAGAAGTGTCTCGAGACCGACCGACCCATAGCGGCACTGATCGAGGATTTGAGACGTCGTGGACTGTTGCAAGATACACTATTGATTTGGGGCTCGGAGTTCGGCCGCACGCCGCTACGCCAGGGAGCCGAGGCTGAAGATTCCAAACTCTCCGGCCGCGATCATCACAAGGATGCCTTTACCATTTGGTTGGCCGGTGGCGGAATTAAAGGTGGAGTCAGCTATGGCAGCTCGGATGAACTGGGGATGGATGTCGCTGAGAATGGAGTGCACGTGCATGATCTGAATGCTACGATATTGCATCTGTTAGGCCTCGACCACGAACGATTGACCTACCGCTATCAAGGTCGCGAATTTCGGCTGACTGATGTTCATGGAGATGTTGTGCACAATATTCTTGCCTAGGCCAAGGCTTGGTCGTATGCCATCACCGTCGACGGCAAACTGACCTTTCGTGACGTCGGGTCCGACTGGGTGTTACGACATTTGCAGCTAGCGAACAGGGCCAACCGATGGAGGTGGCCTGCATACACGTGGGTAGCGATTCCACGGTGAACATTTAGGAGGGTGACGATCGCCGGGGATAAGCACGGGTAGCGTAAAACGCACATCCACGTCGCATCGGTTCTCCCACCCCCCGGGTTTCCAAGACGTTTCATCGGATTAAGATAGCGTATCGATAGACGACCGTTCTTTACTTGATCCATATTTCCGCCGGGCTTGCCCCGAGTCGTAAGCCACAACCGACAGGTTAATAATTAATGAGAATATTACAGTTGTTTTGTTTACTGACTTGGATACTGAGTATTTCAACGTCGGCTTGGTGCCAACAGCCCGATTATTCGGATGAATTGCCGCGGATCCCACCGACGTCTCCCGACCAGGCGCTGGCAACGTTTGAAGTCGCCGAGGGGTTCGAGATTCAGTTGATCGCCAGCGAACCGCTCGTCGCCAGCCCTGTAGCAATTGAGTGGGATGCAAGCGGTGGCTTGTTCGTCTGTGAGATGCGTGGCTACAGCGAAGACCGTGACGATGGACTGTCGCGGATTGCCCGGCTTACAGACACCAATGGCGATGGAGTGTACGACACGCGTACGGATTTCGCGGAGGGACTTTTTTGGCCCACGGCATTGTTTCCCTACGATGGCGGTTTGTTCGTAGCGGATGCACCCAACTTGTGGTATTTCAAAGATAGCGATGGCGACGGTCGCGCCGATGTGAAGCAACATGTTTTGAGTGGCTTCGGCACCTCGAACGTTCAGGGGTTGGTGAATTCATTCCGCTGGGGATTGGACAATCGGATTCATATCGCATGCAGCAGTGTAGGTGGTGAGATTCGGCACGCACATCAAGACGAGTCGGTACCGAGTTTGAATATCCGTGGTCGAGATCTGGCCTTGAACCCACGAACCTACGAGATCGAGCCAACCGCCGGAGCGGCCCAACACGGGATGAGTTTCGATGACTGGGGGCACAAGTTTGCCTCCTCCAACAGCGACCACATTCAACAGGTGATGTATGAAGACCGGATGATCGCCAGGAATCCCTATATGATCCCGCCTCCGTCGCGGATTTCCATCGCAGCGGATGGGCCGGCGGCCGAAGTCTATCGCACTAGTCCGGTCGAACCGTGGCGTATTGTACGCACTCGATTGCGAGTTTCCGGCGAAGTCAAGGGCGTGATTGAAGGGGGCGGGCGTGCCGCAGGCTATTTCACTGGTGCAACGGGGGTGACCATCTATCGAGGCGACGCGTGGCCTTCGTCTTACAAAGGGGTTGCCATAATCGGTGACGTCGGCAGCAATTTGATCCATCGCAAGCGGTTGGTCCCCAATGGTCTTGAATTCATCGCGCAGCGTATGGATGATCACAGTGAGTTTGTCACGTCGACCGATATCTGGTTTCGCCCTGCCCAGTTCGCCAATGCGCCCAACGGTGCCCTGGCGGTGATCGACATGTATCGAGAAGTTATCGAGCATCCGGCATCACTACCGCCGCAGATCAAAATGCATCTCGACTTAACCTCCGGTCGCGATGCGGGACGCATATACCAAGTCGTACCGAGTGGATTTCGGTCTTCGGGTCCAATTGATTTGAGCGGGCGCAGCACGCTCGAGCTGGTTGCCCTGCTGGCCCATGAGAACGCTTGGCACCGCGAAACGGCAGCGCGATTGCTATACGAGCGGCAGGATCCAGCTGCGATCGAACCACTGAAGCAACTTGTTCGCAACAGTTCATCAGCGCTGGGGCGGATGCACGCGTTATATGCGCTGAGCGGTTTGAGGAAACTGGACGAAGCCACCATCCTCGTTGCTCTGGCGGACACCCACGCACAAGTTCGCCGTCACGCGGTTCGATTGGCGGGACCGATGGAGTGGACGCCTGAACTTTCCGCCGCGTTGGGGGATTTGGTGGATGACGAATCGATGGAGGTACGCTACCAGTTAGCGTTCGCCCTCGGCGATGGGCCGGCACCGCAACGAACCGAACGACTCTTGCGAGTGCTAGCTCGCGACCCAGCAGATCGATGGATGCGCGCGGCCGTGATGAGCTCGATCGGCGAGGACGTTGAGCATTTGAATGAGGTTGTGGATGATCCAGAGTTTTCAAAGCAGATTGCCGAACAGGTCGCTGCCCGCCAACGAGCCAAGGACGCGCCACGGGATGCCGGGTCGACTCACACAATCTCGCCACCTACCAGTCCACGAACGGCAGAGCAAGCAGCTCTTCGCGAGAAAATTATTGCCCAGTATCGTGTGTCACTTTCCATGCCAGCCGATATTGATCGAGGCCGTGAGGTGTTTAAGAAATCTTGCAGCGCGTGCCATCGCGTGCAAGGAGTCGGACATGAGCTGGGTCCCAGTTTGATGGCGATCAAGTCTCGTGGTGCTGAGACATTGTTGGCATCTATTCTAGACCCCAATAGCGAGGTCAATCCTCAGTATGTCAACTACCTTGTCGTAACGCTCGAAGGCCGTGTGATCTCTGGAATGATCGTCGATGAAGGAGCGACGAGCATCACGTTGAAGAAAGACGAAGGTGTCACGGAAACCGTCTTGCGGGTGGATATCGATCAGATCAAAAACACAGGTCTGTCGCTAATGCCCCAAGGTCTTGAGGAAACGCTCGATAAGCAGGCTATCGCCGATTTAATTGCGTACCTGATGGCGGAGTAGCTTCTCATGCCATTCGGGGCACGCCTGAATGGCCAATCGCAACATGAGAGCCTCGTAGCTAAGAACCAAGAACCAAGAACCAAGAACCAAGAACCAAGAACCAAGAACCAAGAACCAAGAACCAAGAACTAAGAACCCTTTTCAAACGCTAGTAAATGGTAGTGAAAGTGGCGTCGGTACAATCCTAAGGCGATGGTGTAGGCCGAGGCGGTTAGGTGTCTCCATTGCCAAGAGGTAACACCGCGTTTGAGTGCCAGCTTGAGAAAATGAAGAGTGGTTAGATGTGCAGCATGCAGCGCTGATGGTCCCAACCGCCAACCACACTCGATGTCTTTCACCAAACGGAGGCGACCGTCGCCAGTCCATCGCCGCGCAAGTTCCAATTCATGGAACATGGGAACGGCCCAATTGTGGGCGACTCCCTTGACGATAGTGCGAAACAGCGGCGAGGTCTGCTGTAGAGGTCGACGCAAGTAGCCGTCTGTCATGACGATGCGTCCGCCTGGTTTGAGGACTCGGGCTGCTTCGTTCAGGGCTTGCTCGGGCTGCGTGCTATGACACAGGCTCTCTAGGTAAAATACACCTGAGATCGACTCGTCTTCGAACGGGAGAGTGTGATAGTCACCACAATGGTAGGTTACTCGTTGTGCCGAATGGCGCTGCATTGCCGAGGCGATTTGGCCAGGTGAGATCGACATGGCATGGAACTCGAGCTGCGGATAGAGCTGACTGCCAAAGCGCGACACGGCTCCCACACCACATCCCAAGTCGGCGACGGCCCCTTCGTGCCAGTCAGCCAATCCCAAGTGCTGAAAGATGAATCGATTCATCTCTTCGAGCATGGGGCGCCGCACGAAGGGATTTAGGTAGGGACGCCAATAGCCGAAATGCAAATAGCCTTCGGGGCTCCACATATCGTAGTCGAGCAGCGTGTCGTCGTAATAGTCGGAAATCTCCGCGCGCGGCGAAGTCTGTGGGAGGGTCGAACTGCTCGGCGTGTGGCTGCGATTCATCTTTGGTTGAGTAGTACCTTTAAGTAGTGGGCGAGGTTATGAGTTCCCAACGATTGGCGATTCAAACGGGCTCGTAATCTCGTCCACTACCATAAAACTACAGCAATGTTTCCAGCAGCAAACGCAGCTTGCGCAATTCGCTGCGTTGGTCGAACTCGGGCATAGGGGCCATTTGAATGCTCAGCGCATGCGAGTAACCCACTTTGGATAGTTGCGAGACAATTTTTCCGTACTCGATTTCCCCTTGCCCCACGCGGACTTGCAGTTGATTCTTTTTCGAGTCGCGCAAGTGAACGTGGAAGACATACTCCATGATCTTGTCGAGGTTCTTGGTCGAGCTCGGGCCGCAGTGAAAGTGGCTGGGGTCGAGCGTAATTCCCAAGCCTTTGACATTGTCGCACAGGACCTTTACCGTGTCGGGATCTTCGCTCAGACGGCCGATTTGCGTTTTCATGGAGACCCGCACGCCTTCCCCCTCGGCCACATCGACCAATCGCTGGAGCCGCTCGACTTCTTCGTTGAATGGCACCCCAAGTTCACCTGACGGGACGGTCAGGGTGACGACTTTGGTGGCTTTGCCCAGGCGGCAGACCGCTTCGAAGTGCTGGAAGTACTCGTCGCCTTTGGCGTCGATATGCACGTCGTAGCTGCAGACTTCGAGGCGATGGCTGCGCCTGGCCAAGTGAACGGCTTTATCGAATTCTGCGTCAATGCGACTGGGGCTGAGCACCGAGCCATTTTCGCGCAGGGCGATTTCGACCGTCGTAAACTCCAAATCGGCACAAGCATCGACAACTTCAGGCATCTGAAGATCGGGCAAGCAATCGGTCGAAACGGCAACGTACACCACACTACTCCTGTCAACAAGCGAACGAATGAGGCAGACTCCAAAGCAGGCAGCAAGCGAACATCCCTGGTCGGCTGCCATCGGGCCAACTGGTCACCACCTGCAATGGACCCCCAAAGGTTATCGCTCGGAGGCGTTTGTGGCAACATCCCGTAAATTCGTTCGCGGCAGGCGGCTGAAAACGGCAATCCGAAAAAATTCTGTCCGCAGAACTAAACGAATGCTATGTTTCGGGGGACGAACGTAAATTGGGTAGATTGCAGCATAATGCCCTTGCATTGATTAAAATGCGAACGAGGCGACAAAACGCCGCCTTCCAGAGTGATTTTGCGCCTACTGGTTGCCCTACTTGTGCCTTTTCTTCTGGCGACCGCCCGCCAGCGAGGGGGTGGCTTCGCCTCAATTTGTTTCCATTCGGAAAGTCCTGGCATGGAATTCATTAACACGCTTTTTATCGGCCCCGTGCTGCCGGCAACGATGTTCTTAGGCTTGCTATTGCTGTGGAACCTGCTGGCTGTGCTCGGCACCGTCGATTTGCACATGCCGCATGGCGACATCGATCTTCATCTACCGACCGATGCTCACGTCCACGCCGATGTACCCACTCATGCGGACGCTCACTTAGATTCATCGAGCGGCGGGATCGGCAGTGGAGCCAGTGATGGGTTGGCCGTGTTCATGATGAAGTGGCTCAATCTCAAAGAGGTGCCGCTGGTGTTGTGGATGGGGATATTAGCGGTCACCTGGTGGTTTATCTCCGCCATGCTCTGGACCGTCGTTGACCGTCGCTTTTTGACGGAGCCTGGTTGGTTGTGGTCGAGCATATTGGTGGCTAGGAATTTGGTGATTGCAGTACCACTGACCAAACTGGCAACGCGCCCCATGCGTGGATGGTTTACTACTGAACGCATTAGCGCCCACAGCTTGATCGGCCAAGAATGCAAGATTAGTTCAAGCGTCGCATCGCCGGAATTCGGCCAAGTCAAATTCAAAACCGAAGGCTCGCCGTTACTACTCAACGTGCGCACCGATGGACCGAGCTTAGCCCAGGGGACTCCAGTGTGGATCACACACTACGACGCCAAGCGTAGGCTCTACATCGTATCACCGACCACTGCCGTCAGTGCGCCGGACCAGGCAAGTTCGCAAAACAAAGACTAACAGACTACACATTTTTCATCCGCTAAGGAACCACTTTATGAACTCTATCCTGCTGCTCGCCCAATCTGATCTCTCAGGGGTTGCGATCATAGCGCTCGTTGCTCTGGTGGCCGTGATTATTCTTTTCACGGGTTTGCTGGCCGTGGCCAGCAAGTTTTATCAGAAAGTTGGGCCGGACGAAGCCATCGTGCGTACGGGTTGGGGTGGTATGCAAGTCGTCACCGCTAACGGCATCTTTGTTGCCCCGGTGGTACACCACTACGAAAAGATGGACCTGACCCTCAAGAGTTTCGAGATCGCCCGGGAAGGGGCTGAGGGGCTGATCTGCAAGGACAACATCCGCGCAGATATTAAAGTGGCTTTCTTCATTCGCATCGACAAGACGCAGGAGGAGATGGCGGAAGTTGCTCAGTCGATCGGTTGCAAGCGGGCGAGTCAGCTAGAAACGCTTCGCGAACTGTTTGATTCCAAATTCTCCGAAGCACTGAAGACCGTCGGAAAGCAGTTCGAATTTATCGAACTGTACGACAAACGCGAAAAGTTCAAAGAGGAAATTCTCAAAGTCATCGGTACAGACCTCAACGGCTATCGGCTCGACGATGCGGCGATCGACTACCTCGAGCAGACCAAGCTCGAGCTGCTCAATCCCAACAATATCCTCGACGCTGACGGTATCAAAAAGATTACCGAGTTGACGTCGATCGAGAAGATTAAAGAGAATTTCTTTACCCGTGAACGTGAGAAAACGCTCAAAAAGCAAGACGTCGAAGCGCAAGAAGCCATACTGGAACTCGAGCGCCAACGCGTATCGGCTACAGAGAAACAACACCGCGAGATCGCCGAAATCGAAGCTCGCGAACGAGCTGCCGGCAGGAAAGTAACCGAGGAACAACGCTTAGCAGGTGAACGCGCCCGCATATCGACCGACGAGGAGTTGGGGATTGCCGAAGAGAATCGTATGCGAACCATCTTGGTCGCTCAGCGCAACAAAGAGCGGACCGACGCCGTCGAGCTCGAACGGCTCGAACGCGACCGCAACTTGGAAGCGGTCGAACGCCAACGGGTTGTCGGTGTGGCCGAAGTGGAAAAAGAGAAAGCGATCGAGATCGAGCGCCGCAACATTCAGGAAGTCATCCGTGAACGCGTAGTGGTCGAACGGGCGGTTGTCGAAGAAAAACAACGCATTTTGGATACGGAAGAATTCGCCACAGCCGATCGAAAGAAGAAGGTCGAAATCACTGCGGCCGAAATGATCGCCGAACAAGCGATGGTCAAAGAGGTCAAAGCCGCCGAGGGCTCGCGAAAAGCGGCCGAGATGCGAGCGGAGCAAGTGGCGATTGAAGCCGAAGCGGACCGCGATCGCGCAGAGAAGAAATCGGCCGCTACCAAAATGCTTGCCGAAGCCATGACTGCCGAGCATGCCGCCGAGGGCCTTGCCGATGCCAACGTGCAAACAGCCAAGGCTGCTGCCAGCGAGAAACAGGGAATGGCCGAAGCCCGCGTACTCAAAGAGAAGTACATGAGCGAGGCTCAAGGTATCACCGAGAAGGCTACTGCCATGAAGGAGCTCGACGGCGTTGGCAAAGAGCACGAAGAGTTCAAGCTGCGACTGGAAAAGGACAAGGCCATCGAGATCGCGGCCATTGACGCTCAGAAGTCGATCGCTGGCGAACAAGCCGCTGTGCTCGGGGCTGCGCTCCGTGCAGCCAAGATCGATATCGTCGGTGGCGACGGAACGTTCTTCAATCAAATCTCCGACGCGGTCAAAGGAGGAAAAGCCATCGATCGCTTCGTCAATAATTCGCAAGTGCTTTCGGATGTCAAGAACACATTCTTCAGTGGTACTCCCGACCAGTTCAAAGAGGGTCTGTCCAAGCTCGTCGACCAATTCAACTTGAGTAGTGGCGAAATCAAAGATCTAAGCGTTGCAGCCCTGATCGCTCAAATGCTGTCGATGGGGGGCACCGATGCCATTCGTGGGCAGTTGGTCAGCTTATTGGGCATGGCCGGCACTCTCAACCTGGCTGACAAACCTGTCGGGCGATTGGTCGATGCAAAAGCATCCAACGGCAAGGGGAAGGCTTGAGGCTGCATCGTTTAAGCCAGATTATGGATTGTTCAGGAACTTGCCGCTGGGAGGTTCGAACTGGAAATTCATGTGAGGTTAACCCTCCTCGAGCCTGATAGCCCCACCCTCCCGCGCGCGGGAGGGTACAGCAAACTACGTTTTAGTCGCTAATCAATCATCAGAGTTTGATAACAGTAACCATTGCTATTCACTAGATATGCCCTACCCTCATGACTGAACCGCTGGCAACTGGAACGTACGAAGTCTTGCGCAATCGACTGCGCGAAGCCGCCGGAGATTTACGTAAGCGTTTCGAACGGCTGAACTGCGATCGTGCAGAAGTCTTCGGCAACATCGCCACGGCGCTGCGTGGAACTGCGCATGTCACCACCGACCACAATTGCATCCCGCGCGACATGCTTTCGATCGGGAAACGGCTGTTGCTAGGGTACAATGTACAGTTCGGATTGAAGACCGGAATTCAATGCGAAGATGTCTTCAGCATGTACCGCTTGGAGGGTGAGGTTGCCCTGCCTCAGTCGCTCGACGAATTGGCAGGCGACGCATTCCACCGCGACTTTCAAGAGCTCTACCGCTACTATAAAAGCACTTCGTTTTTGCGCTTCTTTCGGCAGGGGCCGCTGGTCTACTTTGTCTTCCGGGTTGGCCAGTCGGCGAGTGATATCAAAGCCTTCAAATGGGCCATTGAAGGGGACACTCTGCGCTACATTGATGCGCGCAGCGATGCCGATGTTCGCTATCCGGCGCAGCACGCTTTTCACTGGTCCCGAGCCACGCGAGAACAACATCGTGCGGGGCTACATCCACACATCTCGATCAACGATACGGTATTTGTCGAATGCGTCGGCGGTGACCTGACGATCAAGGTCGAAGACAATACGGAAGACGGAAGCGGGATCTATGCTGAGTCGGTCGACAATCCCGACCAAACACTCGATGATGCGGAGGTCTACTATTGCGTCATCGGCAACTTGATTCTACTCAAGATCCGTCCCTACAAGGAGAAAGACTTTCGTTATCTGGTGTTTAGCACCAAACAGCAGCGTGTTTTGCGATTCGATGCGATCGCACAGTCGTGTGTGCTGCTCCCAGATGATCAAGGGATTATCTTTCCAGGTGGAGTGGTTTTGCAGACGGGCGCGCACAAGCAGTTCGATCATGGGCTGCACAATCTGTTGTACGAGCAGACGATCGCCTCACCCAATGGCGAAGACTATTTGTATCTGTTCACCGATCCCGAGAGTGGTAGCTACCTGCATCTGCGCTACAACTTGATCCGTCAGGAAGTTGACACACCGCTAGTCTGTCACGGCCAGGCGTTGTTCGACGATGGACAAATGGTTACCTTTCGCGGTAATGAGCACGCTCAAAAACATCATGCGTTGCAACTGTGGCAGACCCCCTTTGTAAGTGCCGACTTTCAAATACCTGTCGCCACCGATTCGATGCTCTACAAGATTGGCAATCGAGAGCTCGTGCGAGGCATGGCGGAGTGCCAAGAGCTATTGCAGTTGATCGACAAAGATGACTCGTATGCCGAGCTCTATCTTGATCTCGTGAAGCGTTCCTCGGATGTGCTCGACAGTTATTTTTGGATCGATCGCGAGGAAACGCAAAAGCTATCTGAGCCGCTGGAAAAGATACGCGACACAGCCACTGCTGCCGTTGAAGAGTTTGATAAGGTAGTTCGGGTTCGTCGCGAGACTGAAAAGCAACTTCGCGAGACTCAGCAGTCGAGTAGTGAAGTCCTCAATTCGATTGGTCGCTTTGCTTTCAATTCTGTCGAAGACTTCGTCAGCAAGTTGGCCGCTATTCGTCAGCAACGTGGGCGGAGCATCGGACTGCGCGAGTTGCGTTATATCGATGAAGCGGCCGTGGGGGAATTGGAAACCGGTCTGAGTGAGGCGGCTGAGCGAGTGGGGCATCGCTGCGTTCAATTCCTGTTGAATCCCCAATCACTCGACCCTTATCGGCAGCGCATTGTGGCGGCCGAGGCCAATGTTCCCAACGTGGCCACCGCCGCCGATGGTCGAAAACAGCAGGAAAACCTCGATCAAATTGGCGTCGATTTGGAGCTGCTCATCGAGACCGTCTCGCAGCTCAAGATCGAGGATTTGACTCAACGCACGGCTATCGTCGATCATACAGGCGACCTGCTGGCTGAACTCAATCGCGTTCGTTCGGGGCTCAAGGCACGGGTGCGCGATCTGCTCTCGGGGGAAATGGAAGCCGAATTCGCTTCGCAGACCAAACTGCTCGACCAAGCCGCCGCCGGTGCGCTCGACACGGCCGACACTCCCGAGAGAGTCGACGAATCGCTGACGCGTTTGATGTTGCAGTTGGAGGAGCTCGAGGGCCGCTTCGCCGAGTTCGACGAGCTGCTGCTGCGCTTGACGGAGAAGCGCGAGTCGCTCTACGAAGCCTTTGAAGCTCGCCGCCAACACTTGGTCGAAGCACGGTCACGACGTGCAGAATCGTTGGCGGCAGCGGCCGTACGCATCCTGGAAGGGGTCAACTCGCGGGCATCGCGGCTAGCTGATGCCGAAGCGATGCGCGCCTATTTCGCTTCCGACCCGATGGTCGACAAGGTGCGGCAGATCGCCGATCAATTGCAAACGTTGGGTGATACAGTCCGCATGGACGATGTACTCAGCAAACTGAAGTCGGTCGCCGACGATTCACTGCGACAACTCCGCGATCGTAACGAGCTGTTCACGGGTGGCGAAGGACAGATCAAGCTCGGTCGCCACTATTTTAGCGTCAATCGTCAATCGGTCGAACTGACCTGTGTGGCTCGCGATGGGGCACTGCAACTGCATCTGACGGGGACGCAATTCTACCAGCCACTCCACGATCCAGCGCTCGATCAGTCGCAAGATCTGTGGCAACAGATTCTGCCCAGCGAATCGCCCGAGATTTATCGCGCAGAGTTTCTAGCGCGCACGCTGTACGATGGTCTTCGGAAAAATAGCCAGCCCTTTTTGAAACTTGATCACGAAGGACGAATCGACTTCGTTCGCTCGGCGATGCAGCCACGACACGACGAAGGCTACTCACGAGGCGTTCACGATCGCGATGCCGCGTTGATTCTCAGCAAACTCGTGGAGCTAGATCAACAGCTTGGATTGCTGCGTTATGCGCCCAGTGTGCGCGGGCTAGCGTGGTTTGTCTGGCAACGTCTGGTACCGCACGCAAGTCGGGAAGCATTACTGCGCTGGGTCAGCGGGTATCGAGTTGTCGCTGATCTATTGCCCAACACCACGGCAAGTGAGGCGTATGTTCAACGCTTGCGCAGATTGCTCGTAAGGTATGGCAAGGGGCTCCTTCGGGCCAGCGACGATTCGACCGCGTACGACTTGGCGAACTACTTGTTCGAGCAGCTGCTGCAGGGTGAGCAGTTCACGGCCAGCTCGACTGCTAGCCAAACGCTCAGGCGAATGCAGGAGCGTCTGTCGACTGATCATTGGCAAAAGCTACAGCAGGCATTGCAGGATAATCTTCCCCGGCCTCGCGCCGCTTGGACGTTGGCTCAAGATGCGGTCGACGGCTACTTGCGATCTGTACGATCCGATGAGAAGACGGAGCTCGATCCACTCAGCGGCTACCGTCAAGAAATCGCCGCCTTGCTCCTTTGTGGTGATGAACCGATTCAGCTCGGTGCGGAAGTGCAGGTAGCCGCGCGACTGCAAGGTATGGCCGGCGACCATCCTCGCATTGCCGACAAGAGCTTGCCCTTCCATTATCACGAGTTCATGCAGAGGACGAGCGAGTATCAGAGCCATGTTTTGCCACGCTATGATGCCTTGCGACAGTCCAAACGCTGCCTATTGGAACAAGCTGAGCAGAAGTTAAGAATCTCCGAATTCAAACCAAAAGTGCTCACCAGCTTTGTACGAAACAAGCTGATCGATGAAGTCTATCTGCCACTGATCGGCGATAACTTAGCCAAGCAAATGGGTGCTGCTGGAGATGGTAAGCGTTCCGACCGCATGGGCCTGTTATTGCTGGTCAGTCCTCCAGGCTACGGCAAGACGACGCTCATGGAGTATGTGGCCAATCGATTGGGGCTGGTGTTTGTGAAAGTCAACGGTCCGGCGCTGGGGCATCAAGTCACTTCTCTCGATCCCTCCGAGGCGACCAACGCATCGGCCCGCGAAGAAGTCGGACGCATCAATATGGCTCTCGAGATGGGAGACAACGTAATGCTCTACCTAGACGACATTCAGCATTGCAACTCCGAGCTGTTGCAAAAGTTCATTCCGCTATGCGATGCAACTCGGAGGATTGAAGGTGTGTGGGAAGCAAAACCTAAGACATACGACCTGCGTGGTCGTAAGGTCGTGGTGGTCATGGCAGGCAACCCGTACACCGAAAGTGGTGATCGCTTCCAGATCCCAGATATGCTCTCGAATCGTGCCGACGTTTACAATTTGGGTGAAATCATCGGCGAATCAGCTGAAGCGTTTGAGCTAAGTTATATTGAAAACTGCTTGACCAGCAATCAGTATCTACAGCCACTGGCACGTGCCTCAAGCCACGATCAGCGCGCACTGATCCGCGCCGCTGAAACGGGTTCGCTCGAAACGCTTGAGCTCGAGATCAATATGTCTCCCGATCAAGTCTCCGAGTGCTTGGCCGTCATCGCCAAACTACTGAAGGTTCGCGACATTGTGCTTCGCGTCAATCGCAGTTACATTCGCAGCGCTGCCCAGGTCGACGCCTACCGCACCGAGCCACCCTTCAAACTACAGGGGAGCTATCGCAACATGAACCGTATCGCCGAGCGCGTCGTGCCGGTCATGAACCATGCCGAATTGCAGAGCCTAATTGTGTCCAACTATGAGCAGGACGCCCAGACGCTGACGCGCGATGGCGAATCGAATCTACTGAAATTCAAGGAGCTTATGGGGACGTTGACAGCTGCCGAGAGCGAGCGCTGGGACAACATCAAGTACGCGTTTGTGGAAAGTGTCCGCATGCAAGGCATCGAAGGAGAGGATAACGCAGCCAAAGTCCTGCGCACCTTGGCTGGCCTACGCGACGGCCTCGAGTCGATTCGCCGCACGATGGCGCAAGCCCTTGCCAGCGATCACAGCGGCCAGCAGGTCGCAGCTCTGCAGGACGGCTTGGCCCATCTCAGTTCGGCTATGAGCGGTTTATCTGGACAAATCAGCGAGGCGATCCACAGCGGCTCGCGGCGTCTGGAAGACAGCGCCAAGCAGAACGCAGAGCTACCGCTGCCGGAACAAAAGGTGCTGGTACAACACTCCGTACCGCGCGTCATGACCGATCTTGTTCGCAGTCAGTTTCAGCTGTTATATGATGGCTTGCGCCCAGTGCTCGAAGCATCCGCCGTCAACTCGACGCAACTTCAGAATCTCCGTGCCTCGGTCGACGACTGCCTCAAGCAGTATCGTGAACTGCAAGCCGAGATTGAAAAATCAGAGTAGTTCTGGCTTTGGCCGAAACCTTGGAGTGCGGGGATTCATCCCCGCTTTGGTCTTCCCCTAAGTTCATATCAGCCGGAAATTTAGGGTCAGTACTGTGGATCGATGCAAGAACGACCAGCGCTGATCGGACTCCACCCAGCAGCAATCGCCTCGAGCGCTGCCGAGTTGGTTTTTAGCGTTTCGTTGCTATGCGCTGTCGGCTGAACTCCAGGCCAAAGCTTCGAGAACTCGAAGCACTCCAAGGAATTCCGCGTAACCAAGCAAGCACTATTCTAGGCAAGCTCGGGCAGTGATCGTCCAGAAGACTGTCTAGCTGTGTGTGCGGATCGCTCGACCGCAGGCTTGTGCGTAGGGAACCAATCCTTGAGCTTCAAGCAGTGCTTCTCTAGCAAATGCCAACTCAACAGAGCGGCTCCGTAGGTTAGCCCGAACATTGCGCCCATGTAGAGCAAGTTTCCGACGACCGCATTCCCAGTGAGACTGGTCAGGATAGGGACCGAGCAAACGACGCCGACAATTGGGATAAGCGGACTTTGGAAGACGTACATGGCATAGCTGAACTTGCCGAGCTTACGTAGTATCGAGAGGTTGAAGAACCTCGCCAGTAGTCGTGTCTCACGGCCTTGCAGCAACCATACTAGGACGCACGCCCACATGAGCGGCCAGAGCGTGTTGGGCAAGGTGAACAGACGCTTATCGTAAACCGACGCAGCCACACCGATTGCCAGGCAGACAGGGAAGACCGCCAGCGCCCACCACTGGATCGGAGCTAGTCCACGTGGGCTGCGGATCTGCAAGGCCAACATCGCGCCGATGAGAAGTGCGTCACAACGGAACAAAGTCAGCACGGCTGGTGCCAGCCCATTGTCGCTGAAAGCAGCGAATCCGATGCGAGCTACCGCGCTACTGGCCGCCAGTATACAAGCTAGCTTGATTGCCGTATTGCGACTGCACAGGAAGAGCGCTAGCGGCCAAACCAAGTAGAAATGCTCTTCGACGGCCAGCGACCAGAAGTGATCGAGGTAGCCGAAATTCCATGCGCCATCGAGGCTCATTTTGATATTGGTCAAGTAGGTCCACAGATAGAACTGATTTTCATCAGCCAGTGCAAACATTCCTCGGAAGGCAGGCACCCACTGACTAGCCACAAGGAAGATGAATAGAGCCGCGAAGTATAGCGGGAAAATCCTTAGGCTTCGCCGAGCTAGGAAGCTGGTGAAATAGTTTCTACTCCCTTTGGCATCGATCAAAATGCCGGTGATCAAAAACCCGCTTAGTACAAAGAACAGATCGACACCACGATCTCCCAGGGCAAAAAATGAGCTCAGCGACTGCCCCAGCCAACTATCCGTCGGCAACTCCTTCGAAAAGCGATAGAGGGTCACGACGAGGATCGCCAGACCACGAACACCGTCAAGCTGCGGAATGTGTACCTGGGGCTGCCATAGCGAGGAGGATCTGGCTGGCTGCGATTCTGGCATGCGGTGGCTCGAAGTGCACGGTTAGATGAGAAACGCAAAACGAGCCCTCTTGGTCGCGCAAGACGACTCGTTCGCGTAGTCGAACTATACCCTGATTCTCGCACCATCCACGAATTGGTTTGCGGCATTACTACAGTTAAACCATTTTGAGTCTGCCGATTATAATGACCCTGCCGCTAATAACTGCCAGCTCGATCCAGGCTATACTGGTACGCGACATACCGCCCTCCCCTCTGCCCCCGCCTACTTTAATCCATGCAAATAGGTTTCTTCCCACCATGAAGAATGTCTTCCTACTCGCCTTGCTGTATACGACTCCACTTTTCAGCACAATCCTCGCAATCCAGCCAATCAACGCGCAACAAGATGATGGGCCCATTCCTGCGGGGCTGGCTGCTGGTCGGATGACAGCTCCGCCAGGCTTCCAGGTCAGTTTATTTGCCGGCGAACCCGATGTGGTGCAGCCCATCGCGATGACCTTTGACTCGCGTGGTAGGCTGTGGGTCGTCGAGTGTCTGTCCTACCCGCGTTGGTCGACCGAGGGAGTGGGGCATGATCGCGTGGTTATTTTGGAAGATACCAACCACGACGGGCAGCACGACAAGCGAACGGTGTTTTTAGATAATGGAGTCAACCTATCCGGGATTGAATTGGGATTTGGCGGCGTGTGGCTGGCCGCGACTCCCAATCTGTTGTTCGTTCCTGATCGCAACTCGGATGATGTTCCCGACGGCTTACCGGAAGTCGTCCTCGATGGTTGGGATGTGACCGCCAGGCACAACGTCTTCAACAGTCTTATCTGGGGACCCGATGGTTGGTTGTATGGTTGCAATGGCATCCTGTCGCATTCACGCGTTGGTCGCCCAGGAACGCCAGACGCCCAGCGGACACCGATGGATTGTGGAGTGTGGCGCTACCATCCACAACGTCAGATTTTCGATGTGGTGGCCAGCGGTTCGACCAACCCTTGGGGTTTAGACTTTGACGAATTCGGCCAGGCCTTCATCACCAACTGCGTCATCAAGCATTTGTTTCATATTATACCTGGAGCCCACTACGATCGCATGTTTGGACAAGATCTCAATCCGTATGCGTATGAATTGCTCCCGAGCTGCGCCGATCATATTCACTGGGGCGGAGGTCACTGGACCACGGCTCGAGGTGGCACTGCGCACGATGACGCGGGCGGCGGCCATGCTCACTCGGGTTGCGCGATTTACTTGGCCGATCAATTCCCCGCCGAGTATCGAAACAGCGTATTCATGAGCAACATTCATGGCAATCGGCTCAATCGGGATCGCCTCCAGCTCGACGGTGCTAGCTATCAAGGCCAGCACACAGCAGACTTTGTACATGCCAATGACCCTTGGTTTCGAGGTATCGCCGTCAAATCGGCTCCCGATGGCAGCCTGTTCGTCACCGATTGGACCGACACCGGCGAGTGCCACAACTACGAAGTGGTCGATGCGTCCAACGGCCGTGTCTTTCGCATCGCCTATGGCGAGTCCCCTGCACCAGTCGCCGACGTGTCGCAAGCGTCGTTGGCTGAATTGGCCGATATGCAGTTCTCGCGCAATGAGTGGCTCAGTCGCCAAGCGCGACGACAATTGCAAGAACGATGCGCGGAAAGTCGAATAGCCGGCTTCGAAACGGGCGATCCGAAAACTCAAGCCACCGATTCTGCAGTACTGTCGGCGACCGCACACGAGGTACTAACACTGCTCAATGACTTGCGCCCCGAGAATGACCGGCAGGCGGTACGAAAGCTGTGGGCGATTTACGCGGTCGGTGGCATGGACGCGATCCGTGCTGCCCAATTGGATCACATCGATGCGCCCGAGTGGGTCCGTTTCTGGACGATCCAATTTGCGGCAGATGAAGCCGTTGGCTGGCCTGCTGAGCTGCGCGAGTCGATTGCTGGGCAACTTGACCATCTCACTCCCTTAATCGAGCGCTCGCTAGCATCGACATGTCAACGCCGGATCCGTTTAGGGTTTGCCGACGATGTCCAGCCCATTCTAGCTCGACTTCTGCAACTAGCCGCCGACGCGCACGAGAGCGATCATGCTCCTCAGGCTGATCATGAATCGGCCGATGCGAAATTGCTGGCAACTCTGAAGTGGTATGCGGTTGAACCGCTGGTAGTCTCGCACACCGAGTGGGTGCTAAAGCAGCTTACTAGTATCAAGTCGCCGTTGGTGCAGCGTTTGATCGCTCGTCGCTTGGTGTCGCTTGACGGTGGCCTCGAACAATTGACTCGGGCATGGAATACGGACCCACAAGGCGATTGGATTGCTGCCAGCTTGGCTGGTGTGTTAGCAGCCAAGCTGGGCGTGCTCAGCCTTCCGGCTCCCAAAGATTGGAGCGACACGTATCCTCGACTGAAGGGGAATCCTAACGCCGTCGTGCGAGAATTGTCGCGACAGCTTAGCACGTTGTTTGGAGACAATCAGGCCTTGGCCGAATATCGCACACTGCTAGTCGATCGCTCGGCCAGCACGCAACAGCGAATGGATGCGTTACGATTGCTCGAAGCACGGCAAGCAGACTCGATGGAGCCGCAGCTAGTCGAGCTTCTGGGGGATCCAAGTCTGGATACCGATTTCCGCAGGGCTACCATTCGAACGCTTGCTGCCGTAGGCGGGGACGACATTGCGACGCGCTTGTTGTTGGTGTACTCCGAGAGTAACGTCGAAGAGAAGCAGGAGATTGTCTACGCACTGACGACGCGTTTGCCCTATGCCAACAAGCTTTTGGACGCCATTGAAAGTGGCGAACTACCGCGCGGCGATGTTTCGTCGTTGGTCATTCGACAACTACAAACGCTCGGCGATCAGGCTCTCAGTCAGCGATTGGAGACGGTGTGGGGCAAGGTCCGCCCGGTATCGGAAACAAAAGCTGGGCAGATCGCGCAGTATCGACTCGAATTTGCGCCCGACTTGTTGGCCTCCGCCGACGCGCGGGCTGGACAGGTCGTCTACCAGAAAACGTGCGGTGCGTGTCACAAATTGTTTGGGCAAGGTGGAAGTATCGGTCCCGAGTTGACCGGAGGACAACGTCACAACCTCGATTACTTGTTAGACAACATCATCGATCCCAATGCCATCGTCCCCGGCGATTACCGCATGGTCATGCTGTTGCTCGATGATGGACGCATCCTCAATGGGATCATAGCGGAAGAGAATCCGCAGAGTATCCGATTGAAAACGGCCACCGACGAGGTGACGATCCCGCACGATCGTATCGAAGAGCGACGCGGGTCGGAAGTGTCGATGATGCCTGAAGGGATACTCGACATCTTGAATCCCACCGATCGCCGCGATTTGATCGCATTTCTACAATCGACCGCGCCGCCAACGTCGAATGCGGCAGCGGCTACTGAACGCCCCGATCCCGATGGAGTTGGACGCTGGCACTTGCTGGCTCCACCTTGGACGAGCCAAACAATCTACGGTGAAAGCGTAACGCTTCTCCAAGCCGAGTCGGATGGACCACTCGCGGGTCGTTTGGCATTCCCTGTTGAAGAGATCATATCGATCGTCAGTTCCAACCGCGAAGTAGCTTTAACCGATTCTACCGGCTTGCAGGTCGACAAGGAAACGGGAGCATTCACATTGCCGGGTGACAGCCGCGCACCGCGTATAGGCATGGACCAGTTATACCCGCCCGTCGATTCCCCCAATAGCTACAAACATCGCGTCGGGCATCCGGAACAGGCGCTGCTTTATGGACCACATCGTTGGTTTCATGATCATCAAATCGAAGTTACCTATCGGCGCGGCAAGGCGGACTGGCAGCAACCAATACCGCACTTCGACAAAAGTCTCTTGCCGCGCACTCTCGAACGCCTGCGAACGAAGCAACCGTTAATTATCGGATGTAGTGGTGACAGTATCGCTGCTGGTGGAGACGCTTCGGGACTCAATAACGTCGAACCACTGCAACCAGCCTTTCCACAGTTGGTCGAGCAACAATTGCGGTTTCGCTACGATGCGCCTGTTGAGCTCAAGAATCGAGCCGTCGGCGGCTGGAGCATTCAAAATGGGCTGGACGATCTAAACGCATTATTAGCCGAGAAGCCTCACTTCATCATCGTCGCATATGGAATGAACGACGTCGGCAGGCGCGATCCTCAGTGGTTCCACGATCGCATGCAAGATTTTATCCGGCGTGTCCATGAGTTCGACTCGACCATTGAAATACTGATGGTGACACCCATGCTGGGCAATATCGAATGGATACACACCCCGCGCGACATGTTTGCTGCATATCGCGATCAGCTAAGAGAGTTTGTGGAGCCAGGCGTTGCGCTGGCCGACGTCGGTGCAGTCTGGCAAGAGCTTCTGCGGCGCAAGCATGACCTTGATTTAACTGGCAATGGCCTCAATCATCCCAACGATTATGGCCACCGCCTTTATGCCCAGACAATTCTCGCTTTGCTAGTGGAGTGATCAGCCTTCGATGGACTGTTCGACGTCTCGCCCACTGTTTTCATCTAGCTCGGGAACGCGATGCTCGGCGATCTCTGCCTTTGTGGCTGGGCCAATTACGGCATTGCAATGCGGGCAAATCGCCACATCCTCGATGACTTCGATTCCACATTCCGGACAAGTACAAATGGCATTCATTGGAATTTCCTTACAGCGTGACGATCAACACACAGAGGCACTGAGCCCACACAGGGCGGACTTGGGGGATTTTCCCTACTTTTCTTCGGGGTTGGCAACTCCGATGACGCCGAAGGCGACGCGCGGGCCTGCGTCTCCGCTGGGTTGAGTGAATTTGTCTTCATCGGCATGAACGACTATGCCGTGTCCAATAATGGAGTGATCGCCCTGGATCGAAGCGACGCTATCGGAGAAATCGATCTTGGCGACTCCGTCAGCTCCGGCTTCGATATTGCCAAAATCTCCAGCGTGGCGTTCCTTGTTGTCACCCTTTTGATGACCGTGGGGTGCTCCTGTCGGATTGAAGTGTCCGCCGGCAGATTTTCCGGTTTCGATATCGCGCAGGTCACCGAACTCGTGAACGTGAAATCCGTGTTTGCCTGGACTAAGTCCTTTGACGGTCCCCGTTACATGAAGTTGCTCCCCTTGGCGATCAAAGCGAATCGTTCCTGAAACCTTACTGTTACCGACCGGTTGCAAAACACACACGGCATGCATGACTTGGTGGGCATCTTCTTCCGCATGCGTCATCACGGGCTTCTGTACCACGCGGGGGGACTGCAACTCGATTGCTTGGTCGCGCTCGGCGACATCCGTTGCATTTCCTTCAACGATATCTTGAGCGTGTTGAATAGTCGATTTCCTGGCGGCATTCTCTGTTAACGTGGCGTCGGTCGTGGAACTTGTAGCCGCCGGGGCAACTTCCTGATCAGTCGAACCTGTCAAAGACACTTCTGCACCTGGTTGGGTGCAGCCTAGAAGTGCTAGCGACATGAGCATAAAAAGACACTGCAAGCGAATCATTGTCTCGTTCCTTGGTTCACGAGTTTTTCTAATTGCTATCAAAGTGAGGCGAACCATCGCGCACAACGAAATTTGATCGCAAGGGGCGAATGACAAAAAGCTGCAAATTAGGTGCCAACTAGGTGCGCCGTTTGCTGGTACGACGGGACATGGCTCATTGCGCTAGTTTGCAAAGTAGTAGGCACAGTCGTTTGTGCCCTCCGCCGGAGCACGACATCCTGGGTTTCACTGGGCACGGTCACACGAAGTGTACCGACCACTATGGAGAGTTGAATGGTACAAATCACTATGCTTGATCACCTTTGCCGCGCCCGACTCCCGTTTTCACTGCCAACAATTACCGTTGCATGGGTTGTTGTGATGACGCTTGGATCACTTTGGGTTGACGGTCAAGAGGGTGGTCAACCGCCGGCAAAACCGAGCCCTCCCAGCGCTAATGCTGAACAGCCCGAGTCGTCAAGCAGGTCTGACCCTGCAACGATAGATGAAGGAACGGCCAAGGAAGACACGCAGAGTGCCAGCGCGCCCAAGGTCGAGATTGAACCCATCGCGGAAGATGATCAGATCGCTCGGCGCTTGACTGATATTCTTGAGGCGACCACTTGGTTTGAAAATCCGGTGGTGCGCGTCGACCAAGGGGTCGTATTTCTGCGCGGTTTGACGCATCAATCCGACTACCGCACTTGGGCAGGAGACCTGGCGCGAAACACTCAAGACGTGGTGGCTGTGGTCAATCGGATCGAAGTCACTGAGCGTTCGATGTGGGACATGACGCCTGCCTGGAGCGAGATCCGGAAGCTGGGCCGCGAAGCGATTCAGATGCTCCCATTGCTGGGGCTGGCCGTGGTGCTGCTAATTGCGACGTGGTTTGCTGCTGGCTGGTCAACTTGGCTGGCGCGGAGTCTGCTCAGGCGTCGCGTGAAAAACAGTCTGCTGATCGGAGTGTTCTCGCGGGCAGTCGCTATTCCGGTTTTCTTGCTCGGTTTGTACTTGGCGCTGCGTGTCTCCGGTTTGACGCAGATGGCCGCTACGGTATTGGGAGGAACTGGCTTGATCGGACTGTTTCTCGGAATCGCTTTTCGCGACATTGCCGAGAATTTTCTGGCGAGCATTCTCATCAGTATCCAACGGCCGTTTGCCCTGGGCGATTTGATTGAAGTCGAGGAGAACGTGGGGATAGTGCAAAGCGTAACCGCTCGCGGCACTCTGTTGATGACACCCGAGGGTAATCACGTTCAGATCCCCAATTCATCGATCTACAAAAACATAATTCTCAATCTCACGGCGAATCCGAACATGCGCTGTGACTTTGCGGTTGGGATTGACTATGCCGACCCCACCATTAAGGCCCAGGAGACGATATTGAACGTCTTGCATGAACATGAAGCGGTATTGAAGACGCCCGAGCCGATGGTACTGGTCGAAGAGCTTGGAGCGTCCACCGTCAACTTGCGAGTCTATTTTTGGATCAACGCTCATGTGCACAGCAAGTTAAAAGTGCGTTCTTCTATTATAAGATTGACAAAACTGGCCATTGAAGACGCGGGTATGACGATGCCTGACGAATCGCGTGAAGTGATCTTCCCCAAGGGAGTACCAGTGAGAATGATCGACGAATCGGTAGAGGTGGATCAGGCACTTCGCGTCATCGAGCCGCGGGCCGGTAAACATGCTGAGGATCGTTCACAATCGACGACTGCTGAGGACGGATTAGGAAGCGAACAGGCTGCCCTGGAAGAACAAGCCCGCGAGGCACGCAAGCCGGAGGTGGGCGCCAATCTGTTAGCAGAGTAACAAGCGGAATCTAAGGTAGCGGGAATTGCGAGCGGTCAAATTTCGAGCTGAACGGTGACCATGCACGATGATTGAAAAACTATCACTCTCAAGCATGGCGACTCTACTAGCTGATTGATCTCAGGACAACCAACGTCGGTGTCCTCTTTTGGCACTACGTTTGCCATGTCGTATGGTTGTCTTACAAGCTGTGGCAGTGTGCTCAGCATTGAACGCTAGAATCTGTTTGGAAAAAGGAACGAAATGATGAAGAGCTATCTACCCCTGCTGGGATTGGTTGCCATTCTGTCTGCAGTTGGCTGTGATGAGAGTATGATGGACAAAAAAGCCGATGCTGTGCGGGACGCTACTGAGCAAAGTGCAGACAATATTCGAGAAGAAGCCAACCAAGCCGCTGACGATGTCCGTACGGCTGACGGCAAGACCATTACGGGGTCTGCAGAAACCGAGGCTGGAGAAAACGTTGCCGACGCCATCGAGAATGCTGGAGAAGCGAAAGCGGATGCTGTCGAAGAGGCCGGTGAGCGTAAAGCCGATCAACTCGAAAAGGCGGATAACTAAGAGTGGATTCAATACCATGCGGCGACTGATGATCTGGAATGGCGGCTCGGGAAAGGCAGTCGCCTTCCAGCGGTTGCTCGACCACGACCGAATCTGCGACTCGACTCAACTTTATGAGTTGACGCGCGATGGCGACTTGAAGGCTCGGATTGCAAAAGCCGTTGAGGATGGCTGCGAAGTCGTCTTGGCCGCAGGTGGAGATGGGACAGTCAACGCAGTTGTCAACGCGCTCATGCATATTGAGACAGCGCGTCGTCCACGTCTTGCAATCTTGCCGCTGGGGACCGCCAACGATTTTGCTGCAACATTGACACTACCCGATGACGCTGGTCGAGCATTAGAGCTGAGCTATACCAATCAGTTCTTGCCAATGGATGTGGTCAAGATTCACGCTCACAATTTCCAACGCTACTTTGCAAATATCGCCGCGGGTGGCAACAGCGTGCGAGTCTCCGAGGAGTTGACGGATGACATGAAGACGCGTTGGGGAGCTTTCTGTTACTTGCGTGGGGGCTTGCCTGTACTGGCAGACCTGCAAACTTTTCACATCAACGCACAGTGCGACTCGGAACAATTCTCCGCCATAGACTGTTGGGCGATTCTGGTCGCTAACGGGAAAACCAATGCTGGGCGAATTGCCGTCGCCCCGAAAGCTGCACCCAATGATGGGCTATTGGATGTGATCATCATACGCGATGGCACCATCTTAGACATCGTCGATATTGTTTCCCAGGCACTGCTGGGGAGTTACCTCGAGTGCGAGCAGGTGATCTATCGCCAAGTGCGACGACTGCTGCTGCATTCCGAACCGAGCATGCGATTTACCATTGACGGTGAAGTGATCGAAGAGGAGCCCGTCGAGTTCGAGGTCGTACCTGGGGCCATATCCATGTTTGTTGGCGATGCATTTTGGGCTGCACAAGCGCATCAAGAGTCTCTAAGCGTCACCCGCTAATGACTTCCAATGCCATGAATGACCACGAAAAAGCCCCGATCAATACTGAAAGCCTGCGCTTACACCTGCAGCGAATACGCGCACTGGCCACTCTCCTGGACAATGCCTTCCGAGTACCAGGAACCAACTTTCGCATCGGTTGGGACAATATAATTGGATTGATTCCTGGCGTGGGGGATGTCACTACGGGAATAGCTTCCGCTTCCATTGTCGGCTATGCAATGCGATTAGGAGTGCGCAAGCGTGTGCTTGCGCGGATGTTGGCCAATCTTGGTGCCGATGTAACCATTGGGGCAATCCCGCTGATCGGCGATCTTTTCGATGCGGCGTTCAAGTCGAACATGCGCAATGTCGCTTTGCTAGAACGCGAGCTCGCGCGGCGGCTCGACTCGTAGCCCCGTTCATCACAGCGTAGTCCCGCTAGTCGTAGTCTCGCCAGTCATTGCTGAGCGGTTGCTGAGCATGCAATCTGAAAGAATAGCCCTCAACAAGCGTTGGCTTCAAACGCATTCTCTCGACTTTCCAACGAGAATGACATTTGGTACGCGCATTGCAACCCTATTTCCTTCAATTGAAAGCGGACGTCGTTCACACCGTGTGTTCCGATGCCAAACTACACTCGTTGATAGGGAGATAAATCATGTTGTCTTGGGCACTAACCTTTTTTGTATTGGCAATTATCGCAGCAGTATTTGGCTTCGGTGGTATCGCAGCGGGAGCAGCCTCTATAGCGAAGATACTGTTCTTCCTGTTCTTGGTACTGTTTGTGGTCAGCATGATCGCCAATGCAGTGCGCGGCCGTTCCGTTGCTTAAACTTGAATTCGAGTTAGCAACCCTATGACTGCACCAACCGGGGCGACGCGGAGACGAAGCGCGTCGCTAAAGGCTCGTCGCGTCAACACGTCGACTTCTATGATGAACAACACGGTGCGTGTTCGCTCGGTATCGGCTCGGATGGGAATGGGTTACGCCAGAATTGCGCCATTGGCCGCATCGAGCGCTCGGCCGATCAATCCTCGCAGGTTAACCGACCCGCAACGGATGCGCCGACCGCGACGTCCAAGCGTCGCGGGAAGGTGCTTGCGGTAGACTTAGATTAATCATGTAATCCCTTTGAGGGAGTCGCGGCGGGCACCGGCGTAGTTGGTCGGCGAGCGGAGGGGAGAAGTATGGTAAAGTTGACCCTCCCCGCTCGCATTACTCGCGACGCTCCCGCATTCGGGAGGGTACGACACACATCGTATTAGTCACTCATGAATAAAATAATCTGGGATTAAGCCCTCCCCGCTCGCGTCATTTACTCGCATCATTTATGTGATGCGTGGTCAACGTCAAGCGTACACCAAATCAAACGACGTGAAGCGTTCCATAACTTTCCCGATTTCTAGGCTAGCTAACCCGTCGCCAAATGTTCGTCGGTTTGAGTAGGCGGTGCGAGTCGTTGAACTTGCAAGTCTTCGACAAGCAATTCGGCTGTCTCGACGTAGAATCCGAGCAGCCCGCGAGTGAAGCTGTCATTGGCTAGCGAAAGAATCACATTCCCATTGATGCTTAGCTCGATGTAGCTGCCAAAGGCCAACAGCTTGATGCGCAATTCGCGAGGCCCCGAGTCGTACCAATTGCCCGTCTGTAACGACTTGAACTGCATCATGTGCTCGCCCGAACGCAGCGGTCCAGTCCCCCACGCTCGCAATTGAACTAACCCTTTAAGCAAATCCAATGAGAAATAGTAGCCATCGTGGCTCTCACCATCGACGCGGCAAATCAAACCGCATTTGCCAACTCCTGCCATGGACAACTTGGCCGTCATGCAAAAACTGTCGATGTCTTCCTCGAACACGTATGCCTGAAAGCCCGCTTCGCTGGCAATCCGCAGCGTACTACGGTCGGTCTGGCAGAATTGCTGCGATTCAGATCGATTGTCCTTTAGCGGGCGCAGGCAGCGACAATTCAGCAAACCGATCACGCGTTGGTCGAACTGTTCATAGGTAGCCGCCCGAAGTTGCCCGTCACCATCGACGTGCAGACGCTTGGGGGGGGGCATGAGATTGTTTGACGTTCGGTCAGCAACTTTTTCAGTGAAGAAATTCCACAGCAAGAATCCTGAATCATCTCGGCAAATACGTCCTGCATAATTACCCTGAGGAAGCAAGACGTTGTCATAGTAGTTCCGCCACGGCTGGTCCAAGCTACTGGTATGCCAATAGCGGATCTTCGCATCCTCGCGCAGGCTACCAACTAAATAGTATTCCTCTTGAAGTTTGATCAGATTGTCTTGCGACTCCATGGGGACTCAGAGAACATTAGTTTTCAATCAGTTGATGTTACCCGTTAGGGTCGTCGAGCAATTCTTTCAATCTCGAACGGATGGGGTCGTCGTACTTCGACAACCAACTTTCGTCGATCAGGTCAATTGAGATCATGTCCAAGATGTGAACCTGATCCTTTCTCCGAAATGACGTCAGCTTCATCTTGACGAGCTTGTCCAAGGGCAGCGTCCGCGCGTCATCGATTAGGGCGTACTCGTCGATATTAGGAACCGGTTCGGCATACTCTTCGCGCACCTTTTTGCCAGCGAAGAGCACATGCACAGCATCCCGCGCTTTCGCACCAGGTCCGTCCAAGAACATCGACACGCTCGCGGCTCGCCGGTAGATGAATCCGACTTTGGCCAGAGCTTCGGTGGCTACAGCTAGATCGGACTCGTTGAGGATGATATCCACATCGCGCGTATTTCGGACCACGGACTCATCCACTTGAGCCACCCAGTGCTGGACAGCATTGCCGCCGATGATTGCGTAGGGAATCTGGGCCTCGTTGAGTGCCTTGACGACTCTACGCATTCTGTCTCTGACGACTTCCACTGCGTTCTCAATCCTTTGCCAGAGGGCGTCGCCCGTGTACTTCACCTCGATCATTCGCATTTGCCTCCCTCATCATCATAGCCACCCGAGCTGTTGGGGGCCAGCCGCAGAAGGACAGCCAGCGTCGGCCTCGCTGGCCACTAACAACACTTGGGGCTGCTTCTCGCTAGCCTAAGACTCGGCCATCACGGCGAATCGCCCGACTCTTCGCCCGACCAGGATGACCAGCCGCTGTCCACTAGATGAGTGGGGCGATGCGAGTGGTGATGTTCCGAGCGCCTCGGCGGGTTATCGCCCAAGCGCGGGCTCGCAGAGCACTTGATTGCGGCCTCCATGTTTAGCACCGTAGAGGAGTTTATCTGCTCGATCAAACCAACTCTGGCGATCATCGTCGCCACGAAGTACGGCCACGCCGAACGAGGCAGTCAGATGCCCTATCGCTAGGTTTTTGGGTTGCAATGTCAGTTCCGTGCCGTCAAAGAAATCACGCAATTCTTGGGCGAGCCGGTCGGCTTGCTCAAAAGACTCGACGCGATGCAACACGGCAAATTCGTCTCCGCCAAGTCTTGCGATCGATGCTTCCATCGCCAATCGCTGCATGTTCTCCGCTACGAACTGGAGCACCCGATCCGCCGCTGCATGGCCAAAGGTATCATTGACCCGCTTAAAGCCATCTATGTCCAGTAGGCTCAAGACACAATGCGACTTTTCCTCGATCCGCGACTGCGTGGCGCTCTCTATAATTTGATCAATGGTCACGTCGAACAGTCGACGGTTGCCAAGTCCGGTGAGAGGGTCTACGAACATTGCCTTCTGAGCTTCGTGCAGGTCGCGTTGGAGCGATTGAATCTGCTGTTGTGAACTGGTCAATCGAGCGTCGGTCTCTGCCAGCCGAGCCTGCATCTGAGCATTGCTTGCTAGGACTCGTTCGATACTCTGCTGCAATATCCGCGAGTCGATGGGGATTCGCTTTAGTTCTTCTTGCGTGGCGTTTACACTTTGGCCGAATTTGCGGCCCGCGTCGCCTTGATCTTGAACGACCAGTTGCAGTTTTTCGATTTCATGGATCAGCGCGCTAGCAGCACGCTGCGGTACCTCCGGCTGGTCTACTTCGGGAAAGTATCGCTGACTGATTTCTTGTAACTGCGAAAGAGACACTGAGTCGGCATCGACGATGCCAGACAATTCATCGCGTAGTTTTAGATTTCGCCCCTCCGTGTAACGATACCAGAGTTGGTAAATTGCGGGGGTCGGAGGGGTACGGAACTTCGAGATGTAGCTCATTGCTTGCTTGGCAAGCTCAAGCGCTTTCGCAAAGTCTGGAGGCGGTTCGTCTTGCTTCGGTGCGGACACAGAGGGCTTCTTGTGGCTCAAACGAATTATTCCTTCTCAGTGGTTTGGGCCGACAGTGACCTGGCGCATCAACTATTGCACGCAGGCCAAACGACAAGCCAATCCGTTCTTGGGATTCCGGACGGACTCATCTGGCTTCCCATTGCGTTTCGAGGCAAACTTCACCACGATTTGAACAACGCTGACAATACGCTAATATAGATTGAAAATAATGTCATTGAAAAGACTAGATATGATCGAAAGGTATCGGAAGATTGTAGTACGATCTTGATCTAGCACAAGCATAGCCGGTTGGCCCGAGTTCTAACTTGCTAACTTGCTAACTTGGCAAATTTCAGTGGATACTTTGGAAAGCCAGTTCCTCAAGATTCCTACGGATTCATTTTGCAGAAATGCTCATGGCCGCCTGACGGCACCATGCTTCGCCGAGTTAGTTTAACCGCTTCTTTTTTTGAAAGGCTTATTCATGAATCACTCCCCTCGCCCTCTCTGGATTGTTTAAATTGGCGATCCAGTGCGGCTGGCCGAGCATGTTTGAAATGCTCTAACACTCCTTGCAATTTCGTTTTTGCTTTTAGCGTGTCCTCGTCGAGTTCCTTCGCTTGTAAATCCTGTTCTTCATCGGCATCGAGGCTGAGATCATAGAATTGACCCGTGCGATAGAGCTTGAACTGTTGGTCGAAGGCGCACTCCTTCACCGTCAAGTCCATGCGTTGCCTTGGCGAGTACCAGGTGTAAAGCCACTGGCGAGGTGTGCCCAATTCACCGTGCAATTGCGGAAGAAAACTAACGCCGTCAATATTGTCGGGGATTTTTATTCCGGCGGCCTCACAGATGGTAGGTAAGAAGTCTGTGCTACTGACTAGGTCTGCGCATACGCGATCGATCCCCTTTGTGGCGGCAGGCCAGCTGGCAATTAGTGGTACGTGGGTGCCATGGGAAGTGGTCAAGCCTTTGCCTCCCTTGTATTGCTCCCCTTGGAATCGGCTGGTCACATCTCGCTGAGTTCCGTTGTCTCCCAAGAACAGCAACAGCGTGTTGTCGCGGATGCCAAGCTCTTCCAATTTGGCGACGATGCGACCGACCATTTTATCGGTGTAAGCGGTCATATCTGCGAAGTGTTCGATGGCTCTCTGTTTCTTTTCGCTGCTGATCGTTGGGTCCCAGTCTGAGCTATCAGGCGTGGGTTGGAATGGTGAGTGAGTCAAGATCATTGGGTAGTACAGGAGAAATGGCTGCGCTCTGTTCTTGGTTATGAATTGCAACGCAAAGTCGTTGATGAGCGTGGGGCCGTACTCTCCCATCGAGTAGTCTATCTCGACGGCGTTGTGTTCCAGACCAGGATTGGCATACCGCGGAGGGCGGCGCGTGTGTTGCCACAATAGTGCTTCATCAAAACCAAAGTGTTGCGGCGCATCGGCTTCCTTTCCGAGCTGCCATTTTCCGCAGATGCCCGTGACGTAGCCTGAATTCTTAAACAGGTGCCCGAAGGTTGTCTCCGTTCGCGGCAGGTTGCCGAACTGCACGTAATTGCTAATGTTATACCGGCCGGTCATCAATTGAACGCGGGTGGGCGTGCACAGTGGCTGCACGTGGCAGTTTTCGAATCGTAGCCCACTGGCTGCCAGTCGGTCGATATTGGGAGTCTGATACGACTGGCCACCGTTGGACGTAACGCACTCGTATCCAAAGTCATCGACCATGATCAAGATCACATTGGGCCGATCCGCTGAGTGGACCAGACTAGGCGCAATGGATGCACCGAGCAGCAAGAGCAGTAATAGATTTCTGAGTATCGATGTCATGGCGATCGTCGTCCTATGGGTCTTATGAGCTGAGTATGCAAACGGTTGACACTCGCGATTATACAATAACGCAAATCGCCAGCCAAAAGGTATCCGCTGGGCGACGAGAGCGTAAGGTTGCTCCAAAAGTGACCTCACCCCTTAGTGGCAAAGCATCGGGGAAGAAATAGTTTCGGTTCTTAGGCTTACTTGCAACTTTGCGATAGCCTGGCATTTGGTAAAGTGCTTTGTCGCGGCCGTAACCATAGCGTCCGAAAACAAGTGTCGGTTTTTTCTTTACCGTCGAATAACTCGAGTTAGGCAGATCCAAGATCGTGTTCGGTTGGCTTCGAAAAAGTAAGCGGCGACGGCTCGCAGCGAAACCCTTTCCTTCGGATTGGGAGGATATCCTCGCGTTCAATGCGAAGTTCTTGGAGTCGCTCAGCGAACAACAACAGACCAAAATTCGTCGGTCGATACAGGTACTGGTTGCAGAGAAGAACTGGGAAGGCTGTGGCGGTTTGTCGGTGTCCGATGAACATCGCGTGACCATCGCAGCGCAAATAGCTCGCATGACAGCCCATTTCGAAGCAGAATACTTCGATGCCGTGCTGTCCATACTGATCTATCCCACGGCCTATATGGCAAAATCGCAGACGCAGTTGGCCGGTGGTGTCATTGTCGAGGGAAACTCTGGTAGGCTTGGCGAAGCCTGGCACCGTGGCCCCGTCATCCTGTCGTGGAATGAAGTGTTTGAGAACGTACGTGATCACTATCCTCAAAGAAATGTCGTGATCCATGAATTCGCGCATCAACTCGACATGCGCAATGGCAGCCACGCGGATGGATTTCCCACCCTCGAATCTGCAGACAGCGCGCGCAAGTGGAGTCGCATTATGCCGGCAGCTTTTGACGAGCTAACTCACAAATGCCACTTGGGAATTCCCACGGTGCTCGATTGCTATGGCGCGACCAACCCGGCGGAGTTCTTCGCGGTCGCCAGTGAAAGCTACTTTGAACAACCGGCGGAACTTGAGAATCAGTGGCCCGAGGTTTTTGAATTGCTCGATGACTTCTATTGCAATCGAACTTCATAGTTGATATCGGTTGTGAGCGAGCTAGCAGTGCTTTCGCTCAATTTTTGCGAGCTTGACGTTGAAGTACGAAGTCTATCGCTTTGACCACTATTTCTGGGTCGCTCTTATGTAAGTCATGGCCGTGAATTTCCGAGACTAACACCAGAGAAGCGGAGGCTTGTTCAGCGAGTTCTTCTTGTCCACGCGCAAATTGGATATTCAGGTCTGCCAGAGACTCGGCATCTATTGCATTCCGTTTATCGACCGTTGCTTCGTCGATGGTTTTTCCGCCGTAAATCACCGCCAGAGGGATATCGGGAAGTGCCGGCAATGCGATCATTTGCTGATAACTCCTGGTGCGCAGATCATATTCCATTCGAAGTGCCTTGGGAGAGACGAGTTTTGCGAAAGCTGTCAACTCGGGCGCAATTTTCTCACCGGTTAGCGATGCATCGAGCTGATGATGTGCTCTGCGTCCCTGGGCTCGTCCGAGCTAGGACTTTCGCCGTAGCCATGGCGGGAATAAACCATAGCGCGATTCTTCGGTGGCAACCTAGCGATCACGTTGTCCCAAACTGACAGATCGTCCCCCATGCCTGCCTCAAAAATGATAGGAATTCCTGGGGCGTCACGATTGAAGACATTTCTTTGAAGCGAGGATTTAGCGATCGGCTTTGGTTTAACTTCACTGCTGGGCCGTTTTTGATTGGGCGTAGAGTTGGCTTGACCCTGAGATGCTAAGTTAATTGTCTCCGGTACTTCGTCCATCGCCCAATACTTGTGTTCAATCTTGGTTTCATACACGCTAACAATGCGAAAACCGGATCGATCCTCACCTAGCGGCCGGCCGACTGGGCCGGTGGTGACCATTTCCATGTCGCCCGCAAGGCCATACGCATTGCGGTGGTAGTGTCCAGCGAACACTGCACGGACATCTGCCTGTTTCAATTGATCCAGCAGTGGAGTTCTCCGCTCCAGCGGGATGTTGAAGTATTGATCCGGCTCATCTGCCTGCGTAAGAAACAGCGGATGATGCTGGAAAAGAAGGATATGGTTCGGCCCAACGTCTCTCGCAGCACCGAGCTGCTTCGAAAGCCAGACTTGTTGTGCAGCCAGAACGTCGGGAGCGCCGCTTGGATCTTTTAACACACTGGAATTCAGGACGATATTGAATACCCCACCGGTCCAAAACGAAAAGTAGTCGTCTCCAAAGTTCTCCTGATAGCTGGCGATTGAACTGGCGGTAGGACGATTTCCAACGTCGTGATTGCCGCAGACACACACGAGCGGAATGTCGGGATCCACTTTGGAGAAATCATGTTTGTATTGTGCGACCTGAGCGCGGTAGCGCGCATGCTCTGGCGTGGCATTGGTCAGGTCGCCACACACAATCGCAAAGCGAGGATGAAGGCGATTGATGTGCTCTACCGCTTTTTCGACCAGAGCCACTTCCTGCTCGAAACTCTTATTCTCATTGAAAAACCCGTACTGCGTGTCGGCGAGTTGCATAAAAAAGTAGGGATGCTGCCACGTCTGCTCCCGCAGCGGATCGAAACTCTTAAATGTTCGATTGTCCGCCTGAGTGAAGCGTTCATTTCCTTGCTTGGCCGTGTCGTCTGTTGCGAAACCATTCGCCCCCCAACTTGTGGCGGCAATCAGGTACAGGATGAATCTTATGTAGGATGGCATTGCATTCTAGGTCCGCTGAAATGGGAAGCATTGGTTAGTCAGCATTGTACTCCATGACCAGGAGTGTAGGGCGATACCATTGGAGCTCGAAGTGCAAGAGGCTCCAGACAAGAAGGTGGGGACTAAGAAAATAATGGGGTGCCCATATCCTCGCCCCTGTTTTTCTGTCTTGATCGTTGGCAGTTCGATCGATGAAAGCCGGAAGCGTACCTGTCGGGCAGTTTGCCGTGATGCGCACTGTTTGCTAGCCATATCCGCAATCATGCACCCCAATGCAAACCGGAAAACGCGTCGATGTTGTCAGGGAAACATGAATCCGCTATAATGTTGGCTATGAAAAGCCCCTTTCTAGTCCTGCTGTTGGTCGCTAGCGTCTTGACGTGTCCGCTGCGATGCCTGTCGTGTAGTGCGAATGTGGCCGATGGTGAGGTGAGCGCATCGCCAGCCTGTTCTTGTTGCTCGCATTGCGAAGACTCACCGAACTCGGACTTGCCCCCGTCAGATGCTCCGTCCCCCCGTGAGGATGACTGCCATTGTCAAGCTTGTATTTGTGAAGGGGCTGTTGTCGAAGCAGAAGTAGAGCAGCTTAGTCAACGCTTGGATTCCAAGCCGATGTTCGGTTCGGCAGCACCGATTATGGCCACTCGCGCTATCGCGGGACACGACGCAGCTCGACACCTCGAATTCTTAATGCGCTGTTCTTTAGCCTCTCCTTGGCAGATTCTCTGCGGCCGCGATGCGCGCATTGCGCATCAATCTTGGCTGATATAAAGTTGCCGATCCTGCCTTAGTCGCTGACCGCTCCGCCGGTCAGTCGCTTTCATGCTAGGCATTGGACTAGATATTAACGACGTACTTGACGCGATAAGTATCGATCGACGGGGCGATCCGCGATCATCGTAAACGCGCGTCTTACCATTCACCATTTAGCAAAGCACTTTGCCTTATGTTGCTTCCTTGGGAGTACGGTGTTCGCAATTTGGCTCGGCGGCCCTCCCGAACCGCATTGACGCTCGTGGCAATTGCGACGGTGGTGATGCTGGTGTTCGTCGTCGTCGGATTCATTCGTGGACTAGAACGATCGCTGGCCGTCAGTGGAGACGCGAACGTGGTGTTGGTGTATTCCGTCAATTCTGAAGAGAATATAGAGAATTCGTCCATTGCAGCGCGGACCCCCTCGTTGTTGGCGGCCAGCCTGGATGGAACGGTGAAGCGTTTTGGTGTTACGCATGTTTCGCCAGAGTTGTATCTCGGGACGCGAGTGAGGTCGGAAGGCGATACAGAGGGGCTGGGGCTGGTTCGTGGAGTAGAGCGGACCGCACCGCTGGTTCGCCGCTCCGTTAAATTGGTAGAAGGGAGGTGGCCTGGCGATGGCGAGGTGATCGTAGGCCGCTTGGCCGCTGCAAAGCTCGGTAGCTCAGGTGATGCGTTGGCGGTAGGCAAGCGCATAGAGTTTGAGGGACGTGAATGGAATATTTGTGGACGTTTTGCCGCTGGCGGAGCAGCATACGAATCAGAGGTTTGGTGCAGGCTCGAAAACCTGCAGACTCAGACGAAACGGCAAGACCTGAGCTTGGTGGCGATGCTGTTGTCACCGGGACGCTTGTCCGCCGAAGTGGAACTGTTTTGCAAAGAGCGCACTGACTTGGAATTGCGCGCGATTCGCGAAACCGACTACTATGGCTCGCTGCAACAACACTACAAGCCTGTCCGAATATTGGCATGGTTTGTGGTCTTGTTGGTTTCGGGGGCTGGAGTATTTGCTGGGTTGAACATGATGTATGGCGCGGTGGCGGGGAGAACACGTGAGATCGCGACGCTCCAAGCAATCGGCTACCGCCGACGTGCCATCCTGCTCAGCTTGATTCAAGAAGGGGTTCTATTGGCGGCGGCTGGATCGATACTGTCGGGAGTGATGGCCCTCACTATGCTCAACGGCTTGGCGGTGCGCTTTACGATGGGGGCATTTGTCTTGAGAATTGACAGCGTTGCCATCCTGATTGGATGTGGCGTTGGCATGTGTTTAGGCGTGGTGGGTGCGTTGCCCCCGGCGCTGAAGGCGTTGCGAGCTGAGGTCGCAACCAGTTTGAGGGCTGTTTAGTACAAAGCCCTTTTTCGAGTTGGAGTGTTGAGAATTGGGAGTCGGAAGTTGGCAGTCACAATCGGGTGGCCTGTCCGCTCGACTCAAAACTTTTACTTTTGGAGAATTGAAATGAGAATGTTGCTGTGTTTGGCGATGGTTGGCCTAGGCGCGATGAGTGTTGGCTGCGAGTCGTCGGAAGTCGCGTCGGAATCGCAGGTGGGAACCGAAACGCCAGGCTCCCAGTTTGTACTCGATACCGAGCCAGACGGTGCGCTCGCAGTCGGCGAAGCGCGCCAGGCAATCGAGGATGGTCAAGACGTGACACTGGTGGGGCTTATCGGTGGTTCGAGCGAGCCGTTTGTCGATGGCTTGGCCGCATTTACCATCGTCGATGCCAAAGTTCCCTACTGCGCGGCCGATGAAGGTTGCCCGACGCCGTGGGACTACTGCTGCGAATCGGAGGCAGTGAAAGACAATATTGCGACGATCAAGATCGTCGACGAGTCTGGCTCCCCTGTTGCGGCTGACGCTCGTGAATTACTCCATGTAAAGGAACTTTCGACCGTCGTCGTCAAAGGCAAAGCCAAGCGAGATGACCTAGGCAATTTGACCGTCGCGTCGAGCGAAGTCTTTGTACGGCAGAACTAAAATGAACGATTCACTCGACCTCAGTCAGCTTGCGCTCGATCGTTCACCACTTGGTGAATCGACCGGGCGCAAGCCGCGCCCGCGACGTTGGATAACTCGGTACGCATTGCCAATTGGCATCCTGCTGGGGTTTCTAGCCTTGCTAGGTGTGGCTGCGGGCCGGCGACTTCTGCCGTCTCATCCGGTGACCGTCGTACCAGTGATCGTCAAGCGCGGCGACGTCCAACAGGCTGGAATGACTCTGTTCCAAGCGCCAGGCTGGATTGAGCCGCGTCCTACGGCAGTGAGCGTGGCGGCGCTGGCACCCGGCGTGATCGACGAATTGCTAGTCGTTGAAGGGCAATCGGTCGCGAAGGGTGAGCCCATTGCGAAGCTGATTTCCATCGACGCGGAGCTTCGCGTGGAGCAAGCCGAAGCGACACTTGCAATTCGTGAAGGTGAACTGAATCGCGCTCGAGCCGAACGTGATGCGGCGCAAGTCCGCTTTGACAATCCAGTGCATTTGCTCGTTCCACTAGCTGACGCTCAAAGCATGCTTGCAAAAACGAAAACAGAATTAGCGAAAATTCCTTTTCTGATTGCGGCCTCCGAAGCGCAACTCAAGTTCGCGATCAGTAGCTTGGAGGGTAAGCGCGCTGCCGGAGAGGGGATCGCGCGACGAATCGTTCAACAGGCGGAAAGCGATCATGCCGCCGCGCGAGCCGGGATGGAGGAACTACAGCAGCGAAAGCCTAATTTAGAGCGCGAGGCCGACGCATTGTCAAGTAAAGTCGAGGCGTTGCGCAAACAACATGCGCTGCTGATCGAGGAGCGGAGACAATTGGAGGAAGCCGACGCAAAAGTGCAATCGGCAATCGCATTGCGCGACGAAGCGAAGCTTCAACTTCGACAGGCCCATTTGTCGTTGGAGCGCAATACAGTGCGTTCTCCCATGGACGGGCGCATCTTGCGGCTGATCGCCGCGCCCGGAGCGCGTGTGATGGGGCTCGATACGACCGCAGGGCAGAGTAGTAGCACGGTCGTGGAGATGTATGACCCGCGGCGTTTGCAGGTGCGAGCCGACGTACGTTTGGAAGATGTGCCGATGGTCTCTCGCGGTCAGCCCGTCGAGATTGAAACAGCGTCTGCTGTGGAGAAAATTCGTGGCCGTGTATTGCAATCGACAAGCTCGGCAAATATCCAGAAGAATACTTTGGAAGTGAAAGTCGAACTCATCGATCCTCCGACAACGGTTAGTCCCGAGATGCTGGTCACGGCATCGTTCCTAGCACCTGAAAACGAGCAGACGAAGAGCGAGGCGACGGAGGCCGAGCGGATGTTGGTTCCAAGTCAACTGATTCAATCTGGCGATTCTGGATCGTTCGTGTGGATCGTCGATGAAAATGATGATGCCCAACGACGCTCAGTCAAAGTTGGCGATCCAAGTTCGGACGGATTGTTGGAGGTCAGCTCCGGGTTGACAGCAACGGACAAACTGATTGTAAGCGGTTTCGAAGGCTTGTCGCCAGGCAGCCGCGTGAATGTTACCGGTGACGATCAAACGATGGGGGTCAACTAGATGGCGCTAGTAGAACTGCGCGGCGTGAGCAAGAGTTTCCGCAAAGGAGACGAGACGATTACGCCACTCGATAACATCGATTTGAACATTGAAGCGGGAGAGTTCTTGTCGTTGATGGGGCCGAGCGGCACAGGCAAGAGCACGCTGTTGAATCTGGTCAGCGGCATCGATCGACCCGACTCAGGAACGATCATGGTGGCGGGCACGGACGTTACCCAATTGTCTCGTAGCAAGTTGGCCGACTGGCGCGCGGCTAACCTCGGCTACATCTTTCAAACGCATAATTTGATCCCTGTGTTGACTGCCTATGAGAATGTGGAACTTCCGACGCTGTTGCTGAAATTGTCTTCTTCCCAGCGTCGGCAGCGCGTCGAGCTAGCCATGGAAGCGGTGGGCCTGAGCGACCGCGCCGAACACTACCCGCGACAGCTCTCTGGCGGACAAGAGCAACGTGTCGGTATTGCTCGTGCGATCGTTGCTCATCCTAAGGTTGTCGTAGCCGACGAACCGACCGGCAGCCTGGATGCGGAAACGAGCGAGCAAGTGCAAGTGCTGTTGCAACGCTTGAATAAAGAACTCAACATTACTCTGCTCATGGTGACCCACGACCGAGATGTTGCCGCTATTGCGTCGCGTCAGTTGGTTCTCGACCGAGGGAAGTTTCTAGAGTTGGCCGAGGCGGGACAGACGTCATGACACGCTACGTACTTAAAACTCTGTGGCGGCATAGAACTCGAACACTGTTGACGGTCACGGGGGCTGCGGTGGCCATGTTTGTATTTTGTTTCGTCGGTTCGGTGCAAGAGGGCTTGCAGCGGTTGACCAGCGGAGCGGATGCTGAGCGTAGTTTGATTGTCTTTCAGGAAAATCGCTTTTGTCCCACTACTAGCCGTTTGCCCGAGGACTATGCGCGGAAGATTAGCGAGCTGCCCGGTGTCCGCGATGTCATGCCCATTCAAGTTTGGACGAACAACTGTCGCGCTAGCTTAGACATCGTCGTCTTCAACGGTGCAGACCCTGATCAGATCCAACAAACTCGACCGCTAAAGCTGCTGGCTGGTAGCTGGCAACAATTCACATCGCAGCGCGACGCCGCGATCGTCGGACGCAACGTGGCGCAGCGTCGCGGCCTTAAGGTCGGCGACCAGTTCTCGATCGGCGATATTTCAGTCAACGTGGCCGGCATATTTCAATCCACGGTTCCTTCTGAGGAAAATCTAATCTACACCAGTTTGAAGTTTCTTCAGTATACGCGCGGACTCGACGCGGCTGGGTTGGTGACTCAGCATGAAGTTCTGCTTAGCTCGGACGCCGATCCTGATCGCGTTGCCAGCCAAATCGATGAAACGCTACGCGCCGGCAGCGTAGCCACCAAGACGCGCAGAAAGGGTGCCTTCCAAGCGAGCACTCTGTCGGACCTTGTCGATTTGATCGGCTTCGCTCACTGGCTTGGATATGCATGCGTGGGACTGGTACTGTCGCTCGTCGCGACAACGACGGTCATGAGCGTGCAAGATCGCATCAAAGAATACGCGGTTTTGCAAACGATCGGTGTACGACCACTGCGAGCATTGCGTTTGGTGCTAGCCGAAAGTACGCTCCTATGTCTCGTAGGGGGCTGGCTTGGTACGGCGCTGGCACTGTTGGCGCTGGGGCTTGGCGGCTTCGCCATCGGAGCCGAAGGTGCCACCATAGCGTTTCGGCCTTCGTTCGACTTGGCCCTCTCTGGCATCTTCACCTCGATTCTCGTCGGAGTTGTCGCCGGATTGGCTCCTGCCATACAAGCCGCTACGGTTCCGATAGTCAATGCTTTGCGTGAAGCTTAAACGACTCACCCATCTCGATTTTGCAACGGTCCCATGCCAGCTTGTCTGGCGTGAGCCAGGTTTTATCAATAGAACACGACGAAAATACCACATCCCGGCCACTTTTCCACCGGCTCGCCACCTCAGGCGGCGAGCGGGTGGAAAAGTGGGGTATTGGTGATAACCTCGATCTTTATTCAAAACGCGTTCACCTGTGAGACTAGCTCACAGGGGGCCAAAATAAGTTATGTGGTACAACGAGCCCGCACACGGGAGGGTACGATGCAGCTTGATTTAGGTGCTCAAGAATAGTCTGGGTTAAACCGTGCCAGCCGGTCTAACTCAAATACGTTCCGACTGCTGCGCGCGGTCTCGTGTATGATATCGTCACGGCACCCGATATGCTATCTGAGTCGTTGGACCGTTGGGGCTGGGCTGTGGAGTGATCGTTGGGTGTCGACTTTCCGGCTGTCATCTTTCGCGTCGTAGACTAGTGTGAGGTTATTTTCCATGCGTCCCAGTTTGCCGTTGAACGCTATCATCTTGCTTTCGGTTTTCGCAGTTGGAATGCCCCAGCGATCGTTTGGACAAGCGAGTGCGCAACGCATCGAACGCAATCTACAAGTGCTCTACACGCTGTGCGAAGCTGGCGAAGATACGATTACCAATCGTGCGGAGCATGCGGTTTCCGCTGACGAGAGCGGCACTACAGATAGTTTAGACTTGGTGATCTCTGCCCCGCACAAATTGCATCGGTCGTATGGAGTTGTGTCGCTGGTATCGGAGAACTCGCTGAGCTCAGCCGAGCCTGCCAGTGCATTGACCTCAGCCATCAGCAAGGCGAACGAGTTGAGCGTTGAGGTTTGGTTTGAGCCAGCCAATTTGCAACAGACTGGACCCGCTCGCATTATCTCGCTATCGGCCGACGCCAGCCATCGCAATTTTACAGTGGGACAAGAAGGGGATCGGCTCGAAGTGCGTCTGCGCGGCTCGGCTACCAGCGAAAACGGGTTACCGAGTCTAACAACGGATGCCGGCTCATTAACGAGCGAGCTTACGCAGGCCGTGTTCACCAAGGACGGTGCAGGCACTTTGCGAATATACCTGAATGGTGACCTGGCTGTGACGCGGGATGATGTCGGCGAATTGTCGAATTGGGATAGTTCGTATCGCTTGATCGTGGGAGACGAAGCGACCGGCGGCCGAGCCTGGTTGGGCGCATTACACCTGATAGCAATATATGACCGTGCCCTTAGCGATAAAGAAGTCTCGCAAAATTTTTCGGCGGGTACTGTCGCAGGAAAGCAGTTGGCTGAAAGGTTGCCCCCGGTGGCCGCACGCACTGTGGACTTTGTGGCGGATGTACAACCCATCTTGCGCGAACATTGTTTCGAGTGCCACGCGTCTGGGAATGAAGAAGGGGGCTTGAATCTGTCGCGCAGATCACGCGTTTTCGAAGGGGGCGAACATGGGGCCGTTCTCGTTGTGGGAAATAGCCTTACCAGTCCATTGATTCACTTGGTCTCTGGCGTAGACGAAGAGCGTTGGATGCCCCCTGACGATCATGATCCGCTGACAACCGAGCAGATCGGACTGCTGCGTGCCTGGATCGATCAAGGAGCCAACTGGCCGCTGGATGCCGATGTGCTTGACCCGAAGCTCGAGAAATCGCGCGAGCACTGGGCGTTCCAGCGCCTTCGTTCGCAAACAGATCAGTTTGAGGCAGGCGATCCTAACGAGTCGATGGAAGGGCGTACCGAAGTGCCGATCGATGCGATCATTTCGCAGGCTTTGCAGGCGCAACAACTAGCACCCTCGGAAGTAGCAGAAGCTCGTGTGTTGATTCGACGGCTTTACTTCGACCTCATCGGCTTGCCACCTTCGATCGAGCAGGCAGCCGACTTTGAAGCTCGCTTTCGGGTCGATCCGCAGCAAGCCATGCACGATCAAATCGGCGAGCTGCTGGCCACGCGACATTATGGGGAACGCTGGGGGCGACACTGGTTGGACCTCGTGCGTTACGCCGACAGCGATGGGCAGGAGTCGGACAAAGACCGTCCCTTCGCATACCGCTATCGCGATTTCGTTATTCACGCGCTGAATGACGACATGCCGTTCGATCAGTTCGTGCGTTGGCAAGTTGCTGGTGACGAATACGAGCCGGATAATCCACAGGCGACCATCGCGACAGGCTTCCTCGTCGGCGGCACACACTCGGAGCTCGGGGACGAGTTCTTGGAGGAGGAACGCCTGTTCAATCGCTACAACGAGCTCGACGACGTGGTGAGCACGCTGGGTACCAGCCTGCTGGGGTTGACCTTTGGCTGCGCGCGCTGTCATGACCACAAGTACGACGCATTTTCGGCGCGCGAGTACTATCGAATGTTGAGCGCCTTTCATAGCGGTGATCGTACGACCGGAAAGCTGCCGAGCGGCGAAGATGGCTATTTCTTTCGCGACTTCGATACGCAAGTGCGGACGACTTGGCTCTTCCGTCGCAGCGATTTTTACGACCGCGAGCTGGAAGTTAAGCTCGGCTTTCCGGCGATTCTATCTGCCGGCCGTGATGTTGAAGACTATTGGTCAGACGCCAAGTCGGTTGTCGCCACTCCCAAGAGCACACTGCAACGCCGCGCGCTGGCTGAGTGGATTACCGATGAAGTCCACGGCGGGGGGGCGTTGTTGGCGCGCGTCATCGTCAATCGCATCTGGCAACATCACTTTGGATACGGAATCGTGCGAACCGAAAGCGATTTTGGTGTGCGCGGCGATGCTCCCACCCATCCGGAACTATTGGAGGCATTGGCCAGCGATTTTGTCGCTCATGGTTGGCAGATAAAACGCTTGCACAGGCAGATACTATCCAGTCGAACTTGGCAACAAGGGAGTAAAATGGACTCGACTGGTGATACAGCTCAGCCGTTGCAGGCACTAGTCCAGGCAACCGAGGTCGATCCGGAGAACCGCTGGCTATGGAAGATGACGCCACATCGATTGGAGGCTGAAGTGTTGCGCGATGCCATGCTGTCGCTCAGCGGTACTCTCAACTTAGAGCCTTATGGTCCTGGCTTCAAGCCTGCGATCCCAGCCGAGGCCAACCAAGCGCGCAATTTGAAAGATGGATATCCCAAGGACGCTCAGGACAACGCGGCTACTCGGCGCCGCAGCGTCTACATGTTTCACAAACGCGTCGTACCCTACCCGTTGTTTCAAGCATTCGATCGTCCCGACCTGCTGGTCAGTTGTTCGCGGCGGCAGGACACGACCGTGGCTCCTCAGGCGCTAGCGCTGCTAAATGATGAGTTCGTCCGCTCCTGCGCGAAAGGTTTCGCCGAACGATTGCTCGAAGCCTGCGGCGACGATGAACAAGTGGTTAAGCTGTCGTTCTCGATGGCCTTTACGCGCCAGCCAACTGAATCCGAACTCCGCAGTGCAGCCGCTTTCATCCGCGCGCAATCCGAGGCTCGCCAGAGTCGCCGCGCGCAGAATAGCGAGGCCGAAAGTAATGTTCGATTGCAAGCGATTAGCGACTACTGTCAAACGCTGTTTGCGCTGAACGAATTTATTTACGTCGATTGAAGCAATGTGGCCCGACGCTCCGCCGTCGGCATTCCCAGTCAGTTATCGCTATATGAATTTATTAGCGTCGATTGAAAGTAATGTGGCCCGACGCTCCGCCGTCGGTATTCCCAGATTGCGCAGAATGAATTGGTCTACGTCGAACGAAAGGTACACCTATGACGAGTCATCCACGATTCCGACATGGATTTCCCTGTGGTCGTGTAGCCACTCCGCTGAGTCGTCGCCAATGGCTCAGTCGAGCGGGAGGCGGGGCTGGATTGATCGCACTAGCCAGTCTGATGGATGAACAACATTTGTTGGGAACTGAGCCCGATCCATCCCGCCCGCTAGCGCCTCGCGCGGGTCACTTTCCAGCGAAAGCCAAGTCGGTCATCTGGCTGTTTATGGAAGGCGCACCGAGCGCGGTGGACACATTCGATCCCAAGCCCGAGTTAACCAAGCATCACGGAAAGGCAACCGACATCAAGGCTTTCTTTGGCAATCCCGGCCCACTGATGAAGTCGCCATTTTCGTTCAAACAATATGGCCAGTGCGGACAGGCGGTTTGCGATCAATACACGCACGTTGCTCAGCATGTCGATAAGTTGGCCTTTATCAAATCGTGCTATAGTGAATCGAACGACCATGTGCCCGCCATCTACCAAATCAATAGTGGTCTAGCGCGCCCCGGATTTCCGGCAGCCGGAGCTTGGGTCAACTATGGGCTGGGAAGCGAGAATCAAAATCTGCCCGGCTACGTGGTGCTGGGCAATACGAAAGGTGCCAAGGGGGGGCCACATAACTGGGGATCAGGTTTTTTACCGACGACCTATCAAGGCACCTTGTTTCGTTCCCAAGGCAATCCCATTCTCAATCTGCAGCGGCCGTTCGAGATCACGCAGGACGACCAGCGTGCCCAGCTCGACTTGATGGCCCGGCTCAACGAAGAGCACCTGCAACGACATCCTGGCGAAGTGCAGTTTGCGGATCGCATGCAGTCGTTCGAGCTTGCGTTTCGCATGCAAACGGAAGCGAAAGATGTGGTCGATCTGGCTCAGGAGTCCGAGCAGACCCACGCGCTGTACGGGATCGACAATCCGCGATCGAAATCCTACGGGTCGAAGTGCTTGATGGCGCGACGGTTGGTCGAGAGTGGCGTGCGTTTTGTTCAAGTTTACAGTGACGGTGAGTGGGATGCGCACAGCAAGTTGAAAGAGAACCACATGGATCATTGTGCGGCTACCGATGTTCCGATCGCCGGCTTGCTGACAGACTTAGAACAGCGCGGGCTGCTGGAATCGACGTTGGTTATATGGGGTGGCGAGTTCGGACGCATGCCCATGTCGCAGGGGGGAGACGGTCGAGATCACAATCCCAACGGATTTTTGCAATGGATGGCGGGGGCGGGCATCCGGGGCGGGCAGAGCTACGGCGAAACCGATGAAATCGGCTATGCGGCCGTCGAGAATCGTGTCAGCGTGAATGATTTTCATGCCACGCTGTTGCACCTGCTTGGCCTCGACCACGAACGACTGACCTATATGAACAATGGCCGCAGCTATCGTCTGACCGATGTAGCGGGCGAAGTTATCGAATCGATTTTAAGCTAGAATGTAAGTGAGAAGGAGTCGCATCTCCATCCGTGCTAGAATTCCGGTTTTCTCTTAGCACGGATGGCAAGACCGGAGCACGGAAGGTCTAGATTTGCGACGAGTGGCATAGGCTTCCAGCCAGTCATTCTGGCTCGAAAGGCTGGCAGCCGATCCGACTTATTTCTCGCTCGATACCAAGGAAACACGAAAATGAGAATACTATTGGCCGTGTGGCTGCTGTGCTGTGCAAGCATGTCGCTAGTAGCTGCCGCCGAGCGTCCGAACATTTTGTTTATTATTGCCGACGATGCATCGCGCGATAGCATGGGCATCTATGGGAGCACCTACGTTGAGACACCCAATTTTGATCGCATAGCTCGCGAAGGAGTGATGTTCACTCAAGCCTATAACTGCAATCCCAAATGCGCCCCGGCCCGCGCCTGCTTGCTGACTGGCCGCTACTCATGGCAGCTCGAAGAGTCCTGCAATCACCAACCCATTATGTCGGACAAATGGGTATTCTATCCGTATCTGCTCGAGCAGGCTGGTTATGCAGTGGGACTTACCGGCAAGGGGTGGGGACCAGGGAGTTTTCCAGCAATCAACGGCAAGCCGCCTGAGGAAGCCAATCCAGCCGGATACGTCTACAATAAGCGGTTGCTGGTCCCTCCGTTTTCTGGTATCTCCAAACGTGACTACGCTTCCAATTTCGATGACTTTCTTGAGCGCCGTCCGCAGGATCGTCCGTTTTGCTTTTGGTTGGGGCCGACGGAACCGCACCGCGCGTATGAAAAAGATAGTTGGAAAAAACAAGGGCGAGATTTGAGCAAGGTCTCTGTCCCCGCCTATTTTCCCGACAATGAAACGATCCGTGGTGATCTAGCAGACTATGCCATCGAAGTCGAATGGTATGATTTGCACATTGGCCGGGCCGTTGAGAGTCTCGAACAGCGCGGGCTGCTGGAAAATACGCTAGTTATCGTCACCAGCGATCATGGTATGCCGTTTCCTAGGGTCAAAGGACAGATTTATGATGATGGGTTTCATGTCCCATTCGCTGCTCGTTGGGGAGCGAAAATCAAGCCTGGGAGAACGGTTACCGACTTCATCACTTTTCCCGACTTGGCACCCACTCTACTGGAACTCGCCGGTGTGCCATCCCATCCGCAGATGACTGGCCAGAGTTTCGCCAAGCAATTGCTCTCCGAGCATTCGGGCCGCATCGATCCAGATCGCGACCATACGTTGTTGGGCAAGGAGCGACACGACGTGGGGCGCACCGACGGAGAGCAACTGTCGGTCGGCTATCCAGCTCGGGCAATACGCACCGACCAATTCTTGTTTGTCCACAACTTCAAGCCGAATCGTTGGCCTGGAGGTGATCCCGAATTCGGTCTACTCAATTGCGATGACTCGCCTACCAAGCAATACCTGACCGGCTTGTCCGTGACCAACCCCGACTACCCATTTTACGAGCTGGCATTTGGTAAGCGGCCAGTGGAAGAATTGTTCGATATGGAGCAGGACCCTGACTGCGTCAAGAACTTGGCCGATGACCCGAACTATGCTGTGATCAAGGCACGTTTGTGGAATCAACTACAACAGGAGTTGACCCAACAAGGTGATCCGCGAATGCTCGACGGCGGCGATATTTTTGACTACTATCCGAACCTTCAAGTCGAGCGGCAACAGAAGCTCTATCAGCGTCCCGATTGGAATCCGATCGAGATCTTCAAGCAGAAGTATGGACCACAGGAATAGGCATCCGTAAGACGTAATCGTTCACGAAATTGGTGGGTTGGGAGTTGTAATAACCACGAAACACACGAAGGACACGAAAAAATCTCTTATGGGGTTTTGGGTGGTGCAGCAACGCGTCATTGAGCAATGCTGTTCAAAGATAAACATTATAAAATCACGGTAGTTATTTTCGCTCCACGCTGTGGCTCATACGCTCTGCCAGACGCAGGAGAGTGGTGCTGGCATCCCCTTCGGCCAGTTTGGCTTGGATGATCTGCACGCAACTCCGATCCTCCCAGGCCGACTGAAGCGCGTTGGCAAATTCTCCTTCGGTTTGGACGAGGTAGCCGCGACCAGCGCCGTAGATCTCGGGCAACTTGTGATAGTTCCAGGGAAGTATATCATTGTACTTCCACTCGCCAGCGTGCAGAAAACGCTCGGTGCCGTAGCCGTGATTATCGAGGATGATTATGATCGGAGCGAATCCGCGACGCACGATCGTCGACAGTTCGCTACCGGTCATCTGAAACGCACCATCGCCGCAGATCGTGACGACGCGTTGGTCTGGCTTGGCCACGCACGCACCAACCGTAGCCGGCACAGCAAAGCCCATCGATGTGTAGTAGGCCGGACTAAGGAAATCGGTCTGCTCGTGGACCACTAGCTCGGTAGCGCCAAACAGCGAATCGCCGATATCGGCGATGACAATGTTATCCTTGGCGAGCAATTCATTGAGAATAGGCATCATGCGACTGACTTGCAGCGGTTGTTCGGGATCGACCACAAACGGTGGACGAGCACGCACGCTCAGTTCAGCGGGGATGGTACGCCGCGTCGGCTCCAGGCCGCTTGCAATGAGACCTTGCAAGAACATTTCCAAGGGGAGCGAATCGTAGAAGTGGTGCGAAATCTGCAGTTGTTCGCTGGTGGCATAAATACACTTGGTCACGTCGAGGTTGGCGGTGTAAATGCCCAGATTGATATCGGTCATAAAGGTCCCGAGAAGCAGCACGCAGTCGCTTTCTTCGACAAACTGTGTCACCTCAGCTCGACCCATGGCACCTTCGTAGACGCCAACGTACAGCGGATGGGTCTCGCGTACCACGCTTTTACCAAGCAGCGTCGCTGCAATGGGAATTTGTGTCTGCTCGGCTAAGCGAAGCACCGTCTCCTGCAAGCCGAAGCGATGGATCTCGACGCCAGCGATGATGATTGGTTTGCGGGCTGCGTTGATGCGCACCGTCGCTTCGCGAATCGATTCTGCCAAGGCATCGGGGGACGTTTCGCTCACAGGTCGACGGTAGCTGTGCGCCGTGGGCGGAACCACGTGCACCATATCACGCGGCAGCTCGATATAGACCGGCCGCTTGAAGCGGTCGGCCGCATCAAGCACGCGGTCGATTTCGGAAAAGGCGGTCAGTGGATCGATCAATTCCGTTGCGGCAATGCACAACTTCTCGAAGACGTCCATCTGTGTGCGGAAATCGCGGACTTTGTGATGCAGCAGTGGATTGCTGCGCCGTTCGTCGAGCCCTGGGGCTCCGCTGATAACGACGATGGGCGACTTCTCTGCAAAGGCTCCCGCCACGCTGTTGCAGACGCTCAGCCCTCCTACGCAATAGGTGACACACAGTGCGCCCATGCCGCGGAGTCGCGCGTAGGCATCGGCTGCGAAACCGGCACAGTCCTCGCGGGTGCAGCCCACCACGTCGAGCGGACTGTGTTCGAGCATGCCGTAGAACGCCAGAACGTAATCGCCCGGAATGCCGAATACAGCCCCAATACCGTAGTCTTGCAAGCGATGGATCAGGTACTGCCCGATCGACGTCTTACCATCGCACTGACGCTCCTGCCGCTGGCCACTCATCGCTCACATCTCCAAGTCAATCTATGTCACGTTGCTTACCATTATATTGTACCCCAGCACTGCGGACGCTCGCCCTATCGCACGCATGGCTTTGCAACTCAACCATCGCCTACGCAATCGTTGGCGGGAGCGGCGAATGCATCGGTGCAATATACTCTACAATTCGTTCATCACAACGGCTCAGCAAAATTGGGGAGATCTACAAAAGCATGGTCCGTAGACTAGTTGTCCTACTGTTCACCCTTATAGCTCCGGTTATCGCGAGGTCACAGGAGCTCGACCCTTATGGCGGTTGGAAGGACGTGCCACTAAGGGCGAGCGGCGCGTTTCGCATGGAAGAAATTGGCGGACGCGAGTTGCTGGTCACGCCAGAGGGCCATCCTTTTCTTGCGATCGGCATCAACCATTTGGGGGCAATTAAGTCGCATGGCGAAAGTGAGCCTGATTTGTTTGCAACTCGTTACCAGAATAGTTGGAGCAACTATGCCGACGATGTGCTAGAAAATCTTGACGAGTGGGGACTGAATGCTGTCGACAATACCGTCGCGTTGCTATGCGAGTCGAAGCCCTATTTTGCAGCAGCAAATTTCGTAAAGACAGCGAAGTACTACGGGAAACCCGGCGAAGCAAACCCCTACGAATTCCCGGACGTGTTTGACATCGCGGTGCAGCGCCGCTTGGAGAATTTCGTGGCAGAGTTCTGCTCCAAGCATGTGCAGAATAAAAATCTGATTGCGTACTATTGGACCGATACGCCGACATGGGATTTGCATAAGACGAGGCGTTTTCGTCAAACCGATTGGGTCTCGGAGATTCGGCGATTGCCTGCCGGAACTGCTGGGCGCGAGCGGTATGGAGAATTTCTTTGCCAGCAATATGAAGACTCCATCGATCGCTTCAATCGAGCCTACGATCTAGGACTTGAGTCATTCGAGAGCATCGCCGGAGCTGATCTTTCGAAACTAGATCTCTCTCGCTATGAAATCGAACGCGATGACCAAGCATTCTTGGGTGTCATTGCGAAGCACTACTACGCAACGATCGCGACAGCCATGCGAAAGCATGACCCAGAGCACATGATCTTTGGCGAAAAGTACTTGCTCGGCGACCTGCCCGATCAAGTGTTATCCGCAGCGGTAGAGCATGTTGATGCCATCGCGATTCAGCCTGGCGATGGCTATCTGCCAATCTACGTACCGGGGGATCGCTTTCCGAGCCAAGAAATTACGGAATTGCGAGAGGCGTCTGGCAAGCCCATCATGATTTGCGATCACCAGATCAGCTTTGCAACCGAGCGGTATCCGAAATCGATTTGGCCCTACCACCAATTGGCCAGCGAAGCAGAAGCTGCCGAGGCGACGAATCGATTTATGATAGATGCATTCCGTAGACCCTACGTGATTGGCTACATGCGCTGCCAATACATCGATCGATACTCTTCCCGCCGAGGGGCCAGCAAACTTGGACTTTTGCGGGACGACGGCACGCCTTATCCATTGCTTGTGGAAGCAACCCGTCGAGCGAGTGAAGAGGTACGCGAGTCCATTCACGCGGAGTTGGTCGGTTCCAACAAGGGATTTTCGAAGTCGGACTAAGTATCCGCGCGGGCCGATTGTGAGCGGGATTGGGAGTTGCTGCGCGGTTAGCTGGTCTACTGAGAAAACTTACGCACCAGCCCGGCAAGCGGGCGATGGGGGCGGAGCGTGGGAGTTGCTGCGCGGTTAGCTGGTCTACTGAGAAAACTTACGCACCAGCCCGGCCAGCGATGGGGGCGGGAGAAAAGGGGGGAGCGGCCCGAAGTTATTTTTCGAGGATCGCGCGGATGGCGGTGACTAGGTCGCTGCCTCCGTCGCTCACGCTTACTTCTTGGCTGGTCTTACGCGTTAGGTCTTTGACTTGGCATGTGTCTGAGTCGAGCTCTTGAGAACCGGCGATCAAGGCAACGCGAAAGCCTCGCGCGTCTGCGTATTTTAGTTGTGCGGCCAACTTTTTGGGGTCGGGGTAGAGTTCGACGCCAATTCCCTGTGCACGCACTTGTTGAGCGAGTTTTAGGTAGTCGTGCAATCGCTCTCTATCAAAGTAGGCGACCAATACCGGTGCAGGCGTGCCGACGGGCTCGAGCATATCGAGCTTCTCCATGGCGGCCAACAGGCGGTCGAGTCCTAGCGAGGCACCGATTCCGGGCAAGTGCTGCTTGGTGTACAGCCCGGCGAGGTTGTCGTAGCGCCCGCCTGAACAAATGCTGCCGATGCTCGGCAGTTGGTTTAATGTCGTTTCGAAAACGACGCCGGTATAGTAGTCGAGCCCCCGAGCGATGGCCACGTTGAGTTGATATCGCTCGGAAGGTACACCGGCCGCTTCGAGAGCGCTGGTGATCTGTCGCAGACGATCCACGCCGGCTTGGCCCAGCGCGTTGCCATGCAGCAAGGAGTCGAGCTGCGAGAGGACTTGTTCGGTCGAGCCGGAGATTTCGGCGAGCTTCAGCACTTGGTCGGCCTGCTGTTGCGTTATCCCAGCGGCTTCGATCATCTCAGCCGCCACGTGCTCGCGACCAATCTTATCGAGCTTGTCGAGTGCGCGAAGCAGCGGTACGGTCTTGTCCTTGAGCTCGAGTTTATCGAGCAGTCCGCTGAGCACCTGTCGATTGTTGATGCTCAGGGTGAAATCGTTGATTCCCAGTTCGACGAGCAATTCGTGAATGACGAGTCCCGTTTCGATGTCAGCCACGACCGACTCGGTGCCGATGGTATCGAAGTCGCATTGGACGAATTCACGGAACCGCCCAGCTTGTGGATTCTCGCCGCGCCATACGGGAGCGATGTGGTAGCGCTTGAAAGGTGTGCCAAGCGTGCCGATATGTTGGGCTGCAAAGCGCGCTAGGGGGACGGTCAGGTCGAAGCGCAGGCCGACCTGTCGTCCACCGTGATCTTCAAAGCGATAGAGTTGCCGATCGGTCTCGTCGCTTCCCTTGCCAGTCAGGATTTCCAGCAGTTCGAGCGCGGGGGTGTCGATTGGGCTGAAGCCGTAGCGGCGGTAGACTCGCCTGGCGACCTCCATTAGCGCTTCACGCGGAATCATCGTTTCGGGCAAAAAGTCGCGAAAGCCCTTGAGGGTTCGGGGTTGGATGCGCTCTGTCACAAGTAGATCGTTCGGATGTTTGGGGTTGCAAAATAGAAAAAGCCCGCACTGCGAGTGGGCTATGCCGCGCGATAGCTTATCACAATCGAGTCGAGTGAGGAAATGGGATTGGGTGCGTTGTCTATCAGGCCGATTCTGGTTGGAGAACTCTGGCTCCTGCCAGACGAGCTGGCAGGGGACCGACTAGCGTGAAAAGCCATATTGAAACTATACGGAGAGGATTGGCAATATCGCTGGTTCGGGAGAGCGCACGCAGCCGAAGTCGGCTTGGCCATAGGTAGCTTCGACGTACTCGGCGACCTGCTCGGGCGTCTCGAAGTACTTGTCGTAGGTCGTGTCCTCGTCGTATTCGCAGTTGTCAGTCGAATACTCGCGGCAGATCTCGGGACGAGTCAAATAGATGCCGCAGCGATTGTCGGATTGAAGGTGTTTGCAGACGGTATGTACCAAGAGATACCAACTGTCGTCTTCGACAAACACGCTAGCCTGGCCATGCAGCAGGAACCAACGCATGTAGTCGAAGTCTTTGCTGCAGTCGGGCGTGTCGATGGGGAGCGCAAAATAGCGACAGCACTTGGCGTTGCAATAGTCGCACAGGCTCTCTCCCTTGGGTAGATTCTCTCTCAATAGTCGTGGTGTTGCAAGGCTGCTCATAAGATCCTCACCCTATTCTGACGGTACGTTTTCGCGGAACACCTCACCCAACTTGGCCGAAGCAAGTACACTTTATGACTTGCCTTGGAGCGCTCGCCAAGGTGGCAATGGAAAAAGTTAGTTGCAACGTTTCGCGCTGGGGAACCAAGATGGAAATTGTAGTCACTGCCGTAGGTCCCGATAATGTGGGATTGGCGGACCCTATTATTCACGAACTGACTACGCAGGGGGCGAGTATAGCCGAAATTCAGATGTATGATCATGATGAAGCTGCGGTATTCGCCATGTTGTGTCGAGTGAACATCGACTCGGCTCGCTGGGAGAGCATACGGACCGCAATGCAGTCGATTGGTTCCAAGACGGGGTTATCGGTAAGGGTGTGGACTCCCACGCCGCCGAATCGTCGCGCGCGTTTGGCGATTTGCGCTACCTATCAGGAAAGCACACCGCGCGCTGTCTTGCAGGCGGTTGCCGATGGTATCATTCGCGCCGACGCGACAGTTATGATTGGCAATCGCAAGAAATGCGAGAAACTGGCGATTGAATTCGGAGTTCCCTGGCACAATATCGGTCGCGACGACGGCTCGGCAGACGACGAGCGATTTGTCGAACTGCTCGACGAGTACGCTGTCGACTATGTGGTGTTGGCGCGTTACATGCGCGTTCTGCCCCCCGATACATGTTGGAAGTTTGCCGGAGGGCGAATCATCAATCTGCACCATGGACTGCTCCCCAGTTTTCCTGGTTTCCGCCCCTATCACGATGCCTTTGCGGCGCGGATGTTGGCTTACGGAGCCACCTGCCATTTTATCGTTCCCGAGTTGGATGCTGGCAATCAGACGATTCATCAATCGACTTTTTGCGTCGCTCCGGGAACACGTATCGAGCAGATCGTGCATGAGGGACAAGAGGTCAACGAGCCGCGCTGCTTGGTGGAAGGCGTCCGCCGGGTGGTTGATCGCGAGGTCAAGCTGCACTTCCATCGCATCGTGGCTACTTTTGAATCGCGTTAAGCACTTGTTTGAGTGCGTGGTCGATGTCTTGCTGCTCGGCGGTCGATAGCGTCTGGTTGTGGCCAAATCGCAAACGGTAGTAGTGCGCGGTGAGCAAGCCTAAAGCGCCGGCCGCAGGGGCAGTCGCAGGGGCAGTCGCTGCGCTGCTATCGGTTAAGGTCTGGCTGGCGCGGTGGGTAAACTCCTCGGGAGTCTCGTGGAGTTCGCGTCGAAGGCCACGGCGGGCTAGCAGTGCTACGCAGCGCGCGAAGAAGGCCTGTTTGATCGCTTTGGGTGGGCGTTTCAATCCGATTCGACTGGCAAGTCGTGGCGCGAAGCGTTGTAGTAGCTTTGAGCCTTGCCAGAGTAGAATGGCCAGAACACCGATGGCAGTGATTAGAATGGCGGCCTGCCAAGCGAAACCAATCCGACCGAGACCGGTAAATAGTTCGCCGGCAATGACCCGTTGACGTAACTGCTTAAATTTTTCAACTGCGGCGGCATAGGCATTTTCGCTATTGGCGGCTACGGGTGCGTAGAGCGAGTCTTCGCTAGTCAGCTTTTGGCCTTCGACCACATAGTCCTTCCACAGTTTCTCCGCATAATCGATGGCTTGTCCCTGTTGTGAAATCGACCCATCATCGGCACTCTCGGGAGTGGGATCAAAACGGACCCAATAGCTTTCTGAGTCCGTCGCCCAATGTTCGAGTTCGGTCCCATCTAGCTCGCTCCGCGTTATCAACGCTTCGACCCAGGCATGCGCATCATTCTGTTTAACCGAATAATACTTACCCAACTTGTTGAACTCACGTGGTTTGTAACCGACCACGATCCGAGAAGGGATGTTACTCTGGCGCAGCATCATTACCATCGCCGAAGCAAAATACTGGCAATGTCCTCGACGTTGGTTGATCAGAAAATCTTCGATGGGGTCCATCTCGGGGTCGATGGGCGGCCGAAGGTCGAGCGTATAGGTGAAATCGCTGTTGGTAAAATGATGTTCAAAGTGTTTGGCCACTTCGTACGTTCTGCGCGCATCGAGCTTGCTGTCGCGTAAGAGCTTTTGACGGTACTGATCGCAGTACTTAAAGCTGTGAAAGTTGGACGTTAATCGGAATAGATTGCGAGTTTCGGAGAGCCTGCCGCTGCCTAGCAGAGCGGGTGTGAGTCGGAGCTGTACGCCTTTGGCGAATGCAGCCGAACCAAGTGAATAGACCAGCGACTTGCCGCGAGGCAAACGGGATGGGTTGAGGTCGTCGAGCACCATATTGAATCTGTCAAACTCAAGAGGGAATGCCAGAGGCTTAGCAGTTGCAAATGCGGGGGGAAGGGTAAAAAGTGTCGAAGCAAATTGCTGCTTGATATCGAATTCGACTTCTACCAAATCACGATTGCGATCGAGTCCAACACCGCTCGACTCAGGGCCACGTAGGCGTCGATATTCGTGGACGCCGCTGAAGACCCACTCTCCGTGCTGCACCCAATCGTTGCTACTGAATTCCCCATACGCGTCCAATACCCGAGCTCGAATATAGGGCGACTCTTTCACTGCATAGTTTTGGCCGGTTGCGAGTGCCTTTAGAGTTACGCGCATGACAGGCGTGGGGTCGGAAAGTAGCCTTCCCACCGTTCCGATACTCAGCGTTGTGGGCAATCCGATCCGGGCTTGAGCTCCCAGCGAAGGTTCGTATTGTGCTGGCCCGGTGCGCGGCAGTAGGTAGAAGAAGAAGCCTGCAAAGACGATGGCCCCAACGCCCAACGGGATCGACTGCAAGGTTCTACGCAGACCGCGACTGGCTTGAATGCTAGCCAGGGACGTATTGGTTGTGACGATGCTAGGCTTGAGCTTCTCGCCAATAACGGTCTTGACGAACATTCTGTAGAGGATTTCTACTAAGATCGGAATCGGCTCATCGAGCGTGGGGTCCATCTGTACGAGCGTTGCATATCGCGAGAATAGAAACAACGACGAGACCCACATCAACATGATGGGTGCGAGCAGCACACCGAACAATATATTATCGTTGACCAAGGCGGCTACAATCATTTCCAGCAACAGGAAGACCGCCAACTGCTCGTAGACACGCAGACTCTTGCGTTGTAAAAACAATACCGCTTCGGGATAGACTAGCAGACCGGCGATCGCCGCCAACTGACCACTTTCGGACTCGATCGAAAAAGCGCTGTAGAGATAGCTTCCGACCGAGAAGGCAGTGGCGGCCAGCATCCCAACGTAGCTGCCGACGCGTCCCAGTTCGAACCACTCCAATCGATCGACAAATATATAGGCGGTAATCGATACACAGAAGATAAGCACAGGTAGGAAATACGATCCGCTACCGGTAGCAACCAACGTAGCCGTCAACCAAGCGATGACCGCGAAGTGCAACGTCAGCGAACATCGCAAGCTCTTGAGTACATCTAATTCCATGAGAAGTACGGCTCCAATTCAGCTTGTGATGCGTCGAGCCATTTGACCTTCAGGCGGGCCAGCAAGCGGCCCGTCGCTTGGCCACGGAATTGCTCGCGCAGCCACTGGGTCTGATTGCTGCGAGTGCTGATGACCAATAGGTGCGGATTGTTCTGCAGCGGAATGGTGAGTCCCCGTAGCGCCTCGACCAAGTCTGGTTTTGGGCTAGCGTCGATCGTGGCCAAACGGTTCAGTAGGTTCTCGACCAAGACATTACCTTGCACGCTAGGCAGGGCAAAGTTCTCGGCGGCTGCAATACCGACAGCCAAACGATCTGAACCATGGCGAGCCGAGTGGTTGGCAAGCGTGGATAGAAAGGAAATGCATCGTTCGACATGTTCATTGTTTCCGTTCTTCCTTTGTGGAGGTCCGTACAAATCGAGTAGTACGCAGACGCGTTGGCTTTGCCTGCGTTCGAATTGCCGAACCGACAACTCGCCTAACCTAGCCGTAGTGCGCCAATGAATCCAGCGTTTGGAATCGCCGGTAGACCAAGGGCGAAGGCCATAGAAATCTGCTTCGTGTAGCCCGACGGAGCGTGCGGCTTGTGCGGCCCCTTGCTGTTGTTGTTGGAACAATCCATTTGCCAGTGACGACAGTTGTCCAAGTTTGGGGAAAATGGTGATATTCGTCTGATTGTCGAGTGTTCGTGAGCCACGTCCGAGAGCGAGTGGGAAACGTGTCGAGATTGTGGTCGGACCTATCAGGTACTCGCCGCGTTGATGAAATGTCAGTTGGTACTTGGAGGATCGCGCCCCTTTGGGAGGGATTTCGTCGACCACAGTCGTCCCCTTCTCGATCAGCTTGACCACATTCGGACGCCGCTTTTGCAAAGGTTCTTCGACCAATATCAACCACGCCCCCAACCAGACTTTGGGGTTGGCCACTCGCATTTCGATGCTGGTTTCCACCCCGACGAACGAATTGCGTGGCAGGTAGCGCTGAGCGGTCAGACCGATTAAGGTGCGTGTATTGAATCGCCACTGCAGCAGCAATAGGCCGATCATAGCCCCAGCGAGCAGGATCAGCAGATTGACATCGCGCAGCAAAGCGCCCAGGAAAATAAATAGTAGGATGCCGATGTAATGCACCCCTTCGCGCGTCAAGCGAAATCGGACTTGCGACCGCGCCCGTGCGCGATCGCGCCGCCGCTTGTCGTGCCATCGGTTCCACAGCCTACCGAATATGCTCGCCGATCGATTGTCAACAATTGTCTGGGGCGATTCCAACAAGGGTGACTCCTCTCTAGGTAGGTATCGCGATGGTACTCAACAATCGGCGGATGACGTCTTCCGAGGCAGATCGTTCGGCACCCGGCAACATGCCGTGCGACACGACTCGGTGGGCCAACACCGGAATTGCCAATCTTTTGATGTCGTCGGGAATGACGTGATCCCGGTTCTCGACTAGAGCCAATGCCTGGGAAGCGTGATAAAACGCCAGGGCACCGCGCGTGCTAACGCCGACCTGCAATGCCTCGCTGTCGCGGGTGGCATGGACGATATCGAGCAAGTACTCGACCAGCGACTCCTCGATTCGCACTTGACGAGCTGCGTGTTGCAAAGCCAGTACTCGTTCGGTCGAGAGGACTGGCTGCAATTCGTCGACAGGTTCGCCGACGCGGTGCGATTTGAGCAAATTGCGTTCGTGTTCCCGTTGCGGATAACCGACCGAAATGCGCAGCAAGAAGCGGTCGAGCTGGCTTTCGGGTAAGAGGTAGGTCCCTTCGTATTCGAACGGATTCTGCGTTGCCATCACCAGCAACGGGCTGGGGAGCTTGTGCGTCTCTCCATCCACACTGACCTGGGATTCGCCCATCGCTTCCAAAAGCGCGCTTTGAGTACGCGGCGGAGCGCGGTTGACTTCGTCTGCCAAGACGACATTGGCGAAAATAGGGCCGGGGTTAAAACTAAACTGGCCATTGGATGAGTTGTAGACGCTGCTGCCGGTGATATCACTGGGGAGCAAGTCGGGAGTGAATTGCAGTCGCGAGAAGCGTCCGTTCAAACTCTTTGCCAACGCCTTCGCAATCAGCGTCTTGCCCACTCCAGGAACATCTTCGAGTAAAATATGTTCGCCGGCCAACAAGGCGGTCACCACCAATTTAACCACCTCCGGTTTGCCCAATACCGCCAGCTCGATATTGGCTCGGAGCTTGGCAATATCCTCTGCGCTCTGTTGTTCTAAGCTCATGTTTCCTCAGGGAAATTAGCGATTCGCGTAAAAGTAAAAGTTAGAGAAATAGTCTTAAACGTAGTGCTCTGCCAATGTGCCATGCCCGGTTGACAGACATGGCCGTTTTAGCGCTAACCGCGGTTGCGGCTGAATAAATAGCGCCAAAACAGCAAATTCCTGTTTTTGAGATTGACAACGCACTAGTCGCATGGTGCGCGACCGCCCGTGGTTATACACTCATTGGGCGGCGTAAGATACCAGTGTTTTGTGCCGAGCCAATAAATGGGATTGTGGCAAACTGGTATGCGTGGTGATTCTCGGTGGAGACCACCGAGCTACGGTGGCCCGAGTGTCTTGGATGTCAATTATTTACGACTGAAAAAGGGAAAAAGGTGGCGGAGATGTCGGAAACGCAGTCGCCTGTGCCCAAACGAGCTGCCCTGGGCGCTTTGAGCTGGATACCTTGGTTCGCGGTGGTGGGGTGCGTGGTGGCGATAGCTGTCATCAGGTCGACAGCACACGCGTCGGATTTTGCCATAGCCAACGCGTTGACTGCGTTGCTGATTCTGGTGTCATGGTTGATGTTGACGCTGGCACTCTCCCTGTCTCGTTTGCCCCGCGCGTGGTGGCGCGTGGTGCTATTGGCACCAATCTGCTGCTTACTCCTGTTTTTGTCTGCCTACAAATTTCAACGCTTCGATGGCGAGTTGAGCCCGCAGTTCAACTGGCGTTGGGGTAACGCTGGTGCTTCCACTTCTATGACTTCGACTGTGACCTCGGACGAACGGGCTATTGCGCCGGAGCTGCTCGCACCGCGCTGGAGTGATTTTCCGCAATACCTGGGAAAGAATCGAGACGCGTCGCTTCCGCAAGTCTCGCTCGACCCCGACTGGAAGGCCTCGCCACCGCGCATCGCTTGGAAAGTTGACGTGGGGGAGGCTTGGTCGGGCTTTGCGGTGCAAGGGGACGTGGCAGTCACGATGGAACAGCGCGGTGAGCAGGAGTGGGTCTCCGCCTACAGCGTGCTCGATGGCGGCTTGTTGTGGAATGCGATCATCGAATCCAAGCATAGTAACGTGATGGGCGGAGTTGGACCGCGCAGTACTCCCACGATAGCCGATAATCGCGTCTACGCGACTTCGGCAGTCAGTCGCCTGCTCTGTTTGGAGCTAGCTACCGGGCGTGAGCTTTGGGCGCAAGAACTGCTAGACTTGGCCGGAGTGACCCAAGCTGAGTTTGAGAAGGAGGTGGCTTGGGGACGCAGCGCGTCGCCATTGATCGTTGACGATCTGGTCGTCATTCCGCTGGGTGGTGTCGGTGACCAGAAACATACCTTGATTGCGTTCGATCGCCTGCTCGGAGAAGAGCGCTGGCGCGGTGGTTCCGACCAAATCAGTTACGCCTCGCCCGCACTGGTAGAGCTCTCGGACCAACGGCAGATCCTATTGCTGAGCGAAAAGCATTTGGCCGGTTACGACATCGACACCGGCTCGCAACTGTGGTCTACGCCCTGGCCTGGAAGCAGCGCTGGCAGCGCTTCGGTCTCTCAGCCGGTTGTCGTCGATCCGTCGCACGTATTGCTTTCCAAAGGGTATGGCGAAGGCTGTCAGTACCTTCAGGTCGAGCATGTAGACGACTCGTGGACGATCGACGTGCTGTGGACGAATCGCACCAGTTTGAAAACCAAATTTACAAATTGTGTCGTCCGCGATGGCTACGCCTACGGATTGAGCGATGGCATCCTGGAGTGTGTTCGGTTAGAGGATGGCCAGAAGCAATGGAAGAAAGGGCGATATCGGCAAGGGCAACTATTGCTGGTCAGCGAGTATCTGTTGATTACCGCCGAGAGTGGTGAGCTGGTGTTGGTCCAAGCCGATCGTCAAGGGATGGAGGAGCTCGACAAGGTAGCCGTCATCGGCGACGTTACCTGGAATACTGCGGCACTATCCGGCAGCCGTTTGTTGATGCGCAACGCGGAGGAAGCGGCCTGTGTCCTGCTCCCACTACGAGCAAGTAAAAGCTCAACGGAGAACGAATAAGAAAATGGCTGACAAGCAATCTGGGGAGCGTGCGAAAGAGTTGATGGAAACCAAGACGATCGAGCTGTTGGACATGTTAGTTGTAGCACCTCATCCAGACGATGCCGAGCTCGGGATGGGCGGGGCGATTGCCAAGATGATTGACTTGGGCTGGCGCGTGGGAGTGCTCGATCTGACCAACGGTGAACCGACCCCTTACGGTAGCCTCGAGACAAGGGTTGCAGAAACGCGGGCGGCAAGTGAGACGCTGGGACTGTCATGGCGTGAAAACTTGGGGCTCCCCAACCGCTTTTTAGAAGCCACGTTGGAAGCCCGAGCGAAATTGGCTAACGTCATTCGCCGAGTAAGACCGAAATGGTTGTTCGCCCCCTATTGGGAAGATGCGCATCCCGATCACATTGCGGCAACCGAGTTGATTGAAGCGGCGCGGTTTTGGGCCAAACTCACCAAGAGTGAATTAGCGGGTGATCCCTATTATCCGCAACGCGTCTTTCACTACTACTGCGTGCATTTAAAACATGTTGCCCAGCCCGCTTTCGTGTTGGACATCAGTGAGCAGTGGGAGCGCAAGGCGGCAGCGATCGACTGCTATGCCAGTCAGTTTTCGATCGGCCGCGAACATGTCTCGCCATCGTTGGCGGAGCGCGTGCGCGACGAAGCGGCCTATTGGGGGAAGATGATCGGCACACGCTTTGGTGAGCCATTTAATTGTCGCGAGCCGATCGCGCTACACGATCTGACTCGGCTATTGTGAAGTACCGTGGCACGGTGGTCCCCACCGTGAGTCTCGGTGGGGGATCACCGAGCTACTTTGAATGCACTAGCGGAGCTGTTGCTGCGCGGCGGGGGGAGTGGCAACTCGGGGTTGTGTGGCGGGGCTTCCCTGCCCCGGTTGACCCGCTTCCTGCGGATCAATGTAAGGTTCTACGATGACTTGCCAAGTCGCCGGAAGATTGGTTTCGATGAACTCTTTCATGAATATTTTCTGTTTCATGGCATCGAGCAAGTTCCATTCTTTCTTGCGCTCGTTGAATTCATAGACTTCGCGATGCGGAAACTGGGCTTCCCAGTTCGGCAGGAAGACAATCAGCGCTTTGGGCAGCACGTCGACCCTATCCAGCACGACTTGGACTCGGGAGTAGTTGCCGGCATCGTCCATTTGCTTGGGCCAAGCTTCTAGCCAAACGTCGTTGCTACCCGCGGGAGGAGGGACGGGGCGAATCCAATAGCGCCGTTTGATTTCTTCCGCTTTGACACCAAACAGGAATGGCAAAGGGCTGTTGTGAATTCCCTGATGGCGTTGTTCGGGTGCTAGCTGCATTTTTAACGCTTTCATTTCATTGCGATCACGAATGTGAACATACTCGCCATCGCAGACCCAGTACTCGCCATACTTTTCGCTCTTGCGATACTCGGGATTGGGGCTTTTTCGGGTGAGCACCTGGCGCTGGTCGATGCGGAACAGTCCCTTGTCGGGCTTGGCGTATTGTATGATTCCTTCGTCGATAACCGCTGGCGCAGTGAGGTCGGTAGTTGGGTCGTACTGCCAGCGCGAAAGTTTGCATTGGTATTGAGTGATCTCGCTGGTTTTCTTTTCCCATACGTTGAGCACTTGGTCCAAGTAAGTTGCGTCGCCGTCGGACAGTGGTGCGAACGGGGCCTTGGCGGCTTGGGCTGCACCGGCAGCGATGGCCTGTTCGGCGGTCATCACAAGTATGGGGGCTTGCCCGTCTTTCGGCGGCAACTGGGCTTGCTGTTGTTGAGCCCTTTGGTATTGCTCGGCAGCGGTAGCCCGCTGCTGGGGAGTTGCTCCCGGCTGTTGCTGCTGCGCGAAGCTGACAAGCGGAGTTAGTTGGATCAGCAGCGTAAGTCCACAGACTTGAAAAAACCTTAGCATTGCATCTTCCCTGACGCGTAACCATGGGTGGAACTGAGTGCGGGTGCACCTATGTGGCCCGATGGTAGCAGTTCCCCGCAATCGGCCCTAGATGGATTTGATGGGGATCAAAAGTTTTTTTCGCTGAGGTCTTGAGGGGGGGGGATAGTAGCCTAAGGAATGCTAACACCGGCAAATCCGGCTTGAGTTACAGTAGGGGAATTCGCTATTGTGAGTTTGACTAAGCGCTGCGAGTACAATCTAACTTCGGCGTTATCATTTTTCGCTGGGTGGCAAATCATGGACGACTCTTCCCGCTCCGTTGCGCGTCGCAGCGTATTTTTGATCGGTGGCTACGAGCCCAAGAGCTCGGACGCCTTCTTTAAGCGAACGCGGCGCGAGCTGGCGCGGTTCTGCGATACTTGGGAGGTCGCCGCTCACATGAGCGAACAGACGCTCAGTTCCGATGGTTTGCTGGCGACCGTGCAGGTCGACGCCGACATGCACGGCAGGCGAGTGGGCACGAAGCTCAATTTCTTCGTCTGGAACGATATAGTACTAGCCGACTTTGCGCGACCCATGTGGGTTCGCTTGGCGCGCTACGGTGTGACCTTCTGTGATTACGTCTTAACCGGTACGTTCTTTCGTATAGTTGGCCAAGCCTGGCGGTTCTCCCTATACTTCCTATACCCGGCAGTCATGTTCGCGATTTTCAGTCTGATCGCGTCCGTATTGGGATTGTTCGTATCGCGTTTGAGCTTTGCAGGTGCGGGCTGGTGTGGTGCGGGCGCTGCCGTAGCCGCCTTATATGGGTTGTTGCGTTGGTCGGGGCGTCGCTGGTTTGTCATGCACTTGATGGACTTGTGGTCCTTTTCCAGAGAGCACCTGCGCGGGATGCGTCCCGACGCCGAAAAGCACATCGATCGATTTGCTCAAGCGGTTGTGGAACAATCACGACGCAGCGAAGATGACGAGATTGTGTTGGTCGGCCATAGTACAGGCGGAGCTCTGATCCTAGAGATCGCCGCATGTGCGTTGGCGCTCGAGCCGAAACTGGGGCAGCAGGGGCCGCCAGTGACCGTGCTGACGGTAGGCTCGACCGCCTTAAAGATCGGCTTGCACCCAGCCGCTCATGCGTTCAGGCAACGCGTGCAATCGCTAGTGGATGCTCCGGCCATTCAGTGGATCGAATGTCAAGCGCATACGGACGTGATCAATTTCTATAAGACCGATCCCGTGGCCGCTATGCATTTACCATCGAAGCGTAGTGAGGCATTCCCTCAAGTTCACGTGGTGCGTGTACGCGACATGCTGCAGCCGGAGGCCTACAAGCGGTTCAAGTTCAATTTGTTTCGCGTCCACTATCAATTCATTATGGCCAACACGCGCCGCTACGCATACGACTTCTTCATGATGTGCTGTGGTGAGCGGCTTTTCGCGGAAATGCTGGGAGACAGTTTACGTTACCGATCTGCCCCCGAATCCCCTTGATGAATCGCTAGGTACTTTCTCAATTCTTCATAGCGACCTTCGCCAGACGGTAGATTCTACTATCTGGCGACCGTAGCATCCTAACAAAGGTAAAACTTATGACTTCAGCAGTCGCTAGCTTGATATGGGTTTCAGGAATCGTGGCTTGGTGCGTGATACGCTATCCGTATCAACGTCGCGCGCGCAAGTTCAGGATCTCCGCGCACAAGCGCTCGCTTGAAGAACGCTTGCTCCTGAGCGGTGCCACCATGGGGCTGGTCATCGTGCCGGCCCTGTGGTTGTTGACTGGATTTCCCGAGTCGCTCAATACGACATTCCATCCAGTCCTAGCGACGCTTGGAGCCGTTTGTATGGTTGCGTTTTTATGGTTGTTTCAGGCAGTGCATCGGCAGCTTGGTCGCAATTGGTCGATCACGCTGGAGATCCGCGAAGACCATGCCTTAGTGACGGAAGGTTTGTTCAAGCACATTCGCCATCCGATGTACAGTTCGTTCTGGCTGTGGGCGACTGCGCAGGCGATGCTCCTTCCCAATTGGTTGGCGGGCTTTGCGGGGCTGGTCTCCGTTGCGGCGCTCTATTTTGGCCGTGTGGCGCGAGAGGAAGCGATGATGCGTGAAACGTTTGGCCCGCAGTACGACGCGTATATGAATCGGACGAAACGCATTGTGCCATGGATTATGTAAGGCAGCGGTCAGCGGCTATTTCGCAAATCCGCGAATGGAGTTTTTATTCTTATTGCGGTGCGAGCTCGACGCGTTGGCCGGTTTTGGCGCTTTCGTAGATGGCGAGAATTAATTCGACGCTGCGCATGCCTTCGCGGCCATCGATGCAGGGTGGTCGGTCCTGTTCGATGGCTTCCAGGAAATCTCGAAATAGCAAGCTGTGAGCGTGGTGGCCGATGGCGGCTGGATCCCCTGCACCGCCACCCGTTTTGGTTCGCCCCTGCATTTCAGCGCGAAGTCGAGCGTCATCCTCGGTTGGATCGGCGAACTCCCACTTGATGATGTCTTCTTCTTCCAAGATGGCGGTACCACGTGAGCCAGTCAATTCTATTTTTTTAAGCGAGCCGGGAAAGCCAGCGGTGGTGGCTTCGATCGTTCCCAGTGCACCGTTGGCAAAGCGAAGCGTGGCCGTGGCCACGTCCTCGACTTCGATTCGCTCGTGGGCAAGTGTGGCGGTATGGGCCATGACGTCGACCACTGGGCCCATGAGCCACAGCAGTAAATCGACGCTATGAATGGCTTGGTTCATCAGTGCGCCACCGCCATCGAGCTCCCAGGTACCACGCCATGCGCCGCTGTCGTAGTATTCTTGGGTGCGATACCATTTCACGTAGGCGTCCCCCAGGGCTAGTTTACCAAAGCGCCCCTGCTCTACGGCTTGTTTCATCAACTGGCTGGAGCGATGGAAACGCGACGGGAAGATGGTGGCTAGTTTGACGCCCGCTGTTTCGCAGGCGTCAATCATAGCTTGGCAGCGTTCGCGCGTGACGTCGAGCGGCTTTTCCACGATGACGTGCTTACCTGCTTGAGCCGCCGCGACAGCCGGTTCGCAATGAGCTCCGCTAGGGGTACAGATAGTGACGATATCTAGGTCGTCCCGAGCGAGCATCTGTTCCAGGTCGGTATAGACATCGCCACCGAATTCGGCGGCCAGTGCTTCCGCCTTGGGTAGTGTCCGGTTGTGGCAGGCGACTAGCTTTGCGTTATCGAGATCCGCAATGGCTCGCGCATGAAAGTTGGCGATCATGCCGCAACCGATAATTCCGAAACCTGTGCTCATGGACCGACTCCTAAAAACCAAAAACTACGAACCAAGAACCAAAAACCAAGAACCAAGAACCAAGAACCAAGAACCAAGAACCAAGAACCAAGAACCACTAAGACTCAGACTCGACATCGCACAGGCTCAGCGGCATTTCATCTTGAGGGTCTTTTACGCGTAGCGCCCGTTTTCCGGAATAGATATGGTACAACGGATGACCGACCAATTCACCTCGCCAACCGCGCAACAAGTGGGGATAATCGGGATCGGTCGACTTCAATTCCTCGCCGCTCATCCAGTATGAGGCCAGCTTGCCCACATCGTCAGAGGTGCCGACGATGGTAGGAGAGATATTGTGTGTTCGGCAAAGATAGGACATGGCAGCGGTTAAGAATTGTTGCAAGATCGCGGGTGGCCGTGGCCGCTTGCCTTGTCCTTGCCAAGGGGGATCGGGGGTGTCGGAGTGCAGGCCGCGGGCCACGCAGTCTGCAATTTCGGGAATGAATCGCTGGAAGCCAGGGTGGTGTAAGCCGCGGATGTGTGCAATTTTTTTGGCGTCGGATGACCCGCGTTTGGCCAATTCAATAATCAGGTCATCGCGTAGCACTCGACGCGCGGGCATATTCTTTTGTTCGGCTCGTTGATCGCGCCAGGTCCACAGTTCGCGGACGATTCCCAATTGTTTGCCGTAAAGCGACTGGATCCCAGACATGCGATGCCAGCCCTCTTGGACTTGGGTCTCGATTAGACTAGCTTGGCGGCGAAGCAATTCGTCTTCGAGCCACTGCAGGCGTCCGAGCTTGGCTAGCTCGCTTGATAGTGCGTCGTAGAGTTGCGGCAGATGGAGCACATCGAGCGCGGCGTAATCGAGCTGTGCCGAAGAAAGGGGTCGCCTGCGCCAATCGGTACGAGTTTCCCCTTTGGCAACGGTCTCGCCCAGTATACGTTGCAACAGTTTGCCATACGATGCAGGAAACTCACCGCCCAGCAAGCCCAGGGCAAGCTGCACGTCAAAAAGCCTTGAGATCGACTGACCGGTACTCCGGTAGGCGAATAAAATCTCTTCGCGACCAGCGTGTACGATAACGGTTCGCTCGCCATCGACGAACATTTGCCAGATTGCGCTCAGGTCGTCGATGGTGCGGGGGTCGACAATGAATACGTCGCTGCGCGTAGAAACTTGCAACAGGCACAGGTCGGGCCGGTAGCAGTCCTCGGCGACAAACTCGGTATCCATACCTACGAGGTCAGCCGATTCAATGGCAGCGATGAGCTCCGGGAGGTCGTCGATAGTGCTTACAAGCCTATAATTCACGCGTTGTCTTCAATGGGTTATAACGTGAGCACTGGATCCATGAGCCGATGGGTCATGGAGTGCCCGTGAGGGTTGGCATAACAGTTGGCCCCATTAAAACCACCCTACGCCGCATTGCCAAGTTGGCTTGCGGAGCATTGGACAAACAAACTTGAGTACTTCCGTCCCCTTAGCTCCTGTGCTTGACCCACGAAAGGAACAGCTTGCATCGGCAGAGCCGCGGCTGTTGGTAAGTATTCGCAATGCCGATGAAGCCCGACTGGCGCGGTCGGTAGGGGTCGATTGGATCGACTTGAAGAATCCGGGCGGTGGTTCATTGGGGGCTGCGGACGAGCTGACTTGCGTCGCTGTCGCCAAGGAATTGGCCCACTTTTCTAATCCTGTCCATTCAGCAGGTTGCGTAAGTAGCGCGGCAGTGGGGGAACTGCGCGACTCGCCGCTCGCTACCGCGCGGTATTTGGCGCAACATTTTTCGCTGCTCAAAGTCGGCTTGTCAGG
>JADYZV010000074.1 GCA_020852965.1 Pirellulaceae bacterium | reverse complement strand
CCAATGAACTGTCCGATCCAGGCTACCACAAAGACGACCAACGCGAGCGGCCAAATCGAGCTATTCGTCAGCGATTCGTAGAGGGCGACTAGGGCCAATACGCCGGCGGACCAGACCAACATCCCAATCGTCATTTTAAGCGACAGCCGCAGGTAGAAAAGTAGCGAGCAGGCAACGGCGATCACCGCCCAATTGAGTAGAGTTGTTTGCGGACCAGAGCCGGTCGACGCGCTCCACGGTACGGGAGCGGTCCACAACAGTGCCAGTAGGGAGGCAGCAATGGCTGGCACGCAGATCCAGTGCAACAGCTTGTTGGTCGGGTTTTGATGACAGACCGCGTAGGCGTCCAGCCATTGTGTAAGCGTTCTGCGAGTCATGTTCCGTGCCTTATTGAATTGAATGAATATTGAGTTGTCAATTTTGGAGTGCGGGGATTTTTGGAGTGCGGGGATTCATCACCGCTTTGGCCCTCCCTAAAGCTCACACTAACCGTACGCGCTCGCGTCACTCATGCCGTTGGACGCGAGAACAACCCGCAGCGACCATCGAAATCCACCCACCCACAACCACCTCAACTACAATCACCTTGTGCGCTACCAACTTGGTTTTCGCCGATCGGTTCCCATGCGCTGTGGGCCGCACTCAAGGCCAAAGCTCCGAGAACTCGAAGCACTCCAAGGCATCACGGGCGACTGGCCGGTGGAGCGATCAGCGACTCTTGTGCTTACTTTCGACGCAGTTGTTTGGCACTTGCTTGGTCCTTGAGTTTGGCAGCCTTGTCGACGGGTTTATCGCGACCGTTCGTGCGGTTGTTGCGGGCGAAGGCTTTGGGGTCGACGACACCGAGCGGTTTGGCACCGGTAACAATTATTGTGTCGGCTTGAATGACTCCATTGGGTAGTTTCAGAGCGTTGAGCTTAACCTCGTCGCCTGGCTGGCAGAAGGTTGGATCACCGGACGACACTGTAATTTTCAAATCTGGGGAAGCTTGAAGGATCAGCGGTTGGTTGCCGGCCTGAATCTGCAAGTGGTCGCCTTGGATGGCGCGCAACATGCCGACAACTTGGAACGTCTGCACGGCAGCAGACGCTCCGTTGTTGTCGGCTTGTTTTTCGGCAGCGCTCGTTGGTGGTTTTGCCTTGCTGTCCGGCTGCGCTTTGTTTTCTGGCAGCGCCTTGTTGGCGGGAGGCACTTTGGCTGAACCGCGCTTAGCTGCTGCGCCGGCGGGCTCTGGCTGTTCGACTGGGTAGATACCGAGAGTTTGGCTTTGCTGTACTTCCATCGGCAGTCGCCTACCACGAAGCGGACGGAAAATCTCCAGGGTGGCCAAGGGGGCTTGAGGCTTTCCCGCCAGATCGAAATCGGCAGTGAAGCGGACCATCAAGCCGGGGGTCAATACGGCTGGATCGGCAGTGCCGTTGTAGGTGAACGTCGAATCGTTGCCGATCAATACTAAATTGGCCGTCTTGTCTTCACCCACGATTTTGAGCTGATTGCCAACGATGGCTTCGAGCTGTCCTGTTAAATTGACAATCTCTAGCCCGGCTGCGTTGTTGTCCTGAGCCGACGAACGGGAGTCGGTTAGACTATTGAAGGCCAAACTTAGCAAGCCAACCAGTGTCAACCTGAACCAGTTTCGTTTCATCATTGCAATCTTCCCCTTCGATTTTGAGGTAGTGGACGAGGTTACGAGTCCTTTTATAAGCGAACGTAGAGCCTGACAATACTCAATAAATCCACTCGGCTCTGCGCCCGATCTGACGGCGGAGCATCGGGCCACATTAAACATCTGACTAAACTCAATAAATTCACTCGCCCCAGCCAGCTATCCGACGGCGGAGCGTCGGGCCACATTAGGCTGTTGATTATACTCAATAAATCCCTCGACTCAGCGATAGAACCCCAGAAATGAGCCCACCCCAGTCACCGATTACCATTCGATCGCTGCAAACCATGAAGCAGCAATCGCAGCGCATTACTATGCTAACCGCCTACGACTTCACCATGGCCCGACTGCTCGATGACGCGGGGGTCGATGTTTTATTGGTGGGGGATAGTTTGGGTATGGTGGTCCAAGGGCATACCACCACCATCCCCGTGACACTCGCTCAGATGATCTACCATGCGGAGCTGGTAGTGCGTGGTTCCCATCGCGCGATGGTTGTCGTCGATTTGCCTTTCCCGCATGGACAGTTGGGCGTGCGGAAGACGCTGAAAGTCGCCGCACGCGTCCTGAAGAAAACCGGTTGCCAGGCAGTCAAATTAGAGGGGGGGGCCGAGCAGGCCGAGACGATCGCCGCGTTGGTCAATGCGGGCATTCCGGTCATTGCCCATGTGGGGCTGCGCCCTCAAAGCGTGCACGCCTTGGGTGGCTATCGAGTACAACGTGACGGCGAGCGATTGCGTCGCGATGCGTTGGCGGCTCAATCAGCCGGTGCGTTTTGCGTGCTGATGGAGTGCGTACCGCGCGAACTAGCCAAAGCGATTACCGACGAACTGACGGTCCCCACGATCGGTATCGGAGCGGGCCCCGACTGCGACGGCCAAGTCCTGGTGACTCACGATCTACTCGGACTGACGGTTGGACGCGTCCCTAAATTCGTGCGTCAAACCGCTCAGCTCGGCCCGGCAATGCGTCAGGCAGTTGCCGACTACAACCAATCCGTTCGCGACGGGAGTTTTCCGAATGACGATGAGTCGTTTAACGTTTAGCGCAGCTCCTACGAAGCGAACTTGCGCAGGTGAACCAGCATAGAGGCCCCCGCGAGCTTGCCTCGCTGGTGAATCAGTTTTCAAATTAGCCGGATGCTCAACCTCCCCTTCGTCCTTCTCGCCCATAGCAACTTCAGTATCTTAGTCCTTGAGATCGAAGGTAAAGACGTTTTCTCCGTTCTTCACTTCTTCTTTGAGCCCTGATGTGCCAGGTAGAGCATATTTCTTGGGGATTAGGTTCTTGAGAATCGGCGGCGGTACGATACCGATCATATCCGCGTCCTCCGGATTGGGCGGTCTGACATTTTTGTCGTCAATTTGAGTTTTGGCGATCATGATGAGATTGCTACCAATAATCGCACCGTCATTGGCTTCGTAAGTTTGTAGGGAGCATTGACCGGACGCATCGGTGGTTCCCACCGCGGGCCGTGGATCGTCAACGGTAACGAACTGGACCAAAGCACCGTCGACCGGCTTTCCCTGGTAGTTGACCGTTACCGTTACTGGGGCCGTCGGTCGTCGATCGCCATTGTCATTGCCACAGCCAACAAGCAAAGAACATAAAGCTCCCAAAAACAGATGTTTTTTTAGAAACATTAGCACCCCGCGTTTGGTTGCAAGAGAATATGAGAAAGACCACCGATAACGGATCGGTGTGTCGGTGGTCTTCTTGAATATCAAAACGTGAAACCTAGTTTACGACCTGGGCTACCTCTCCACCGTCCGACGTACCAAGTGAACCCCAAACGCCGTAGAGGCTTGGGCCCGAGGGTCGTGGAGCGGCAGGAGTTGCGTTGATGGCCGACGTGTTGCCTGTATCTATTGAATTGGAGATGAAATGTATGGAGCCGTCGCAGAAGCTCGCGTTTACTCCTCCGGTATGCATACTGCTTGCTGGCAGAACGACTGTCCCCGAGTCAGCGGTCATGCTGCCGTCGCCAAAGCATGCGGGTTTGTTGGGCCCCAGCACCGTATTGAAGGCAATTCGCTCAGCTTGGCCATCGGTCCAAAGAACTGAAAAACGTGCTTTCAAATTCAGTCCTGGCGCGTATCGGTTGCCGATCGCGGTCGCGAGGCAACTACTAGGGCTAGTTTGAATGTTTAATTGCTGAGCTTCGTAGCGATTGATTAACTGGCTACCGTCGGAAACGATGAATACGTCGTTATTCAAGTTATTCGCGTTGTGCGCGACCCGCTCGCTGAAAGCTAGTGTGTTGCTCGTGCCGTCGGTAATCGAACCAATCGACTTGTAGTGGCTTTTATTGCTGCCATTTCCAGCAAAGGGCCCACGTAGGCTCTGAAACCCATTGATGGCTAGTATTTGATCGCCAAGGTTGACCGCATAGGAGTTGGTTCCATGGCCCCCAGCGGACAATGGAATCGGAATATCTGACGGGCATTGGTATGCTGGGATTACTTGAGCCCATGGAAAATAGGAAGCGCTGCCATCGACTTTTGGAAACCAACCGGCCGGGCCACCAGGCGCGATCATCACCGTGACCGCGCCCACACTCATTTCATTGCCAGCCTGAATTCGGTCGTACAAAGGAGTCTGTTCAATGAACGGAAGTAACGGAACAAATATACTCAAGCGTTCGTAGTTAGCTCCATTTCGTTCGGGGCAGCTTCCACAATAGTTCTTTGTACCACCATTTTTGTTGGGGAACTTTTTGTACGTACTCTCGTAGTTCAAAACTGCCAATCCCATTTGCTTGAGATTGTTGCTGCATTGCATTCTTCGAGCAGCCTCGCGAGCTGCTTGCACGGCCGGCAAAAGCAAGCCAACTAAGATGCCGATAATGGCGATGACTACCAGAAGCTCCACCAGCGTGAAACCCCGCCGAACAATAACCAATTTGGCCACGATGAACTTTCTAAGAACAGAAGGAACGGACCTCATAACGGACTTATCGCTAGATATAGTGGAGGATTTCAACCTTAGCAAGCTGGCGAGTTCGGCAGATTGATCAATTTTTTTAAAGTTTTTTCAAAGTCGCTGGCTTTGAGATCGTTACCGACCACCGGCGAGAATCTGGAGTAACAGCACGCTCAAATACGATACAATTTAGTGCTGGATGCTACTTGGATAGATTCATCAGCGACACAGAAGAAGTGAAACAATGTTCAGACTATTGATTTCCGCAGCGGCAACCGTGCTGCTGACAGCCACAATGCCTTGTGTGTTTGGAGCAGAGACGGTCGAGCGGCCCAACGTCGTGTTGATTCTGGCCGACGACTTGGGTTATTCGGATATTGGTTGCTATGGCGGCGACATCGAAACACCCAACCTCGATCGCTTGGCGGCAGACGGCCTGCGATACACACAGTTTTGCAATACAGCGCGTTGCTGGCCCTCGCGCGCGGCGATTCTCACTGGCTACTATGCGCAACAGGTTGGCCGCGATAAGTTCCCCGAAGGCAAGGGTGGGTCCGGCGGCAGACGCCCAGCCTGGGCGCAGTTGTTGCCTCGACAGCTTCGACCATTGGGCTATCGCTCGTATCATTCAGGCAAGTGGCATATCGATGGCAAGCCGCTGGCCGAAGGCTTTGACCACTCGATGAGCTTGGAGGATCACGATCGCAATTTCTACCCTCGCAAATGGTCCAAGGATGACAAGCCGCAGCCCGCGATCACGCCGGGAAGCGACTACTATACGACGACGGCGGTCGCCGACCATGCGATCGAATGTCTTAGCGAGCACGCGCAGCAGTATAGCGCTCAGCCCTTCTTCCACTACATCGCATTTACTTGCCCTCACTTTCCGCTACAGGCGCCCGCTGCAGATATCGCCAAGTATAAAGGGCGCTACGATGTGGGCTGGGATGCCATCCGCTCGGCGCGTTGGCAGCGCATCCAGTCACAGGGACTGCTCGGTGGCGAGTTATCGGAACTCGAACCGCAGATAGGCCCCCCCTATGATTTCCCCAAAGCCATCGAGCAACTGGGCAGCGGCGAAGTCAATCTCGAATTGCCCTGGGAGCAATTGACCGAAGATCAAAAGGCATTTCAAGCGGCCAAAATGGAAATACACGCTGCGATGGTCGATCGCATGGACCAAGAAATTGGGCGTGTGATCGAGCAGCTCGAACGCATGCAAGCGCTCGACAATACGCTGCTTCTGTTTCTGTCGGACAATGGTGCCAGCGCGGAGATCATGGTGCGTGGTGACGGCCACGATCCACGGGCGGCACCGGGGTCGGCTGAGTCCTATCTATGTTTGGGACCGGGGTGGTCGAGCGCATCCAACACTCCCTTTCGCCGCCACAAAACATGGGTTCATCAAGGGGGCATTGCCACTCCGTTGATTGTTCATTGGCCTCGAGGAATCCAGGCTACCGGAGAATTGCGACATGGCGTTGGTCATGTCGTCGACTTGGCACCCACGATTGTCGAAATAGCAGGGGGGAGCCTGCCGACGGAAGTGGCTGGATTGAAGCTCCCTGCGCCGCCAGGCCAGAGCCTAGTTCCATCGTTTGCGAAGGATTCAGATGACGAGCGGACGCTATGGTGGTTGCACGAGGGGAATCGCGCTCTGCGCTCGGGGCGATTCAAACTGGTTGCCGCCAAGGGCGATCCTTGGGAGCTGTATGACATGAGTCGCGACGGCAGCGAGATGCACGACTTGGCCAGCCAATTGCCCGACACGGCCAAGCATATGGCCGACGAATGGGAAAGATTGACGAGCGAGTATCAGAAGGAATTCGAGGGGGAATAGTTTTTGTCCACGAATCACGCGAATGAGCGCGAATATCGAGAGTTCCGGAATGGATTTGAAGGCACCCTGTTCGCGACTTGCTTTCTTTAACCGCGAAGCGATGGCAGGTCAACTGATGCCGTCACTATCGGCCTAACTGCCAAAATCTAAAACTTCGATTCAGGAGCGGACGGTGGATGCCCGCTCAAATGATGTTACGTGAAGCAAGTAGAGATCGTGAGTTCAGTCGCTTTCGGGGTCGATCAGAACCATGAAGCGCTTACCACCGCCAAGTTTTCGGGATGGCGCACTTGGTAGCTCTAGCCGTCGATCATCTTGAAGATGAAAGCAACGACGCGGTCCGCAACACCGCGAGGTCTCCGGTGGGCCCGCGCGGCGATTTGAGCGCACGCCGACGCGGAGCGTCGGGCCACATGGGTGCTACGCGCTGCGCGAGGCTCAGAGCGGAATGGCCTCTTTTGTTTTGGCGTTCTTAGGCATTTCGGGGACGTAATCCGTTTTGATATCGTAGTTGAAGACGTTGTTCTTTCCTTTGACGACTTCGAATTCAATGGTGCTATCCTTATTGAATTCGGGTGGTACTACATCCACAGGGACTTCGCTTCCGAACTGTATCGTGTTATCGGCTGGTTTACCAGTTTTTTTGTCAAAGTCGATGCTGGCTGTAATGCGAACGATGTACTTCCCCGGCTTGACTCCGTCGGCACCAGTAAGTGCGTACTTGCCAGCGGTGATTTGGCCTTGGCCACCGTCACGACTTCCCTCCTCCAGAGGAGAAAATACAATTCCCGCCATTGCCGTAAGTGGTTCGCCATTGAGGGTAATGGTACCGCTGACATTTTCACGTCCGTCTGGATTTTTGGGTCCGGAGCAGCCGCCAAAAAGTATGGGGGACAAGGAAGTCAGCGCGATCAAAGCGAATTGATACTTGAAATTTATTTGAGTTGATGTGAACGTCATCCGGCAACCAGTTTCAGTACGATTTTTTTATTTTGGAATGGTAAGGTAGGTACCAGGATAACTCTGCAGATGGCTATCGCATGGTTGAGTGCTTAGCATGAGATGTGCTCGCCTCCAAAAGAAGCGAGCACATTCGGTTCATTTTCGACCCGCGCGTCCTATCTGCGGCACGCGCCGTGCGCGGGTCGACTGGAATATCCATAGGGAGCTGTTACTCCGTTGTAACGACTTCGCCGCCTTGGGAGGTTCCGGTCGCACGCCAAACTTGGCGATTGATGTTTTGGCTGATAAAAGTCACGCTGCCATCGCCGCGGGCCATATTGACGCCGCCGGTGTGAAGGCTACGCGCTGAAATACGAATTGCATAGCCTGCGGGAGCATTCTCGGCGATACAGGGAGCGTTAGGCACGCTTTGGCAGTAAGAAGCCGTCATCATTTCGTCAGGATTGGTGGTGTTGGGTTCGTAGTAGGTCGAGAAGAATGCATTTTCTCCACGGACGCTACCGCGAAAATCGCTGTAGGATGCGTGTGGAGTAGCCCCATCGCCCGATGCAATGACCTCGGAGAACATAGCTGTATTCGAAAGCCCGTCGGTGCATGAGCCCATCTTCTCGCCTTCAATGATTCCTCCGATGGCAATAGTACGGCTGGCAGCGGTGCCACCAATGGGACCGACGCCATTACCAAACAAGCCACCCATATCGAGCAAGACATCGGATGGGCTGCCACCAATTCTCTTCAAGCCGTAGTAGTTCGATACTCGCCAATTCTTTCCGCCTGCAATGACTGTGCCCGTTTGCTCTGCTGCATTGCCGACCGCAGTTTGTCCAACGCATCCAACGTAGTTGAATTTTGGCCAAAGATTTGAGCCAACGCGAAAGGGATTTTGCGGACTACTGGGGCACTTGTAACTAGAAGGGCCGCCGTTTTCTCCACCCCAAGCCACGACGTTTTGCTTGCGATCGTATCGCCCGCCTTCGGTAAGATTGCCGGCATCATAGACCCATCCACCAGTTCCTGATGTCGCGCCGTAAGGGACGTAGGTTACACTCATGGTTTGGTAACGATTAGACTCCTCCAAGTAAGGGAGAATGAAGGTATGCCATGTCATGAAGTTGTAGTCGCGGCAACCGGCTGGGAATTTCCCGCGGGTTGTATCTGCGAAATTGTGTGCTCCCAACCCGAGTTGTTTCAGGTTATTGCTGCACTGCATGCGTCGCGCGGCCTCGCGAGCAGCTTGAACTGCCGGTAGCAGTAAGCCTACCAAAATCCCAATAATGGCGATAACTACCAGCAGTTCCACCAATGTGAAACCTCGCCAACTCTGTTTTCGTACGGTCATGTCTTGCGTTCCCTAAACTAGAAAAAAAGTATTTCGTCTCGCGCTATCAAGCTCGAGACACGGAGCTAATTGTAGTAGATTGTAGTAGTGTGCAGATTAAATTCAAGAGGAATTCATGCGTATATGCTTGAGGGATTTCGCTTGAATTTGCATTGTATTTGACTCGCGTGACAGGCGTCGGTTGGCCACGGGAAATGGTGTAGCGATCTGCTATTCGTTCGCTGGAAAAGTTGTTCCAGATCGCAAAGTGCAGTCGCGCTAATCGGGCGGTTTGCAGCGGACGAGGCTGAGAGCCCGTTGGGCTGGTTATGCGTAAGGGATGCGTAGACTCTTCCGCTACAAATCACCCTTATCGTTGGCTGTAACGCAGCGCTGGCTTTGTATATTTCATCTCTACATATAGTTAGTTTACCTTTCGTAAGTGTTTACCAGGCGAGCTTCCCGGTACTGTCACCGAGTTCGGGAATGTCGACGCCGACGCTGTCGAGCATGCTCAAGAACAGATTGTTGAGTGGCGTCTCGCTGGCGTATTTGACGTGGTTGCCTGGGGTAAAACGCCCGCCGCCGCGCCCAGCCAAGAGAATGGGCAAGTCGTGGTGGTCGTGGCGATTGCCGTCGCGAATCGCTCCGCCATAGACGATCAAGCAATTGTCGAGCAGCGTGCCTTCGCCTTCGGGTGTCTCTTTCAATCCCTTGAGGAAGTAGGCGAACTGCTCGGCGAAGAACTTGTCGATGGCGGCAATCTTGTGCATCTTGTCGGGGTCGTTTTGATGATGCGACAATTGATGATGGCCTTCGGTGACGCCGATCGTGGGGTACGATTTGTTGCTCCCTTCGTTGCCGAGCATGAAGGTGCTGATGCGCGTGGTGTCGGTTTTGAAGGCTAGCAACATGATGTCGTACATCAGTCGAATGTGCGCCGTGATTTCCTCGGGCTTCTCGTCGCTGGGGCGTTGGTCGGATACGTCAACGGAGAGCGGCTCGGTCATGCGGTCGATGCGCTGCTCGACATCGCGGACGCTGGTGAAGTACTCGTCGAGCTTCAGCCGGTCTTGGTAGCCGAGTCGGCTATTGAGCCGCCGCGCGTCTTCGGCGACGAGGTCCAAGATCGAGCGTTGCAGGAGTAGGTCTTTGG
>JADYZV010000073.1 GCA_020852965.1 Pirellulaceae bacterium | reverse complement strand
TCCGCAAAAAAACTTGCGACGAGCTGCGCCAGCCCCACGTCCCGATATAAAACCACTCCCTCAAACACCCAAGTTGGCAGTCTCCGCTCCGCTGAAAATGGCAGTCTTTTCAGTCTCGGTCACAATAGATTAATAACCACGGTGTAGCGGGGTGCAACTCAGGCCGTTTGGTCGTTGATTCGTGCCGCAGTTCCGCTGCGGTCGACGATCGCATGTTGACCCCCATGCTGAACAACGCTGCAATCTGTTCTAGCGGAGGGTGAATTGACTAAGCAGCGGGGCGCTGCTGTGCATGAATGGGCATCGTAGGTAGCTCAGAGGCCGATACTGCGTCCACAGTGATCGACTTATCCACCGCGATCGACTTGTTACGACCGAAGACTATGCCAAGCGGGCTGGCAAGCAGTGCGGGGAGCACGATCAGTTCGGAAACCACCCCCGCCAGCAAGATACTGAGCATCAGCCACCCGAAACGCTGCGTAGGTGTGAAAGTACTAAACGCAAACACCGATAGCCCCAGCCCACTAATCAGGGCAGCTTGCAGCGTGGGAACGGCGCAGTGTCCGTAGGTGCTGATGATTGCACGCTCGCGATCGGGTGTGAATGCAAGTTCTTCACGATAGCGAGCGAGGAAGTGAATCGTATCGTCGACGGCCACGCCGAGCGCAATGCTGGCCGTCATCATCGACCCGATGTCGATCGGGATACCCAGCCATCCCATCGCCCCGAAAATAAACAGGACCGGAATGGCATTGGGGATCATGGCGATAGCCCCGGCCAGAATGCTACGCGAGACGATCATTATGATAGGCGTTATGGTCAGAAAGGACCACCAAGTACTCTCCACCAAACTATTCAGCAGCGCGCGCTGCGCCTGATACACGATGGGGACCACGCCCGTATAGACCGCGCTCAATGATTGATTGCGTTCCGTTTCCTCGGTGGAGGGCACCGTTTCGACCGCCGCACTTGCGACGCGTACCGGAGCAACTTCGCCAACCGACAAGCGAGCATCTATGGTATCGGGTATGGCCGCTTGGACCACCGCCAAATCGGCATCCGAAAAATCACCACAGGCCACGACCACCCCGAGCCGATCGAGCTCCTCAAACTCCGTCAATGGTGTGGCTAGCGGATCGCTGGTGATCAGCTTAACGTCGCATCGATACTCTTGTAGCAGTCGATGCAAGACCTGCACAAATGCCTGATGGGCGGCTTGCTCTGGTTGTGGCTCGCGCTTGCAACTCCACAATAGCACGCGTTTCCCTGCGAAGTTTCCCATGGGTGACAAGCGCGAAAGATTCGATAAGATCTCCGCCCGGGTGTGATAAGCTTCCAACAACGGTTGCGTGATTTGCTCGAGGTCTTTGACGAATTTCCCGTAGTCGACGTCACGGAAAGCGGCTACGCGCAAGCTAATCCGCCACAGTTCGCTTCCATCCTCTTTGTCCATGCGGAGAAACCCTGCGTCCGACAGTTCCTGTTTGCTTCGACTGAGCTTCGCATCGAGGATCTTGCGATGGACAAAAGAATAGTTGCCCGAAGCGGCCGGCGGCAGAACGGGCACGAACGAAGCAGCCGACATGCTGTTTCCTACCACATCGTCTCCAGCAGGCCCGAACTTACGCTCGATCAATGTCTGCATGCGCGTAATTGTTTCAAGACGTTGTACGAAGCTGAGCGCACTCCAATTCGATTCCTGTCCTTGGGCATTCAATGTCTCGCGCTGGGTCGCGGCTGGAAAACGGACGACAATTTCCAACGGCACGAGTTTACCCAAGTTGGCTTCCAACCAACGGTAGTCCTGCAGTATCCGCGCGCGATGATCGAACAGTTTGAGCAGATCGATACTCGAACTAGAATACTTCAAACCATAACCAACGACGACCGTCACCAGGGCGCAGACCAGACCAACCCCTCGATAGTGAATGACGATGCCGCTCGCAACACGCTCCCAGTGGTTGCGATAGTTCGAGTTGGCTTGCAATGCTGTTTCGGCGGGACCGACAGCCGCTTGATGCTTGCGCAGTTTGCCATTTTTCTTGCGAGAACCAATCAGCGGTGTCTCGGGCTTTGGAACCAACCATCTCTTTCCAATGCCGGACACCTGCAAGGCGGCGGGGAGAAAGAAATAGACGATGCCCACTAGGCTCATCACCCCAGCCGCCGAGAATATTCCGAACTTGCGAATTGGAACCAATTCACTGGCTGATAATGACACCAACCCCACAGCCGTCGTAACGGAGCATAACATCGCTGGCTTCCACGCGTGCTTAACCGCTCTTTCAACCGCTGCATAGAGTCCTCCCGACTCGACGGCTTCACGATAGTAGTTCACCAAGTGAACCGCTCCTGAGATCGCCAGGACGTACACCAAGGATGGCATCGACATCAAAATGGCGTCGACGTTCTGCCCTGAAATACCGACGATAGCCAGAGAAGAGGCGGCGCTCATCACTCCGCAAAAAAATACGATGAGCGTTAGGGGAATGCTGCGTAGCGACCACCAAGCCAGCCCCAAGCCGAGCAGTCCGGACAGCCCCGCCAATCGTACCAGCGTTCTCTCTCCTTCTTCGTTGATCGCGTTGTTATCTACGGGAGGGCCGCCTAAGTGAACGTCTTCGGCAGCGACACCCGCTTTCTCAATCATCCGCCGCAGAATCCCCGCCGGCACATCGGAGCGAAGGATGCGATTTTGCCCGGTCCCTAGCACTTGTTTAAGTTCGCTCAGCGCGGCCGTGCGCAGGGTAACAATCAGGCACGTTTGCGCTCCATCGGGACCGATCATCGTCCCTTGCAAGCGTTCGACAGCCGCCTCCACCGACAAACTCAGCGGCGGTGCGGTCAGTTGATTCAGCAAGTCCCGCCCCGTCAGCACCGAATTGAAGTACTTGCTACAAAGGGCTGCGTCCTCGGGACTAGCATCGTCAGTTGAGGAGCCAGGGTCTTGCAAATTTACCTGGTCGAGAGAATCTTCGCGTTCTCCCAGATTCTTTTCGGGAACCAATAGTCGTGCCAAGCGAACCAGGCGGGGATCGTCTCCTGGGCTCACTCGATTGGTTTCGCCATTCGTAGCTTGCCCCACATCCAAGCGGCACCCTCGCCAACTCACGATCACGAATTGATCCGAGGGAAAATGCTCGCGAAACCAGGCTAGATGCTTGGTCTCCTCGAATGTCTTGGGCAACCAATCTTCGACGCGATTGACGTTGCTTTGCACGGCCAAGGCAGCCCAGTAAAATACGAGCGGCGACAAGCACAGCGTTGCGCCAATCACTGCCACGCTCCACCTTTGATAGAACGTCTTGGGCATCGAGCTGTTCAATGGAGCGTCGTTCATAACAGAAGCCTTGAGTAAAGTTAATCAGCTCCCCCAGCGGCCTTGGGCCAGTGGAAGAAGAGGCTTTTTGGCAGAATACCGCCCGCGAACGCGCCACCTCACCCACGGAGGCGGCGCATTCTGGTTCTGCCGCAACTAATTGCAAAACTTAGCCTCCGATGGAGCAAGTCCATCGGGGAGCATGTCACACTCGCAAAGTCCATCGGGGAGCATGTCACACTCGCAAAGTCCATCGGGGAGCATGTCACACTCGCAAAGTCCATCGGGGAGCATGTCACGCGCAACACGCTGATGTCCAGTTATTCGCGCGCTGAGAAACTGGCCTCATTCAGCTCCCATGCCAGGTAGCCGACCACTGCCGAGCCTGGCGTCGGACCAAGCTTGGGTGCAACGCGGTTGACGTGCCAGTCCAATCGCCTAAGCCAATTCATGCTCGCCGCCCATGCCTTAGCCCGAGCGCGAAGCATCTGAACTTGAGGGTCATCCTCGCGCTGGATATCCGCCAAAGCATCCAAGCCACCGGCCGGCTCGCCACCGAAGAACAAGGCGATGGCATAGTTAATCTTGATATGCTCGGGAATTTCAGGTCGCAAATGAAAAGTGCTCATGTTGAGCGCGACACTCCGCAGTGGCGCGATGGCTTGTGCGAACTTTCCCATCCGCATCAAGCATACCGCTCGGCAGTTGAGCACCTCCATGTCGGAACTGTTGTTCGGAATGGTATCAAAGGCTCGCTGATAGAGCCCCTGATCCGTCAGCAATTTGACTTGCTTCAATCGCGAGTCGAGCTTTGAAAACACCACGCTGCTGGCGTCGGTTGGTTTCGTTGGCGCAGGTAATCGACTGGGATTGCTAGTAGTTTCGGTAATGATAGCCACGTAATTATTGCCTCAGTGTCGGATAGATATGGGAGACTCAATCGTTGGTCCCTGTTCACGAGTTGTACTCGTCGCTACCACAAGTAGCGGAGGGCCTCGGAAGAACATGGAGGAATGCTGCGTGGATGCAATGCGTCGACGAAAGTGGGGTGCACTTTCAGCAGACGACGATTCGCGTAACCACACGAGCCGATATAGAAAAGGAACCGCCAATATGGTTCCTACGGGAGAGCACACTTCGGATCAGAGACGAAGCGCGACACCGAGAGTGAAGAGAGATGCGGAACACGGCAACTGGGCGTCGAAGCTGGCTGGCTGTCCGTATCTAGTGGGAAAGCTGGTTGACGCTAACAATCCCACTTTGCGTGCATAAGCCCTGGCCTGTTGATCGGCTTTCACCAAGCTCTGGCAATTCTGTTGCAGGGCAGTGTCCGAAAAGTCAGCGGCAGTCGGGGCAATAGCAGCAGCCAGCTCGACGATATGCGAGCAATGAGTAGAGTGGGAGACGGGCGAAACATCCCCATGTGTGGCCAGTAGACACCAACCACACAACAGGTGGACTATCCATCGAAATTTGACGCTCGTGCTCAACATAGGTACTACGTTGCAAAAATCTTCAACACAGGGAAATGCTTTGTGAGAGCTATAATTGTTACCAAAACCGCCTCTCCGGCAAGGGCGTCTGGAATCGATTCCAGGCATTGCCGCCACTTATTTTCGGCTCCCCACGGTCCTTCGCATGAAGATTCCTGCCCACGGCGGAACAGTCCAATCGACAAAGTGGCCTGACGCTCCCCCCTCGGCACCCGCACAGGTGCGGCGCTCGTCACAGCCGACGTCCGACCCGAGTGGTGGTGAAATCGAGTTTACCATCGGGGCCGCTACCCTGCCGTAGTAGGAATTCGACGGCCGATTGGGCTGCCTCCAACCGCTTAGACTTTTGCTCGATCGTTTTAAAACTGGAGCGTCCATGGGTTTGGGTGAAAGCGAAGTAAGCGATGACAGCGAATAGGTTTCCGTCGGAGAAGCAAAAACGGTCTGCTACAATATTATTCTTCCCACGAAACTATCACCATGACCTCAAGAGTGCTTGGCTGGAATATGCAATGGATACTGCAGAGCTTGCTGTCTGCGCTTTTTCTTGGACTGTACGACATAGCAAAAAAATCGGCAGTGCGGGAGAATGCGGTGCCAGTGGTCTTGCTGCTGAATGTGGTTACGGCAGCCTTAATTTATCTTCCGCTGCTACTCCTTTCGTCTTCGTTGCCGGGGATACTCGCCTCCACTCCCTTTGTCGTTGAGCCGATCGGTCCCAGCGTACACCTGCTGCTATTCGCCAAGTCGGCGTTGGTAGGCGCATCTTGGACTCTAGCGCTGTTCGCCTTCAAGCATCTGCCGATCTCCATCGCGACTCCGATCCGGGCTACCAGCCCATTGTGGACGACGCTTGTAGCTGTCGTTCTTATGGGCGAACGCCCGACAATGGTTCAGTGGATTGGGATGTTGATGATCTTGTTCGCCTTCATCTCGTTTTCAAATGTTGGCAAGCTCGAGGGCATACACCGCAGCACGAATCGCTGGGTTGGCTATATGATTGCCGCTACGCTGCTTGGTTCGCTAAGTGCGCTGTATGACAAGTTCTTGCTGCAGTGGATGTCGATTCCCCCAGTAACACTACAGGCCTGGTTTTCGATCTACTTGGTGCCAGTTATGCTGCCACTGGCGTTGCGCTGGTATTGGAAGGACCGCGCACTGCAACCGTTTTCCTGGCGTTGGACCATTCCCGCGATCGCTGTCTGTTTGCTCATTGCCGACTTTCTCTACTTCTCCGCGTTGAGCGATCCCGACGCACTGCTGGCCATCATTTCGCCTCTCCGTCGTACCTCAGTCGTCATCCCGTTTGTGTTTGGGATTGTGATCCTCTCTGAGAAGAACTGGAAGCGAAAGGCGGCCTTGATTAGCCTGATGCTCTGTGGTGTAGCACTGGTTAGTTACAAGTCCGCCTGAATGGAGCTTGCGAAAATGACTGTGGTGGCGACCAGCGAGAAGGAAATAGTCGCGACATACGATGCTATTTTAGCAACATTCGACACCAACAAAAATCTACGGAAAACGGCAACTCGCTCACTATAAAAACCGTTAAGATGATTATCCAAACCCCACCCAATCCGACTTTCAATACCCCGAGGGATTTATGAGAACGTTTGTCGTGTTAGCCGCTGCAATTGGAGTGACCTTTTTACACAGTCCTTCCGCAAGATCTGCTGAACCTGAAGCGGGCAAGCAAGTGGAGCAAAGCTTCAAGTCCTCCGACTCGGCCGAAGTTCCCTATCTGCTGTACTTGCCGGAGAACTATAAACCTGGCACCGCACTCCCCGTCATGTTGTTCTTGCATGGCCGTGGCGAGAGCGAAGGCCCGTTGAGCTTGGTCGCGAAATGGGGGCCTCCTCTGTTGGTCGCTGAGGGCAAAAAGTTTCCGTACATACTGCTGTCACCACAATGCCCCAAGGAAGATAGCTGGAGCAGTGACACCCAGCAATTGCGGCTCAGCGAATTGCTCGATTCGATCGTGGAAGAATTCGGCGGCGACATTACTCGAATCTATCTCACAGGATTGAGCATGGGTGGTTCGGGTTCATGGCGCATGGCCGCCGATCATCCTGAGCATTTTGCGGCTGTTGTTCCCATTTGCGGTCGAGGGCAAACTGCGGATGCGGACAAATTGAAGTCGCTGTCGATCTGGGTCTTCTGCGGCGATCAAGATGGAGTCTTCAAAGCCAACGAGGAAATGGTACAAGCCATCCAACAGGCTGGTAGCCAGACCATTCGTTTTACTAGCCTAGAGCACTTTGGCCACAATTCATGGTCTGCCGCCTATGCCTCTCCCGACTTGTATCAATGGCTCGATCACCAATCGCTCGATGAAGAGCCCAAGTACCCAGCCAAATTAGCCAAGTAGGCGCAGCGAGTACCAAGCTGTTACCGTAGTAGGCTACTTATTGTGGCATGTTAGCAGCGACAATTCTCTACTCGCTCTCTACTCGACTCGCCCGCTTCGGTCTGCCGTAACTGCGCAGGGCACGTTACGAGTCTACAACTAAGCTCGTTACGAGCCTACAACGACTCGTTTACGATTTCGGTAGAACGCCTACCTCAATACTGCTCGGGTACTGGTCCGAGCGTAGCACTCGGTGCGTTGCCTTCTGGAAGTCGTCCGGTTGTGCAAAGTAGATATTGGGCACAAACGTCTGCGGATTGCGATCGACCAGTGGAAACCATGTGCTTTGAATTTGCACCATCAGCCGATGTCCTTTTTTAAAGCGGTGCAGCACGTCCAGCAACTCGAGACGAATGCGCGCCGGTTCGCCGGGAATGAATGGCTCCGGTTGAGCATAGTCGTTGCGGAATCTTCCTCGCATGACTTCGCTGCGAAGTAGCATTTGGTAACCGGCCAGCGGCGTCGACTCGGGAGCGTCGGGCCGCACGTCAATCAACTTGACAATCCAGTCCGCATCGGTACCGGTCGTCGTCACCCACAAATCTGCTTCGAGCGCACCGGCGATAACCATGTCCTCGCTCAAGACTTCAGTTTGAAAAGTTAACACATCTGGACGACGCGACGCGAAACGCTGATCGTCGACCATATACTCAACGGTCATTCTCGGCGTAATCTTCTGGCTATACGGAACGGGTTGGTTGGGGTCACTGACAAATTCGTCATAGCCGGAATCGGGCGCCGTCTGCTCGGGGGAAGCAAAGTCCAATCGTCCACCCGACTGAAGATATAGTCGCTTGGACTCGATGTTGTTCGGTGGCCAGTGATCGAAGGTGCGCCACACGTTCGAGCCGGTTTCAAAGACCGTCGCTTCGGCTGGAGCCGCATACTCCTTTCCCTTCAAATACTTTTCAAAGAAAGGCAACTCGATCTCGCTGCGGTAGAACGCTGCCGTGTTGGATCCGAAGCTGACCTCCCCCAATCTATCACCATCGCTCGACGCCCAACCGCCGTGCGGCCACGGTCCAACCACCAATACATTGTTGACGTTTGGATTGAGCTCTTCGAGCGACTGATAGGTCTTAAAGGAGCCGTACAAGTCTTCTGCATCATACCAACCGGTAACGGTCATCACAGCCGGCGCGACGCGCTTGAGATGTGGTATCAGCGCACGCCTCTCCCAAAATTCATCGCGGTTCGGATGCTGCATCATCTCTTGCCAAAACGGAATCGCTCCCTTTAAGTAGAGCTTGTCGATGTTCTCAACCGAACCGGCTTCCAGAAACATTTTGTAACCGTCTGGAGTTGGATAAACAAACGGCTTGGAGGGCTCCGTCGTAGGGGTTGGCCTTTCGCCGGCGTTGCTACTCAACCATCGGAACGCATGGGCCAAGAAAAATGCACCATGGTGCAAAAAGTCGTCGAAGTACCAGTCACTAACCGGAGCTTGAGGCGACACGGCAACCAGAGCTGGGTGAGCGTCGATCATCCCAGCCGCCGCATAGAATCCGGGATACGAAATGCCAAACATGCCCACTCGGCCATTGTGGTTCTTCACGTTTTTCAATAGCCATTCAATCGTATCGTAGGTATCGGAGCTTTCGTCGACTTCCGAAGCGTGCGATTTGTTCGGCAGGTGCGGTGTGACCTGCTGAAATTCGCCCTCGGATGCGAACCGGCCGCGGACATCTTGATTGACAAAGATGTAGCCGGCTTTGACGAAAAGCTCGCTGGGGCCGAGCTTGCTGGGATACTTGTCTACGCCGTAGGGACCTACGTTATATGGCGTGCGTTTGATGAGAATAGGATAGGTTTTTGTCGTATCGCGAGGTACAAATACCGACGTCATCAGCTTGACGCCATCGCGCATCGGCACCATCGCCTCGTGCTTCGTATAGTGCAAGCGGATGTAGCTTTCAAGCTGTTCCGGCTCCTGTCCAGCCAAACTGTTGGCGAGAATAAGCAGGCTCAGGTTGATGAGCAGAAATAGCCGAGCGACGCAATGTGCAGGTTTTGACATAAGTGTAAGACCCTATTTCAATGAAGCAGAATTCAATGGCCCTGCCCCTGACAGGATGAGTATTGAAAGTCATCGCCGATGAAGCGTGTTCAAAACTGGGCTGAAAACCAGTTTAACTTAAAGTCGTTCGCTTGGTTTAACAGTACAATACGCAATTGCCAATTTTGAGAATATGCCCCTGGTAGCTGAGGATTTTTGCGAACTGTAGTTTCACACAACGTCGCCTTCTGCCCCTGTCATCCGTGCTCCAGCCTTGCCGTCCGTGCTAGCGAATGACACGAATTCTCGCACGGATGGCAAGGCCGGAGCACGGATAGTAAGAAGCTCGTGAAGGGTTACTTTTTATGGTCGTTGACAAACTAATAACGATCGTGACAAACTACGCCAAGAATGACGGATGACGCACAATCTCGGATACAGCTACCGACTTCAACTTGATGACAAAGTTGCTGGGCATACGACGCTTAGTTTGCTGACTTCGCGATTCACCCATTCGACTGAGGCGGAATGGGCAGCCAGAATCCGAGAAGGGCAAGTCTTGTTGAATGACAAAATAGCCGGCGAAGCGCAATTGCTGTCGGCGGGCATGGTCATGGTCTGGAATCGGCCAGGATGGACAGAGGAGGATACGCCGCAGCACTTTGAGGTGCTGTTTGAGGACGAACACTTGCTGGCGGTGAGCAAACCTAGCGGCTTGCCGACGCTGCCTGGAGCCGGTTTCTACCTCAACACGCTGCTCAGCTTGGTGCGTTCTCGATACCCTACGGCACGGCCACTGCATCGCTTAGGACGCGGAACCTCGGGTTTAGTTCTGTTCGCACTTAGCTCCGAAGCAGCCCGAGGACTAACACGCAATTGGGAGAAAGTCGAAAAGCAGTATCAAGCACTTGGCAGTTTCAGCGCATGCCAGGATGAATACGACATTCGCTCTCCAATCGGCTTGATCGATCATCCTAGGATGGGCCGAGTGTATGCGGCAGATGTTCATGGAAAATGTGCTCGCAGTGTGGCGCGACCACTCAGGCGGTGTATCGAATCGACGTTGTTCGAAATCGATCTACACACAGGGCGTCCGCATCAGATTCGTATCCATTTGGCGTACATAGGTCACCCGCTTGTGGGCGACCCTCTGTACGCTCGCGGCGGCCGGCTTCGTGATTTGCCCGGCTTACCTGGCGATCTTGGTTACCTTCTCCACGCAAAACGCTTGTGTCTGGAACATCCGATTACCCATAAGCAGCTCGAAATCTGGTCGGCACCGCCACTGGAACTGATTCCGTAGCGGATGAGGCTGCGAGCCCGTTGGATATTCCATCGCAGCGAACTAGGGAACGAGTCCGGTGAATTCGGTATGCGTCAGGGACTCGTAACCCGCGTCCACTACGAGGCATTCTATTCGCCTTCGACACACACGACCAGCGGCTCGCCAACGTCGAAGGTTGCTTCGGCGGCAGCCGGAAGCGCAAGCTCGGCGGCCGAGATCGTATCCTCGTGCTCGCTGCTCCGCAATCTTCCAGCCAGCCACACACTGCTTAGGCCAATACCCGCCGATAGCCAACCCACAGACTCGAATCCTTCGAGTGGAGCGCCCTCTCCAGCTTGTTGGACCATCAATCCGCCGACGTACGCACCGACTCCGCCAAAAATATGCTGAACGGATGAGTTGGCGCTGAGAAATGCTCCGCGATTGCGTGGGGCAACGCTGGCTGTAACCATAGCCATTGCCGGAATCATGCGTCCTACGTTGCATACCATCAACGCTCCGAAGACAACGATGGCAAACGCGATTCCAGCGGATTGAAGATGCGTGATTGCGAACATAAGTAGTGCTGACAGAGGAGCAATGACTCGGAAGACGAATAGCTTGCCTGCTCTATCCGCCCAACGCCCAATGATGGGTGAGGCAACAAGCGTCAGTATTCCACCGGCAATATACACCCAGGGCAATTGTTGTTCGGACATTCCCACATTTCCGACGTAATAGGCACTGACGTAGGGGAAAATCAAGAACCCGCTGCAGGTCAAGGCAATGATCAACGCAAAAGCATTGAGATGGTTGCGCACGGTAAACGTCCTGCGGAGCGATTCCAGCGGGTGGATATGAGCTTCACCAAGGTGCGCGTTGAGATCGGGAAGTACGTACGCAGCGATAAGGAAGATTGGCATGCCGAGCAAGCCCAGTGCAATGAAGGTCATATTCCAACCAAAGCTATTGCCGATTACCAATCCCAAAGGGACGCCGACAACCGAAGCTATCGCAAAGCCTGTCATCAGCGATCCGGTAGCCCGTCCACGACGGCTGTCGGGAAATACGTCGCCGATGATCGCCATCGAAATGCCCCCCAGAATTCCGCCAAAGGCACCTGTAAGTACTCGAGCGAAAACGAGTGTTCCATAGTTGGGTGCGAGTCCGCACAATAGGGTACCGAGAATGAATCCGGCATATAGCAATAGAAATGCAGATTTCCGACTAAAGCGGTCTACTGTCGCCGACGCAACGAGACCGGCTGCGCCCGCCGCAAAGGTGTAAGATGAAACGATAAGGCCAAACGCGGCTGGGTCAACGTGCAACACTCTCATCAACTGCGGCCCAAGCGGCATCACAATCATGAAGTCCACGATGGTGATGAATTGAACCGTCGCCAAAACAAAAAGAATAAGCCGTTCGTTATATTCGGTGACCTCACATGGGTCCGTTTCGGCCATCTGCAACTTGCCTTCGTAGAACTCGCGAATCCTCCGCAAAAAGGTCCGGCGAAATCAGATTCCATGCAATAGACAATGTGTCTAGGTATGGGTTCGCTGCAATTCCCAGATGGAGGATACTTTTCCAATGTTTGATATGCCGCAATGATATACTATTAACCAAAGGAGCCAACACCAAACGACCGACCGACCAAGGCTTAATAACTTTGTGGTGGGACTGAAATTTGTTGCCTATCTTCTAGTAATGCAGTAAAAGTAGATGCCAAACAAACGCCCAAAGCCCAATCGTCGCATTCCCGCCGAGGACCAGGCACAGGCTTTGATGGCTGCTCTTCGGCTACATCAACGTGGGCAGCTCTCGCGAGCAGAAAAATCGTACAAAAAAATTTTGATTCGCGAAACAGAAAATGCGGTGGCTCATCACCTGCTCGGCAGACTGTACTATCAGACCCAGCGTAGCGATGCAGCCATCGCATCCTTGCAACGTGCCGTGGCGGTACAGCCGAATTATCCCGACGCACTGATGGACCTGGCGAACATGTTGCACGACCAAGGTCAGTATGTACAGGCCGAAGAATGCTTGCTGCAAGTCATTCGGCGACAGCCAAACAATTCCATGTCCCATAATAACTTGGGCGTCCTATACAAAGATCAACAGCGATTTGACGAGGCTCTTGTCGCCTATCGTCGTTCGGTCGAACTGGATGCCAGTAACTCAGCCGCCCTAGGTAACCTAGCCCGCGCACTATCACGTATTGAAGATTTTGACGGCGCAATCCAAATCTACCGTAGGTTGCTCGAAGTCGAGCCAGCAAATATCGAGGCACTTAAAAGTCTCGCATCTGTCTTGCGCCGAGCCGGCAGGCTAGCTGAGGCTATCGAAGTTTTTTCCCGTTGGCTTGCTCTCGAACCAGACAATCCCGTCGCACGCCATTTGCTATCAGCCTGTACCGATACAGCCACACCCCAACGCGCCTCGGACGAGTACGTCAGAGAGGTTTTCGACAATTTCGCTTCTACCTTTGAAGCCGATCTGGCGCGTTTGAGTTACCGTGGCCCGAAGATCATGGAGCAGGCCCTATCGCGAGAATTGGGTGAGCCCAACAACCAACGCATCATCTTGGATGCGGGTTGCGGGACCGGCCTGTGTGGCCCCGTGCTGCGTCCCTATGCTCAGCGGCTGATCGGAGTAGATATCTCCCGCAAAATGCTCGATGTTGCGGAAAGGCGTACGTTGTATGATGAGCTCATCGAATCGGAACTCGGCCTTTACCTATCCCATCACACTGCCGAATTCGATTTAATTGCCAGTGCGGATACCTTCGGCTATTTTGGCGACCTTGCCACCTTACTCCAAATGGCGCATTCAGCTCTGCGCTCAGGCGGCTTGCTTCTCGCTACACTAGAAGTTGGGAACATCTCTCCAGAGCAGGGATATCATCTTCAGTCTTCCGGTAGATACTGTCACAACCGAGAATATGTAAGGCTCTGCTGCGAAACCGCCGGCTTTACTATTCGAAGTCTCAATGACGATACGCTGCGCATCGAAGCGGAACAAGCCGTTCCCGTGGTTGTGCTGCTGGCACAAAGCGATACGCGGAAGGCTTGAACGACTTGCCTGCTCGATCGCTCCAAAACAGAATTCCAAAATTGACAGAATGGAGAGGCTCATGATGAATCGATTATCCGGCGTGGTGTTGATCTCTTTCATGGTCGTGGGCATCGCCTACGCCGCAGGTGACGACCAGACAAAACGGAAGGAGTCTCACCCCAAAGCCACCGTTCAAACAGAACGCGCAGCGGCTGCCGAAGAGAGAGACGACGAAATCTCAGCATCATCGGAAACAGCGGCTGGCCTGCCCCAGACGATCTCACCCGAGGGCGTTGCGTATCTGCAAAACTTGCGCAAAAACTCGCCTTTTGGTGCAGCAGAATTCAACTTGGAACAGTTGCGAATGGGAATGGGATCGCGCCGCGAACCTACCATAGGTGACGTCAAGCTCGTCCGCTCACAGATCGAAGAGATTTCCTGCGAATGGGTGATAGCGCCTGGCGCGGACCCAGCCATTCGGCTACTGTATCTTCATGGTGGCGGGTTTGTCTCAGGCTCGGGCGCATTCTATCTAGCGCTGGCGGCTCACATTTCGGCGGAGGCTAAATGTGCAGTGCTTCTTCCGGACTATCGACTGGCGCCCGAGCACCCTTTCCCAGATGGACTAGAGGATTGTATTGCCGCTCATGAATGGATCCTCTCGAACGGGCCGAGTGGCCCAGGCCCAGCCAAGGCGACGTTCATCGCCGGCGATTCGGCTGGTGGTAACCTAACATTGGCAACACTTCTGGCGCTGCGCGACCGCCAGATGCGACTTCCGTTGGGGGGAATTGCCTTGTCACCAACCACCGACTGGACACTGACGAGCGAGTCGTTGACGAGCGTGGAAGATCCGATCATCAGCGCGCGAACGATGCCGGTGTTCCGAGATTATTATCTGGGGAAGGCGGACCCCAAAAATCCGCTCGCCTCACCCTTGTTTGGCGACTACCGCGGCATCCCGCCACTATTGATTCAGGTGGGCGAACACGAGATGCTCCGCGACGATAGTGTCCGGGTGGCTGAGAAGGCTCGAACGGATGGGAATCGCGTGAAGCTCGAAGTCTGGCCGGGCATGTTTCATGTCTTCCAATCCCACGAGCCGTTGCTCCCAGAAGCCCAGGAGTCGATAGAGCATATGGCCGAATTCATCCGCGCCGAAGTCTCCGAGCTTTGACGTGGAGAACAGCTAGCCGAACTTCGATGAGTTCTAGGTAGTCTCGAAATACAACTCGGCGGAAGCGGCATGACTTGCCGCTTCCAGGAGATATGCGGCTTCAAAAAGCAAAACTGGTCGTCTCAACGCCGACGTCGGCAACTGACCAAGGCTCCGGCAATCAAACCAACAACCGCAAGTGAACCGGGTTCGGGAACGTTGGAGATTCGATTCCATCCCACGACGTCGAGCACTATTCCAGCGTCCAACCATCGGGCAGAATGCCGTCCTTCATCACAATAGGAATACCATCGCGAATGATGCACGGGGCGCGATCGTCACTGCTTTCGACCTTGCGGCTGTTGTGGACTACCACATTTTCGCCAACTTGCGTGTTCTTATCCAAGATCGCCCCGACGATCTTCGATCCAGAGCCGATGCCGACCGGTGGATTGCCTTTGGCCAAGTGGGCTTCGACTTGTTCATTGGTATCGAAATAGTCAGACCCCATGACGATCGAATCGCGAATGGTGACATTTTCACCGATCAAACAGCGTAGGCCTATGACGCTGTTTTCAATGACGGTGCCACTACCGATGCGGCAACCGTCGGCAATCAGGCTACCTTCGATGGTAGCCCCTTCGATAATGGCCGGAGGGAGATAGCGTGGCCGCGAATAGACGGGAGCTTCGGGGCAGACCAAGTCGAACGGTGGATTGGGTTGAGCCAACTGCAAGTTCGCGTCGTAGAATGCGCGAATGGTCCCGATATCCTCCCAGTAGTCGTCGAACAAGTGAACTTGTACATGGCGACTGCGAATCGCGGCGGGAAATACTTCTTTGCCGAAGTCTTGATACGGAGTTTTGTCGAGAACTTCGAATAATAAATCGCGGTTGAAGATATAGAGTCCCATACTTGCCAGGCATTCGCGCCCGCGTGATTCGATCCCTTGGGCATCGATCCAAGCCGGCTCCATTTTGACCATGTCGATTTCCTGTTCGGTTTGCGGCTTTTCCAAAAAGCCGGTTACGCGTCCCGTCTTGTCGCAACGCATGACTCCTAGAGCATGAACCTCTTTGCGATCCACGGGGATGGCGGCGATGGTCACGTCGGCTTTGCTCTCGATGTGGGTCCGCAGCATGTCGCGGTAGTCCATGCGGTAGAGCTGGTCGCCGGAAAGGATCAAAACGTGCTCGACATCCCGCTGATCCAAGTGCGGTAAATTCTTGCGGACGGCGTCGGCCGTCCCTTCGTACCAATCCGTTCCCTCCATCGTTTGTTGTGCAGCCAACAGTTCGACGAAGCCGCCCGAGAAATGGTCGAAGCGGTAGGTTTGTCGAATGTGGGTATGCAATGAGTTGGAGAGAAACTGCGTCAGTACAAAAACGCGATTGATTTGGCTGTTGATACAATTCGAGATGGGGATATCGATCAGGCGATATTTGGCTGCCAGCGGAACGGCCGGTTTGGAGCGGATTTGCGTCAGCGGGTATAGCCGAGTTCCGCGCCCGCCACCCAGCACAAGCGCCAATACGGATTTCGGATTTATTTCATTCATCGTAGAGCGATCCCAGTTGAGGCGTAACAGTTGAGGCGTATTTGGTTGAGTAAAGGCTGTCGTAGGGGTGTCAACTTTGCAATATCCTTTAGGATAACATTTTGCCGCCTGAGTTGACAGCACCTGTGCCGCTCAAAAGACGTTGCGGCAAATGGACTTGTGAATAGGCTGGGTTTTATTCGGCTGCGGATCTACAGAGACATTTTGAAATGGATGTAAAGCAAGACATTGTAAAAGACGTTGCTACATTGGCTCAGCGACTCATCGCGATCGATTCCATCACGTCGGCGTCCAATGCGCAAGTCAGCGACTTTTTAGCTGGTACCTTGACAGAGCTTGGCTTTGATGTGGTGGAGCTTCCCTACATAGATTCGCACGGCACACCCAAGATGAATTTGGCGGCCAAGCGAGCTGCGAGCCGATCCATGGCAGCTTCGGAGGCGCGCGATTCTACCGTGGCAGCATCAGATAGTTTGTCCGGTATCGGCTTCTTCTGCCATAGCGATGTGGTCTCGGTCGATGGCTGGGATTGTCCCCATGGAGGCCCCTTTTCCGCTGCGATCGCCGACAAGCGGATGTGGGGGCGCGGGGCATGCGATATGAAGGGGCCAATCGCCGCCGCCTTGACTGCCATCTCGCGGCTCGAGCCAACTCGCCAGCGCGCGCCAATCTATTTCTTTGTTACCGGTGACGAAGAGTGCGGTATGGCCGGAGCACGGTTGTTGACAGAACAGTCGGAGTACTACCGCGAGCTGGTCGAGGCACGAGGTGCTGGGGTGATCTGCGAGCCGACAGCGTTACAAGTGGTCAACGCGCACAAGGGTGGTTGCCATCTGGATGTATCCAGCAAGGGTGTGGCTGCGCACAGCAGCACCGCCGAAGGGCGTAACGCGAATTGGCCCCTGATTCCATTCCTGCATTTCCTAGGCCAGCTCAATGCGCGCTGTGAGAGTGAAGCTCGTTTGCAGAACGCCAGATTCTCTCCACCCACGATGACGCTCAATCTGGTAATCGAGAACCAACCCCAGTCAACCAACATTACCGTGGGCCGGGCTACATGCAGAATCTTCTTTCGTCCGATGCCAGCCACCGATTGGCAAGCTGTGCTGGATGAAGTGATCAATACGGCTCAACAAATGCAATTACAAGTCCGCGCGCTTCCGCCGCTTGCACCGCTCGACACGCCCCCGGATAGCCCGCTAGTCCAGACCGCGCTGCGCGTGCTCGGGCAAGCCACGCCGCAAGTTGTCAGCTATGCCACCGACGGATGTTGCTTCGAGCAATTGTCAGAGCTCATTGTGATTGGCCCAGGCAACATTGACCAGGCGCATCGCCCCGACGAGTGGATCGAGCTGGAACAACTCCAACGCGGCGTCGACGTCTACCAGAGCTTGCTCGAACACTACGCGAGCAAAATGTAGTGGACGAGGCCCGCGAGTCCTGCGCAGTGAGGCGCTATCCCATTGGAACAAGCAGAATGGCTACGTATTTTTTTAATTCACGAAAGGACCATCGAATTGGCAGCACAGGTACCAAGTCATACGGCACTTCCAGCGGAGTACTCGATTCGACCAGCGTGTGAGGGCGATCTCCTCTCCGTGTTCGAATTGTTACGTCCGTTCGTCGAACAACGCAAAGTCCTCAGACGCACGCGCGCCGAAATTTCTGCGATGTTGTTGACTGGCTTTGTGGCGGAGTTGGCGGGGGAAGTGATTGGCTTTTCTGCCGTCGAGATCTACTCCAAGAAGCTGTCTGAGATCCAGTGCTTGACCGTCAACCCCGAGCATCAAGGAAAGGGTATTGGCGGAGCCTTGGTAAGGCATTGTGTTGAGCTTGCACGGCAACGCGGCGTAATGGAAGTCATGGCGATCAGTGCATCGGAAAAGTTCTTGCACGATCTGGGGTTCGACTACGCGCTCCCCGATCAAAAGCGTGCGTTGTTCTTCCAGCTTCGAAGTCGTGATGAAGTCTATCGCGAACTTGAGCTATTGGGTGAGTAAACGAGCAATCGGACCATGGTCCATCAAACCAATCCAATATGGAAGGCCGAATCGATGAGCTGGCAGTCACGGACAAAACCAATTTTCTTTCGCTCCCTTGCACGGTCGTTCGTTGGTTGCATCGCAATGCTCTGCGGGTTACTTATCGAATTGCCACTCTTGGCTCAAGCTCCGACAGACATTCCGCCGAGCTCGGCTCCCGCTGCCTTGACTGAGCTCAAGCTTTCGGATTTCACACCTCAGCCACAGTTGAAAGTCAAGCAGACCGAGTTGACACAAGCCAAATTCCCAGTGGTGGATGTGCATACCCACTTTTGGATTCGGCTGCGACATGACCCTGAACAACTGCACGCATTCGTGAAATTGATGGACCGCAACAGAATCGCCATGTGTGTAAGTCTCGATGGCCGTCTGGGGAATCAGCTTGAGGAACACATCAAGTACTTGTGGAGCGAGTATCGCGAGCGTTTCTTAATTTTTGCGAACGTCGATTGGCAAGGGAGCGGACCGCGCGAGCAACCGCCCGACTGGGACTGTAATCAGCCCGATTTTGTCCATCGCACCGTGTTGGCCTTGCAGGACGCCGCCAAGCGCGGAGTCAGTGGCTTGAAAGTTTTTAAATCGTTCGGGCTAACATACCGCAATGCGGATGGAAGCTTGATCCAAATCGACGATCCACGTTTTGATCCGATCTGGCATGCCTGCGGAGAACTGGGTTTGCCGGTCATCATGCACACCGCCGATCCGAGCGCCTTTTTCGAACCGCTAACCCCGAACAACGAACGCTACGAAGAACTGTCGCGCCACCCCGATTGGCATTTCCCGCCCGACCGCTTTCCCAGCCGCGAGGAGCTTCATGCAGCGCGAAATCGGCTTTTTTCGCGTCACGTGGGAACCACTTTTATCGCTGCTCACTTGGGAAATGACGGAGAGGATCTGCAGCAAACAGCTCAATTGCTCGATGATCACCCCAACGTTGTAGTCGAATTTGCTTCACGCATTGCCGAGCTCGGACGCCAGCCTTTTACCGCGCGCCAGTTCTTACTCGACTACCAAGACCGAGTGCTGTTCGGGACCGATGGACCTCAGCCCGAGCAGCGAATTCGGCTCTATTGGCGGTTTTTGGAGACGGACGACGAGTACTTTCCCTACTCGGAGAAGGCTTTTCCACCACAAGGCTTCTGGCGCATTTACGGTGTGAATCTACCTGATGAAGTGCTCAGGAAGATCTACTACGAAAATGCCACTCGAATCATTCCAGGTGTAGCTGAGCGGCTGCAAGCCGGCAATTGGCTCCCCCCTGATCGCTGAGGGTCGATCGTGAGTGGGAACGCAGCCGGGCGGGCGGCACAGGGACTGTGCCTACTCCTTTAAAGGCGGTAGTACGTCGCACCGGCTGTCTGTTAAACAGTTCACAGTTTTTTGGAACATTGGCATTTAAAAAACTGCCCTGTTGACACAACCCTGCAAAAGCGCGTAGAGTTGCATGGTACGCGGTGTGTATTTCCACTGTTGGCACGTCGCTTCACGGACACTCTAGAAAAAGGTATGTAGACGAATGAATAAGAAAATGGGTTTGGGTTTGGGCGCGTTGGCATTGATGTTTGCCTCGATGGCTATCGCCGCTGATGGCGTCTCGGTAGAAGGCGTCAAATGCTTGTTGCAAGGCAGCAAGGCAGCCAACGTCGAGAAGGCCGCGAAATATAAGGAAGGTAACGTCTACTTCTGCTGCAACGGCTGCCAGGGCAAGTTCGAGAAGATGACCGACGAAGAGAAAACGAAACTCGCGGCCAAGGCCAACAACCAATTGGTAGCCACCAAGCAGTACGCGCAAGAAGTTTGCCCCTTTACCGGCGGCAAGCTCAACGACAAGACGGCCATCAAAGTCAACGGTGCCGAAGTCAAATTCTGCTGCAACAAGTGCCAAGGCAAAGCTGAGAAGCTTGAAGGCGACGCGCAAGTCGAAGAAATCTTCGGCGAAAAGGCCTTTGAAAAAGGGAAGTTCAAGCTGGTCAAGCAAGAAACCAAATAGCTTGCTGAGTTTAATAAGCGATCCATAGTGGCCTCTCAGTAGGCTGCTGTTATATTACAAGCACGCTGCGGTTGATCGCAGCGTGCTTTTTTCGTATTCGAGGAACAATAAGATGGTGCGATTGGTGCGTTTCGAGACAGCTAGTGGAGCCGAGTCGTGGGGGGCCCAGTGCGGCGAAGCAGGCGAGCCCGCTGGCATTTGTGACCTCGGACGTGGACCCCATGCGCTGGCCCCCAACATGCTGGAAGCCATCAAGCATTGGTCCGCGCTCAGTTCACGTATCGAACAGGCGGTGGCCAGCGCACCGCGCATTGAAGATCCCGTGCGTCTGCTGAGCCCCGTACCCGCCGGCGGCAAGCTGCTGTGTATTGGACTCAACTATCGCGATCACGCCATCGAAACGGGTATGCCTATTCCCTCCGAGCCGATCGTGTTCAACAAACTGGCCGGCAGCCTGTGTGGTCCCGAGGATGTAGTCCCCTTGCCGACCTGCAGTGCCAAGGTTGACTATGAAGCCGAACTGGTTTTGGTCATTGGCCGCACGACATGGCAAGTCTCCGAGGTAGAGGCGGCGGAGTCGGTCTTTGGCTACACCTGCGGGCACGACGTGTCTGCCCGCGATTGGCAAATCGGTCGCCCCGGTGGCCAATGGCTACTAGGCAAGAGCTTCCCTAATTTTGCTCCAGTAGGGCCCGTGCTCGTACCGCGTCAATACATCGCCGACGCCAGCAACCTAGCGATTTCCATGCGCATCAACGGCGAGGTCTTCCAGCAATCGAGCACGCAGCAATTGATTTTTTCACCGGCCCAGTTGATCAGCTACTTGTCGCAGTGTTGTGTGCTGGAGCCGGGCGATCTAATTTTCACCGGCACGCCGCCCGGAGTCGGCACCGCTCGCAAGCCCCCACGCTTCCTGCGATCCGGAGACGTCTGCGAAGTCGAAGTCGAAGGGCTCGGAGTGCTCAGAAACCGCTTCGAGTAGGATCGGTGTGGTCCTTATTCAATCGCTCGGGCGGCCTCCAACTCGCCATCGTGTTCGACAATCAACTTCTGCTTGAGTTCAAAGTCAAGCTGCTTGAAGAAGTCGACGCGCGACAAGTTCGCTTTCATGAATAGGTTCTCCACCGTCATCTTCTTCATCGAGCTCTTAAGTAAGTTGGTGAGGTAGGGCTTGCCTCGCACATCATCATCAAATCGAGATTTGGTCATGGTTGCACTCGCTTTCAGGGCCAAAGTATTCGAAGCTGAAGCAATGACTCACGGATAGGCTTCTGGTGAGGACATTGCCTCTTGCGTCAATTGGAAGTGAAAAATCCTGGTGGTTTAGCACGCTGCAATTGAATTGTAACCTAGGTTAAGCAACTTGCGTCGACTCATTGAAATCGTTTAACGCCGAGCCGCAGCAGGCCGCAGGTGCGCAAGGTGAGCTGATCAACAGGGGAGACACTGATGAATCGCAGCGAATGCCAACCCTCGTTTGCGGCCTGCGCAGGCGATGGCACCGGCGACGGCTAAACATCCTCGCTAGCGCTGCGCACGATAACGTCTGAACGTTGACAGTGACGTTTACCAAGGCTAGGTTGGAGCGATGAACACCGCGAACCATCAGGGAATTAACGATGACTACCAGAAGAGATTTTTTCAAAAATGCCGGTTTGTTAACGGGGGCGATCGGTTTTTCGGCTATGCCGCCTTCGATTCAACGAGCGATGGCAATTGCCCCTGACAAAGGAACGACGTTTCAAGATGCTGAACACGTCGTGTTCTTAATGCAGGAGAATCGTTCTTTCGACCACTGTTTCGGCGCACTTCAAGGCGTGCGCGGGTTTAACGATCCTCGCGCAATTACACTTCCCAACCAATCTCCCGTTTGGTTGCAAAGCAATCGACAGGGGCAAACGTATCTGCCATTTCGATTGAACATCAGCGACACCCAAGCCGCCTGGATGGGCGATCTGCCTCACTCCTGGGGCAATCAGGTTGACGCGCGCAATGACGGGAGATACGACGCGTGGTTGGACGCTAAACAACCGGGCAACAAGCAATACAAAAACATGCCATTGACGATGGGGTACTACACGCGTGAAGACATTCCCTTTTATTATGCGTTGGCCGACGCATTCACCGTTTGCGACCAGCATTTCTGTTCTTCACTGACGGGCACAACCACCAACCGGTCGTTCTTTTGGACGGGCAAAACGCGACAAAATGCTCAGTCGCAGGCTTTGGTTCGCAATTCAGACTTGGGATACAGCCGACCCGCCAACTGGCGTACGTTTCCGGAACGACTAGAGCAAGACGGGATTTCCTGGAGAGTCTATCAAAACGAAATCAGCTACTCATCTGGACTTTCCAGAGAAGCCGAATCGTTGCTGGCCAATTTCACCGACAACAATCTCGAATGGTTTTCCCAGTACCACGTTGGCTTTAGCCGCAGTCGCCGTATCGAGCTGGAGAAACAACAGTCCGCACGATCTAGTCGTATCGAACAGTTGAAGCTTGAGATGGAAAAACTTCCCAACGGCAAAATCGAAAAACTGCAAGAGCAGCTAAACCAAGAACAGGCTCAATGGAGCAAAGCCGCAGATGAACTGAAAAGGTGGAGCCAGGAAAACTTTGACAAACTTTCCGAGCTGGAAAAGAACTTACACCAAAAAGCGTTTACTACCAATTGTAACGACCCCAATTTCCACGAAATCGAAACCCTCCAATACGATGATGGCGGCGTGAAGCGATCCGTCCATGTTCCCAAGGGGGATATTCTTCATCAGTTCCGGCACGACGTCGATCATGGCAATTTGCCGACAGTCTCCTGGCTGGTGGCTCCTCAGAAGTTCTCTGACCATCCAAGCGCCCCCTGGTACGGCGCATGGTACGTTTCGGAAGTCTTGGATATTTTGACCAAGAATCCTGAGGTTTGGAAAAAAACAATTTTCATACTTAACTACGACGAAAACGATGGGTATTTCGACCACGTACCGCCGTTCGTAGCCCCTCATCCCGCGGACAAGCGCGCCACTTCCCAATCCATCGATACGGCCGAAGAGTTCGTGATGTTGGACGATGAGCTGAACAAATACCAGGTCCCGCCCGCAGAAGCTCGGCAAAGCCCCGTTGGGTTGGGGTATCGAGTTCCGCTGGTGATCGCTTCTCCGTGGAGCAAAGGTGGGTGGGTGAATTCGGAAGTCTGTGACCTCACATCCACACTCAAGTTCCTGGAGGTATTTCTATCGAAAAAAACAGGGAAACGTATCAAAGAAACAAACATCAGCAACTGGCGGAGAACGGTCTGCGGCAATTTGACCTCCGCATTCCGACCCTATCATGGAGAACCGGTCGCGTTCCCAGTGCCTCTTGAGCGAAATGCGTTTATCGAAAAAGTTTACAACGCGCGGTTCAAGGGATTGCCTGAAGGATTCAAACCGCTTAGTAACTCGGAAATCGAACAGGCACGGCAAAACGAGAACCCACTGCCGATGATGCCCGAGCAAGAGCCGGGGATTCGAGATTCGTGCCCGCTGAACTATGAGCTGTATGCCGACGGTAATCTGAACCCGCAGGCTGGGGCTTTCGAAATTGAATTCACAGCGGCCGACGAGATTTTTGGTGAATTAGCATTGGGATCACCGTTCAACGTCTACGCGCCAGGAAAATACCTGCAAGAAATATCGGAAGGCAACCTCGAATTCCAATCCGTAAAAACTTGGCCGCTGGCTGTGCAAGCGGGAGATTCAATTGTATACCATTGGCCACTTGAGCATTTTGAGAATGAAAAATACCACCTGCGAGTCTACGGTCCCAACGGATTTTTCCGAGAGTTCATGGGTGACGCCCACGGTCCTGCCATCGATTTGAAATGTGCCTATCAAAGAACAGGCCAACTGAATAAGAAGCTATCGGGAAACATCGAATTTTCAGTCACCAACCATTCGAAAAGCGAAAGCTGGAAAGTCTTGATTACGGATCAAGCTTACGGCAACACGCTGACATCGTTGGTAGTCCAACCAGGAAAAACTGAGACGATCATCGTTGCGACGAGTACCAGCCATGGCTGGTACGATTTTTCTGTTCAGGTTCACGGTAAAGCTCAGTTCGAACGACGGTATGCGGGGCGAGTGGAAACGGGCCTGCCATCCAAAACAGACCCGTTGATGGGAAAAGCCACATAGTAACACGGCTCTGTACATTAAAGAGCTTCAACGGAGTTCGTGTCATTCGCTCGCTATTCGGAACCCGTCGCGCGAAAGACCTCGTCAGTTTCCGCGTTGCTTGGGCGAATCATTTGGAAATACTTGCGGATTGTCTGTCGATGGCCAAGCGGGATCGATTCGGATTCGAGGACTGACTCCGTGAGGGCTTCGTATTCGTCGACTCGTTCGCGATAGTTACGAAGCGCTTCCTGCTGTTGCTCGTCCCCAGACATCGTTTCAATTTCGGAGTCGCCGGATGATGACTCCTGCCCCTTGATGTTCATTTGGGGATTGGTCTTCAGCTTGCCCGTTTTGTCCCCAGGCTGATTGCCACTGGCTGCAGTGCCCGCTTTGCTGCCACCCTTCTTATTGCCTTCAGCCTGATTGCGGCATTCACTTTCGCATTCGCCCTTACATTCACTCAAGCACTGGCACTGCTTCTTGAGCAAATCGGACAGCTTCTTTTTTCGGCCTTGTTTGCGAGCTTCGCCAGCCAGTCCATGCATACCATCTAGGAATTTACCACGATTACCTTGGCTCAGCCCCTGGCTAATCTGACTGGCAGCCTGCTGCGTTTTTGATTTCGGGGTGCCCTCTTGATTGCCACGATTCACGTTGTCAAGCTTTTCCGTAACTGACGTTTCGGTTTTGCGGTCGAGGTCTGGCATGTCGAGCTTTTCCAATTGTTCGGCTGCTTTGTCGAGCTCTCCCTTAGACAGAGCTGCTCCGGCCGTGGCCATGGCATCGGAGAGCGAAAGTGCTTCGCCGATTTGTTGCAGTTCGGAACTCGTTTGTGGATCATCCAATTGCTGCTGCATTTGCTGCAAGGAGGCTTCCATTTCGGAGATCTTGGCGAGAGCCTCTTTAGGATCGACTCCCGGTAGTTTCATCTGCTCAATCAACTCTTGAAGCTCTTTGACTAATTGTTCCAATTCAGGATTGCTCTCTTGCTCTTGAAGTTGCTTTAGCTCTTCCAAATGTTGCTCAATACGATCCGCTTGGCGCTCGACGACTTCATTGGCTTGTTCCATTGCCTGTAGGATCGGTTGAGGTCCTGAGAGAACAGCCAAGATGAACGCAGTCACAGTCAGCGAGATGGCTAAAGACCAAAGTCTAGGCGAGTGAATGGGTGCAACTTTCTCTGGCAGAATGGTCGCTGCATGCGCCTCGGCATCTTCCACTTGCAATCGTCGCATCGCATCGGAGTTGCCGGTCAACATGCCCATCGTAGCTCGGTGGTCCCCCACCGAAACTGCATTTCCTCGTATAGCATCAGAGTTGCCGGTCAACATGAACTGCAACGCGGTTTGAGTGCGATCCTTCAAATTGCAAACTCGGTCAATTGCGTAGGCCGATTCCTTCTCGGAGCGTCGCGTCAACCAAGAGAACAACAAACCCAACATGGCTCCGCAGGCCAATGGACCGACCACCCAACTCCAGCCGAAGGCACCCTGCGTCAGCAGCCTTACAATGCCCATCAAACAGGCAACGCCTCCGCCTGCAATCAAACCCCACGATAAGCACGACCACATCCACTGGCGCTGTAGGCGCGATCTTACCAATTGAATCCGCTGTTGAAGCTGGGTCATGAACGGGATCCTTCAGTTGGGATTTAAGCAAGGGGCACAAGCCAAATAATACCACTTTCGAAAACAATTTCGTAGCCGAAGTTGCAAGACTTTGGTTTTTTTCCACTTCGTCCAAAGTCTCGTAACTCCGGCTATAAAAACACTGCAGGGAAGCGAAAAAGATCGTCTCTTCTCCTCTCATCCGTGCTCCGGCTTTGCCATCCGTGCGAGAATTCATGTCATTCGCTAGCACGGATAGTAACGCCAATCGATTCATCTCATACTTCTGCGATACCAACCAATCCTTCTGAGGAGCCCAAAGCACTTAGTTCCCGCGAATCGTTAGCCGCGTCAAGGTAACATCCAGTTTCGCGGCATCGTCGGAACTCATAGCCGTACATGCCACCGTTCGGATCTTGGCTGATCCCACGGCGACCGAATTCAGATGTTGATACTCTTCAATTCCATCTGCGGCTGCATAGCAATCAATCTGACCGCCGCAGCGCACCAACCGCAGGCTCCCAGAGAGATTGCCTGGATGCAGAAATTGCTGGTCAATCGCGTGAGATTCATCATTGGCATCCTGGCGCAAGACCTGAGTGGTATGTTGGACTTGCTGGTTCTCGTCTAGTGAAACATTGCACTGCACGCGTGTCTTCTGAAGATCGTCCAATTCCACTTCCAAAACCAGCCCACCCCCCCAGCCTGACTTGTGTGGAGTCATGTCAAGATCCCGATAAGCTATGGTGACTTCACAGTCCCCTTCGACCGGTTCGGTATATGCAATTCCCGGACTATCTTCCAAGGACTTGTTGTCGTGCAAGTGCAGCGTCAAACCATCTTCGGAAGTTTTTCTCCGATCCGCTGGACCGCGAAAGGTGATGTGCATACTTTCGAGCTGAGATGGTGGCTGAGACAGATCGGCGTCGAGGAGCGTTCTTGCATCTGCGAGTTTTTCAGCTTCACCCGCAGCCGACAATAGTTGTTCTTCTACGGAGGGGAGTTCCTTGGGCCACTCTCCTCGATAAAGCAGCTTGCGAACGCGAGCTTGCGTCTGATTGGAATAGCGAAACAGTCCAAACTGACGCAAGTTCGGCAGTTCATCTATTTGCACACTGGCAGCCTCTTCGCCGTTGACTGCAATGGCCAAAATATCGCCACGTAAAGTCAGACGCACATGGTTCCAGTCCTTGGGTTTGAGCTTCAAACTGTCAGCCGCCTTCGGGATCGGCTCTTGGTTATCCGCCGTGAGTCCGCGGGTTTCGTATTGTGCATCGGTTAGTCGATGCAGCTTAACGCCACCCTCAGTTAGCACAAATGCTTGGCGACCTAGTGCGGGGTGGACTTCGAATACTCCAGGCTCATACCAGGCCTCGAACTCGATCTCGCCATCCTCTAACATGGGGCGCTGGTACACCAACAGCGACTCGCGGGATTCAGCCGTGGTAGTCTTGCCCAGTTGACCTAGCAGTTCTTCGTCAACTCGCCGCCAGAATACACCTTGATTGTTGTCTGCATCTACTTCTGTCCGGAACGACTCGTTGTAAATATCGGCCCGCCAACCGGCTAAGCCCGCGATATCGATCAAGTCGATTTCCGCCGGTATTTCAGGAGTTCCTACAATCCGTAGATTGCTGACTCGAGAGTCATTCGTAGCGTTTCTCGATTGTAGCAACAGCCACGGATCGGGCTGCCTATCGAAGATCTGTTCGTGGATTTGGACGGCGTTGGTCCAAGTGGTCACTTTGCGACCCTCAACGACGATGCGGAATTCCGCTTGCTGATCCCACACAGGAAGCTGTACCTCTTTGCTTACGTCCTTAGACCCGTGCATGACCGTGCTCACACGCACTCCTTTTAGGTCGTGAAGTGGCTCGGCGCTGTGCATGCCCCAAGCGATCGATAGCTCTTTATGGCCATGCGTGGTTCGGCTCGCCAAGATTTCAAAATTGCCCTTTAGCGGCGATTGAAAAAAGAGCTGGCTCCAAGTGTCGGCCGGCAAATGCATTGCCGATCCCTTAGCGAGAGCCCAAGTCGAGCTTCGATAGCCGGCCCAGCGATGTTCCGGTGTTAGATAGGGGACCGAGGTCCATTGGCTTCGGCTGGCAGATGCATCGCGTGCGCTGTCAAAGGGCACCAACCTGGCCCTACGCTCGATGTCTCCCACCAAGGTATGGACCTGTCGCTTGAAGCCACTGTCGCCGGATGCCGTCTCATCATCGCGTTCGTAGTCCCGCAGCATGCGCGCGATGTCGCTACCGATGAACCAGTAGATAGGATGTTGACCCGCCCTCCATGCGACTAAAAACTCAGCGGTACGTTCCCTGGCGGAAGTGCCAGGAGCGTAAGGTTTAAGAACTGATTCCCAGACCTCTCTAAGCAAGTCAGGGATCATCGCGTTGAGGTCCACTTCCATCGCAATGATCGTATTGAGTGCGAGCGCCGCACGTCGCTGGTCGGGCGAATCCGCAGTAACTTGATCGATTGCGTTGACCAACTGATCCACTTTTTTGAGTTGGACGGCCAAACGAACGAGCTCCACGGCAGGAGCGACGATGGATCCAAAGCCAAACTCATTCGCTCCAGCATTCGACTCTATAGGCAGTTGTGCGTAGTACAGCCGGATTTGTTTATGAGTTGCCGAGGGAAGCACCCACTGCAGCAAATAATCGTAAGCGACATCGTCAGACATCGAGCGTGCGGCAGCCACGACATCGCCTGCCAAAGGTGCGATTAATATGTCGTCTTCAATCTCGCTTACGGAGAGTATCGACTCAGGTGGCAATGGTCGTGCTAAGGCCAACATTTCCTCGCCAGCCGGAACCGTCGCAGGCCAGTTGCCTCGAAGGACCACGTTGCGAACTCGGCTCGATTGCCCTTTGTAGCGAAAGATGCCGAATTGGCGATGCAATTCCGGCTCGAGCGCACGTTCGCAGACGATCGATCCATTCAGAGTGACAATCGCTACATCTCCTTGCACCTGTAGCTGAACATTGTTCCAGTCGTCAGGCTTTAGCGGCAATTGCTCGGGGCCGCGGCGGCTATCTGGTTCTACGATCACGTTGTCCGGTTTGATGTCATGCAAACCGATATCTTCTCGCGTGGCCACCCAGTGAGAGACCACGCCCGTCGGCTCCAACAACAAAGCGACTTGTCCGATGGTCGGATGAGCTACCTCAGTGCCAGGCTTGTAAAAGAATTCGTACTCAATCGACTCGCCGCCCTGCAGTGGCCGATGGTAGTAGATCCAGCTCTGCTGATCGGGAGATGCGGACTCAATAGCTCTACCTTGCAACACTCCGTCGACCGCATTCCAGTCGAATACGGTCGGTTCCTGCTGCTGATAATAGGCGATGCTGTCGTCCTCGCGGGCCGGTGTCTCTTTCATCAGCCTCTTGCGCGGTTGCGATTCGCTAAACGTATCACAGCGCCAGCCATCCAGGTGGTCACTGTCGATGAGCGGAACGGCTTCGGGGATGTCGACGTCCCCTCGGATTTGGATATTTCGGTAGGCGCTTATGGCTGAGCCATTGGTGTGCAAGACTAGCCACGGGCTAGTGGGCGCGACCGGTTCTTGATAAATCAAACGATTGTTTAATAAATGGCGTATGACGCCTTGATAGACTTCAATCGTCAACCGATCGCTGGAGGCATTGCTACGTTTCAGCGCTCCGTAGCGGTTGAAATTTTCATGTCCGGAAAGGGACCTTATAGTGGCAGATCCACTTGCGGATGTTGGAGTCACCAGCACCCCACCGAAGCTTGCGCTGCCAACAGAGCGTCCCTCACCAAAATAGTCCATCTCGATAGTAAAATGGTCACCAGCCAATGGATAGCGAAACAGCAACTTGCTTTCGTAAGCTCCTCCGAGCGACATGAGTTGGTCCTGGTACAGGGACCACCATGGCAGCGGTTGAGCGTTTCCGTTACCTCCGCCGACTGGAACCCAATGTGCGAACGGATCGCTGGGGAACTTTAAATCTGGAGCGATGGGCGACGACGCGCGTCTGGCCCAATCTGAATTGATGAAATTAAGAACTGAACCGCCCGACTGTTGCTGAAGTTGCCGACGAAACTGTGGCAAACGATGCTCGTATAATGAAACGAATGTGGGCGATTGAAGACAGGCTTGAAAAACCAAATAGTCGGCCAAGACAGACGCTGGCCGCCCTCGATTGTTACCGTTGGACTTCGCCTCCCTCTCCGCCTTCATTCTGTCGGCAAAAGTCGCTTGCAGGGACTCTACCAATGGGATACCGACAGCGGCATCTTCTTGAGCGATCAGAATCAAAGCCAGCAGCATGTCCGCAGATTTCTCTTTAGCATCTACGAGCGGCTGTACCAGAGATCTTAGTTCAGCGAGCTGGTTTGCCTGCTGGGCAGCATCAACTAGCTCGGTGAAATTGCTGAGCAACGTGTCGTGAAGCTGTGTATCGTAGGGGCGGTTTGCCGTGGTGAATGCCCGAGGAACTACCACAGGCGCATGAACTTGGTGCAAGGCTCGAAGCGTTTGACGCCCTTCGATTGGCATGGTCCACTTCAGCCAGGCAGCATACCTTTCATGCGGTGGAAGAGACCGAAGCGGACGAATGACCATGGAAAACGGGATGCTGAAATCGGGTGAACCATATTGTGTCTCTTCAAAATCAACAGCGCGGCCAAGGTAATTTATTGCCACGGTGGTCATGTCGAGCTCAGACGCTTGCTTCGCCAAGTTGATCAGGTCGTTTCGCTGCATGTAAAGTCCATACTCCGCGTTGGCGCTGTAGTGGGCTTGGCGACTGACGAGTAGCTGATCGAAATATTCGAATACCGCCTTTTCGTCGCCTGCTTCCGAAAGATGGCGATTAACAAGATTTGCCAACTTTCCGGCTACACTGATATCCCTGTTTTGGCTTCTCTGAGATTGCAGCTCCCATTGCAACGTTTGACGCAGGATTGGAAAAGCTATTTCCTTTAGTTCTGGCGAATCGAAGGCGCGTAGCGCAGCCAAGAAAGCCACCAGCCGATCTTGGGATGACATGCCCTCGAGCGATTGGCTGGTAATCTGCTGTAGCGGTTCCAGGGAAGATTTGCTGGAGTTCTGTTGGAGGCCGATTAAAACGTTCAGTGCAGCGCCAGCCAACTGGGCTTGAGGGGTCGACTGGCGCTCGGTCAATACGTTTCTTAAATCGTCTAACTGTCCTGCTTGGGCCGCTGCTGCCACAAGCGGCTCAGCCAAACTCTTAACTTTCACATTCGTCAGATCCGGCGCGGATATGTACAAACGAATTTCCTGCGCATGGCTTGTCGGCAACACCAACGATTTCAAAATCTGGTAAGTCTCGTCACTAGGAAATCCCTCACGTGACCACACCGAAAGCACATTTTCCAGCGAGCTAACAACCTCGCTTTCAATCGGGTCGACCTCCACATTGGCTGAGGATGACGAGCGGATAAAGGGATTAGGCGACGAATTTGGATCGACCGCAACGGGGTCAGGAACCGGGAAGCCACCCTTTAAGGATTCGCTGACAGCTCGAAGCGAAAGATCAAACATGCGCCCCTCCGCCGTAGCCTGTGCAACGGCCAAGACCGTACGGAATTGCGAGAGAGTCAAAGGTGCTACGTGCGCCCGTTTGCCGTCATTCGCATCTGGGACTTGGCCAGCGGGATTACGTCCTTGCGCAGTGGAGGGGCGAGCGGCTGGTGAGTTCGCAGCAGGTGGCTGCAAAACAGTCAAAAGTGGAAAGGGGCCTGCGCCGATTCCAAGTGCAACTGCAATTGGCGAGGCGGTGGTAGGTAGCCAACTCGTTTTGCCTGGACTGTCCTCCTTGTGGCTCCCCGGTCGCTGCGTCGCCAATTCAAGCAATTCAGTCCAACGTACTTCGGCTTCCTCCCTGTGACCAGCGTTCAATAAAGCCTTACCCCATTGATACAAAATGGCCGATCTCTCCTTGATTCCCAGTTGCCGAGCCGCAGCGGCTTGGCTCATTTCCGCTAGTTTCGTTCCGTCTTGATACAGCTCGGTCTTGCCAATACAAGCCTGTGCAACCAGCCACAGCGGAATCAGCTTGGCCGCTTCTCGACGTTGCCTCGAATTCGGGCGACGCCCTTCAGGAACCTCTTCCAAGCGATGATCGGAGGAGAGCGCCAGCAACTTCTTAACCGCCTGGGCCGTGTTGTCAGAATTGTTTTGCAGTTGCCAAGCCGCATCGAGGATGGCAATCGACAAATCATCGGGATATTGCCGAGTCAACTCGGTCAGTCGTGCGTCAATGCGTTCGGCTATCGCAGACTCAGCACCGAGCGATTTTAGAAGTTCAACATAGGAACTCTTGATATCGCTCTTAGTCAGATCTTGGGGTTGGGGGATCGAGAGCATCAGGTCCAAAGCAGAAGCACCAGGTTTCAGCGTTTCAGGAACAAAAAGTAGTTGGGAGACTACCTCATTGGCGTTCGTTTCCGAAACCGAGCTCATAGCGGCTGAGAGTCCTTGACGAATTTTATTCTCAAACCGATCCCCCGCGCCACCGGAGTACATGTTCGATGCAAGGATTAGCTCTTCGGGTTGGTCTAACAGATCCCGATAGAGTTTCATGGCATCCACGGGAAAGTTCATTTTGACTAACTGCTCCGCCGCCCAAGTGGAGTTCTCGATGCGCTGGTAAGCGGCATAGCTGGGATCGTATTGATCAAAAGTTGTTTGCGAAAGTTGTTTGAGCAGCATTTGCTTGGCTTCTTCGGTTCGCCCCGCCCGTACAAATCCGTCAATCAGTTTGGCGACGGGCGTGAATTGCAACTGATTCATGCCGTTGGTAGATGGCGAGGAGACAGCCCGTTCAAAGAGGGTCATGGCCAGATCGCGCGTATCTTCGAAGCGATCCAACTCTTGTCCAATAATCCAACACGCCTCGGCAGGCATAGACTTTGAAATCGCGTCATCTTCGAGCAACGCGGTGAGGCGTGCTTGCGCCTCCGCTTTGCGGTCGGTCGCCAACTCCAACAGCGCTAACATCGCCCGGCCACTATGCCAACCGGGTTGTTGGTCGAGCAACGTCTTGATCGAATTCTCCAGGTCATCCAATTTGTCGGTGGACTTCAGGCCCTGTAGCATCTGATGAAAGAAGACATTTACTTCGCCGTTTCCGCTGTAAGAATTAATCTGATTCAAGCCTATCCAGGGATTGCTGCGGATGTCCTGGGGTGTTGGCAAGGCGGCTCGTTTCGCAAATTGATAGAAGCGATCATTCCTCCAAATCGATTCATTGCGAATATTCTGCGTTAAGTAGTTTCGATGACTCGGAAATGCGTCGAAGGCTCGTTCCAGTAGCTTCAGTCCAGCATCCACGGTCTCTTCGTCTGCAAGCAAGCCAGAAGCGGTCTGGAAAATATAGTACGGCTGCGACACCTGTTTCAAATTGATTTGGCTCAAGCCGTTCACCAAATCGGCTTTGCGTTTGGCTTGGGTGAAAACTCGATCGATTTGATAGAGTTCATCCGTGACCCAATCGGGCTTGATCTTCAGCAGCTCCAAATACTGATCGCAGGCCTCGTTGGCTTTGCCTGACTGTTCCAGTTGCTTGGCCAGTTGTAGTCGCAACATCGGAGAATCGGGGCGTATCTTCAATCCTTGCTGGACGATTCTTAATACATCCTCCTTCTGATTCGTCGCCTCATAGAATTCAATTAATTGCTGCATGGCCGGAATCGAGTCGGGGGAGCGTTCGAGCTGGCTTTCCAGTTGCGCGATCAAACTCTGCAGGGCACCCGACCTCTGTAACAACTGCAGCGCTTGGGTGCGGAAGCCACTGTCCTGAGTTCGGTATCGCGACGGATTGCGACCGCTTCGAATGTTGATGTTGATAGGCGACGTCGTCTTGCGCAGCAAAATATGGGCAAGTTGAGTCGCTTGTTCCACCTTGCCCTGCCCCTGGTAGAGCATCATCAGTGAAGCCAACGATGAAGTCTGATTGGTGGCCGTCCGTTCTGCCCGAGCGAGCACCGCGTCGGCCATCGCTCCTAGACCCAAGCGGCGCATGCGGTCTACTAAACTTAGTTGCGTTTGTGAATCGAGCCGCAAACCGAACAGTCGCTCTGCGGCAGTTCGTGCTCGATCGGTATCTCCCAGCCGTTCGGCCAATTGCAGCATGCGCAACTCGATAGCCTGAAGAATCTTTTGATCTCGGGGAACAATCTTTTCGAGCAGCGTAGCGGCTTCATCAAAATCCCCACGCGTTTCGTACATGGAGGCCAAGCTGAATTGCATGCTCAGGTCATCGGCAGCCAAAGCGGCCGCACTAGCCATCTGTTCTACGGCTTCATCTTGTTCTTCGACCCACCACAAGGCCGAGGCTAAATAGAGATGATTGCATATCGATTGGTCGACGTTTTCAACATCCGTAGATGCTACAGTCAAGCGTTTGCGAAGCATTTCGGTCAAATCCGACCCCACGTCATTGTGTTTGAGCACTTCATGCGTCTGGTAGAGCAGCGTGATACCGGTACGGTCCAGCCACCGGCTAACGGGCGGGAAATTCAAGTTGGCATGCGTTTGCTGTTTGCCGTAGTAGACGCTCACCCGACCAAGCGCTGCTGAAGTTGGAGCCGCCTGTTGGGTTCGCCGTGTTTGAGCGGCTTGCACCAGCCGTTGATGTCGAACCTCCGCCTCAGCAACTGTTAAACAGCGGTCGAGAACGGTCAATACAAGTGCGTTTTCCTCATCCTCGCCGAGCTTGCCCAACCACTGTTGAAGAATGTTCTGTGCGCCTGACATCACGTTGGCGGAATTCGCTTGAGCGGCGCTGCGAGACGACCCGCGCGTGGGTGCCGTGACCGGCGCATCTGCAATCTGTTTCAATGCTGCCTGCTGCCAGCGTTCGAGCGTGTCGGGCAGTTCATCAAATCGCTCTTCCGAAAAGAGAAGCGACATCACGCCTGCCAGTTGAGAGGCTGTTGTGGCAGCGGCCAAGTGCTCGTTGAGTAACTGCAATGCTTCATCGGAGTGACCGGCTAGCCGCAACTCTTCAACCAGCACTGTCAAATAGCCTCCCTCACCGCGAAAAACTCCTGGAAGCGGCGAATAACTGCCACCCACCAACACATAGGCTTGTCCGTTGGAGCCAAAGGCAATGTTGCTGCCATAAAGTGATTCTAGGTCCACGCTTTTGTCGGTGTCATTCAGCAGCGTGTAACAATCGCGCGCCAATTGCAAATCGTCTTCACTCAATGGTGTCTTATTTGCGCTAGCTGCTCCTGACCGATTGCCACCCGCTTGATTTTGATTCACATCTGTGTGACGCAACTTGAGCGAAGTCAAATAGAATTGATACTCTTCTTTACCTCCGGCTCGGGCCAGCAACCGAGCGATCTCGAACACAGTCGGAAAGTCGCTTTTCAACTGGGCCACGTACAGCCAATCGTAGATTGCATCCCGCGTCGCATTCTCCACCATCGCCCTGTCACGCACCAAGTCGACGATGGATAAGCTGGCTGGTGTAGAATCGCTAGGTGGTTCGAGCGCTTTGCCCGTCTCAACGGTAGTTGCTTGATCTGTTGTTCCGCTCGTCTGGGTCGCCTCCACTCCGACATCATCCTTATCGCCATCCTCGTCCTCAAATCGGATCAACCAGCCCAAGGCAGCCATGCGAGCAACACCGTAGGCCTCAGGAGTCCAGACCGGAGGCGTTTGATTGGTGCCATAGTACCGATTGTCCGCGATCAAGCCGGTGGCTGTTTGTACTTGCGAGGCCATACTTCTCATCGCCAGCGGTGATTGCTGGTGGGGCAGGGTGGTATTGATTCCTCGCAGATTGTTTGATTTGGCTTTCGCTTGTGCTTGTTTGAGCTTTTCAGCCGCAGAGCGTCCGAGCGATTCATACGGCAACCTCAAAGCCAAAATGCGTTGAAATCGGTTGATCGCTTCCTCTTTCTTATCGAGAGACGCCCAGGCTACGCCTTCGCGATATAGCAGTTCCCAATCTTCGCGATTTTGCGCTAAGATCGGCTCGATGACTCCGATTGCCGACTCAAAATTGCCTTGCGTGATCAGTGAATCCAGGGCTCGCATTTGCCGCACCGGATCCTCCTCGCGTTGCGTCAGCTTGACAAAAATCTCTCGTGCTTCATCCGTTTGACCACTAGCCATCAACATCCCAGCTAGCGGAAACTCGGTCTCATGCCCCGGTGCAATGGCCACCAACTGTCGTTGGTAGGCGACTGCGGCATCTGGATCGGCAGCCTCCTGGCACAGTTTGGCTAATTGGTTTAGAAGATTCGTGTCGCGTGTGTCCTCGCTGAGCAATCCTTCGAGCTCCTGCCGAGCGGCCCCCAAGTCACCCGAGGTATGCCAGGCTTGTGCCAAACAAATCGTCATCTCGCGACGCTTGTCCACTTCGCGCCGCTCTCGTTCTAAGCGATCGATGAGTTTGTCCAACTGGTTGATCTGCTGATATAGCAGAGTCAGCTTCATGGTCAGGCTAACTTTGTCTTCGACTTCATCCGATTTATCAAAGGCCCGCCAATAGACTTCGATGGCTTCATCGGTTCGCAGTTGATCAGCCAGGGCGGCGGCCAATGCCATGATCAAATGCGGCTCGTTGGGGTTGATTCGCACCGCTTTGCGAAGCGCATCCAACCCCTCATCGGCTCGTCCAAACCGCAAGCAGACTTGCGCGAAGAATTCGTAGTTATCGGTATTGCCGGGAGCGAAAACGATCAACTCTTGAGCTGCCTTGAGCGCCTCATCGGCGCGTCCCAACTGGGCTTCGAGACGTGAAACGTTCATCAAATGATCGCCGCGCGAGCGTCGGTCGATTTCCGCCAAGGTCCGATTCATCTTCGATGCGCGACCGTAGTCGCCGGATGTCTCGGCAATCCTCGCCGCCACGTTTAAGGCTGGAATAGATTTTGAATCCGCTAAGATAGCCTTGTCGATCGCTTCCGTTGCGAGCGGCCATCGCCGAGCGGCTTCCAAATAGCGCGCGGCCAAATACCAATCGGCTGATGTGGCCTGGGACTGCTGGTCCAATTTTGCCAGCAGTTCATCTGCCACTTCGTCCAATTGTTGGCTGCCCTGAAGGATATCGATTCGCTGTTGGATCACCGCATCGCGCTCGTCGTCGTTGGCAGCCAGCGCTTCAGCAGACGCGACAAACTCCAAGGCTGGATCGTACTTGCCCGCCTTGAGGTGATAGTCGGCTGCACGAATATGCAAGCTGAAATCCTTCGGGTCCAACTTTAGGGCTTCCGCTATTTCGACGGTCGCTTGTTCTGTAAACCCAAAGCTGTTGTAGACTTCTGCCAGACGATTTACATTCACCGCCGTGCGCCGCGCGCCTTCAGCGATGCTGGCCCACATTTGCAGCGCTTCCTCCGAGCGACCTTGAAGATGCAAGAATTCTCCCAAGTACTCTCGGTACTGAGGATCGCCAGGTGCCAGTTCGACCGCCTTGCGATATAGTTGTTCCGCTTGATCGTTGATCTTGTTTTGGCGAAATAGGTCGGCGACCTGTGAAACGGTCAGCGCGTCGTCGGGACGCGTGGTCAGAATTTGATTCCAAACGCGTATCGCTTCTCGCTTGCGGTCTTCTTCTGGGATGTCACGATGGCGAAGAACTAATTTCCCCCAATCGCGCAGGTAGTCCGTATTGCCGGGATTCGACTTAATCAACTGTTCGTATTGCTCAATCGCTTCGGCAAAACGTTGATCGCTGGTCAATTGGTCAATGAACGCCTTTCGCAAATCGGCGCGAGTGGGCGCCAGTTGGAGAACCTTCTCCATCCACTGGGTCGCTTCCGGAACTCGCGCGGATGAAGCCAAGAACTTTGCCAGCCGTGCCATGCCTTCGACATCTTCAGGATGACTGGCCAGCCAGTTCTGGTAGTATTTTACCAAACTGTCTTGATCGCCCGATCGCAGAAATACATCATCAATGCGCCGGCGCACATCGCGGTAGAGCCAGCTCTCAGGATTCAAATCCTGAAGCACTTTCTCAAGCAACTGCAAACCGGCTTCCCGCTCGCCAGTCTTGATCGTTAGTTCAGCGGCGGTGACGTTGTACACGACTTTGCGGTAGTCATCGCGCACTAAGCCCGCAAGTTTTTGATAACGCGGTAAGGCCAGTGCGGGCTGTCCCTCTTCGGCCAGCGTCACGGCTATTTGTTCCAGCACACGCGGATCGTCGGGGAACAACGACTCAAGCCGTTGCCAGACTTCCATGGCTTGCTCGGTACGCTGAGCGCGCTGATGCACGCGTCCCAGCGTTTGAAAGATTTCCAGTAGGTCCGCACGCGCCGGCTTCCGCTCGATGGCCCGTTCGAGCGAAGCGATGGCCTCGGTCGATTGACCAATTCTCAGTTGAGCCTGTCCGAGGTAGTAGCTGGCCAGTGCGTCGCTGGGGCGAAGTTGCTCCGCCTGTTGCAAAGACTCAACCGCCGCCGCATCGTTACCCCGTTGCGATTCAAACAAGCCCAACAGCATCCAGATCGCACCCGCATCGGCTTCGCTATTCGCGCGGTCCTTAAGGGTCTCTAGGAATTTGTCGAGTGTGCCAAACTCGATATGATGTCCGTAGACTCGATCCAAGGCCGTACCGTAACGCGGGTTCTTCAATAGTACATCGAGAAAACGCTCGGTCGTTTTAATTTGACGAGCTTCTTCTTCCGTTAGTTCAATCGCTTCGGCCGTTGTCGATTCCGTCGTTGCCGCTTTACTAGTATTAGCTGATTGCGGACTAGGCGCTGCGATCAAACCCGGCGCGTGGAACAAACTGGCCCAGAGCAGTGTGACCCGCACCGACGAAAAGCCAAAAAAATGATTTGACCAATTCATACCAAATACTCCTCGGGACTCACATGTCTAAGCCTGCAGTTGTGCTAATATACCGTCGGCACTGTACTTAGAATCCAGCGATGGGCTTTTGATTTCCAAAATCTTTTTTTTGGGGGGGTGGGTGAAATGAGTATGGGGATGGACGACAGCCTCAAAGAGCAGCTTGCTCACTTCCGACGTGATTTCGAAAATTTGAAAACAGAGGTTGGGAAAGTCATCGTTGGACAGCAAGACATATTAAATGACATGCTGATTTCGTTGATTGCCGGTGGTCATGTGCTGCTGGAAGGGGTTCCGGGTCTGGGCAAGACTCTCACAGTCCGTACGCTGGCCGAGGCACTGCATTTGCAGTTTCGTCGAATCCAATTCACCCCTGACCTGATGCCAGCCGATTTAATCGGAACCCAAGTCATTAGCGAAGCCGAGGATGGGCGGAAGGTGTTCGAATTCCAACGAGGGCCGATCTTCGCCAACGTACTTTTGGCGGATGAAATCAATCGTGCTACACCCAAGACGCAGTCTGCGCTGCTGGAAGCCATGCAGGAGCATTCCGTCACTGTGGCTGGCACCACGCATCACCTGAGCGAACCATTCTTCGTCATGGCCACACAAAACCCGCTCGAGATGGAAGGTACCTACCCGCTGCCAGAAGCTCAGTTGGATCGCTTCTTTTGCAAACTGTTGGTCAAGTATCCAACCGTGGATGACTTGGAGACCATTCTCGATCGTACGACTGAATCGCTGAAGCCAAAAGCCGAAGCGGTGATGACCGGCGAGCGTATTTCGGAAATGTCGTCGCTGGCAAGACTTATCCCCGTTGCTCCCGACGTGCGACGCTATGCCATCGCAATTGTGGTCGCGACCCACCCAGAACATGAGCTCGCCGCTGCCCCGACGAAGAAGTATGTCCGCTATGGAGCCAGCCCCCGTGGTCTACAAGCTTTGATTCTGGGAGCAAAAATCCGAGCGATCTTAGACAGTCGCTACCATGTCGCGCGAGAAGATTTGCGGATTATGGCGACGTCAGTCCTGCGCCACCGCTTGATCTTGAACTTCGAAGGGCAAGCCGAGGGCATTAGCGCCGACGATGTGATCTGCAAGATCATTGCCAACATTCCAGAGAACGCCCTGTCTGCTGCATAGCTCGTGGTCTGGCTGGTTGATTGGTAGTGGACGAGGTTACGAGTCCCGAACGTATACCTTTTCGAACGGACTCGTAACCTCGTCCACTACAAATCAAAGGGACTCGTAACCCCGTCCATAACGAATTAATAGGACTCGTAACCTCGTCCACTACACTGAAATTAAGTTCTATACAGACCACGACCAACTATGCTCTTCCCGCCTGACTTTTTGACTCGCTTGGAATACCTGTCGATCATGTCGAAGCGGGTCTTTCGCGGTTCACTGTTAGCCCAACGACGAACTATGCAGATGGGTTCGGGGATCGAGTTTTCGGACCATCGCGAGTATGCCTATGGCGACGACCTGCGCTATCTCGACTGGAATATCTACGCGCGCCACGGAGATCTGTTGCTCAAACGATTCCAAGAAGATCAAGATCTGCACGTTTACCTGCTACTCGACTGCTCGCGCAGTATGGCCTTCGGGACGCCTGCCAAGTTCGATCTAGCCAGACACCTGGTCGCCGCGTTAGCCTATATTGCTCTGGCAGATCTCGATCGCATCGCCGTGGTGGCTTACGCGGATGGGATCATCGCCGAGTTCCCGATGACGCGTGGCAAGGCACGCATCCTGCCGCTGATGCGTTTTCTGGAATCGTTGCCAACCTCGGGGGAAGATACCAACCTCGGACGCACCGTCCAAGGTTTGCTGCACCGTGGCTCGCGAGGCGGATTGGCAGTGATAGTCAGCGACCTGTTCGACGAGCATGGATTTCAAATCGGACTCGATCAATTGCGCTATCGCCGCTTCGACGCTCATGTGTTGCAGCTACACGATCCCTTAGAAGCTGACCCCAATTTGTTGGGAGATGTCGAATTGGAAGATATCGAAAGCAACTCAGTTCGCAGGGTTACCGTCACAGAAAAAAACCTGCGAGACTACAAGCAACGCTTTCAACAACACCAGCAAGCGGTAAGGGATTACTGTACCAACTACGGGCTGGGGTGTACTCTATCTCAGTCCATCGTTCCGTTCGATGAATTGGTAATGAGCATGATGCGTCTGTCAGCCGTGGGTCAATAGTTTTTCATCTGAGTTTTTCATCAGGCATTTCGAGTTAACAGTATGTCATTCGCTGTACCATCCGCATTGCTTTTGGCAGCCATCGCGCTACCGATCATTGCATTGTATATTTTGAAGGTACGGCTGCGGCGTGTGAGTGTTTCTACCAACCTGTTTTGGAAGCAAATCTACGACGATAAGCCACCACGTGCATGGTGGCAAAATTTGCGCCACTTGTTCTCTCTGCTGGCACAACTCTTGCTGTTACTGCTGCTGGTGCTGGCTGTTGCCGACCCGTATTTTTCCTGGCAAGCTTCCAAGGCGCGGCGAATCGTGGTGGTGATGGACACGTCGGCTAGCATGGTGGCGACCGATATAAGTCCTACCCGATTTGACGCAGCCCGCGCGTCGGTTCATCGATTGTTCGATGGCCTACGCTTTCGTGACGAAGTTGCCATTGTCTCTGCCGGGCCGCAGCCGGAAGTGGTGCTGGGGATGGTCGGGCACACTCCGACGCTGCGACGCGCCATCGACTCCATGCAAGCCAGCGATACCTCGTCGACCCCAGATGCGGCTATTCAACTTGCCAAACATTTGATTGGCGAACATCCCAACGGACAAGTTCACATGTTTAGCGACGGCTGTGCTCAGCGGCCGGAGGCTGTGGTTACCACTTCACTGGCCACGTTAGCCTCCACCTCCAACCCTGAATCGGCAACTCTTGCCAACGACGAACCAATCGACCAATCACTGCAGTCTGCTGATACCGAATCGATAGATATTATCCAGGTCATCTTTCATACGCTGGCCACCCCCGCTGGCAACGTCGGCATCACGCAATTCCAAGCTCGTCGCAGCCTGATCGATCCCGTCGGTTATGAAGTGTTAGTGACGATACGAAACGCAACGGATGTGGCGATCCAGGGACGATTGGAGTTGGAGTTGGACGAAATTCCGATCGATGTCGTGCCACTCGATTTAGAACCGAACGAAACATGGACTCGCTCCTTGGAAAAGACGTCGCTAGCTGGCGGCGTCCTACAGGGGAAACTGACGCAATTGTCCCCCCGCGATCGTGCAGACATCTCACCGCCGATCAATCTCTTGCCGATTGACGATGTAGCATGGGCAATTATTCCACCACGCGCCGTAAAAGACGTCTTGATTGTCACTCCCGGCAGTCTGTTTTTGCGCAAAGTGTTCGAAGCCAATCCGCTGGTCAATGTCGATGTCGTAAATACATTGCCAACCGACTGGCCGCTGAACACGCTAGTGGTACTGCACCGGATCATGCCTGAGAAGCTGCCGGAAGGGCAGGTATTGGTTGTTGATCCAGAAACCAACTCAGACGCTTGGACACTGGGGGAAGTGATTGAGAACCCGATTATCACCGAGCAGGATCAAGACTCACCGCTAATGACTCACATTCGCTTGGACAATGTATTGCTCCCAGAAGCTCGTCGAATCGACTTTGGTGAATCGTCGCAAACTTTGGTCGCCACGGTAACTGGCGAAACCGTGTATGCCCAATTGAATCGCCCGACTGGGACTTGCTTGGTCCTGAACGTGAATTTAGAGCGAAGCGACCTGGCTTTTCGCACCTCATTTCCCATCATGATAACCAATGCGCTCAACTGGTTTGCCGGGCAACCGGACGAGCTGCAGGCTTCGTTGGCTGGTGGTCAACTTGCGAAATTGCACGATTACTCTTTCCTTAGCGGAAGTCTCGATATTGCTGAATTCGCCAAGGAGCCAGACGTATCTCCTACGCGCTCAGTCGATGAGCGGCCAGAGGATGAAATGTCGATTCGCGAATTGGGACTGCGACTGGTATCTCCCGCTGGAGACGAAACGCCGGTCGTCAGCCAGCAGGTGGGCCCGTTGAATAGGGTCGGTCTATGGGACATCGTCCGCGCACGTGAAAGTGAGGGCGGGGACGAACGACAGCTTGTACAACAAATAGCGGTCAATTTGGCGGATAGCAACGAGAGCGATCTGCGTCCGGTCGAGGGCGCTATCGACTCGACGACTGGCGAAGCGACGCTGTCCAGCACTTGGCTTTCGCGACCCGCTTGGTACTACCTGGTTTTGGCAGCCGCTATCTTTTGTGCCCTGGAATGGTCTTGGTATCAACGCAGAGTGATCGCCTAACCTTTCGAAGTCTGTAACAAGATTAACTGATCCATGCTTCCTTTTGAATTCACTCGTCCATGGTTATTGCTCGCGCTATTGCCGTTAGCCATGGTAGTCGCATGGTACTATCGATACAGCCTGAGCGATCTTCCGAAATCGCAACGGTTGGTCTCGATGGTCATTCGTCTAATCCTGATGCTGTTGTTCGTACTCTCCCTGGCTGGGCTGACATGGCTGAATGAAACAGATGAGCAATGCTTGGTCATTTTGCAGGATACCAGCCTGAGTATTGGCAAAGAAGGTGCAGCACAAGCCGAGCAGTTTGTGCAGTCGGTGCGGCAATCCAAGGGCATCAATCGAGCGCTCCTACTACCTTTCGCCACCAACGCACAATCGCCTCGTGAATTGTCAACGGCTCCAGTCAACGATGCCTCGCAGCCTCAGAGCGACGACCAGCGACGACAGCAGGACGGAACCAATTTAGCGGCAGCCATCGAAGCCGCAGTGGGGACGATGCCAGCGGGGCATGTGCCCAAAATAGTGCTACTGACCGACGGCAATCAGACGGTGGGAGATGGCATCGCCGCCGCCTCACGCAGCCGTGTGCCCGTTTCTACGATTCCCCTGCCAACGTTGAGCGACCCCGAAGTTCAAGTAGCCGAAGTGAGCGTCCCAGCCGAGGTCCGAGAGGGTGAGCCGTTCTTGGTCCATGCCGTGATTCAGTCGAACCACGACGACGAGGGTCTGGTCGAAGTCTTTCGCGGCGACCATAAGGTGATCAGTGAGAGAAAAACTCTAAAGCCAGGTGCCAACGAATTTCACTTTCAACAGTCGATCGAACGCGACCGCATGGCCACTTTTACCGTGCGCATCTCGGAGTTGCAACACGATACGCTGTTGGACAATAATCGCGAGTCGGGCTTGGTCTACGCGTCTGGAAAACCCAAAGTGCTGATTGTCGAAAGTGACCCGAATTTGATTCGCGACTTAGCCTATGCCCTCGAGGATGAAGGGATCGAGGTCGATGTGCGTCCGCCGCAGGGTATGCCCGAGACGCTGGCCGACCTGCAGAACTACGAATGCCTGTTGATCTCCAATGTCCCCGCCACCGCTTTGACTCAGCAGCAAATGCAGATCGCCCGCACTTGGGTTCAGGATTTGGGAGGTGGTTTCATCATGCTCGGTGGCGAACAGTCGTTCGGTTTGGGGGGCTACTACAAAAGCACGCTGGAAGAGATCCTGCCGGTACGTAGCGACTTTGAAAAAGAACAGGAGAAGCCATCGCTGGGGATGGTACTGGTGATCGACAAGTCCGGATCGATGGAAGGCGATCCGATCGAGATGGCCAAGTCGGCAGCGCGATCCGCGGTCGAACTGCTGGGACGCAGGGACCAAGTCGCGGTGATAGCCTTTGATGGAGATACCTACGTCATCAGCGAAATGCAGTCCGCCAGCAACACATCGAAGATCAGTGACGAGATCTCGCGCATCGAGGCCGGCGGCGGAACCACCATGTATCCCGCCATGGAGTTGTCCATGGAGATGCTGATGAACGCTTCCGCGAAACTCAAGCACGTAATTCTGCTGACCGATGGCGTTTCAACACCGGGTGATTTTGAAGGCTTGGCCTCTCAAATGGCCTCGACCAAAATCACCGTCTCGACGGTAGCGGCTGGGAGCGGAGCCGACGTGGAATTACTCGAACAAATCGCACGAGTTGGAAAGGGGCGCTATTACTTTACGGACGATCCGGCTCAAGTCCCTCAAATCTTTGCCAAAGAAACCGTCACCGCCAGCAAGTCGGCAATTGACGAACAGCCGTTTATTCCGATACCCATTCGAGCGACCCATGCGCTGGCTGAACTCGACATGGAATCGGCTCCATTCCTCCTCGGTTACGTGATGACTCGGCCCAAGCCCACGGCCGAAGTCATCCTGGCGACCGAGAAAGGCGATCCCTTGCTGGCTTGGTGGCGCTATGGGCTGGGGATGAGTGCCGCGTTCACTTCCGATGCCAAATCGCGTTGGGCGGCCGAATGGATGACCTGGCCGGGCTACGGTAAGTTTTGGACGCAGGTTATACGGCAAGTGATGCGGAAGAGTGACACGCGTGGTATCCAAATGCAGACGGCTCGTAAGGGAGATCAAGCCGAAATCATCGTCGATGCTGTGAGCGAATTGGGACAATTTTTGAACAACGCCGAAGTTGAGTTGACCATGATCGACCCCCGACTGCAGCGCCACACCTTGAATATGCCTCAGTCGTCCCCTGGTCGCTACATCAGCGACGTCCCATTGCCCATTGCCGGGTCGTATCATGTGGAGATTGCAGTCAAGCAGAAGGGTCAAGTCGTCTATCGCCAATCGCGGGGGATGATGCGTGGCTACAGTGACGAGCTACGAATCCGTCCCACCAATGAAGAGCTACTACAAGAATTAGCCAGTGTATCGGGTGGAAAATTCAATCCGACAGCGGTCGAGCTATTTGCGCGCGGTACCGCCCGTGCCACACGTCCCACTCCGCTGTGGCCAACCTTGATTACAATCGCCGCGTTTCTATTGATCATCGACGTCCTCCTCCGCCGCATCGATCTATCAGTCTATGTTTCGGCTCGTCAGATGAATTAGTGGACAGCCATTCGATCCAAGGTGCAGCTCGGATAGGATTCTTCGTAAAACCTGTCGAAGAGATTTTCGAGCAGCCACTAGCTGTGCCTCGAGCATTGAACCACAATGGAATTCTGCTAGTATGACCTCCTTAGTTTTAAAATTATAGTCGAAGGGAAATCGTGATATGAATAAGAAACCCTACCTGTCTTTGCAGCACAGTGAATCTGTCGTCATCGCAGCAGCGTCGCAAATTTTCGCTGCATACATTATCTCAAATCATGTCGGCAAAGGCGAGCAAGAAGCTTGGATGGAACGTTCCATCAAAGAAGCGATCTGGATTTGTACGAAGACAGATGAGATAGTCCATAGCGATGACGAGATGGGCTGAATCACCTTCTGTCCCGGACAGAGAAACGCTGTTTAAGCCGATGAGAGAAAGCTAATTAGAACTTCAATCTCTCAATGTCTTGGGACAAAACCGGGGCGATTTCATGCGAATCAACAACTTTGGAAGAAACGTATCCTTTGCGGCAAAGCATTTCTACGAACCAGACTCTGAAGAAGAAATCCTCGAACTGTTGACACGCCATCGAGGGGACGCGGTACGCGTCGTTGGGCGATTGCATTCTTGGAGTGACGCCATCGTGGGAGACGACGTCATCCTCGATCTGCGGAAAATGAATAGTGTCCGTGTTGAGCGGCGAAACGACCAACCGTGGGCGATCATAGCGGCTGGTGCCCAGATAAAACACATCGTACAAGAGCTCGATAGCAAACACGGATTGACACTGCCAACGCTGGGACTGATTACCGAACAGACGATCGCTGGTGCCGCCGCCACGGGTACTCACGGTTCGGGCAAACATAGTCTATCCCACTACATCGACGAGATTCGTATTGCGACCTACGATCCAAGCACTGGCGAAGCGACTGTCAGGTGCATCGTCGAAGGCGATGAATTGCGCGCCGCTCGCTGTTCATTGGGGTGCCTTGGCATTGTCCTGTCAGTTGGCATTCGCTGTCGAAAGCAGTACTTGATCGAACAACATTTTCGAATCGTCAAGCATCTTTCACCCGCACTCGATTCCGAAAGCGAATACCCACAACAGCAATTCTTTTTGTTGCCCTTTCGCTATGACTATCTCATACAGCATCGCCAAGAAACGACGAAGAAAATTAGTTGGATGACGCACCTACATCGCTGGTATTGGTTTCTGTCTACAGATGTCGCGCTGCATCTTGTGCTGATTGGCATCAGAAGATGGCTGCGGAGCCATGTGCTCATGCGTCTGTTCTACCGTCACCTGGCACCGCTGACGATCATTCAAGGCTGGAACGTCATAGACAAATCCCAGAATCTGCTGACCATGGAACACCATCTGTTTCGACACATTGAGGTCGAGATTTTTGTGCCGCGTCGACACTTGTCCAAGGCGCTTGCGTTCGTTCAGGAGCTGCTGCAATACCTCGACGGGAATCTAGCATCGATCGGGCAAGCAACGTGGGACGATCTGGAGCGGCATGGACTCCACACTATGGTCCGCGAGTCACCCTCCTACACCCACCATTATCCGATATGCGTCAGAAAAGTGCTCGCTGACGACACACTCATTTCGATGGCGAGCAGCGACGAGGAAGCCTATTATGCGATTAGTTTTATCAGCTATGATTCTCCGACGAATCGAGCCTCTTTTCATTCATTTGCCAATGTGCTCGTGCGTTCGACGGCACACCTTTTCAATGCGCGTCCACACTGGGGAAAGTACTGTCCGGTAGATGCGTTGGCTGCTGAAAGACTTTATCCGAAACTTGCCGCGTTTCGAGCCGTTTGTGAACAGTACGATTTTCAAGGAGTTTTCAGAAACAAGTGGGCCAGCAAGGTCGTGTGGAATGAACCGACATCTCTCGAGCCATGTAACTAGCTGATCGAAGACTTGGATCAGCGCGGCGTGTTGCGGGACACGACCGCCGTCGCCTGGGGCGAATTTGGATGAACTCCCAAAATCACCAGTGCCGCTCGACGCAACTGAAGAATTCATTTCACTCCAACTCTACTCAAGTACAGCCGCTCTGTGCAGTGCCGACCTGGTACGCACCGTTTTGTCCCCATTCGCTGGGATCAGCACTCCAGACCAAAGCTCCGAGAACTCGGAGCACTCCACAGAGGTTGCTGCGCAAATCAGCACGTTCCAATTAGGTAGTCGGCATCTTGGCTGCCTGCAACACGGCGGTCTGCACGGCTAGATCATGCGCGTAGCTGAAGTCACTGGACTTCGCGCCACGCAGAATCCTGGCCATATCGGCTGCGTCAGCAACGTAGCGAGGGAAGTTGGGAAAAGTCAATTCGTGAGTCCCCTTGGAGTATTCACCGTGCGGCTCAGACAATGTTAGACGCGCGGCTGGAGCGTCGAGCGGTTGAATGTGCATCGTTCCTTTGCTTCCACAAATTACCAAGTGCCTGCGGGCAAATCCATCCACTTCCATGGCGCTCGTCTTCACCGTAGCCAGAGCACGAGGATATTCGAACACGGCCAGCATGTTGTCGTTAAGCTTGTCGTCGATGGCCGATGCGTGCTGCACATAGGGTGTGATCTTTCCCGGAGTTCCGATGAGTCCGACGACTAAATCGATCAAGTGGCAGCCGAGCTCGAACATCATCCCACCGGAGAACTCGGCATGCTTGTCTCTTCCCTCGGCGTCGACCACTTTGCTCATCACCGCATGTAATTCGAAGACATCTCCCAGAGCGCCTTCGGCAAGCAATTGTCGCAGCAGGATGATGGCAGGGTTGTAGCGATACATGTAGCCCATCTGCACTAGCAGGCTTTGTCGCTCGGCCTGTTTCAGCAGCGTCGAAAACTCGGCAAGCGACGCGCCAGCCGGCTTGTCCAAATGAATATGCTTGCCCGCCTCGACGCAACGGACTGCAGTACCTAACAAATCGTGGATTTGAGTCTCCACCAATACGACTTGCAAATCAGCGGATTCGAGCAACTGTTGTTCGCTCATCCAATTACAGTCGCGAAAGGCTGCCTGAGCTTGAGCTTGAGCGCGCAATAGCGGATCCGGCTCGACCACTCCCACGACTTCGTAGTCAGGCGATGCTCGATACACGGCCAGCTTGTTCGCATGAGCGTGTCCGACTCCAATTTGTCCAACGCGTATTGGCGCATGCCTCTTGCCAGTGGAATCTGACTCCTGAGCATTCAAACCGCTCGACCAGTCCCCAGCGAGGATTGCTGTGAGCGATGCTGTAAAGGTTCCGGCACAGGCCAGTCCACCAGCAATTTGTAGTAGCTCGCGTCGATCGACGTTCATCGGTCCGCCCCCAGAGTCTATTCGGTGTTATCGTTACAATTAGCACAATTGAGGAGATTCTAGTGAGTTCATCCACCGAAGTCCACTTGTCGCTCTCCCATCGGACAAACTAGAAGCTCTGTTTGAGCACCCACACATAGGTTTCCTCGCCTAACTTGTATCCGTGGTGATCGCCTAATTGGCTTCTAAGGCGGAAAAACCAAAGTGTGGCTGCTTATTCTAGTTCAGTCGTGATTGCAATTGTCCCCAGCAGTAGGCCTGCTCGATGTTTGAAATACTCTTGACAATTGTCTTAGGTTTCTTAGCCATCATACTCTGGGCTCTGATGGGACATGGCCTATGGACGGTCGTGCGCTCGATATTCAGTGCGGTCGTCGGCCGTGGCTGTCCCACCTGCGGCCGCACCCTTTATAGCAAGATTTGTCCTCACTGCAGCCAACAGCCAAGTCAACATGGCCAGCCAGTTCCATCGGTCGACGAGGATCTAAAGGCTGCCGAGCGCTTGATCAAGTACTCGCGTTTCAAAGGTTGGCTCGACGAGACTCAGCTCGCGTCGGTCACTCAGCTCCTCAAACGACTAACCGAACACGTGAGTGACGAGGCGTCTCCAGAGGTACGCGATGAGGAAGCTATTGAAGAGGTGTTGATAGAATCTGAGGAAGCAGAAGCTCCACCGATCGATGCACTTGCCTCAACTCGAACTCAAGTTGCAACCACGCCGATTCATCCGCTGGATCAATCGTATACGGCCGACAAGCAGAGTAGCCAAGCTGACGGCGAGCCTGACTTGCCTGCTCGCAGTCGTGGGCCAGTTAGCCAGCGGCTGACCACCAGCTTGCTCAAGAGCTTCATGGAGCAGTCCAACATTCGCTGGATCGAATTGATCAGTGCAACCTTGATCGTGGTTTGTTCCGTCGGACTCGTAATCAGCCTCTGGAGCACGCTCTCGAGCACGAGTCGGTTCTTCCCCTCACTGGTGTTTCTGTTGGCAACTGCAGCCGTGCATGGTGCGGGACAATACACCTTGCGACAGTGGAAACTGCGTTCGACCTCGCGCGGCATCCTGCACATCGGATTGATGCTGATCCCGCTGGCCGTATTGGTCGGTATCCTGTTAGCCCGTCGCGAGGGTGAATTGCCAAGGCTAGATGGGATGGCAATTGGCACAATTGCGATCGGTACCTTGGTCTATGGAAGTTTGGCGATTACCGCTAGCCGTGCGCTATTCCCTCGTCGCTGGCCAATTGTCAGCTTGGCCTCCATTGCCGCCAGTCTAACTCTATTGCCGATACATTTTGCTGCCGAGCATCAGCAATTGAACGGGTGGTGGAGCTGGTTATTGCCGCTGCCGATCGTATTAATCACACAATGGTCTGCACTCTCTGCCAGCTTGACGAGCCTACGCCGTGGGCAGCTTCATCCTCGAATTGCACGAAGGATGGTGGGGATGATCGTGCAAACCTGTTTTGTAGCGAGCGTGGTTAGCATCTTCTGGGCGCTCGAAGCGCGACAGACTGGAGGACTATCCGTAGCATGGTGGGTAATGCTCGCAGCGGTGAGCTCAGCTTGGATCGGCTGGAGCCTGAGCCTGTGGCAGGGTCGAGGAGTGGAATTCGACGGGCAGGAATCCGACGCGGAGCGTCGGGCCACATTGAAGAAATTCGATAGGCAAGACTCCGGCGCGGAGCGTCGGGGCGCATTGAAGAGTTACGTCAGGCAGGATTCCGACACGGAGCGTCGGGGCACATTGGTTTCTCCGCTGAACAGCGGCCTGCTAGTGGCTGGTTGGGGGTGGGGCAGCGTGTGCCTGATGCTGCTTCTCGCGGCCGTTTGGCAAACATCCAACATGCGCGGGAGTCTAACGGGACTGTTATTCATCGTTGGACTTTGGTGGCTCGTGCATGGACGCGTATGCCAATTGAGAAGCAGCCTAACAGCCGCGTGCCTGACGCTGATTATCTCTTGCACTCTGGGCATCGAAGGCGGGCTGAACTATGCGGGAGTGTTGGCGGTTCGCGATTCGCAAACACCCAGCGAGATTCTGCGCTGGGTGGATTGGTTGAGCTGCTCGCGCACGATGATCATGACGGCTCTCGGTCTCATGTGTATCGGAATGGGAAGTTGGTGGACGCAACGCGCGCGGACCACACGTTCTGCAGGACACACTCTATCCGAGTTTGGACAACCGCTACTGTTTGCCGGCAGTGGTTCCATCGCGATCTCTGCGATGTTGACTCTGTCGGCTAGCCTGTCTCCACTGGGCAGCTCACCCTATGGAGGCAATTGGGCTCCACTGATGTTGGCCGTCTATGGCTTACTGTCCAGCGTGGCTGCGATCTACACCGTGCCATTCTCGATCGCGCCGAATCTAAGCAGGCGTAACCCCATCGCATCAGGACTGATGCCTATCGGGCTTGCACTACTACTGCTGGCGGTGGTCCGCTTGAGCCAAACAAGCCCACTGTTGGCGAATGTATTGATCGACCTGCGGCCTCACCGTGCCTGGGGTGTCGGCTTGGTGGGACTCGCTACCATCTGGTCTCTGGCGGCGGCTGCATTGCGAACTGGCTGGCCGGCTGGCTCGACGGACCAACGGACCAACGTCAATTGGTTGGCGGGTGGGGCGTTGGCCGCGAGCATTGCCAGCCTGCCTGCCGTGTGGCAATTGCCCGAGCACTTCGCCTTGGCCAGCAAGCTCGGTTGGACGCTACCGCTGATATGCTTGGCTCTACTTATCGCGTGGCGGCATACAGCGTGGCGGGAAATAGCATTGCTTGCATTATGCATTTGGTTGTCGACCGTAGTGCTCAACCTGGGCGACTGGCGCGGTTGGTGGCCACCGCTCGGAGGCAGCGGCAGAATAGCGCCGTTCGTGGCTTCAATCGTAGCTGCAGTATTTATCTTTGAGATAATTGTGCAAGCCGCTCAACGAAGTAAGCGTCGACCCGAGCAAGCCTCGGAGAGCGCAGCAGCCACGACAACTCCGCAGACGAGTCCTGTGTGGTGGGCGGTCCGTCCGCATTGGGGCGCGAGCGTATGCATCGCAATAAGTTGGCTGCTTCTGTTCCAAGCCAACTTCGCTCCGGTTGCATCGAATCTGTCCCGTTCACTTGGAATCCAAGCACACACCTGGGCTGCTGCCAACGGCTATGTTGCTCCAAGCAATTCCGTCGTGGTGTTGGTATTAGCCTGTGGCATATCTTTGGCCGCTGTGGCATGTTGGCTTGGTTGCGTACGACGACAATGGTGGCTGGTCAGCGCCGTGGCGCTATTGCCAATTTTCACTGCGACCGTCGCTGCTGCAGCCATAGCACCACCCTTCGCGCTAGCTGCGGGGCTATGGGTGCTAGCCTGTTGGATTCTATTGAGTGAGCTACTTCCGTTGTTAGGAAAGCGGACTGCGCAGCTATCTCATGTGGCCTGGCAACAAACCATCGCGATTCGCACAGTAAATACAGCTACGGTGCTATGGCTGCCACTATCGCGTGCGTTGGCAGGAGTACTTTTGCTGGTTGGTAGCGGTGCGTATCTGCTTGGGGCGCTGGGTCAGCAACTACCGCTGGGAGTAAGCTTTGTAAGCGGGGCTAGCTGGCAGTCCAATATATGGAACGTCTCGCTCACGCTGGCGCCGGTTTTCCTGGTTAGCCTCGCGCGTTGGGGTGTGTCGGTGGTCAGCGGCCAATCGTCAAATATGATCTCTTTGTCGGGTGGCTTGACCGCGCTGTCGGCGGCCGCGCTAGTGACGGTGAGCCTTCCACCAGCCTGGCCGAATAGTGCAATAGTTTTCTTACAAATCTCTGCGTTAGTCGCAACGATGCTGGCATGGATGACGATTTTGTGGGTGGGCCTGCGGAACTTCATAGGACTAAGAAAACTCACTCGAGGCCAAACACCCGCGCGGCAATTGCTCCCCAAATCGATGAAGGGGCAGCGTTGGAAACAGGCCGAACTAGCGAGCTGGTCGCTCGTCTCAACGGCATTCCTAAGCGTGGTAGTAATCTGCCTGTCCGCGGCTGTGCTGGTCATCGCCTATCCAGCCAGCGTTTTGCCAGGGCTGGAAAAAATCGGCGGATGGTTCGGCGGAATTGTCCTCGCCCTCACATTAACTCTATTCTGCTGGTTAGCTAACAGGCGGGGTGCACCCGGCTTTGGTCTCTTGGCGATCGTGCTCGGCCTAGCTGCACCGCTGATTGCCGCCACTTACGCCAGCCACCTCATCGCATTTCCACAAGACAAATTTCCTGGCGCGGCTGACTTCGAGCCGTATCGACTGCTGTTGGTATTATGGTTGCTGGCGCTTGCGATCGGTTTTTTGGTACGCTTGCTGGCCATGCGCGTGGCCTCGACGCCAGACCAGAGCGCCAAGTCAATGTCTGCGCAACTTGGCGAAGGTGCCTGGATACTACTGGCTTGGGTCATAGGAAGTTTGGCACTGGTCAGTACATGGCAAGACCCCAATCCTCTATTGCCGTTCATCGAGCTGAGCGGGCTTGCACTGGTGGGTGTGCTCAGTAGCGTGGCCACTGGGCAAAGTTGGCGCGGTCACTTGGCTGCGTTCGCTGCTGCCGCTGGCCTGTATGGTTGGTTGGAGTCATCGGCCATCCATCACATGGAAGCGCTGTGGGGTGTATTGTGGGGTCCTGTGTGGGTCGCCGGAGTCGCGCTGATCTTCCGCTTCTCGCTTGGCCAACGGCTAGCATCCCTTTGGAGCGTCGACCTGTCGGAGAGCTTGCAAGATACTAACCGACGCGGAGCGTCGAGCCACTTTAAATCCCTGTGGACCGTCGACCTGTCGGAGAGCTTGCAAGATACTAACCGACGCGGAGCGTCGAGCCACTTTAAATCCCAATGGACCGTCGACCAGTCGGTGAGTGTGCATGTGCCCGTGGCCAGCGCTGCCTTGAGCTTGGTTTGGATTCTCTCGCGAGCACCGCAGGTACCCACTGCATTGCCGTGGGCCATTGTGGCGTTGAGCGCAACGAGCTTGGCTCTGGCCTGCGCTCGGTTGTGGGACACACGCCCCGGTAAACGGGGGCTATCGGTCTACTTGAACCTATGGTCTACGTCACTCGTGGGCAGCATTGCATTCAGCGCTTGGGCCGAGCTACCGTGGTTGCACACTTCGCTGCTATGGATGGCCAGTGGCTTGGGCGCAATGGCGCTGATGGCGGGGCTGCTGCGCGAGTTGGTGCGCGAAGCATCGAACCTGACTCCGGCACTGCGACTGGGCGAAATCGCGTCACCACAGCAACTTCGCCACGCGTTGACTTGGATGCCCTCACTGCACGCAGCCATGGGATTGCTTGCACTTCTACCGAGTGCGCTACTCGTACTCTCGCTCGAAGAACGCACGCTACGAATCGCAGCTACCGTACTACCATTCATCGGGGCTTGTGCCATTTTGCCAATCGCCATCGAGCGCGGAAGACTGTTCTATCGCTATTGTGGATTGTTATTGATCTCGTCGACTCTGGTGCTGTTGTGGTGGGCCGATCTGCCGCAAGCCTGGGGAGCTGCTGGGCCGGTTGCAAGCTGGCTGTATGTACAGCGACTATTTGCGGCGCTGGTCGTGCTGGGTGGTGCCGTCTATCCATTGACCGTATTGTTATTCCGCAAGCCAACCGAATGGGAACGACCGTTGATGGCCAGCGGCTGGGTTGCGCTCGGCCTAGGAACCGCGTGCGGTTTGGTATTGTTGGCTGTGCAATTGGATGATCATTGGCGAGCGTTGGCAGTTGCGGCGTCCCTGGGAACCAAACTCTTGAGCTTGTCCGCTTGGATGATCGTCATCGTGCGCTTGCTGCAATTCGCGGCTAGGCCTCACAGTCTCGACCGCCGTCTAAGTATTGGCGTGCGACAAGCTGCTGTGTACGCTGCGCAAATTGCTTTGGCTGTACTTTGTGCGGTAGCCTTTATTCATTTTCCCAAGTTGTTTAGCGGAGTGCTGGCGGCGTGGTGGCCGATCGTCCTGTTCGCCATCGCCATGCTCAGCGCCGCACTGGGCGAGTGGTTGTACCGCGCCGGCGAGAAAGTTATTGCCGATCCCGTGCAGCGCAGTAGCCTATTGCTGCCGATCATTCCGCTGGCCGGCGTGTGGTGGATCGAACCCGACAACCTTCCGTGGCTGTGGCGCGATTGGGATCGCTACTGGCTGCTACTGTTGACCGCCGCCGGACTATACGGACTGCATGGCTGGTTGCGTCGTTCATTAGAGTTGCGGGCTCTATCGGGCATATTGTTGCTGGCATCGTTCTGGACGTTCCTACACAGCCAACCCAACCTGCGCTTTATGGAGCATCCTCAGTTTTGGTTGCTTCCACCCGCGCTAGCCACCTTGGCGTTTGTCGAATTCAATCGTCGACGCCTCGATGCCGGAGTCCTGTTGGCCGCGCGCTATGGTGCCATTTTGATCGCCTACCTCAGCAGCACATCGGAGATTCTCCTCGATGCCTTCGATGGACAGTTGTGGCAACCGCTGTTGCTATTGGGGCTGGCCCTGGGTGGCGTCATCGTCGGAATTGCGATTCAAGTTCGTGCATTCTTGTACTGCGGGGTTGCCTTTACAGTCGTCGCGCTGTTAGCCATGGTCTGGCACGCGCAGCAAGCGATTGGACAAGTCTGGCCATGGTGGGCGTTTGGCATCGCCACAGGTATTGGACTGATCGTCCTGCTCGGCTACTTTGAAAAGAACCGCCCGCGAGTGATTGCCTACTTAGAGAAACTGAAGCAATGGGATTAGCCAGAGTACGTGTTTCGTTGCATCGGTCGCAATGGATCGGTTATACTTAATCTACTCAGCTAAGGAAGATTCGCTAAACAAACATATGTAGCACTCTACCGTCTGGCGACGGTAGCTACGGGGTTGGTACTCGGGCGATACGCACGTGCATCTACCGGCCAGTGACATGCACAATGTACTCCCCGCCGAGGACGTCAATGTGGCTTTTCCATTGAGCTATTGGGTCCGCGACAGTCACGAAATCCCTGCGACGACAGGCCCTGTGCTCCCAGCCGAACCCGTAATAATCGATCCACTTCATCTTTATTATCCAGTCAACACCGAATACGAGATCTTCCGCGTGGGTGGCAAGCCGCATACACAAGGGGCAGTATTGATAATCAATCATCAACGACCGTTTGAGCTTACCGCGCCGCCCGTTGCCAAGATCGCCGCCGAAACGAGACGGCAAGACGCGCTGCTAGACCTCGACAAACACTCATGGAATTGGTCAGTCATGATTGTCCCCATCATGAAAGTCGATCTGTTCGAGCTTGGAAACAACCACCACTGGGAGACGCGGTTTGGATTCCCCAAATGGACGTTGGAGAACGCTCCAATGGATTGGCCCGAAATCGAACGCGATGAACAAGGCTTTACGGAATTGGGCTGGACCGAATTTGGTTTGCAAACCTACTACGCTTTTCTCAATTGTGGCTTTCGCATGCGAGTTGCCGCCGGCACGGCCTCGGGCGTTCACCCCGTCGCTTTGGGGCATAGCCGTGTCTACGTGCATTGTGGCGATGCGTTCGACTACCCTACGTGGATCGAGCATCTCAATCAGGGACACAGCTTTGTAACTCAAGGCCCGCTGCTGGATGTGCGTTTCAACGACGCGCTTCCCGGCACAACATGGACATCGATCCCAAGCAAAGAACATATGCGCGTGACAGGTACTATCCATTCGGTCCACCCACTGGCCCGTGTAGAAGTGATTCACAACGGACGTACAATCGATGTATCCAATGCCTTGACTACAGGTAAAGGGACGGCGCATTCCAATCGCTGTTCGATCGATGTGGCGATACCGTGTGATTCGAGTGGTTGGTTTGCCCTACGGTGTTTCGAGCAGCCCGACGAGACCGCGCCCAAAGGCAAGGTGATTCTGGCTCACACCAATCCTGTTTTTGTCGACGCGCCCGATTCAGTACTCCGACCACGCCGCCGCGATGTCGAGTACTTCCTTTCACGAATGACGAGCGAACTCCAGCGCAATCAGGGAGTGCTCGACGACGAGGCTCTCGCCGAGTTCGCCGAGGCCAAAGCCATCTATGAAAAACTACTCGAGCGGGCCGAGTAGTAGACGAATAACATTTCAGCGACGCAATCTCAATTCTTGCAAGCTCAAGCTTGCAGTCCTTGCCATCCGTGCGAGATTTCATGTCATCGGATAGCAGGGAAAAAACCTTACCTCATCCCAGTCTCCCAAAGCTGAGTTAATTCGGTATCGCTGAGCGCACGCGGGAAGAGCGCAACTTCGTCCAGCTTGCCCTGCAATTCGTCTGCCAAACGCAGTTCAGCAAACTCGGCATCAGCGGGTAGCCGACTATCGATCGATGATTTCAATACTGGATGTGGCGAACCGTTGACATGCACGCGCACTTCATTCCCCTCGCGCACTAAAACGATGAAATTCCAATCCTCGGCTGGCCAGGTTGCCTGAGAGAATTCAATTCCGACCTCCGCAGCGACTAACTCCAATCGTAGGCGATGCTCGCTATCTTGATGCGCGATGAGCTTTTCGCCGAATGGCCCGCGAACGATCAGGCCGCTTCGCTGGCTCGCTCCGCTAGGCTCTCCCAACCAAATCCAGGCAGCTAGCGTGTAGTGATCGCTTGGCTGGCTAATTTCTGCAGTCATAGAACCACCAGCGAAATGGATAGCTCGATTGATTACTGGATCGCGTGAAAAGGCCGCTGCGGTCAGTCGCTCGCCGCTACCGATCCCACTGCCGCTGCCAACACCTGGCAGGTAGAACGCAAAACCACCTGTCAAGTGCGCGACCGGTCCTGCCTCCACTGCGTTGCGTGGCGTCGAACCTTCGGCATCGTTCATACGCCAATATGCCAACGGTTTCCCAGCCAATACGGCCAAGGCGTAGGGACCATGTTCGTCCTGCATTGTGCGAATTGGTTGTCCGGTAACCTCTTCGAGCGCACTGGATAACGCTTCGACGATTTTCGATTCAGCCTGGACTTCCAAACCGGCTGTGCGGGCGGGCCAGGTGGTGTAGCCGCCGAGTGTGTGTTGTTCGGGTGGCGGTATGTAACCTTCTGCTCCGTTAGCAAGCTCGATATTAAAGTGCATCGTTGCAGGTGAACGCGCCCGCAGTTTCAAGCCGGTTAGCGCGTAGACTTCGTTCGGCAAAGTCGCGATCGTCAATTCGCCAATACGAATGGCTTGGAGCTTCAGTTCGGTACGCTGACGCTGATGTAGGATCAGTGCCTCTCGCGCGTAAACTTCGGGAAGGCTCTTGGGCAAGTCGTCTTCGATTTGCGCGGCGATCGGCTCGGCCCATGCCAAACGCTCGGCGTTGGGGACGCGATAGTCGAGCGACAATTTCTTTTCGACCATTTGCAGCGGGGCCGAATCGTGATATTCGATCTGCGACAAACCACGCTCGGCGACTTTCGCAATCGCTTCTGCAAACTCCGCAATCGTGATCGACTTGGCGGGCGAGCCATAGTCCATCCACATCAAATCACCGCTGGTACCTTGCGAAAGTGCAACGACAAAGGGACCGTTTCCTTCACCGCTTTGCCCAAGAAGTTCAGCGATATACTTGCAGAACAATCCATAATAGTCAGCCGACACGGCCGCAGCACCAAAGTAGTGCTGAGAGTAGTTGGCCAACACGGCCAGCGGTTGCCCATCGAGCGATTGTACGGCCACAAGCGATAGAGTTGGATCGACCGGACCCGATGGACCAATAATGTCGCTGCTCAGGTAACCTGGATGCATATGAGCACGTCCGGTAGCGTTGCCAAAGGGATCGACGACCATAGATTCCGGTTTTCGAATCCAGCGACGATTGTGCGTATGCTCCCAATCCTCCACTGCGGTCCAGCCGATACGCGCCGGTTGCAATTTGGCATGCGCCTGCACGATTGCGTCTGCAATCTTACCGACTAAAAACGCAGCGTAGACTTCGTCGAGTCGCGTGCCCAGACAGCCCATGGCGGCGGGTGCCGAGTGAGTATGCGTCGCTGAGACCATCATGCGGCCCACGGGTACATCACATCGCTCACTGGCCTGTCGCTTGGCGTCGTCGATCAGTGATTGAGCCATCATGCAAGTATCGACGACAGTCAATACCAACGGCTGACTTCCGTCGTCCAGTGCAATGCTACGCACCCACAGACGATCGTTGGCCTGTTCGGCACGGCCTTCCAGAAAACCTCCAGCCACTCGGCGCGGGAATTCGGTCGGAGTGATTTCGACCGCTACAGCGCCTGCGCGGAAAGTCCCTGCAGGCTCGACACTCCGAGCTTGATTGGGTAACACCCCGAAGCAGACTAGGCAAACGATCGTTCTTGATTGCAGAAACACGTTGTGCTCCATTAAGTGGTGGGAAGATATAACTCGGTGGGATGATGCACACTTCAGAGTAAACGGATCGTCGGCCGCCTGCAACGCCCTGGACATCTGTTCGTTCACACTTCCGATGCTGATTCGATTTGGACCGCCACGGGCTCCGGTTCGGCCGGAAAACAACGCAGGAGGGACAAGGCGAGCTAGCTACAAAACTTTGCTCCCTGCCAGACGAGCTGGCGGGGGAGCTGAGGCTTCACGATTTAAGCCAGCGATTTCTAAAACCAAAAACCTCACCTTACAACACTCTTAAAATGTAACGCTTCTAACGGATACATCGCCAATTTCAATTACACGCAATCGGGAGGACGGATCAGGACGATACGGGTCGATACTTACAATGGGAAATCCACCAAGGAAGGTGGGTTCGTAGGTTCAGCGGTCAATCGGTCGTTGCAATCGTCAAAGTCAGCCAGGGATGGCGGGGTGGTTACCATCATGCGTTGGATCATGCAATGGGCCCTGATGGGTATCGGTTTTGTTGTCAGTTGGATCACCCCCGTCGCCTCGGCACAGTCTCTAGCCACGCTGCCGCCGGCTCCTACCCCGGCCTTTGCGCGCAGCAGTAGTTCAAGCATACCGCTGGGGAGTTACACCCCGAACACTGCGGGCATGCAGACCGCAGTTCAATCGTACGGACCGAGCGATTCTTCTCCACCGGGAATTGCAGGGCCCATTGATTTTCAACCAGCTCCCTACGAGCCGGCCCCCAGCGGCACCGTTCCCAGCAATAGTTACTCAAGCGGAATTGGAGACGGCGGCTGGTTGCGGAAGAATACGGCGTTGAGCTATCAACTGCTCGATTTCCAGAATCGACAAACGGACAAAGAGCTCTTCATTCTGCAAGATGGCTCGTACAACTATGCCGGCTGTCCGCATGTTACCGTAGGGGCTCAGGGGCGTTTCTCGTTTCTGGGAGCGCGCACCAATGCGACCAACAAGTTCCCTTACCTAGGACGCTTTCCGACCGACTTTCATGGCGATTATGCCAGCGACGTACGCATCCTGCAAGCCAATTCGCAGGTCACGGCTACGGTGACGTCATGGGCAAGCGTGTATGCGGAGTTGTTGTTTTCGGATGTATTTACGTTTGGCAGTTTTCAACAGGGGAGCTTGCAGACACGCCAAGCCTATGCGGTGCTAGGCAACTTGAACAACAGTCCTTTTTATGCCTACATCGGCAAGAAAAATGTGGGCTTCGGCGACATGCAGACGCTTAGCCCGTTTACACAAGCACTCACCTGGCACTACTTCGCAGCCTTGGCTGAAGGGGCCGGAGCGGGCTACCACGGCAATTCGCTCGATATGACTGTGGCGGCCATCAATGGTGGACGAGGGATCCGCGCGGCCGACTCGGTCGAACGAGGAGACCTGAATAACTTCGCCGGCAATATCGCGTACACGTTCGGGCAAAGTCCCGAGCGTCGCTTACGGTTGGGAAGTGGCGTATTGTATGGCACGATCTACGATGGTTTCACGGCTGAGCACTTGGATCTGAATCAGTTTGGCCAGAATTACAATACCGCGTGGGACGTCAATGCTCGACTTGATTGGGGCCGCTGGATCTTCGGGGGTGAGTACATTTCCACCGTACGGCCTTGGCCCGTCACCGCTACGCGCGTTTCCGCCTATCGCGTCGAAGGGGCCTACCGACTAGACAGCGTGCGTCCGAGCCACATGAGCGTCAGTTGGAGTGAAGGGATACAAGGCCCTTCGGGAAGCCAATTTGAATTCAATCGCCAATTGGTACTCGGCTACGGCGTCCAGGTTCATCCCAACGCTTTTGTCTCAGCCGAGTACGTACGCAGCAGCGGCTTTGCTCCACTGCTCAATATCACCACCGTCAGCGATCGCTCGGTCATCCAAGACAGCGCGGTACTCGGATTGGGACTATACTTCTAAAGAAACGTAAACTTCAACTCAAACCTGCGGTTTGGTGGCGGTTCGCGATGATTGTCAAAACGTCCCATCCTGTTTGGGCGCGTCTACGGTGTCGATTCTAAACAAAACAAGTACGGGTTGGTCCGCAGCAGAATTTGATTTTTATAGACGACCGCTGAAGCATACGTTTCGCCAAATAGCTCATTGCGAGCGAGTTCCACGTAGTGGTGGCCTGGCTGGATGACGGTGCATACCCCTGCTGAGTTGCAAAAGTAAATTCTGCCTTCGGCAAAGATGGGGCTAGCTGCAAAATTTCCACCCACACGCTCCTGCCAATATAGCTTTCCAGTCGCGGCATCCAAGCAGGAGACAACTCCTTGCGACGACCCGAAGTATAGGTCTCCGTCCACCTCTATCGGTGATGAAACCTCGGGCACTTGCCGAGCGTGCCGCCAGGCAATAGCCGAGTCGGTCACATCGCCGCTGCCACCAATGTTGACGGCAACCATTTCGGCTTTGGGAAAACCGGTGCATACGTACACGGTTTCATCCACACAAATTGGGGTGGGCACTGCCGAATAGCCGCTGCCAACTTTGGCGCGCCACCATGGACTTCCATCGGCCGGATTGACGGAGATCAACCACTGCGCCGACATCGAGATCAATTGCACTCGCTCCTTCGATTCGACGATGAGTGGAGTACTGAATGCGCGCCGCCATGTTTCGTCGGCGACCGTGATCTCGGGGCGTTCGACTTTCCAATTGGTTTGCCCCGTGAGTTTGTCGAGTGCGATCAAGTACTGCTGGTCGGCACCATCACAGGCGAGTATCAGATGCTCCTTCCACAGAACCGGGGATGCAGCGGGACCGGTGATCTCTTCGACCACTAGCTCTTGTTTCCATAGCACTTCGCCGCTGGCGATTGCAATGCAGGCCGTCCCCAAAGCTCCAAAATGACAGTACAGCCGCTCGCCGTCCGTCGCTGGCGTAGGCGAGGCGTAGCTATTCATCGCGTGGATCGGCTGGGGGGCTTGCCGCTGGAACAGTTCAATGCGCCGCAATCGTTCGCCTGTCTTCGCATCGATTTCTATGGCAAACAATTTCACCGACGCATCGGTCACCAGATCGTAGGCACCGAAGGGTAGCTCAGCAAGTTTGTCACCGACGGCAACATTCTCCAAGGCGACCTGCTCGGCCGATGTCAGCCAAATGCGATCTCCGACAACGATCGGCGAAGACCATCCCTTGCCAGGTATCTGTGTCTTCCATTTGGGCTCTCGAAAGAAATTGTCCCACTCCAGCGGCAGCCCTCGAGCGACAGTATGCCCTGAGTTGGGTCCACGAAACTGCCACCAGTCTTCAGCCTGCGCAACGTCCGCGAGCTGCAGGAACATCAACCATCCAGCTAAACCAATTCCCGCAATCCAAGCAGTGCCGCATCTAATTGCACAATCAGTTGCCATCGAATTCGTTTCAACGAGGGAATCTACCGCAGGAAGACTCCACTCATTTTAATTGGTAATCTGTCGCAACTACGGCTCGACAGTAGCTTACCGCAACGGACTGAGTACCGACGCACATCATAAACAGCGCAATCGTTACCGCCGGTTCCAATTCGGCAGACCCTCTAGCGTAGTGGACGAGGTTACGAGTCCCCTGGTTTTTGTTATACGTCAGGGACTCGTAACCTCGTCCACTACTGTCAAATCTAAGTTTTAAGGTAGGCAAACCGTTAGCTATCGCAGAGCGGAATGATAGGATTTGCCGAGTTGATCAATTCACTGATTGTAACCTTGGCAAAAGCCGCTTCGGTTGCCGCATAGGCGTTGTCTAGTTCCGTATGCAGCGGGCACAGGCTTGTGTGACCCTTTAAACCCAGCGGACACTTTTTGATGCGTTCGATCGGTTCGACCGTATTGACGACATCCAGAATCGACAGATTGTCGCTCGACTTGCACAGTTCATAACCACCTCCAGGGCCTGGACGCGATCGCACCAATCCAGCGGCCGCCAAATCCTGGAGCACTCGAGTCAAGTAACGGCGCGGAACTTTGGTCACTTCGGCAAGTCGATCGGCGGACATGCTAGTGCCCGGTTGCCCAGCCAAGCAAGCCACTGCCCTCAGGGCATATTCGGCAGTCTTCGATATCATTTGTTCAATTCCAACGACAAGTTTCCATACACTGCGACAAGCTGCGTGCCGCTCAATCTACCCCTATTAGTGTACTAAGTATAGATCGCCATGCCGCCCCCTGCCAGCTTGCCTGGCACGAGCTAGAGTACTTGGCTCCCGGAACGGCCAATTGCAAAACGCATATCCGACCTTCCCTCAGGACGACAACTAAACCATATTGTGCAGTGAAAGTCATGGCTGATGGACCGTGCCAACGACTTGGCTGGCACCCTCTACCGAACCAGAGAAGCGATGAAGAATTCCGAAATTGCTGAAGTTTTCGACGAACTGGCGCACCTGCTCGAACTGCGAGGCGAGAATGCATTCCGCGTTCGCGCTTACCGCACTGCCGCGCGTAGCATTGCCGATCTGAGCGAATCGGTAGCCGATATCTTAGCCGATCCCAGTCGCGATCTGACCCGATACGCGGGTATCGGTGCGACCATCGCCGAGAAATGCAAGACCCTGGTCGAAACGGGCCTGCTTCCCCAGTTGGAAGAGCTGCGTACCAGCACGCCTGCTGTACTGCTAAAGATGACGCGTATCCCTGGTCTGGGAATCAAAAAGGCGCTCGCACTACAACAAGAATTAAACATCGAGTCGCTGGAAGAACTGCGCCAAGCCTGCTTGGATCATCGCGTGCAAAAGCTGAAAGGCTTTGCCGCCAAAACCGAAGAATCGATTCTGGCCGGCATCGACATCGCTGAAGCCGCGTCGCTGCGAATGCGAATTGACCAAGCCGAGCGGTTGGTAGCCCGCTTGCGCGAGCACTTAACGGAATGCGACGCCATCGACAACATCGAATTTGCCGGCAGCTATCGTCGCGGCAAGGAGACGGTCGGCGACATCGATATCTTGGTCATCAGCCGAGATGCCGATCGCGTCATGGACCAATTGGCATCTCTGCCAGGGATGGTTAGCCAGACCGCGCGCGGCGAAACGAAGATGTCGATCCGCGTCGATGAACAATTCCAAGTCGACTTGCGCGTGGTGGGTGCCGAGTCGTTTGGAGCCGCGCTGCAGTATTTCACGGGATCAAAAGAACACAACGTGGCCATTCGCGGCCGCGCTCGCAAGCTCGGTCTGACGGTCAATGAATACGGAGTAGCCAAGCTGGATCAACCCGACAAGATTTTCGCCGGTGAATCGGAAGAAGCCTTGTATGGTGCTTTGGGGCTAAGCTGGATTCCTCCCGAACTGCGCGAAGGCAGACACGAGATCGAGTGGTCCGAAGCTGGGCACTCGCCACCGCCGTTGATCGAGCTTAAACATATCATCGCCGACTTGCACATGCATACCACGGCTACCGACGGCAGCAACTCGATCGAGGAAATGGCTCAGGCCGCACGCGCGCTCGGCTTGCAGTACATCGCCATTACCGACCACTCGAAACGCGTCAGTATGGCTCGCGGACTCGACGCAACGCGATTGTTAGAACAATGGCAAGCCATCGATGCATACAACGCGCGGCAGAACGACGGCTTTCGAGTGCTCACAGGGATCGAGTGCGACATTCTCGAAGCGGGCCCCATGGATCTTCCCGATGAAGTATTGGCCCAAGCCGATTGGGTCATAGGAAGCATCCACTACGGACAAAAGCAGTCGCGTCAGCAAATTACCGATCGCATCGTCGGTGCCTTGACCAATCCGCATGTCGACGTGATCGCGCATCCCACCGGTCGGCTCATCGGTTCGCGGCCGCCCTACGAGGTCGACATGGACGCCGTCATTGAGGCGGCTGCCGAATTCCGCAAGGCGCTCGAGCTCAACGCAAACCCCATGCGACTCGACCTGAACGAAGAGCATCTCATGGCCGCTGTTCGCGCTGGAGTACCCATTGCCATCAACACCGACGCCCACTCGACCGATGGCTTGCAGGTCATGCGATTCGGCATCATGCAAGCTCGTCGAGCGCTGATTGAGCAGGATCAAGTCCTCAATACTTGGGCACTGGAAAGGTTGTTGCAGTTTTTGGAACGTTCTTAGTTCTTAGTTCTTAGTTCTTAGTTCTTAGTTCTTAGTTCTTAGTTCTTAGTTCTTAGTTCTTAGTTCTTAGTTCTTAGTTCTTAGTTCTTAGTTCTTAGTGCTTAGTGCTTAGTGCTTGGTGCTTGGTGCTTGGCGGTGGAACCATCGCGGGACTATTTGGAGTGCTCCGAGTTCTCGGAGCTTTGGCCTAGAGGACAGCCCGTAGCGTATTGGACCAGAGCGGTAAAAACCAAGCCGGTAGCACTTAGGGGTGGTTGCGCTATTGTTATAGCTGGAGCTTGGTTCAGACTTTACTCGCTCGCATCGACAATGGTGTCGCTAGGGTTCCGCGTGGCGCGAACTTCCGGGAGGACCAAAGAGGTAATAAATTCCCGCACTCCAAAAAAGGCGCTGTTTCAGGGCAGTGCAACTCGGCGGGGACAATGCAATTCGGCGGGGGACCGTCGAGCACCTTTGAGGGCGAGAACGGAAAAACGTGAGCGTCACAACTTGCTACAATAGGTTTACCTTCCGTCGTTTGTCTCCTCGCACGATAAAGTGAGATACCGATGATTCCTATACAACGTCGCTCATTCCTGAACTCCACTGCGACTGGCCTGGGGCTAGCCGGCTTGTTGCGCTCGTTGGGCCCGCTGCGAGCCGACGAAACCGCGATCGCTCCAGGCATCGCAAGATTCTCGAGCGAGATAGAACCGCTTGTCCGATTCCTCGAAGATACCCCTCGAGACAAAGTTATCGAAGAGACCGCGCGAAGAATCAAGTCAGGGCTGAGCTACCGCCAATTGCTTGCAGCCTTGTTGCTCGCCGGTGTGCGCAATGTCCAACCAAGACCATCGGTCGGATTCAAGTTCCACGCCGTGCTCGTGGTCAACTCGGCTCATTTGGCTAGCCTCAGCGGACTTGACGAAGAGCGTTGGTTGCCGATCCTGTGGGCCGTAGATAATTTAAAAGGCTCGCAGGCACGCGACGAACAAGAGGGCAACTGGACTCTGCCGGCCGTCGATGAGGCAGCGCTGCCCTCGGCTGCCAATTGTGCCTCGGAGCTGCGTCGAGCGTTGGAGCAGTGGGACGAAGCGGCTGCCGATACGGCTATCACCAGCGTCGTGCGCGAATTGGGGGCAAATCACGTATTCGACTTATTAGCCGAGTATGCGGCGCGCGATTTCCGTAGCATCGGTCACAAGGTCATCTACCTCTCCAATGCCTTTCGCACGCTGCAGACCATCGGCTGGGAGTATGCGGAGCCGGTCGCACGGAGCTTGGTATACGCGCTGCTCAATCACAACGGCGAGCCGAACCCGGCCAGTGGTGAACTGGCCCCCGACGCTTCGGGAAAGATGAACTGGCAGCGTGTCGCATCGCTCAAGGAGTTTCATTCTGGGGCAGGGCAGGGGACGAATGAAGCAGACGACGCGGCCACACAGGAACTCGTACAAACCCTTCACAACAGTTCGCCCGACGAAGCAAGTGGGCAAGTGATCGAGTTACTCGGCGCGGGTGTTTCGACTCAGGCAATATGGGATGGCCTGTTTGCATCGGCGGGCGAGCTGCTGATGCGCCAGCCTGGAATTGTTGCGTTGCATGCGGTGACCACCACCAATGCCATGCGGTACGCATTTGCAACCACCGGCCAGCAAGCCACTCGCAAATTTTTGCTGCTGCAGAACGCTTCGTTCCTAAGCCACTTCCGTTTAGCGGCGGAAGGCCGTGGCGAATTGCGCGACCTGCGCATTACGGACTTGGCGAGCCAAGCGTCTGCGCAGACACTATCGCAAGCACCTCCCGCGACGGCTGCGGCAGAAGCATTTGACGCAATGGGGAGCAGTCGCGTGGAGGCTTCACAACAGGCCTATGATTATCTTGCGGCGGGTGGCGATCCACAAAGCATCGTCGATCACGCGCGACGGCTGGTTTTCCTCAAAGGGGACGATTCCCACGATTATAAATTCAGCTCCGCTGCACTCGAAGACTATCGCGGAATGTCGCCCCAGTGGCGGAATCGGTTTTTGGCCGCTTCGATGGTTCAACTCTGTAGTCCCCATCAAGCAACGCGACCACTCGTCCAGCGCATCGTTGGTGCACTGAGTTGATAGTCGTGGACCGCTCCGCCGGTACATGGTTTTCGTATGGATCAACGGAAAGCGTCAACGTCATGGGTGACTCAAAAACACACGGAGCGGTGACCACCATTCGGTGGAGCAAGCAACCAAACCGTTGCAACCAAACCGTTGCAACGAACCGGCGGAGCGATCAGCGACGATCAAAAACAACTGATCGGTGATTATCAATAAGGAAAACTCGTCAATGTGGTGGTTAATCTGTTCCCTGTCGTTGCTCGCCTTGATCATCGTCTGGATTCACTCAGTGCGTGGCATGGCCGTTCGCGACCGACTCAATGCGGCTGTCGATATTGTTGATACTTCCAACTTTGAACCTGCGGAGGGCTTCGAGCAGGCGCGCAACGAGGATCCGGATCTGGTGGGCTGGATCCAGGCTGGTAACGACAGCGTGATGCTGTTTCGTTCGCAGCATGGCGTTCTAGTCAAGGAAGTCGTGGATGTAGCCTCCAATAGCTTTCACCCCGGATTGGTCGTCCACTATGAGAATGGGCATGCCGTTCGCTCGGACGAAGGATTGCTGAGCGACGCTCGCCATCGAAAAACCGCTGAGGAATTATTGCGTAAGTCACGCTTGGCGATGCACCGCCTTCATCCCCAGCCGATGAAGGACTATGATGGCTTCCATGTCTGAGCTACTTATAATTGGGTACTATTGAGAGGAATGGCATGCTGCGCGAGGGGGTGAGTGGGACACTAAGCGACGAAGAACGGGCAATTTACGAATGGCAGATGTCGGTCCCCGATTTTGGAGTGGCTGGGCAGGAAAAATTGAAACAGGCTTCGGTTTTGATCTCGCGCGCCGGTGGTGTAGGGGGCCTGGTCGCCTACCAACTGGCGGCTGCCGGCGTGGGACGCTTAATTGTCGCCCATGCAGGCTCGATCAAGCCGAGCGATCTGAATCGACAACTACTGATGACATACGACGCAATTGGTCAATCGCGGATCGAATCAGTCGAGCGGCGACTCAAACAGCTCAATCCAAGGCTCGACGTCGTCGCAGTTGACGAGAACGTAAGTGCAGATAACGTTGAACGATTGGTAGCCCAGGCTGATGTGGTTGTCGATTGTGCGCCGCTGTTTCCGGAACGTTATGCCATGAATGATGAAGCGATGCGGCAGGACAAGCCGTTGGTCGAGTGCGCAATGTACGAATTGGAAGCCCAATTGACCACCTTCGTGCCGGGCGTAACCGGTTGCCTACGTTGCTTGGTTCCCAACGAGCCACCCCACTGGACGCGTCGTTTCCCAGTATTTGGCGCAGTCTCCGGCTCGGTGGCTTGCCTAGCCGCCATGGAAACGATTAAGCTCATAGCAGGACTGGGGCAACCGCTGCTGGGGCGCTTGTTGCGCTATGACCTGCGAGACATGACCTTCGATAACTTACGGATTGAACGCCTGCTCGACTGTCCGATCTGTTCTCACCTTCACACTTCCGATTGACCTATGACCACTCAAATTCGCATCCCGTCTTCCTTGCGCGAGTTGACGGAACAACAAGCAGAGATCGAAGTCACTGCCAACTCGGTCGAGGCTGCTATTGAGGAGCTGGTAGATAGTTTTCCGCGTTTGGAAGGCAAGCTACTGTCAACGAGCGGCGAGCTACATAGCTTTCTGAATATCTTTGTGGGTGAACGCAACATTCGAGATATGCAGGGTCTAGCCACCGAAATCCCCTCCGGGCAGACGCTGCTCATCGTGTCCGCTTTGGCCGGTGGCTAGTTTTGTTTTACTATCCGCGCTCCGGCCTTGCCATCCGTGCTAGCCAATGACCGGAATTCTCGCACGGACGGCAAAGCCGGAGCAGGGATGACAGAGATGAAACGGATGACACGGATGACACGGACAGCAGACGAAGGTTAATGCGTTATCGGCTCAGCAATCGATGGTAGATGCGGGCGGTGCGCTCGGCCATGCGCTCGTCACTAAAGCTAGTACGGTGTCGCGCGAGCGCTTGAGCGCTCATGCGACTCCACGCATCTCGATCTTGAACGAGTTGGCAGAGTTTCTCGGCAAGACTCGTCGCGCTGCCTGGTTCGGCCAAAAGACCTTCGATGCCATCGCGAATCACTTCCGGCGTTCCTTCGACACGAGTCGCCACCACGGGCACGGCGGCGGCCAAGGCTTCGAGCACGACCATAGGCATCCCTTCGCCGAATAGGCTGGGCAAGAGCAAAGCATCCAGGCCACGTACCGCCGAAGGGATATCATTGGTAAAACCACTCCAGTGTACGCAGTCTTCGAGTCCTAATGAGCGCAGCAATTCGAGCGTCTGCTGCTGGTAGGCCGGCGTCTCGAAACCACCGATCAACTCTAACGTCACTGGGAGTTGACGTTCTTTAAGTAGTTTCATGGCTTGAAGTGCCACTTCAACCCCTTTGCGCGGACGCATCAAAGCAATCAAGCCCAAGCGCCACGTCGATTCGTTTTGCCGCAGATGGGCTTGAATCGGCTCGATAGCAGGCACTCCATTGGGTACTACGGCCAATCGCTCGCGCGAAACTCCGCAGCGAAGCATCTCACGGCGCAAACTACGGCTGACCGTGATCAACTGTTGGCAGCTTCGCAATGCATGGTGTTCGATCCATTGATTCACTCGATTAAGCGTTCCACGCGTGCTATCGCGCGCCGCAGGACTATGCACGTGATAGACCCAGGGGAGTCCGGTTTTCCGAGCTAAGAGCGACGTTACCAGCGCGGTGCGTGGGGTGTGTGCATGGAGAATCTCGATTTCCCGCTCGCTCACAACGTGTGCCAACTTCCCAACCACAGTCCAGTCAAAACGCCCCTGCATGGGTACGGTAATCACACGCTGTTCGGGCAGACCGCACAACTCAGGAAACTTGCCCTGTTTGACACATGCAAAATCGGCTTCAAAGCCAAATTTCGGCAGGCCACGCCCAAGCAACTGCTGAACGCGTTCGGCTCCAGAAAAGTGCTCGCCATTGATGACATGTAGCACGCGGGCCGTCGCGGCCACTGCGGAACGTGGCGTATAGGGTGCCAACACCGGAGGACAAAACACGGAGTGGGCGACCAAATTCGAGGCGGTCATATCGGTTTCGGCAATCAAAGTGAGCGAAGCATAAGCAGGCTGAAATAGAAGCCTACGCTGCAACCGCCCCAAGTGCCGCACTGAACGGGCAAGTGCGACTCGATTCTGCCAATCGGAGAGCGGCATCTCCACCATTTGGGAGAGCCGTAGTCATTGAATGGATTATGCCGATTAGACGGGGACGTTGGCTTTGATCTTCTGAATGAAGTGATGCTCGCCGGAGCTGGCCAACAATTTGGCGGCGCGTTTTTCGGCTTCGACCTTTTGATCGAACTCAAATACGGCTACGCGCTTGCAGTCTTGATTGAATACCGCCCAGTAGATGCGCGTACGAGTTTCAATTTTGACACGACGCCGAGGTTTGGCTGGCGCTTCGATGGGGGTTCCATCGGCATTAACCGTAGGTGCCTTGACTTTGGGAATCGTCACTTGAGCAGTAGCTTTGGCTCCCAGGCGTGGCTTCGGTTTGGTTTTAGACTTCACAGCAGTAGCAGCGCGACCAACCATTGCTTGAGCTCCTTAACTAGAAAGAAGAGATATGGTAACTACGAAAACAAACACCAAGTTCCCAGTCGGAAATGGTTTACCAGCCAGTCATCCATGGTTGGCAAAACGGCGGGGCATTCAAAACTGCGGTTGGAGTACTTCGCTTATCGGCGAATGCATCGCGGTGGTGTAGGCTAGCGGAGGTGAGCTGCGCTGTGCTATTTGTGTGGCGGTACGTTATCGGCTGTCGTTGCTGTTGGCTGATTGACGAAACCCAGTCGCAGCGGACAAACAGTAGCTCGCTCATAAGTGCTAACCATAATCTCCTATTATAGCGAGTTTTTTTCAGCTTTGACAGGCCCGAGCACTACTTTGGAAATGTTCTTCGATATAGATATTTTTGCGCTTGACAATCGATCTGCGCGTTGACCCAAACAAGTCTCCAGTAGTCGTTACGATGCCGTTGGCGGTGTGCCATGGCCTTGGTCGATGTGCTGCTTTCTACCCGCTGAATAATCGTCGCGGCGCGTGTTCGGCATCGCCATGTCGAGCCAGCGCTGCCAATCTTCAACCACATCGTCGTCGGGCGGAAACTTCTCCATGCAATCTACTAGTCGGCGCATGGCCGCGCGACACCAACCGCAGCCCGTCCCAGCGCTTTGGCACTCGGACAACTGACTCGGAACCTTTACGCGATGGATGCGAATGTAGTTGAGCACCTTGCGACAACTAACATGAAAACACAAACACAGCTCATCATCAACTTGCATAATCTACTCTCTTTGTCTGCTTGCTGTAGTGGACGAGGTTACCCGTCCGTAGTGGACGAGGTTGCGAGTCCGTAGTGGACGAGGTTGCGAGTCCGTAGTGGACGAGGTTACGAGTCGCTGACAACCGCCCCATCCAAGGACTCGCGGGCCTCGTCCACTACATCCGTTGCGAAGGACTCGTGACCTCGTCCACTACGATTCGTCGATTTCGGCCAGCGCGAGCACCGTCTTGAACTCCTGCGAGCTGACCGGCTGTACACTCAGTCGTGAGCCGCGCTGCAGCAGTGCCATGCCAGCCAATGCGGGCACCTGCCTCAATGCGGGTAGCGAAAGCTCTCTCGGAAACTTCGCCACTAGCTTCAAATCGACCCTATACCAAGTTGGGCTGTCTGGCTTGCTTTTCGGATCGTAGTGCTCGTGCTTGACATCGAAGGCAGTCGTATCGGGATAGCCTTCGCGGACAACTTCAGCCACTCCAGCGATACCTGGAGGTTTGGCATTGCTGTGGTAGAACAACACCCGGTCTCCCAGCTTCATTTGATCGCGCAGCATGTTGCGCGCCTGATAGTTCCGCACGCCATCCCAATAGGTCGTCCGCCCTTTGGCCGCCAACAGATCATCAATGCTGAAGCAGTCGGGTTCGCTCTTGACCAGCCAATACCCCACACGATCACCCCGTTCCGGCCTGGAATTTTGTAGCTTTTTGTGTGCGGTCTGCTTTTGAGGCATCGAGTTCTCTCGGTACAATTGAGGGTAGGCGTCCCAAGTTTGATTAGTTTCCCAATATGGCTTGGCCAAGGGCTGATTTTCGACAATAATTAACTATTCGTCGAGCTCAAACTACGATAACAACCAACATACGGCCCCTCCACCACATATCTCCCTCCCCACGAAACAAGTTATGCAGAACTACGCACGGCTAGGCATGTTTGGAATACTGGCGCTAATCGCATTGCGAGTTGGCATAGGCTGGCATTTTTATATGGAGGGAGTCGCCAAAGTCCGTGGCCACGACTTCTCTTCGGTCGGTTTTCTCAACGCAGCCCAAGGCCCGTTGGCACCTGAATTCCAAAAGTTAATCTGGGATCACGACGGTGAACTGCGTCTCAACCAAACGCAGATCACCGAGTTGTTCTCATCCGCCGCCGATCGCTCGGCGGTCCATTTCGGATTGACCGACGAACAGAAGAAGGCGTTGGGCCGCATCAAATCGCAAACCCTCGATAAGCTCGGCGAGGTATACGCCGAATCCAAAGATGCCATCGACAAGTACAATCTTAGTCGACAGCGCATGGCCGATATGGAATCCTCCAAGATGTGGAACCAGGTCTCCAGCCTGCGTGGCCAGAAGGAGCAGATCGCCAAGGAACGCATGAGCGATGTCCACCAAGCGCTGGCCTCCATCGACGCCGTGTGGACTCAATATGAAGGGCGTCTGAACTCAGTTGCCAATGCGACTCAATTGCAAAGTGCGGGACGTTTTCATTTCGGGCGTCCTGGCGAAGGACTGCTGTCCACAAGTATGGTAGATAAGATCATTCCCATTTTTGACATGTCGATCGGCATCTTACTCATCATCGGCCTGCTAACTCCGCTGGCCGCTTGGGCCGCTGCGATTTTCTTAGTCAGTGTCATCCTGTCGCAGATGCCCGGCTTCCCAGGTACGCAACCGACGTACTTCCAAGCGGTCGAATGCCTGGCGCTGATCACCGTCGCGACCACCGATGCAGGGCGTTATGCGGGACTCGACTTTTTCCCCTGGGCATGGTGGCAAAACAAAAAAGCAGCTCGACTCCGCGGGGCCAAAGCCTCCGCATAGCTCGCAACCCATTCAAAACCATCGCAAAAATCAATTCACTTTAGGATAAACCCTCCCATGCAAGCGCTCACACCAGAACAAAAACAAACCGGACAAGACAACTATTACGAGGCGGTAGGAGTTACCCGCCGCGACTTTATCAAAGGGGTCGCGGCAGCCGGTGTCGTCTCCGGTGCCGGCCTAGGTGCCATGTACTTCGGCTACGGCACAGTGAAGAATCCCGTGCGCGTAGGAGTGATTGGGGTCGGCGATGAAGGGAACGTACTGCTGGGTGGCTGTACCCCCGACTACGTACAGGTGGTTGCGATCGCCGATATTCGCCCAAGTAGCATCCAACGCGCTTTCCATGGTGACTGGGCCAGCGACGCAGCCTTGGCCGCCCGCCCCGGATTGATCAAACAATACGGCTATAGTTCCGAAGCCGAAGCCAGAAAGAATGTGAAGGTCTACACCGCAGAAAATGGAGGCATGCAAGCTCTGCTGGACGATCCTGACATCGAAGCGGTCATTATCGCACTGCCGTTATTCCTGCATGCTCCCATTGCAGTTCAAGCCATGCAGCGCGGCAAGCATGTGCTTACCGAAAAACTGATGGCGCACAATGTGGCTCAATGCAAAGTCATGGCGCGCGTCGCTAAAGAGACCGGCCTGCACTGCGCGACGGGGCACCAACGTCACTACAGCGTGCTGTATGACAATGCGGTCCACCTACTGCGTTTCGGCTTACTCGGGCAATTGCACTCCATTCGCGCCCAATGGCACCGAGGCAATTTGCCAGGCGGTGATAGTTGGCAGATGCCGCTCCCCGGGGGGGAGGGCTCGGTTAACAAGATCGCCGATCAGCTCAACAGTTTTAAGCGGCAGTTGGATGCAGCCACCGATCCGCTGGCAATCGAGCAATTGACGTACAAAGTGGCCCAGTGGACGGCCTGGGACTCCGATCAAAAGGTCGATGCGGCCAGCCACGGATACGTAGAACATAAATTGTCGGGCGGCTACCGCTGTTCACCGCTCGAAGAACTCTGTCGTTGGCGACTTTGGGAACGCACCGGTGGCGGTCTAATGGCCGAATTGGGGAGCCACCAATTGGACGCAGCCACGATCTTCTGCTCCGCGCTCCGTCAAGATGGCAAGAAGGCTCACCCACTGGGCGTACACGCCATAGGCGGAAGAACAATCTTCCCACAGGATCGCGAGGCCGAGGATCACGTCTACTGCATGTACGAATTCCCCGGCCCTGAATACGACAAGGACTTTGACGTCGGCTACTACAACAAAGTCGACAACTACCCTCCCAAGGGAAAAGGCATTCCAGGCTACGAACAAGATCCCAATAAGAAGATCTGCGTTACCTACTCAACCATCAATGGCAATGGATTCGGCGGATACGGCGAAGTGGTCATGGGAACCAAAGGGACCATCGTACTCGACCGTGAGAAAGAGCTGATGCTCTACAAGGACTCTGACACCTCCTCCAAGGTTAGCGTCAAAGGGGACAAGGGTGGCTTCAGCCTCGATACCCAAGCCAGTGGCAATTTCGCAGCCACCAATGTGGCCAAAGCTGCCGCCGGTGCCGACGTCAGCCGCGGCTACACCGAAGAGATCGAACACTGGGCTTGGTGCATTCGCAATCCAGCACCCGAGAATAAGCCCAAGTGCTATCCCGAAGTCGCCATGGCCGATGCCGTCATCGCGATGACCACCAACGTAGCGATCGCCAACGGGAACCGTGGCGAAGCGGGCTACATCAAGTTCCAAGATAGTTGGTTCGACCGTGATTCGGATGAAACTCCAGACGGCAGCGATGTCAATAAAGAGACGGAACAACTCAACAAGTACAAGATCGTCTGATTTCGTGAGCTTTCCCGTTTGATTAAGAAGTCGAGCCCATGGTCCGCCATGGTTTGGAATGATGTAGAACCATCGAGATAGTGGTTCTACACTAGCCGTGACCGGCCGCCAAACTCCGTCGAGGTTTTCGTATGGATTTCACATTGGAACCGCTGCTGAAGCGGCCCGATTTACCTCAATTGGTGGCCGCACTCAATAGCCAGCTACAGCGTGAAAAACTGGCGCGGGATAAATTTCTGCGCGAGTTAACCCCCAACATGAAAGCGGAGTTCATCGGCGGAGAAATGATCCTGCATTCGCCAGCCAAGGCAGAGCATATTCGGGTAACAGGCCGATTGTACAAAATGCTCGACATGCACGTTGCCAAGCGCAATCTCGGGGAAGTCTTCTTTGAGAAAGCGCTCGTACATCTGACTCGCAACGATTATGAGCCCGACGTGTTATTTTATGAACGTGACAAGGCTGCACGAATTGAGCCCGATCAAGTTCTATTTCCTGCACCCGACTTTATCGCTGAAGTACTATCCGATTCGACCGAAAGTCGCGATCGTGGTGTCAAGTTCGAAGACTATGCGCTGCACTCGGTCGCCGAGTATTGGCTGATCGATTGCGACCAGCTTTTTGTCGAACAGTACCGGCTAGAAGGTCAGGTCTACAAACTGTTTCAAAAGCTCCACTCGGGTTCGATTTCTAGTCTGGTTGTGCCCGAGTTTGAAATACCACTCGCGGCTCTGTTCAACGACGAAGCCCACCGCGGGTTTCTAGCCGGCTCGCAGTAGTGACGGCGCATATTGGAGCTGGGAGTGGAGGAGCTGGGAGTGGAGGAGCGACACTCCCAACTCCCAACTCCCAACTCCCAACTCCCAACTCCTCCACTACCCCAACCAAGCCTCCTGGCGTTGTTTCGCATCCGCGCTGGCCGACGGATCGACGACGAGCTCCCAGTTGTGCGGCGGCTTCTTACCCAGGGTGATCTTCAGCGGCACAATCTTGCCTCGCCGCGATACCAACAGCTCCAGCGCCTGCTCCGGTTCGAACATCTCCAAATGCCCCGGCCACGAGTCGGGGCTCAAGCGATAGCCGTCCAGCGCGATCAGCTCGTCGTCGACATTCATCCCAGCGCGATCCGACGGACTGTCACGCAGCACATTGCGCACGATCAGTTTTCCCTCCGAGCCCGTAGACTGCGAGCCGATCCAGACCTTGGCAAAGTTAGTCTTCTTGGCGTTGTCCTCCGCCTTAAACTCCAAACCCAACCAAGCGAAGGCCGATTGGTAGTCGACTTCCGCAGCGTCACGCACCGCCGACTCGAGCCACTGCCGCACCGCTGGGCTCCCCAGCTCTTCAACGAGCCTTTCAAAGTCCTCTAAGGTGTAGCCCGTTTTCAAGTGACGCTGCCACAATTGCCGCATGACATCCGCCAAGCCCACTGCACCAGCGCTATTCTTCTGCAGTTCGACATCGAGCAACCAAGCTACCACGGCACCTTTGAGATAGTAGCTAATCCGTGAATTGCCACTATTCTCGTCGGGTCGATAGTGCTTCGTCCACGCATCCCAAGAAGCGTTGCGAAGATCCTGCACTAACCGTCCCGGAGACGATTGTACGGTCTGCACAATCTTGGTCAGTCGCGCCAAGTATTCATCGCGAGTGCACAGCCCCGTGCGCACCAGAGCCAAGTCGTCGAAGTAGCTGGTAATCCCCTCGGCGATCCACAACTCGGCGACGAACTGCTCCGCCTCGTAGTCGTAGTGCATCAACGCCTTGGGACGCAGGCGACGCACGTTCCAAGTATGAAAGAATTCATGACTCACCAGCGCCAACCAATCCAGGTAGGTTTCTCGTCGATGCATCGTCCAGCGAGAACTCATCAGCACGGTTGAATTGTCATGCTCCAAACCACCGCGAGTTTCGGCATTCAGATTGAGAAACCAGTATTGCTCGTAGGGGATCTCGCCCCAGAACTGCTGGTGGTAGGCCACGATGGTTCGAGTGTCCGCCTCGGCCCTCTGAAGATCCCACAACAAGTCGCCACCAACGTTCGCCAAATAGTGCGGCTTGCCCCCCACATCGAACTCGCGCAGATCGAAATTGCCACATACGATGGGCGCATCGACGATTTCATCAAAGTTGATCGCAGACAATACGACGCGATTGTCGATATGCTCAAGCTTCTCCAGCGATGTAGCCACTTGACGCCAAGCCGACGGCAGTTCGAGCTGCAATTGGACCGGGGCGTCCTGCCTGCCGTCGATATACGGAAAGGTGGCCGCGCCAGTCAAAAACCCATAGTCTCGCTCGACCCAATTGGTCCGCACCGACATCTCACGGCAATACAATCGGTAACGCACGCAGACTGTTGATTGAGGGCTGGCCGCTGCGATGCGCCAACGATTCTTGCCATGCCGCTGCAATGACAATACCTTCGCAAGCTCACCGTCAGGCCGATCGTACTCCGCCGCCGAAAGCGCTTCGATATTGCGAGTGTATTCGCGGACCATGTAGCTGCCCGGCGTCCAGACAGGGAAGACCAGCTCGAGTGGCCTTACTACGGATGGTTCTTCATCGTCGGAGTCGACTGCTGCGATCCACAGCTCAACTTCGATCACATGATGATGCACTTCGCTGAAGCGAACTCGGTAGATCGGATACAAAGCGTCAGGCATTGGCATTGAAACTCTTAGCGTGGGGAAAACGATGGATTGCAGAACCATCTTACCGCCGATGAGGAAATGAGGCAGTACCAATCCGGTTGCACATCGGTTAGTTATTGTTCGCTCCTCTAGCCGTCTTGCCCGGCAATACAAGAACTCAAGTTAGCGGGTAAGACCGTCGTCCGGCCTTGTCATTCGTGCTCCGGCCTTGCCATCCGTGCTAGCAAACGACACAAATTCTCGCACGGATGGCAAGGCTGGAGCATGGATAGTATTGCCACTCTTTTGTATCGCAATTACGAATTCCCCTATGTACACGCAACCCTGGCAGGGCCCAAATCTACCGCGACAAATTCCAAGCATCCTGCGAGTATTTGTTGCGCACCAGCGATTCGATTCTCGATTCTGGAATGGGACCGACCTGCGAATCGGCCTGCCACTGATTGCGCATAGCCGCTACGACCGCGGGATAGGGGATTTGCGAATTGGCTAAGAAGTCTGCGTGGCTACGACCGCCGCGATACTCGGGCTCGCGCGGCGGGTGCTTTAGCAGTCGCTCCGCCAGCGTCAAATCCATATCGAGCAATAGCGTGCCGTGGTAGAGCATCCAATCGCGCACAAGTCGCACACTATTGCCACTCACCTTTCTGCCGGATACGACCAAATCACAAGTACCATCGAATTCGAGTTGTGGCAGCAACGATTTTAGGGCGGACTGCAGGCTGCCCATGACAAATTGGTGCGCGACATCGAGCATGCGAAGATGAGGCCGCTGCTCGAGCGACAGCACCAGTGCATAGAACATACAGCCGGGCCCTGCCACCACGGTCGCTCCACCACTGACGCGTCGAAAGATGGGGACCGATTGCTCTGCAGTACAGTCCTGGTCCACTTCATCTTCAACACGGCTACTGCGCCCAAGCACGACAAACGGACTGTGCGCCTGCCAAATCCGTAGCGTCTCTTCTCGCACATCGCTGGCTTGTGCTTCGTCCAGCAAGGCTTCGTCCAGCGCAAGATTCTCCGCGATGCTCGGTAGCGTCAGTTCAAGATATCGCATGGGCCACTTACATCCCAAAGCCCTGCGCATCCTCGGCTGGGGCGGGCTGGTAACCGTGCGGCTCCATCGAACAACTGGCTCGACCTTGACTAAGCGAGCGGATGGCCGACGAATAGCCGAACAGCTCTTTGAGCGGCGCATAAGCGATCACCGCCGTCATCACTCCGCGCGATTCGGTCGATTCAATCGTTGCCCGACGCTGTTGCAAGTCGCCTACGATCTCTCCCATGTAGTCGTCGGGAGTCACGATATCAAGTCGCATGACCGGTTCGAGCAGAGTAGGGGAGCCGGCCTGCAAGCCTGCGTCAAAGGCGTCGTTGGCGGCCATACGAAAAGCCACTTCATCGGAGCCCACCTCGCGCATTTCGCCACCGATAAGGCTAATCCGAATACCGGTCAGCGGAAAACTACCAATGACCCCGCCCCCCTTGGCACGCTCGCGCAGCTCCTGCAGCACCACAGACTTGAGTTCATCCGGTAATGCTCCTTCGCCGAATAATTGATCGAGCACAATGACGTCGGCCGACCGATCCTCGAGCGGCTCGAGGGCAACCTTCACGCGGGCAAACATCTGCACCGCCCCAATTTGCTTGTTGCACTGCCCCACCACCGTCGATTTGGCGCCGATCGTTTCGCGATAATTGACACGCGGCTTATAGAATTTCACATTGAGATTGAAATCTCGTGTCAACCGATGCTTGATCACGTCCAGGTGCAATTCGCCCATGCCGAAGATCAGCGTTTGCCCCGATTCCTCGTTCTCCTTGGCATTGAACGTGGGGTCTTGTCGCTTGAGCATGTCGAGCACTTCTGCCAGCTTCTTGCGTTCGGTCGTATTCTCGGGCTCGATCGCCATCGACAACACGGTCTGCGCGAACTGGATACTCGGTAGCTCGATGTGCGCGCGCGTGTCGCACAGCGTATCTCCCGTGATCGAATGCCGCGGTCCGATAGCGCACGCGATGTCACCGCACTCGAGTTTCTGAAGCTGTCCCTGCCGCTCTTTTTTGGTGGCATGAATTTGCCATAGTTGAGCCACGTTCTCCTTGACATCGCGATTCGGATTGTAGACGCGGGAATTGGAGTCGAGCGTCCCCGAGTAGACTCGAATCCAATACAGGTCACCGGTCTTGGCAGGCAGGATCTTGAACACCAGTGCACAGAACGGTTCGTCTGCCGAGGGCTTGCGAGTAATCACCTTATCGCGATGCTTCGGATCAACACCGGCAACCGGTGGACGATCGAGCGGGCACGGCAAGTAGTAGCCGACCGCATCGAGGACAGGCTGGACCCCCATACCATGCAAGGCCGAACCGCACAGCACCGGCTGAATTTGCCTGGCAATGCATCCTTCGCGCAGGGCGCGACGAATCAAATCTGGCGGAATCGGCTGTTCTTCGAGCGCCAGTTCCATCATCTCGTTGTTGATTCCATAGAGCGATTCGAGCATCAAATCGCGCCAGCTCTGCGCATCCTCCAACAGTTCGTCGGGAATGGGTCCGGCCAAGATTTGTTTGCCATCGTCGTCGCGCGAGAAGCTGAGCAACTGCATGTCGATCAGATCGATCACTCCCTTAAAGGGCTCCTTGACGTGGGGTGGTCCCATACCGACGGGGATCTGAATGGCTACGGGATTGGCGTTCAGACGTGGTCCAATTTCTTCGAGCACACGATAGAAGTCGGCCCCTTCGCGATCGAGCTTATTGATAAACACAATCCGCGGCACTTCGTACTTGTCCGCTTGTCGCCACACCGTTTCGCTTTGTGCCTCGACCCCCTCGCGCGCGCTGAAGACTACCACGGCGCCATCGAGCACCCGCAAACAACGCTCGACTTCGGCCGTGAAGTCGACGTGCCCGGGCGTATCGAGCAGATTGATGATGCTATCTTTCCAGCGAAACGTCACGCAGGCAGAGTAGATGGTAATACCCCGTTCTTGCTCTTCGGGATCGTCATCGGTTTCGGTCGTGCCCGAGTCGACGCCGCCAGCGCGATGCTTGGCACCGCTGACATAGAGCATCCGCTCGGTAACGGTCGTCTTACCGGCATCAATGTGCGCGATAATGCCTATATTCCTGAGCGATTCAAGATCGCGAGCCATGGCCTCGAAGCCTTCATGCAATACGGGGAGAGTGGTGGATGGGCGTTGCTAATTGCAGACTACTTTACGCCAATCGGCGCAGAAAAAAAGCCGTGGCATCTGCTCGACAAATGACACGGCTAAAATCGTTCGGCTTTTTGAAACAACTACCAAGCGAAGTGAGCAAACGCCTTGTTGGCATCAGCCATACGGTGCGTGTTCTCACGACGGCTCATGGCCGTTCCTTCCTTGCGGTAAGCTGCCAGGATCTCTTCCGCCAAGCGTTGATGAATGGCACGACCCTTCTTTTCGCGAATCGCTGCCAATATCCAGCGAATGGCCAGCGACTGCTGACGGGCGCGATTGACTTGCATCGGCACCTGGTACGATGCACCACCAACGCGTTTCGAGCGAACTTCAATAAACGGCTTCACGTTCTCGACGGCCTGCTCGAAAACTTCGATGGCGGGACGATCGCTGACCTTCTCGGCGACAAGATCCAAGGCGTCGTAGAACACCGACTGGGCAGTACTCTTTTTGCCGTCATACATCAGGCAGTTGATGAACTTGCCAGCCAAAAGCGATTGGTGCTTCGGATCGGGGCGAAGCGATGTGCGACTTGCGGTGATCTTACCCATAACTTACTTCTCGATTATTTCCTGATTGACGATTCGTATTATGCCGCAGCCGAAGTCGCTTAGAATTTGGACCGGATTTGGAACCCATAATTCGCAGCGAACTCGGCTACTAAAGTAATTGTATGACCAACGAGACACTAAGGCTTCTTGGCACCGTAGCGACTGCGAGCTTGCTTGCGGCCATCGACGCCTAACGTATCGCGAGCCCCCCGCACGACCTGATAGCGCACACCCGGTAGATCGCGAACACGACCGCCGCGTACGAGCACGATCGAGTGCTCCTGCAGGTTGTGCCCTTCACCCGGGATGTAAACGGTGACTTCTTTGCCGTTGGACAAACGCACTCGAGTAATCTTCCGCAACGCCGAATTAGGCTTCTTGGGAGTCATGGTCCGAACTTGGATGCACACCCCTTGCTTTTGCGGGCACTTTTCCAGAACGATCGACTTGGTCGTCTTCCGCTGGACCACTCGATTGCTTTTGACCAATTGATTGATTGTTGGCATGTTCCCTTTTCCGGCCTAATTTTTACTTTTAGCTAGTTCGATTGTGCAGTCATTGCAGGTACCAGAGGTGGGACTCGAACCCACACGTCCTTGCGGACACTGGATTTTGAGTCCAGCGCGTCTGCCATTCCGCCACTCTGGCAAATCGGATTCGGCGGTTTGTCTACGAATTAACACCGATTCGAAGCACAAAATGTATCCGACAGCCCCCATGTGCCACAAGCCCCGATAGCAGCAAATCGATAAGTTTCCCACGCCAACAACACAACTGGGATCAATTTTTGGCCCAAAAACTGCTATTACTTTGCACTGGCTGCCAACTCAGCCATTTTTGCACGCCGATTTTCGAGCACACTCACTTTCGCCACAGGACCGTCCCCCCAATGATCTTCGACCCGCTGTTCCTACTGATGATCGCCCCAGCCTTCCTGTTGGCTTTGCTAGCACAGTGGATGGTCAAGTCGGCCTACAGTCAAATGAGCCAAGTCCCCGCATCGATGACTGGCCGAGAGGCGGCGCGCCGCATCCTGGACGCCAGCGGCCTTCAGAATATTCATATTGAACAGGTCCCCGGGCATCTCTCCGACCACTACGACCCAAGCCACAAAGTGCTGCGACTGAGTCCCGAAGTATTTGGCGGCCGTTCGATGGCTTCGGTCGGTATCGCCGCTCACGAAGCAGGTCATGCGCTGCAGGATGCAAAAAACTATGCTCCGCTTGTAATTCGCAACCTAGCCGTACCTGCGGCCAACTTTGGTAGCAGCATCGGGTCGCTCCTACTGATGGTCGGCCTAGCCATGACTTTTTACGCTGCTTCAGGACTGGGCCAGTGGGTCTTTCTGGCAGGCATCATCGCCTTCGGTGCCACCGTCGCTTTCCAAGTCGTCAATCTGCCAGTCGAATTCGACGCCAGCTCGCGCGCCAAAACTCAGCTCGTGAATCTGGGCATCGTTTCAGGGACTGACCTCCATTACGTCAGCAAAGTACTCAACGCCGCCGCACTAACCTACGTCGCCGCGACACTCCAAGCGGTCATGACGCTGCTGTACTACGTCATGCGATACATGCAAGCGACCAGCCGCAACAATTAGACTACGAAGCACTTGCCTATCCGTGCTCCAGCCTTGCCATCGGTGCTAAAACACCAGGCACGAAGGCTCACACGGATGGCAAAGCCGAAGCACGGAAAGCGGCGAAAAAAGCCGCTTTGGCGCTCGCCACGTCTGCATCAAAGAACCGTGGTTAGTGCCAAAGCGGCTAATAGGTATCGGAGCGATCCTGCGTCTACCGACGCAAAATGGATAGCTCAGCCAAGCGAGACTCGGTGGGGGACCACCGAGCTACGTTGAGGCAATTAGCGTTTGCTGAACTGGGTACCGCGGCGAGCACCGTGAAGACCGGGCTTCTTGCGTTCCTTCATGCGGGAATCGCGAGTCAGGAAGCCATCGTCTCGCAACGGCTGGAAGTGCTCATCGCTCATCCCCAACAGGGCACGAGCGATAGCCATGCGGATCGCTCCCGACTGACCGGTCAAACCACCACCGCTGACGCGAACCGACACATCGACGCTGTCGGATTGACCGACGTGAGCCAACGTTTGCAGTACATCTTGCTGGTGCTGGGCGGTTGGAAAGAATACTTCGAGCGGCTTGCCGTTGACGACAATTTTACCGCTTCCTGCGCGGAGACGAACCCGAGCTACCGCCGACTTGCGACGACCGGTGCCCAAACAATCTCCAGTATTCTTGTCTTTCTTTACGGCTACCATGAATTCCCCAACGTCCTAGTGTGTGCAGTAATCTGTATTGAATTGATCGTTAGTATCGAAGTCAGCAATTTTGGTGTCGAGCGCAAAACGCTATGACGAGGCCTTCTTGCCGAGCTCGATCGTCTCGCATTGCTGAGCTTGGTGTGGATGCTCGCTACCGGCATAGACCTTCAACTTATCGAGCATCTGAGTAGCCAGCTTGTTCTTGGGGAGCATGCGGCGCACGGCGTGGATCACCAAATCCTCGGGCTTGCGCGCCAAGCGGTCCTTGTAGCTTTCCATCTTCTGGCCGGTGTAGCCGTTGTACCAAGCATAGTGACGGTGCTCGAACTTGCGGCCGGTCATCACCACCTTCTCGGCATTGGTCACGACAACAAAGTCCCCCGTGTCGACGTGCGGTGTGTAAGTTGGACGATGCTTGCCCATCAAAATCATGGCGATGTCGCTGGCCAAGCGTCCCAAGATCTGCTCCGAGGCGTCGACGTGAAACCACTTCTTAGGGAGTTGGTTCGGCTTGGCAATAGTTGTTTTTTGTGACAATGTCATGGCTGGGGTCGGCTAATCCGTATTACTTGTGTTTGGCGTGCTTGGTCGATGCGACGGCAACGTCTAGTGGTCTGTCAAGGTTAAGACTTATGGTTGGTGGTAGTGGACGAGGTTACGAGTCCCCAACGCCTAACGAATCAAGGACTCGTAACCTCGTCCACTACAAAACGGTTCCTAGACAGACCACCCGCCCGAATGGCTCGATTGCTGGCAAGTCCTTGCGCTCGGAATTTAAGCCCCGCAGTTTATCGGGCGTGGGGAAAGCTTGCAAGCCGTTTTTGAAGGCAATCGCTCGCTAGCACGTTGAAAAAAACCGAGTCGAACCACGCAAGGGCTCTCTGCGTAACTTTCTAAAAGGTGTAGACTCACACGATTGAGCTCATGCAGCCACAAAAAACATCCATATTTCAATCATAACTGACCTGAAGATGTAGTGGACGAGGTTACGAGTCCGTGTGATGCCTTATTACGTTAGGGACTCGTAACCTCGTCCACTACGGCCTACACAATCTGTAACTAGAGAGGATTGCCAGCAACATGCCAGAATCGAACTTGGGAGCATCCGACCGGCGCCCCATGATTGAAGCGATTGGGCTTTCCAAATTTTACGGCCCCTTCGCCGCCGCCCGCGACGTTAGCTTCAAGGTCAACGAAGGCGAATTGGTCGCCTTTCTCGGACCTAACGGTGCCGGCAAAAGTACGACCATGAAAATGCTGACGGGTTACCTAGCCCCCAGTGAAGGGGTAGCTAAAATAGCTGGCCACGACATGTTTCAGGACCGCATCGCTGGCTCGCGACATCTCGGATATCTCCCAGAGAACGGCCCCCTTTATCCTGAAATGACACCGATCGGGATGCTCGACTTTTTTGCCGAAGCTCGCGGAATGGATGTCAAACGGAAAAAGGAACGCATCGAAGCGGTTATCGATTTGTGCGATTTGGGAAGCGTGGTCAATAAAGCGACTAGCAAACTCTCCAAGGGCTTTAAGCAGCGGGTCGGTATGGCGCAAGCCCTGCTGCACGAACCCGACGTGTTGATCCTCGACGAACCAACCGCCGGCTTGGACCCCAATCAAATCCGCGAAGTTCGCAAGACGATGCGGAAACTGCGCGAAACGAAGACCATTTTGCTGTCGACGCACATTTTACAAGAAGTCGAAGCGATGGCCGATCGAGTAGTCCTGATCAACGAAGGACGCAAGGTCTTCGATGGCACCGTGGCTGATCTACGGGCTATAAAAGGAGATCTCGACGAGGCGTTCCACAAGCTGACCGGCGTGGTTTAACTTGAATTAATTACGTACCCTCGCGCGTGCGGGAGGGTCGGGCTATCGGGCCCGGGGAGGGCCCCGCCCACCAACTACCTGCAACAAACCCACTACACTCCCGAAATTAAACAGAAGCCACTATGTTTGCTGCTGACATCATTAGCTATATCGCTCCCTTGTTAAAACTGCTCGGTATCGACTTGGTCATAGGGCTGATCGCCTTCTTGCTCATCAGCGGTCTGGCCAAGGGCAAACGAGCAACCTACGCCGTGCTCAAGCGGAACTTCCTCGGCTACTTCTCCAATCCGACGGGCTACGTCTTTCTGTGCCTGTTCGTGTTGCTAACCTCGATGGCTGCCTTCTGGCCGCACGAATTCTTCAATTCGAACTTGGCAACACTGGACCAATTGAATTTCTGGTTCCCGATCATCATGTTGTTCTTCATCCCTGCCATCACCATGAGCATCTGGGCGGATGAGAAACGCCAGGGTACCGACGAATTGCTGCTGACGCTTCCGGCCGACGACTTCGATATCGTGATCGGCAAGTATCTATCGGCTGCGTCGATCTACACCGTCTCGTTGGTGTTCTCGCAAATCTCCACCTTCCTCGTGCTGCTATTCCTATCCAAGGGAGAAGTGGACACGGGACTGTTTTTTGCCAACTATTTTGGCTATTGGTTCATTGGCCTAGCGATGCTGTCGATCGGTATGATCGCCTCGTTCTTGACGCATAACTTGACGGTCGGCTTTATCCTGGGTGCTTTGTTCAACGCACCGCTGGTATTTGCCTCGATGGCCGATGTGATCGTGCGGCAGCGAGGCTACGCACGCCTTGTCGAGAGTTTCAGTATTCGACACCAATTCGACAACTTTGGCCGCGGGGTGGTAAGCATCGCTCCGATCGCCTTTTTCCTGTTGGTGCTGTCGCTCGGATTGTACTTTTGTATGGTGCTGATCGGCCGTCGCCACTGGAGTGGTGGCCAGGATGGAAACATCAAGTTTCTGCACTATCTAGGTCGTATCATCGCGCTCGTGTTGATCGTATTTTCGCTGAGTTACTTTTTGAAGAACAATGACTTCCTGCGCTACGACGCGACCGAAGGGCAAGTCAGCTCGCTCAGCCCGACAACGGCGCGCGTCATCCGGCAGCTCGCCCCCGAGCGGCCGATCGTCATCGACGCCTACATCTCCTCCGACATACCCGAACAGTACGCCAAGACGCGCTACGACTTGGTGACACTACTCAAGGAGTTCGCTGCCATGGCAGCCAGCCAGCGCGTTAAGCTGCAGGTCCAAATTAACGACAACATCGAACCCTCGGGCCCCGAGGCGCTGCGTGCTAAGAAGCAGTATGGCATCGAACCGCAAGTCGTCCGCGTCCGCGAACGGGGTGCTTTCAAGGACCAAGAAGTATTGCTCGGTGCCGCTGTGCGTAGCGGCCTTTCCAAAGTAGTCATCCCCTTCTTCGAAAGTGGTATCCCGGTCGAATATGAATTGGTGCGGTCGATCAACACCGTCGCGCAACCCAAACGCGCCAAGCTGGGGATTGTCAACACCGACGCCAACTTCATGGGGGGCTTTTCGATGGCCGGTGGCGGATTTCAACAAATCCCCAAACAGCCCATCGTCGAAGAATTGGAAAAGCAATACGAAGTGGAAGGGGTCGATCCTAGCTCTCCCATTTCGATCGATCAGTTCGACGTGCTGTTTGTCGTCCAACCTTCGTCGCTCAACCCGCAGCAGTTGACGAACTTGGTCGATGCCGTCAAAGCGGGTGTGCCAACGGCCATCTTCGAAGATCCTATGCCCGCCGTCTACCAAGGCATTCCTGCGACGGGTGAACCCAAACAAGCTCAGAATAACCCCATGTTCGGCGGCGGTGCCCCACCCGAGCCCAAAGGTGACATGCAAGCCCTGTGGAAAGCGCTCGGCCTGAGTATCCCCATGCAGTCGAGTATGACTGGGATCAATCCAGATATCGTTTGGCAAAAATACAACCCGCACCCAAAGATCGAATACCTGACCAATGCCAACGACGAATGGCTATTCATCTTGGAAGGTTCCAACGAGGGGGAAGACTATCTGAGCACCCAGAGTCCAATAACCAACGGTCTGCGTGAACTGATGTTCCTGTATGCCGGGGCGATCGAGCCAGAGGACAAACGCGATGACTTGACTATTACAGAATTGGTCAGCACGCGCGAAAACTCAGGACGCATTGGCTTTACCGAGTTGCAGAACCAAATGCGGAGCGGTAGCGCCTCGGCCGCTCAATTGCAAATACTGCAAGGCCCGCCAACGGGTCCACAAACCTTGGCCGTGCTAATCGAGGGCGTTTCCACAGCCGAGGAAGCCGCCGCCGCCCCATCCGACGCAGCCGACTCAGCTACTCCGCCGGAGACTGCCGAGGCGGCCGAAGAAGCGGCTGAAACACGCCCAATCAAAGCCGTGTATGTGGCCGACGTCGACTACTTGCACCCCTTCTTCAGCGAGAATCGCAAGCGTCCCGAACAGTTCGAGGATCTCGACTTGCGAGTGCAGAACATCACTTTTGTACTCAACATAGTCGACGTCTTGGCTGGCGAGAAGAACTACCCCGCCATTCGCAGTCACGAACCGAAGCACATCACATTGAGCTTGTTCGAGGATCAAGCCGAAAAGTACCGCCTGGAAGAATCACAGAAGCAGAAGGACTTCCAAGCCGACTTCAATAAAGAGCTGCAAGAGGCCGAGGAAGAAAACCAAAAGGCCGTGGCCAAATTCCGCGAAAAAGTGGAACGTATGCAGCGTGAAGGAGCCCAGAACGTCAGCAAGCAACAAGAGCTGATCGGAATGATCCAGCAGCTCCAAGTCCAGACCGCAGCTTTGGAACGCAAACTGGCGATTCGCCGCGAGAAGATGGAGAGCGAACGCGACGCTCAAATTCAAGACAGCCGACGCGAGGCCGAAGGTAAAGTGCTCGAGCTGCAGAACCGCTACAAGATGCTGGCCATCTTCCTGCCGCCCATTCCGCCACTGTTGGTCGGTGCCGCCGTATTCGTGACGCGCCGTGTCCGCGAACGCGAAGGCATCTCCAAGAACCGTTTGAAATGACGTTGGGCCGTAGCCCTTCCCGGGATCGTCGCTGAACGCTTACCTTTTGAATGCTTACCTTTTGAATGTAGTGGACGAGGTTACGAGTCCCTAAAACTGCCACTCGTCTCCCAATAAAACGGACTGGTAACCTCGCCCACTACACAGGAAACTACTGAATACTTAAACGTGTACACTTACATACCCAACTCGTGTGAATCGATGAAATTAGGAGTTCCGTTGTGAACGAAGGTAAAACGTCCGCCCTATTTGCCGCGGTGGCCGCCGTTTGCTTGGGTTTGGCCTGGTGGTCGCGCCCCGACGCCATCACCAATGAAAACGATCTCAAAGTCGAGGTGACTGGCCAGCCAGTATTCGCCAAGTTCGAAGATCCGAATGAAGCCACCTCATTCCAAATCGTCAAATACGACGATTCGCTTGGGCAGCTCGATCGCTTCGAAGTTGCCAAGGACAAAACGTCCAACATGTGGAAGCTGCCGTCGTACGAGGACTACCCAGCCGACGCAGCCGAGCAGGTGCGCGATGCAACCACTCCGCTGATCAGCATGCCGATCCTCAGCGTCGCTAGCCTCGACCGCGGCGATCACGCGCTGTACGGCGTCGTCAATCCTGACGACGACAAACTGAGCGTGGGTGAGTCGGGGGTTGGTAAGTTGGTGCGAGTCAAAGGAGAGGCCAATCAAGTCTTGGCCGAACTAGTTATCGGCAAAGCCGTCGATGGCGCCGAAGGGCAACACTACGTCCGCGTCCCGACCGAAGACGCCACGTACATCGTAGAACTCAACACGGAACCTTTCACCACCGACTTCAAGAAGTGGATCAACCAACAGTTGCTCGAAGTCCGCAGCTTCGATATCTCGACTGTCGGTCTGCGCGACTACGCTATTTTGCCAACACAGAACGGCTATGGCATGAGTCGCAATTTCGATGCAGACCTGACGTTTGACTCTGCCAAGAACGCATGGAGCCTCGATCGCTTCATCACCTACGACCAAGGCAAGGCGTCCGAAACGGAACTCACTGCCGATGAAAAACTGCAGGACAAGCCACTCAACGACCTGCGCAATGCTGTACAAGACTTAGAGATCGTCAGCGTCCGTCGCAAACCCAAGGGCTTGGCGGCTGACTTGAAGGCTGACAAATCGTTGATGGAGAACAAGGAATCGCTGCAAAGCCTCGTCTCGCAAGGCTTCATCCCGCAGGAAGGTGTCAACGGCACCGAGATTTTTGCCACGGGTGGTGAGACCCTAGTCGGCACGGCGGCAGGCGTGAAGTACTTGCTGCGATTCGGCGAGGCGGTAACCGACTTGAGCGGTGTCACGGAAGCCGAAGACGACACCAGCAGTGGCCTGCGCCGCTATTTGCTGGTCTCCGCAGTACTCGACGAATCCAAGTTCCCCGTTCCCGATCTCGAACCGCTCCCCGAGACCGTCGCCGACATGCAGGCTAGAAAAGAAGCTCAAGCCAAAGCGGCTGAGCCGCAGCAATCGGCTGACCCAACTGCCACGGAGCCCTCTAACACCGAGCCTCCTGCGGAAGCGGCGACCGTAGAAGCCGAATCGACGGAACAGCCCCCGGCCCCCGAGGAACCACCCGCTACCGATGCCCCAGCCGACGAAAACGCTGCCCCCAGCCAAGAAGCGCCAGCGGATAGCCCAGCCGAAACGGCTGACGATGAGGCTGATACTCCGGCGGAGCAACCTGCAGATGCAGATGCAGATGCAGATGCAACGGAACCAGCCGAACCGGATGCCCCCGCAGCCGACGGCAATGAACCCACCGCGCTGAGATCCAGCGGCAAGCGCAAGCTCATCGTACCGGTCGCGTTCCAATCCGACGAAGCGGCACCAGCCACCCCTGCGGATAGCGAAGAGGCTCCCGCCGCCACTGCGGAAGTGCCTGCTACCGAAGGCACTCAACCTCCAGTAGATGCGCCCACTGCTGAGGAACCAGCCAAAACCGATGAAGAATTGCAAGAGGAACTCGAGTTCGTCCGCGAACAGATTGCCAAGGAGAACCAGCGCAAGATCGACGCTCGCAACGAGAAGATGGACGCTGCACGACGCCGAGTCCAAGAGCTCAACGCGCGCTTCGCCGACTGGTACTATGTGGTCAGCGACGAAGTCTACAAGAAGCTCAAGATCTCGCGCGATCAGCTAATCGGTCCCAACACGCCCGACGAAGCCCAAGCAATGCCAGCAGCCCCCGGGCAAAGCTCTCCAGGTCTGCCCCCTGGGTTCAATCTGCAACCCTAGTGCTCTGTCCGCATTGAAATTTACGGTAGTGGACGAAGCCCGCGAGTCCCTTTGAATCGTTAACGGTTTGGGACTTGTAAACTCGTTCACTACCCCTAACCGAAAAAACAAGAATGATTGAAGCACTAGTGCTTCTCCACCGAGAATACTGGGTATCGGCCTGCCACAATCCAGACCGTAGCTACCGTCGCCAGGCGGTAGTCAGACCGTAGCTACCGCCGCCAGGCGGTAGACTTCTGCGGTCTGGCGAACGCTTCTACGCCCCAGAGCGGAATCTTGAGGCAAAGCTCCAACATTCGCTATTCGATAGGGGTTAGTGGAAAATGCCCCTTGTCGGTATCCTGAGTGAAAGGATATTCTTGACACCTCTTCTCAACGCGCCGAGCAGTAAGCGACTTGAAGACTACTGACAACTAGTGCTCAGCCAAAACCAATCGCTTAAGATTAGTCCTCCAGCGACATGCCAAGGTAACAACGGATGGGAATCTACGACCGAGACTATTACCAAGGCGACGAGCTACGTCCGCTGCGGCCATGGGACAATCGCTCCATGGTCACGCTGCTGATCTTCGCCAATGTGGCGGTCTTCCTCATGAACTACCTATTCTTTCAGCGTGCGGCCCCAGGAGCGGGGCTGATGGACCTGCTCGCCCTGCGATCGGATTCGCTATTCCATCCACTGCAGTGGTATCGTTTCGTGAGCTATGGATTTGCCCACGATCCACGTTCGATTTTCCATATTCTGTTCAACATGCTGTCGCTCTATTTTTTGGGACGCAATGTGGAAGACAAGTATGGCAAGTGGGAATTCTTCCGCTTCTACATGGTTACCATTATCGTCTGCGGACTGGTCTGGGCGCTTTTGCGATTGGGACAAGGCGCTGGGCCGGCTAGTGTCATTGGCGCTTCTGGCGCAGTCACCGCTGTTGCCCTGATGTTCGTCTACTCGTTCCCGCAGGCCACGCTGTTACTCTACGGTATCATTCCAGTCAAAGCTTGGCTGCTGGGAGTTATCATCATCGTTACCAATGTGTTCTCCAGCAATGAACACGTCGCAACGGATGTCCACTTGGTCGGTGCCGCCTTTGCCACTGCCTATTTTTTTGGTAAATGGAATTTCTCCTCAGCGGGCCATTGGTTCGATGGTATGAGGACGCAGGTCAAGCAGCGTCGGCGTGGATTGAAAGTACACCGCCCCGGGGTGGAGCAAGCGGACCAAGCAGCGTCACCCTCGAAAGACGAATCCGAGTCGGATCGAATCTTGGAAAAAATCCACCGCGAGGGCAAAGACAGCCTCACTTCGCGAGAACGAAAATTTTTGGAGCGTTACAGCCGCGAGATCCGCGAGAAGCGAAAACAGCTCTAACGCGATCATAATTTGTTCGGTTCAGTTTTTTATCCCGCCCCCTCGCCGGCTTGCCCGGCAGGAGTGTGAGTTTTAGGGTTAATCCCGATAGAATGTGAGCACAGTGCAGCGAAAGCCCTGAAGGGGCGACTGGCATTCATCGCTTCCCACTATACACTCCCTATCTCCAGCAAGTTTGTTTGCCACCCCAGCAGGAACCACGCATGACCTCAGCCACCACTTCCTTTTCGACGCAACGCAATGAGATCGCGGGACATTCTGTAGCCGAAATCGCTCAGCGCTTCGGAACCCCATGCTACGTCTACGATTGGGCGTCGATCGCGCGGCGCATCGCCGATCTGAGTGCCTTTGATGCGATACGCTACGCCCAGAAGGCACTCTCCAACATTGCCATTCTCGATCGCATGCGGCGCAGCGGCGTTGTGGTTGACGCCGTCAGCGCAGGTGAAATCGAACGCGCCCTGCGAGCTGGCTTTGTTGCCAATTCCCATCCCTCCGGTATCGTCTACACGGCCGACGTGTTTGACCGCGAGTCGCTCGAGTTGGTGGTCAAGCACCATATCCCAGTCAATTGCGGCTCGCCCGACATGATCGATCAACTCGGCGCCGTGGCTCCCGGCAGCAACATTGCCCTACGCATTAACCCTGGCTTCGGACACGGACACAGCCAGAAAACCAACACCGGCGGAGCACAATCCAAGCATGGTATCTGGCATACGGCCATCGACGAGTGTTTGATTCGCGCCGACCGCAATAACTTGTGCGTGACCGGAATGCACATGCACATCGGTAGCGGCACCGATTTCGAACACTTGGCTCAAGTCTGCGTGGCCATGGAACAAGCCTGCTTGGAAGTTGGTCGCACGGTAAAAACCATCAGCGCTGGCGGTGGTCTGCCCATTCCCTACAAGGCCGAGCAAACGTACGTCGACCTCGAACAGTACTATCAATTGTGGCACGCCACCCGCAATCGGCTGCAAGACAAATTCGGTCACGCCATTGAGCTCGAGATCGAGCCGGGCCGCTATTTGGTAGCCGAGAGTGGTTATCTGATCGCCGAGATTCGCGCCATCAAGGCCATGGGAGAAAACACTTTCTACTTGCTCGACGCGGGTTTCAACGATTTGGCTCGGCCTATTCTGTACGGTGCTTATCATCCCATCTCAGTCGCTCATCGGGACGGCAGCACCACGCAGCTCGAGCGAGAAGTGGTTGTGGGTGGCCCATTGTGTGAATCGGGAGACATCTTTACTCAAGAGGAGGGTGGCTTTGTCTCGCGCCGCCAACTCCCCGCCGCCTCGGTCGGTGATTACTTGATCCTGGAAGTCGCCGGTGCCTACGGCTTCGCCATGTCCAGCAATTACAACAGTAAATATCGCGTCCCCGAAGTGCTCATCGAAGACGGACAGTTGAAAGAAATTCGCCGACGAGAAACCGCCGATGATCTGCTGCGATTGGAAACCATTCCAGAGTAGCACGTCGATTAACGTAGTACGTTGGTCTCCAACGTTGACTAGATACTAAACTTCCTTCACCCCATCTTGCTACCTAAGTCTTGCTAAAAGGTCGTAAGTGGTTCATGCATCATTGCAACAGAACTTTCCGGCTCTAGCCACAGGCAGTGGAGCTCGAGGTTATGGTCCATCAACTGCCGTTCTGTTTTTCGTGGCGAACAATTTCACCACTGGGCATCGCCAAATATCGCAGGCCATTAACCACAAAAACAGCAGGAACTCCGGCGTCACGAGCTGCTTTCTGCGCATTCCGTACGGAATCGCGAAACCCTTGCATTAGAGCATCGGCTTTCTCGTAGGTTTTCAACTCAGGTGATTTTTCAATCATGGTCATCCTCGAAGGATTGAAAAAGGTCGAATAATTCAGCGTTCCGAACAATAACTGCTTCCTCGTATCCGATAGCAACACTCTCTGGTGCGCCCCCTGAATTATAGACTAGCATCCAGAAATCAGCCAACGGACGGTAGATATTCCAGAAATTGGTTACAGAACGCTGAAATCTGCGACGAACATCCTCCTCTGGGACATCATGTCCCCCTAGCCGAACTCGCTGCCGAACACGGGCAACGCAAGTGTCAGCCGAGTCAAGAAAAACGAACACAATGGAAATGCGATAACCGGTAATTCTCGTTGACTCAACGAAGCGTCGCAGAGATTTTCCTGCAAGCGTTGACTCAATAACCAACGAGCGTTGTTTTGCTACCGCTCCTTGAATTCGCTCTAGAAATAGTTCTGCCGCTTTGATTCGCACCGACAGCACATCATTTGGTGCCAGCTCGACCGCAATGGCATCTGCACCGACATACGGAATGTTCAACGAGGCCGCATGGTCAACGGCAAAGGTAGATTTACCGGCCCCGTTTGGCCCTCCAAAGATAATAAGTTCAGGTGCGTCCATAATCAAAAGGTGATCGTTTCAGTTGAGGGATAACCGTAGATGTACATGTCACGCACGTGAAATCCAGTGCAACCGCAGTCACGGCCAAGGCCACGGCGGTACGCGGAATGTCAACGAACTTACGTCCAATTGCAGATTGATCAACCGAGCGTGAAATTGCCACTTTACAACCATCGTGAGTGAATACAACAATTCGGCTAGCAACTATGCACGGTAATCAATTTATTTCAACAAGACAGACCATTGGTCAGCCGAATTAGCTTTTGCAATTAAAGGTCTGTTTTGACCGGAACTGAACTGCGCGGCGAACTAGAATACTTCATCTGCTGGAAGGTTTGTTTCAAGCTCGGTAGATTTGTCGTTAACGCATTAAAGTCGGCGCGCCGCATCGAGAGAACATTCATCGGCGTTTTGCAGCGCACGGTCGCCGACCTTCGCTTGTTATTCAGCAGTGCCAGTTCTCCAAAATATTCACCAGCCGAAAGCACGGCCACAATTTGCGAAGCTCCGCCCGACTCGATGATGATTTCGGCTTCGCCCTCAAGGATAATGTAAAACGCGTCTCCCAGATCGCCTTGGCTGAATATTATCTCGCCGACTTCAAAGTGCGACTGCGTCACGCCACCCGGCTGAGATAGTTTCAACTCAACCGTGTCCGGTGGTACAACCAAGTCCAAAAACCAGGCTGCGCCGACTCGGATTTTACGAGCCGTCCCTGGTAACTTCGACCAATAAACCGTTCGCCACATGATCCAAGCAAAGAAGCCGGAAATTCGAAATCGATTGAAGAGTTCAGCCACGGCGCTATGATGCCCAACGGAACCCATCTTCCCCAAGCCTTTGAAATTGAATGCTTGTCTCTTGCCACCCATGATACTGGCCGCAATGTTTTGCGCAACCGTGTTCGCTTGGCGAATCGCATGCTGTGCCGTGGGAGGACAGAACTCCCCCTTGCTGGCCATCGGCACCAATGCACAATCACCCAGTCCCCACACCTGAGGATGGCCCGACAACTCTAAAAATCTATCGACAACGAGTCGCCCGCGATCCTTGGGTATGTCGAGTGAATCGATCAAGGGATTGGGCGAGGACGGAACCGTCGAGACCAGCGTACGCGTGAGTATCCGCTGGCCGTCGTCCAAGATGGCGGCATCCCGAGTTGCAGTTTTAAGCCTACGACCCAATAGCAATTCGACCCCTTTCTTACGCAACACGTCGGTTGCGTATTTACTGAGCCCAGCCCCCAACTCTCGATGCAATACTTGGTCACCGTTGTGAACCAAGATCACTCGAATCGCTCGTGGATCAATCTGGCGATACTGTTTTGCGATTCGGCGCAAGCAATCGTTCATCTCAGCCGCGACTTCGACTCCCGAAAACCCGCCTCCGGCTACGACGAATGTGAGCAGTCCAGCGCGAACGTCGTCATCGGTTTCGATACTCGCTTCCTCCAACGCGTGCAACAAGTGGTTGCGAAGGTGGACCGCGTCCGCCAAGGTCTTAAACGGCAACGCGTGCTCAGGTAAACCGGGGATTCCGCGAAAGTCGGTGACGTTGCCTAACGCCAATACCAAATGATCGTAATGAAGAATATCGGGTCGCGGCCGAAACCCCGGCGTCAGGGTCACCGTACGCTGGTTCAAATCGATGCTATCGATCTCTCGCACGTAGAGCCGAGCGCGTTTCAATAGCCGCCGAATGGGACTGACGGTGTCCAACAATCCGATGTTTCCAGAAACGACCTCCGCCAGCAGCGGCTGAAAAACGAAATAGTTCTCAGAATTGATGACTGCGATCTCGACGTTCCGAAACCGCTTGAACCGCTTTTCCAATTGCTGGGCTACGTTAATACCTGCGAAGCCACCCCCCAGTATTAAGACCCGCTGAACAGAAGGTTCTCCAGAAGGCGATTCCATGATGGGCCCTTAGAAATCAATAACGAAGCATTTCCGAAAGCCCTGCTATTATAGCGGATTCTTTCCGCCGCCAAGAAAGTACTAGCCACGGTCCCTACTTGGTCAAACATCGGAACAGGCCCTCAAGGCCTCTACGTCTGCGGACACGATAACGGCCAGGTGCTCTGTTATCTTTTCAATGGGCCAGTCCCACCAAGCGATTTCTTCAAGTGCCAATATCGTCTCTTGCGCGAAACGCAGTTTGATCTCCTTTGCCGGATTGCCTCCGAATATTGTATAGGGAGGGACATCGGCAACGACTACGGATCGCGAGGCGATGATCGCGCCATTGCCGATCTTCACGCCGGGCATAATGAGACAATCGTATCCAAGCCAGATCCCATTATCCTTAGCTTGTTAAGATTTTCCGGCGACTTCAGTTTAGCTGGGTAACTTGTCTCGATTGTGCCGATTCTAACCAAACGGAGCCTTATTGAAATCGTGCTGACCATCCGGAGCTGACGAGTATGCGTCGATTCATTGTTGGGCTGACGCTATTGTCCATCAGCACATTGTCGATAAATCCAAGCGGCTCGGCATGGGGGCAGAGCAGTACCAACCAACAGATCGAGTCGCTGCAGCAACAGCTCGATCAACTACGTGCTGAGACGAACCTGCCAGCAGCCGGTCAGCCGGTAGTCTACCAACAACCGGCATTCCCTGAGCTGGCCGGTGTGCCGACCGTTCCGCCCCTCCAGCCTAGACCTAGCGCAGCGACGGCTGCTGCGGCTGCCAAGCCGGACGAGAAAAAGTATCCAGACTATAAAATCACCGGCGTCTTCCAATTGGATACCGCCCGCTTCGCACAGTCGGGCGAAAGCCGTCTGGTGCTGGGAGACATCCAAGATGGCACTGGCTTCCGCCGGGCGAGATTGGCCGCTGCTGGCAACGTCTCCGAACGTGGCTCGTACATGCTGGAATTTGACTTGGCGCAAGGCCAAGCTCGATTTGTCGATGTGTGGGGGCAAATTAAAGGCACGCCTTTGGGCAACGTGCGCATAGGTCGCTTTCGCCAGCCGTTTGGGATGAGCGAGTTTACAAGCGTTCGCGAATTGCCGTTCATGGAACGACCAACCACCGTCGCTCTGTCCCCCTTTCGTCAATCCGGCATTATGTTTTCAGATACCGCCCTGGACCAGCGCGCCACCTGGGCCATGTCGGGCTTCCGAACTCTGTCCGACAATTTTGGAAATGTTTATGGCGACAACGGAGGTCTGGGAACGGCCGTACGTTTGACCTATCTGTTGCGCGATTGCGGCGACTCGAATTTGATTCACTTGGGCGTCGGACACAGCTACATCGATCCAGCCCGCGATCAACTTCAATTGGCAAGCCAAGACGAAGTCACCGTCGGCCAACAACCCAACCTGGGACCGGGCGGCTTGAGCGTTTTTCCAATTGTCTTTGTGCCACCTTTCGTCCAGTCAGGCGTGTTCAACCTGGACCATGCCAACCTGTTCAACCTCGCAGGCGCATGGTCTTGGGGGCACACGCTAGTTCAAGCTGAGAATCGTTGGGCGCGAATCGATTTGCCCACCGGTGAAACGCCGACAGTGCAAGCCGGCTATATCACGTTGCGACACATGCTGACCGGCGAAGTTATCCCATACAATCGCAGCGGTGCCGTCTTCGGACGAGTCACACCCCATTGCCCACTCGACATCGCCTCGGGCAATTGGGGTGCCTGGGAAACGGTAGCACAAGTCAGTACAATCAACCTCAACCCACTGTTCGGTTTGCCTAGTGTCACGGGCCCCACAGGTCGCCTCGACTCCTACTCCCTGGGTTTAAATTGGTACTGGTGGACCAACGCCAAGAGCCAATTCGAGTGGGTCAACGGTAGTTTGAACCACCCCAGTGTCGGCGACAGCGTGAGCAACACTTTTGCTGCGCGCGTCCAGTTCGATTTCTAAGCAACGCACAAAGTTGCATCTTTTTTTAGATAGTGCCCAGCCTCCTCGCCCGGACGCCTCCCGCCGGTGGAACTCGCTGAACGCCACCATGTTATAAAATCCAACGCGGCATCTCGACAACAAAATCGCCGTGGGTATTTGTGGTGGTGATTCCCCTATTATTCTGCCGCCATTATTCTGCCTCTTCGCGATTGGGATTCATTGCGAGTTCTGGCCTTTGCGTGAGGCATTTTTCCCTGACAATTGACGACGCACGAGGATTTTTGTTCTTTGGTTCGGCGATGGCAATTGGCAGGAAGCTTCGGAGTGTTTGATGGGTGGGTGCTCAAGGCGTTTCGAGTAGGTCCTTGTGGAATCAACTTAAGCAACTGACCGGCGGAGCGGTCGGCGACTATCAACAGCAATTGACCAATACAACGCCCCGCGACTAGGGTTCTGCTATAATGTTGGGCTTCCTTGCCGCTCCACGCGAACTGAGTCCCACCATGCGACATTCCAAATTGACTTTTCTGCTCCCCCAATTATCGCGATCTTGCCTCGGCAATTCAAAATGCTGGCTGTCTCTTGAAAAGTTCTTTGGGTTATCGCTGTGCGTGATGCTAGGCTTTATACAGCAAACCGAGGTCGCTGCCGAAGACGCCACGGAAAAGCTGCAACCGCTGGCCTATAACAATCCAGGTTTGGTGGTCGATTTGGGAGTTGGCTTGTGGGCCTACCCGCTTCCGCTCGACTATGACCAGGATGGCGACATGGACTTGCTAGTCAGTTGCCCTGACAAACCGTCCAACGGTCTGTACTACTTCGAAAATCCAACGCAAGATCCGCAGGTCAAGCTGCCAGTATTCAAACCTGCCGTGCGCATTGCCGATGGCGCTCCGTACCTGCTGCTCAGCCAGGTGTCAGAGCAGCCCGTCATCCTGAAACCTGGTCAGGAATATCGCCGCGATCCGACCAGTGGTCTTTTCAACTTCGACAAGTCAACTCGGATCGACGCACCGACCAACCCTAACCATCAACTTTCCGAACGCATTCGCGCCAACATGTGGCGCTATGTCGATCATGACGGCGATGGCGACCAGGATCTGTTAGTCGGCACTGGTGACTGGAGCGCATACACTTGGGACCATGCCTACGACAGTCGCGGCAATTGGCGCAATGGTCCACTGCACGGCTACGTTTATCTGGTCGAAAACAAAGGTTCCGATGCGCAAGCCGACTATTCATCCGAACCACAACGTCTACAGGCCGAGGGTAGCGATATCGATGTCTATGGTTGGCCCAGCCCAAGCTGCGTCGATTTTGATCACGATGGGGACCTCGATCTATTGTGCGGCGAGTTTCTCGATGGTTTTACTTATTTCCAGAATATCGGTTCACGCAACGAGCCACGCTATGCTACCGGCCAGCGTTTGATCAACTCGGTAGGCGAACCGCTGACGATGGAGCTGCAGATGATCACTCCCACGGCCGTCGATTGGGACAGCGATGGCGATTACGACTTGGTCGTTGGTGACGAAGATGGCCGAGTTGCTTTTATTGAGAACACCGGCGAATTGCGCCGGGGTGCCCCAGTTTTCGAATCGCCGCAATATTTTCAGCAACAAGCCGACACGCTCAAATTTGGTGCCTTGGCCACTCCCTTCGGCTACGATTGGGATCAAGACGGCGATCAAGATATCGTATGCGGCAACACGGCGGGTCATATCGGCTGGTTCGAAAACTTGGGTAACGCAGAAAATGGTCTCCCCAAGTGGGGCGCGCCGCAATTGCTACAAGTGAAACTCAGCGATGGAACGAGCCGACCATTTCGCGTCGAGGCTGGTCCGAGCGGTTCCATCCAAGGCCCCTGCGAAGCCAAGTGGGGTTACACCACGCTCTCCGTTGCCGACTGGGATGGCGACGGTGATGGTGACATCGTCTTCAATTCGATCTTGGCCCGAGTTGGTCTGCTCATCAACGAATCGGGCGCGCTGGTCGAGCGCGAGTTCGATACGGGCTTGAGTGAATTTCCTCCCGCGTGGTACTGGTGGCAAACGCCATCGAGTTCATCGCTGACGCAATGGCGAACAACACCGGTTGCCATCGACTTTGATCGCGATCAACGACTCGACCTAGTAATGCTGGATCAGCAAGGCTATCTAACGCTCCGCTCGGCCGGTGGTCCCGCGCAACGTATCTTCGTGGATGAAGACAATCAACCATTGCGTTTGAACCCAAAATCTTGCGGTAGCTCGGGGCGCACGAAACTGGCTGTTGTCGATTGGGACAGCGACGGTCGTCTCGATGTGCTGGTCAATTCCGAAAATGCCACCTGGTATCGAAATTGCGAAGAGCGGGACGACCATGTCGTTCTCAAGAAGGTAGGCAATTTGGCGCGGCGCAATGTTGCCGGACATACGTCGAGCCCCAGTGTGGTCGACTTCGATGGCGATGCCCAGCCCGACTTGCTGGTCGGTAGCGAGAATGGTCGCATCTATCACTCCCTGCACGCCGATTGCATCCAGTATACGAAAGAACAAACGCAAGCAGCTCAACCAACCCCGGTCGCTCCGCCGCGTTTGGCTGGGCTAGTCCAAGAAGAGTTCATTTTCGATACCTCGCCGTTCAAGGCCAGCCATGCTTCAACCGTCTGCCGCACCTCGCGCGGCTTGGTCTGCGCGTGGTTCGGCGGTACCAAAGAGGGCGATGACGACGTTGGGATTTGGAGCAGCTACCACGACGGTGCCGGTTGGACAGCGCCACGACAAGTGGCCGATGGAGTGCAACACGCTGGCTTGCGATACCCCTGCTGGAACCCAGTTCTCTATCAACCGTCCGGTGATGCGCCCACATTGTTATTCTTCAAAGTCGGCCCGAGTCCGAGCGAGTGGTGGGGTGAGATGCTGGTCAGTTACGATCGAGGGCGAACTTTTGTCGATCGCCGCCGCTTGCCCCAAGGCATTGACGGTCCGGTGCGCTGCAAGCCAATTCTGCTCGACGATCACTCTACGCTATTGTGTGGTTCGTCGACCGAGTCGGATGGCTGGCGGGTCCATTTTGAATCCGTGGAGCTCGTGCAGGGGCTCCCCCACGGCGATTGGACTCGCGTCGGCCCACTGGAAGACGCGTCTAAATTTCAAGCCATCCAGCCCACGCTGCTCACTCACGCTGACGGCCGCTTGCAGGCCCTGTGCAGGACAGAGCAGAGTGTGATTGCCAGTAGTTTCTCGGCCGATGCAGGTCGGACTTGGTCAGCGCTCGAAGCGCTCGATCTACCAAACCCAAATTCGGGTATCGATGGCGTGACGCTGGCCGATGGTAGGCATCTTTTGGTCTACAATCATCTTGGCTCTGGCGCGTCCGGTTGGGGCGAACGCGGGCTATTGAACTTGGCACTATCCGAAGATGGTCTCAAATGGCGTCCGGTCGCCGAACTTGAGAATGAACCTGGAGCCGAGTTCAGCTACCCTGCCATGATTCAAACACCAACTAGCCAACTTGCCAATGATGCGGGCCTAGTCCACATTACCTATACCTGGAAACGCGACCGCATCAAGCACCTCGTCATCGACCCTAGCCAATTGAAGTAGAGCACACTTCATAGAAAAGTAGAACAATTGTCCCCAATTGTTTGGGGTTTTGATAGGGTTAAACCCGGATTATTCATGAGTCTTCGAGAAAGCGAAGTAAACGATGATAGCGAATAGGTTTACGTCATACGAGCAAAAAACAGTCTGCTATGCAATCGTAACCCGCAGCGTCAGCAAGGACGTTTGACGCAACTGCAATTGGGTTGCGAAAAACCAAGGTAATTCATGCTTTTAATTTTCGACTCTGACTCAAACGTCCTTGCTGACGTTGCGGGTTATGAATAATCCGGGTTAAACAATCCAAACCTGAACCATTGAGACAATGGTTCTACATTGTCTCAGTTCCCACGTTTAACGTGAATGGTTACATTGAAATAGAGTACACGAAATGGAAATCGTATTTATCGATTGGTTGATTATCGCAGCGTTTGCAGCCGTCACGATTGGCGTGGGGCTATGGTACTCGAAGCGCGCGTCGACGAGCACGGATGAGTTCTTCGTTTCGGGACGAGCTCTACCGTGGTGGATAGCAGGAACCTCCATGGTTGCAACCAGTTTCGCGGCAGATACGCCACTGGCGGTAACTGGGCTGGTGTGCAAATACGGAGTGGCCGGGAATTGGTTTTGGTGGGCCTTCGCCTTTGGTGGCATGTTTACCGCCTTCGTCTATGCACGCCTGTGGCGCAGGGCAGGAGTTGTCACCGACGTAGAACTCCTCAAACTGCGATACAGCGGCAAACCGGCGCATTGGCTACGTATCACACGCGCCGTGTACATTACTCTCATCGTGATTCCCATTGTCGTCGGTTGGGTCACCAAGGCGATGCTGACCGTCCTCAAAGAGACGATCTTCTACGATAGTTCGGCAGATACATTGAACGCCATGGCCATGACCGCCGATGCATCTGCCGTAGCCGCATCGAACTCGGACAGCCTCGCATGGTTGTGTGTGCTGAGCATGTTGGCGGCCGTAGCTCTGTATAGCGTACTCAGCGGCATGTGGGGTGTAGCGATTACCGACGCGGTGCAGTTTGTGGTGGCCATTGTCGGCTGCACAATCTTTGCGTTCGTAGCCGTGCAAGCGGTTGGGGGAGTCGATGAACTGCGCAGCAACATCGAAACGCAGTTCGGCGATGGCCAGGCCTTCGCTTTCTTTCCTTCCTTCAGCTCGGAACATCCGTGGTTACCCCTGCATATTTTTGTGTTCATGTTGGGCATGCAGTGGTGGGCCACCTGGTATCCGGGGGCCGAGCCGGGAGGTGGGGGTTATGTCGTGCAGCGCATGGCCGCCTGTCGCGACCAACGGCACAGTGTGCTGGCTACTCTATGGTTTCAATTCGCCCACTATGGCTTGCGACCTTGGCCGTGGATCATGGTCGCCTTCGCAGCTCTGGCGCTGCATCCCGAATTGCGGACCAACTATCTGGCCGACAATAATTTTGATCCAGGCGTCGGCTATCCCATGCTGATGCGTGAACTCTGCCCCCCCGGCCTGGCAGGCTTGATGCTGGTTACCTTCTTTGCCGCATTCATGTCGACCATCAGTACCCAGATGAATTGGGGAGCGTCGTACCTGGTTTGCGATTTTCTGGTCCCGCTATTCCCTAGTTTGGCTCACGATCAACGCAAACTACTTCGCGCCAGTCAAGTCATCTCCGTGCTGGTGTTGCTGGCCGGTGTAGCTGTCAGTTGGCTGATGGTTGAACGCAATGTCTCTGTCGACGACGCGTGGAAAATCCTAGCTGCCTTGGGAGCTGGTACTGGATTGGTCTACATGCTGCGCTGGTTCTGGTGGCGCATCAATGCCTGGAGCGAAATTGCCGCTATGTTCGGCTCGCTATTTTGGTTTCTGATTTTGCAGCAGCCGGCAGTGCAAACCAGCCTATTCGGGCGCGCACTAGTGACCGAGGAACAAACGTTTTTTGTAGCAAGCTTGACGATCGTGACCTGGATCGTGATCACCTACCTGACTCCACCTGAAACAGACGCCACTCTCGTCAGTTTCTATCGCCAAGTCTTCCCCAGTCGACGCGGTTGGTCGCGCATTGCCGCGCTGGTTCCGGACGTCCAACCCGACCGCGACTTGGGATTGCGAGTTTTTGCTGCGGCCCTGGGTTCTGTGACGATCTTCGTCGCCTTGCCCGCGATGGGCGCCTGGATTTTTGGCGATATTCTGCGCGCGACGGGATTGACCATTGTGGCCTGCATCTTTGGCGGGATCATGCTGCAACTCCTACGCGTGATCGCCCCCAGCCACTCCAAAGAGTAGCAAAGTAGCTAGGTGGTCCCCACCGAAATTAGTTTTGTTATTTTTATCCACGTTGGGAACCAACGTGCTACGCTGCTCATCTCAGAATTTCAGCACTAACGCTTTGCAAATTTCGGGAATGGAATCTTCACTGAGCAAGTGATAGACGGCGATGTGCTGAGTCATCAAGCGTGCGCTGGCAGTGGTAAAGGCTTCATTCTCGTAGTTATTGACGATGGCCGAGACAGCATAGCCTTGTCTGCGCAACATACCCAGCGCAAGCGCAGCGGATTCGTCGACTTCTTGCAAGATGACCATCACCGATGCATCGCGTGACAGACGGCTTTGCGATTCGATCAGCAGCTCTTCGAGCAACATGCCATCGGTGCGTTCGAGCCGAGCCAAGGTCTTGCGGACATGCTGAAAGTGGGCTGGACCGCGCGCAGTGGGAATCACCACGGGGCGCAGCCGATCGCTCTTACCACGCATGACTACGGACCGCTGAGCCCTTTCGAGCGTTTCGTATTCGCGCTGCCTATTCTCTGTTGTCACACGATCGGCCGCGTCACGCCCATTGGATAGTAGTCCAAATTGCTGCTGCATGAGCATCAGCGTATGACATATCGAAGCGGCGGCAGTAACAGCCAGATCCGAACGAATCGGCTCGTGACGGTCTGGATTGGAGCGCTCATGAAGATCGAGCACCAGCGTCGCACCGGCCACGCTGGTCGGTTGATACTGCTTGCATTGCAACTGTCCCGTTCGCGCAGTCGCTCGCCAATGGACGCTACGTAGCGGATCGCCATTTTGGTACTGGCGGATACCGGCGATCATGGTCGGATCTTCCAGCAGACGATACGTTACATTGACTTCCCCGATTGGGCGACGCGAGGCGATATCGTAGCCCGCCAGCGGAATGAGCTTGGGAAGCACCAACAAGTAGTCGGTCGTGTCGAGCGCACGAAAGCGACGATGCAATCCGAGCAGATCTCCCGTCTCCGCGATCGTCGGACCAATTTGATAGTAGCCTCGGCGCAGCGCGGTTACGGCATAGGACAGCACGCGACTCGACTTGGCAGGCACGCTACAAATGCGGATACGTCCGCCATCGACTTTCAGCGCCGGCGGAGGACCGACTAGCGCTTGCGGCGGAAGCACATCATCGACTAGTACCCATAGAATCGACCAGGTGTCGCGGTTGTCCAAGCGCAGTTGAATCTGCACGCGCTCGCCAACTTCGATCTCCCCAGCTTCGTGCTTGCCAGCTTCGAGCTTGCCAGCTTCGACCCTTCCACGGCTCATCGTCCGCGTCGCGTGCAGCGCTTCGGTCCAACGGCTCGATAGATAACGACTGAGCCAAAACACCGCCAACAGCACGTAGGCCGAATAAACCAGCATGCTTGCGCCAAGCAACATCCCGACAAGTAGCAGCAATGAGATGGCGGCCAGCGTGCGCACTTACATACCGTACAGTCGGATGTCGTCGAAGTCGTTCATGTCGTCGAACGACCCCAAGCCGATCTGCCCTTTGGAAAAGGTCTTATCGACCACAGTCATGTGTGGGGATTGCATGTCGTCAAAGTAAACTTCGATAGTTCCCTCTCGACTATCGCGCACGACCTTCACCGTGTGCCATTGATCGTCCCAAGGAACAAGCTTTTTGTTTTCGGTGAGCGGCCTGCGCGGCGCATCATTGACAATCATGATCTGACCGCTGGCCGGGTCGGGCTTGGCTCCCAAGTGGATATAATAGAAATGCGTCGGATCTTGATAACCAAAGAACGTGCAGCAATCGCGGTGATTGCCAGTATCATTGGTACTCTTGACTCGATAGATCAACACAAAATCGGACAGTTCGATGTCTTTGATCAATGCGATGTTGTGCGGACTACGAAACTTGGGTTGGTAGTTACTGGTTCGACGATTGAGTCCAAAGGCTTGATTGCCGTCGTGGTTGGAGAGCGTCCAAGCGGTATCGTCGGTGGTCTGCCAGCGCTGACTTCCCTGTTCGAAGTCTTCGTTAAAAACCAGCGGCATCCCCTGGGATTGCTCGTCCGCCTCATGCACGAACGCAGCCTTCGCAGTTTCGGCTGTGGCCGCGTCCGACTTGGCTGGATCATCTGCGCGGGCGGGAGCCAACGTGGCTGCGCAGCTCATAAGAACGCAGCCTGTGGCTATCTGCAAGCAACTAGAAATACGTTTAATATTGTGGAACGCTGGCGTCCACTTGTTCGGTCCACGCATGTATGCCACCTGTCATATTTTGAGTATCAGGAAAACCGTTTTCGCGCATCCACTGTGTCACGCGCAGACTGCGACCACCATGATGACAGTGTACCACGATCCGTTTGTCGACGTAGCCTTGCAGCTTACTCGCCGACTGCGCCCACTCACTCATCGGCATTAGCACAGCACCCTCAATCTTGGCTGTTTCCCATTCCTGTGTTTCACGGCAATCGATCAATACGACTTCGCCTGCGGTCAGCAGTGGTTGCACCTGCTTTGGTTCGATCTCGATGGGGAGCTGCATGGTTTTCCTTAAGACTGAAATGCTTGGAGCTGGAAAGAATGCTGCGTCGTAGTCCACAGCGAGCCAAACAACTGGCAATTGTCTGAATTCGGCATTTTACCTTCAACCGGCTGACTAGACAAGCGATCATGCAAGCCACAAGTCGTTTACCACAAACAACTTACAACTAACCGAAAACTCGCCGTTATTGGGATGGTCAGCGTGGTTCCAGTCGTTAAACTGAAGGGACACTGGATGCCCCGTTCGTCTAGTGGCCCAGGACACCGGCTGTTCAAGCCGGCAACAGGGGTTCGAATCCCTTACGGGGAATTGAGTCACTCGTCAGCCACGCTCCGCAACCCCTGGAAATGCCACAGTTTCCAGGGGTTTTTTTGTAGCCTCTTCGTTTGGAGTGCGGGGATTCATCACCGCTTTGGCCTCTTCTTTTGGAGTGCGGGGATTCATCACCGCTTTGGCCCGCACCAAAGTTCGCACCAACAGGAAACCACACGTCACCCGTGCTGATGGACGCGAGAGCACCCTGCATCGCGCGCCGAATCCACCCAACGGTAGTCACCCCTGGGTGTGCCAACTTGGCTTTCACCGCCAGCGTTCCCTTGCGCAGTGGGCCGCGTTCGAGGCCCAAACTCCGAGAACTCGAAGCAATCCAAAGTAACTGCGCACGATAGGTTACAAGCCTACTCTATGGGACTTTCCTCAAACGGATAACGCACGCGCTCGGCACCACGCGTACCAAGCCAAATAGCGGCACAGCCCGCAGCAAAGGCAACGGCACCCAATGCCAACCACAGCGGCGGCAGATGCTTACCTTCCTCCACAAGGATATGCCACTGTCTAAGCTGCTCTTCGAAACGGCTGGCCGACAGCAAGAACCCGTTGTGCAGTGCATGCAGTGCGACTCCGGGCCAAATCGAACCGGTCCGCAAGGCGATCCAAGCCAGTAGTAAGCCCATGAACGTGGTGGGCAAGAACCGCTCGACAGCCAACACATTCGAGGTCAATACGTGCATCAATCCGAACAATATGGCCGACAGTCCAATCGCCCAAACTGCCGAGTAACGATGCAGGGAACTGAGCACAAAGCCGCGAAACAATCCCTCTTCGCATAGCGCCGGCGTCAGCGCAAAGACAAACATCACGAGCCACCAAGGTAGACTCGACAACTGATCCTTGAACATGGCCACTTGCTCGAAGTGCTCGATCTCGATGGTGCCGACGCCCAACATCTGCGCGGCGATGAAAATCTCATGCGCCAACATCCAGGCTGAACCGCCCAACAGCACGACTCCCGACAACCACAGCGGCCACTGCGATAGCCTGCCCGCTTGGAGGCGAAATGTTGTAAACCACTGGATGCGACGATACCATGCAACCCATACTGGCAACCCCAAGATCAGCCCAAACGAGACCGCGGCGGAGATCCATAGCTTGGTACTCAGATCACGGCTCATCGATGGCAGAACGCTCGATGCGATAAAGTACAATGGGAACATAGCTGACATGGTCAGCGCCATCTGGTCGAGGCTGGGGTAGCGTTTGACTTGAAGCGGACGCATTAACAAATCACCCCAACTCCCTTGGCTGCCCTGCATGGATGCGTCGGAGCCAAATAGTCGACTAGCGACTACCAAAGCGGTCAGGGCATAGACAGCGTTGCAGATGATGGCCACCAATGCCGTATTCCACTCCGCAGCCCCGACGAGGACCTGTCGGGCCAGGAGTACGATATTCACGAGAGGCACAGTGGCCAGTAGCCCGGTGAACTTGAGCCCCGGCATGAGGCTCATCACACCAGGTGTCAGAGCCAGCAACATCAATGGAATCAAGTAGGCCTGCGCCTCCTTGAAACTCTTGGCAAAACTAGTCACGGCCAGCAGCAACGCCGCAAAAAACATCGTGAACAACACCAGCAAAGCGAGTACCGTACCGATTACCCCCAGCGACAGCAGGCCGTCGCCAAACAGTAGCTTGCCAATTCCACTGGCCCACAGCGTCACGCTCATGGCCGCCAAGTTGGCTAGGGCGGTCAATAGGGAGACCGTCACGACAGCCGAGTATTTGGCCAATAGCAGCACGGCCGTCGAAGTCGGAGAGACGATCAGTGCTTCCATCGTTCCGCGCTCGCGCTCTCCGGCTGTCAGGTCGATAGCCGGATAGACAGCGCCCGCCATAGTCATCAATACCAGTACCAGCGGTATCATGGTCGCCAACATTTCCGCGTAGTTGGCCTGCATGGCTACCGGGGTCGCATCCAACAGCAGCGGTGGCACGTATCCTGGCAGGGCACCACGCACCGCTTGGATGTTGATCGCGGTCATCATGCGTTCCAGCAACTGCAATGCCCGCTCACTCTGTGCGTCGCGGTCGCGATAGCGAACCTCGTAGGTACCCACCGCGTCCAACAATCGGTCGAGATCGAAATCTTCGGCAAGCTGATTTTGCGCGCGAATCTCATCGACCAACGGACGTAGCGGATTGAAGCGCGAGCGGCGTCGACTCTCTGGAGCGCCCGCTATCCGGTCTTCATGTTGGTTTTCGCTGCCGACTCGATCGCTGTTATTTTGGCCAGCGCTGGCTCGGTCCATTTCCGTTTCAGGCGACTGGCGGGAAATGACGACATCGACGGTCCCCTCGCGGAGCGCAGTTCGTCCATTGTCGGGCAATAAGATGATTTGTGGTCGAGGTAGGGCCGATGCAGGCGGCTCGTCAGTTTGACTTCTACCGCGCCGCCGATCGTCGACGATTTCTTCTAGGAAGAGAGGCGCGGTCTGGCGATACCCCAGTTGTCCGAAACCGATCTCGAGCAACACCGGGAGCATGCTATCACTCAATTCCTGACCAACGCCAATGGTGACAAAGGTACCCGACTTTGCTCCCGTCCCCGTCAACAAGACTCGATTGAGCACCAGACTCAACAGAGGATAGACGAGCAGCGGCATCAACACCAAGGTCACGATCGTGCGTCGGTCGCGCAACGATTCACGCAACTCCTTGAGGCACAGTCGGATCATGCGGGCTGGAGTTACTCGAGCGGACATGGGCCCCCCGTCGCCGCCGACTGCTGAGCGTTCGGCGGCAGGCCATCGCGCATCATGCTCAAGAACATGTCGGTCAAATGCCTGTGCTGCGTCGCCTCGCGAATCTCTGCTAGCGAACCGGCGTACATCAAATCACCGCGATGCAACAAGCCAAAGCGATCGCAGACTCGCTCTGCTTCATCCAGGCGGTGGGTCGACAGCAGGACCGCTTTTCCCAATTGCTTCAGATGAAAGATAAACTCGAATACCGTTTGGCTGCCAACCACATCCAACCCGCGCGTCGGTTCGTCAAGCAGCATTACGGGAGGATCGTGCATCAAGCCGCGAGCCAAGATCACTCGCTGTTTTTGCCCCGTACTGAGCGTACAGCAGCGTTGGTCCAAGAACGCTGCCAGTTGGAGTTGTTGTACCAAGCGGTCGAGGCGTTCACGTGCCAGGTCGAACGGCACCGCGTACAAATCGGCAAAGTACATCAGCATCTCGCGAACGGTCAACCACGGGTAGACGCCGTCGTTGGTCGAGACCATCCCAATGTTGGCCCTGACTGCCGCCGAATTGGGCCCCGTGCGCACTCCGCCAATCTCAGCATAGCCCGAATCGGGTCTCAACAGCCCCATGATGATCCGTAACGTCGTTGTCTTGCCCGCCCCATTGGGCCCCAGCAATCCAAAGACCTCGCCCGCAGGAACAGCAAACGAAACTCCACGCAGCGCCTGGGTAGTGCGTCCCGACCAACGAAAGTTCTTCACTAAATTCGATGCTACGATCAAAAAGGAACTCGTTCACTTGAAAGTCGCATTATGCTAAACTCCTCCGCATTGTAACCCGCTAGCCCTCAGCCGGCATGATGCTCCCTCGCCCAGCCGACATTTTTTTCACAAAGAAACCATCACACCAAGGACGGACCCGATTTCCAGCTAGCGTTTACTTGGTAGTGGACGAGGTGACGAGTCCGATTGATTCGGTATGCGTCAGGGACTCGTAACCTCGTCCACTACCAAGAACTAAGAACTAAGAACTAAGAACCAAGAACCAAGAACCAAGCCCCCATGACACGACGCGTGACGACTGGATTGACCGAACTTGACGACGCACTCGGCGGCGGATTAGTCCCAGGTACCCTGACGATTTTCGCCGGCGCGACGGGCATTGGCAAGACGCAATTTGGGATGCACTTCCTACACGCCCAGACAACTGGGCTGCAGCCCTCCGGTGCAATCATCGATCTCTCCAGCCGCGGCGACTCCCAGAATCACGATGGCTATACGCAACGTATGTTCGGTCGCAAGCTGACCAACGTCAACATACAGGACGAGGCCTTAATGTCCCCCTTCGCCAGCGGTCGTCCTGCGGATGTCATTCCGTTTTTGGGTTATGGCGGAAAACGAGTTCTCCGTAGCCAACTCGATGTCGACCAATGGCACGCTTGGCAATCCGAGATGAATCGTCGCATGCCCCAGCTATTCCGCTTTGTCTACGGGCATTTGATCCATGGTACGCGGCGGTTCGTCATCGATGGCATCGAACCCCAAGAGACCCCCGGCGATTCGCTACAACTCGACATGACGGAAATGATCTACCACCGGATGTTACGTCAAGAACACGATTGGTTAGCCCGCGAGGTGCTGCGCGAAAACTACTTAGCCAACGAGCAGCATGTGCAGAGTCATGCCTACGACCATTCGCAGACAGCCGCAGTGGTACTGTTGACTACGAAGCAATCGATGCTCGAGCCCTTGATGACTCAACCGCTAGCCGACGGCGATCTGGCCGCCGGCGCCAACACGGTCATTCTGCTTGGTCGAGTCCAGCAGGGACAGCAAGTCTCGCGCGCCTTGTTCATCGCCAAACATCGCGGCAGCTACGCGCGACAGGACATCATCCCGTTCGAAATTAACGATCAGGGGATTCAATTGAGCAGTAGCACCTAGCCATTGCCCAAACGCCGACTGGCCTGATGAACATGGTTATCTGGTCCACCGGCCTCGTCCCGAACTGAGATTGCAAATTGAAAAATGGACGCTGCAAATTGAAAATTAATTCGCCGACCTATTTGGTAACTTCTAAAACTTGCTTCAGAGCCTCTTCGACAAGAGGTTCGCATTCTGGACCAACCCAACGCCAACCATGGTCAAAGCCATCGACCATGGCGCTCTGGGTGGGAATGTAGCCGGTCCAACATTCACCATAGCCGCTGACCATCACGAACGACTTGGGACGTAGGCGTTGTGCCATCAACTGATATCCCACGAAGGCTTCGCCGGGCAAGACGACTAGTTGGGCGACTCCTAAATCGAGGCATGGCACGTCGATCGGCTGTCCACGCTCGACGCGCTCGAGCGAGCTAAGCCCCATCGCAGCGAGGATGCGTTGGTCCATCTTAGCCTGCGGGTCGCGCAACACTTTCGACATGGCCTCACGCGTAAACTCCGCTCCATCGTGAAACGGCAAGGTCAGCTCGGCGCATCGAAACGTCCAGCCATCGACTTCGTAACGCACCGTCTGTTCGGCCGCCACGATCATAGTCTGGTACAGGCGATCGGCCAGCAGTCCTCGTGCGGCCAGAGAGCCGTCGTTGTATTTGCCCGCAGTCACATCGCCGCTGCAACCAGTCAAATAGACTTGCAGTGTTCCCGGCGTGTCGACTTGCCGCCTGCGCCGCGCTTGTCCAATGAAGTCGGCACTGACGGCCCCTTGGCCATAGGAGCTCATTGGATGAGTCGCATAGCAGGAGAGCACCGCCAACTCTTGCTCACCGTTGAAAAAACTGATCGATTTGAGCCAGGGATCTATCTCGCCAGCATCCAACTTGGCTAGTAATGAATCGGCACCCGACCTGCTTTGGCGATCAAAACGGACCGAGCCATCGGCATACTCGACGCGACGATTGCTAGCCACCTTCTCAACTTGGCCTTGGCCGATTCCGACATGCGTCACCGGCTGCGCCTGAGCGATAGCAGCTTTTAATGCTGCGGCCGTATCGGCGATACATGCGGCCTGAAAATCGACATCGAACAGCTCGCCGGGTAGACCGACCTCGTCCAGCAATTCTTGGGCTCGATTATCGGTTACTGGTGCATCGTGTTGGTGAAGCGAGCAGACCAACACGCGTTGGCGAGTCGTCGAAGCGACCTTTGCCAGCTCGTCGCGCCACAAATCATAAGCCGCATTGCGAACCTCGCACCAATCGAGCGCGACCACTACCACTGGTTCGTCGGGCCCCAATAGAACCAGCCCGACCGCTTGCAATGGATCGTCGATTTGTCGCACTTTGGTCGGGAGGATGCCCATGCAGCGATGCCCCACAGGAATGGTGATATCGACCGCGAACGTTGCCAAACTCACTTGGGCATCGGCCACCTGCGGCCAGAGTAGGGCTAGAACGAGCCCCACTGCTGCCAACTTCAGCCTTAGAGAAATCGTAGAAACCGAGTTGCACGTCAACATAGGTAGGCACTTTGCTACAGGAGAGTTTTGTGGCGCCCCAAGCAGTGGACAAGTCAATTCGATGGGGGCGTATTAAAAATACGATCCCCTGCGTCCCCTAAACCAGGCACGATGAATTTGTGTTCGTTTAATTCTGGGTCGACGGCAGCCACATAGATTTTAACCTGTGGAAATTCTCGCGTCAGTCGCTCGACGCCAGGTCGCGCCGCGATAATGCTCAGCACGCGCAGATCGGGACAGCCCCAGCGAGCGAGCGTTTCCAAAGCGGAGATGACACTACCGCCGGTAGCCAGCATCGGGTCGAGTACGAAGCCAATATCACAAGCTCCCCCCTGCGGCAGCTTGCAGTAGTATTCAACCGGAGTCGCCGTGCGTTCGTCGCGATACATCCCCAGGTGCCACACCTCAGCCTCCGGAAGAAGTTCTTGCAGCGGCTCAACCATCCCTAAGCCGGCGCGCAGGATGGGCACGATCGCCACCCGAACGGACAATTCGCTTCCCACCATCTGCGTCATGGGTGTACGAATCGCTTTGGAAGTCGTCGGAAGATCGCTTGTGGCCGTGTAAGCCAACAAGGTTGCTAGGCGGCGAATTTGTTGGCGAAACAGAGCAGGGGAGGTATTTTCGTCGCGCAGAACCGTTAGGTGATGATCGATCAATGGATGCTCAACCGCAAACACTTCGCTCACACGCGCTCCCCCACAGAAAAATTCGCCTTACCATTTGAGCGGATGGGGAGGGATTCGAACCCCCGGTACCTTTCGGTACAGCGGTTTTCAAGACCGCCGCAATCGTCCACTCTGCCACCCATCCAACTACAATGCTCAATTCTAGTAAGAATTAGCGACCTGAGCTAGGTCGGTGCGCCAACGCCCAAAATTCTAATCTGAACCAGTGGAACATTAAGAATCATCGATAGATGGGTTGCTTTTATGCTAACATTAAAGAATGACTACACGACTCCCACAGTTCCGTTTCCTAGAGGGTCGGGGGACAATTGCGACGATGAGTACGAATCTGGAGAGTAGCTGGAGAAACCGAAAACCATGATTTCCACTCTAACGCCGCATTCCGCAGAGCAGAAGTTAGCCTCATGCAGCAGTCGCCAAGAGGTCTGGAAGAAAGACCATGAATTAGCCATGGCGCTTTACAAGTTTGAAGACTTGCTTGGCGACATGGTTGAACTGTTCGACGAAATTGAGCGATTCGACCGTTACTATCGTCAATCGCTATTCGCTTCGCCTAATTCTTACAGCGAAGAAGTAGACCGACGACTCAAAGCCTTGAGCCGTCAATACCTAGATTTGATGATCGACATCGAGCAAACAACGCTGAAAACCTTCCAAGGATTTGTTGTTGACCGGCGGCAAGCGTTTGAATCTTGCTTGAACAAGGCTAAGCTTTCGGCTATGCACGACTTTGACATGGAAGCCGAGATTGATTATCGAACAAAGCTCCCTTCGCTCGATTACTGCACCGAACTCAGGACACCCATAGAAGAATGGCCAGAGTAAAGGAAGCTGGATGGTGCCAGAAGACGAATCACCCGCCAAGGATATTTTCCCTAGTTCGGTCGTTCTGGTATTTATCTATGACGTTCAAGATCGGAACGGCAAAACGCGGCCATGTCTTGTTATCAAGTCGGAAGAACTGAAAGCGTTGGTGCTCGCCATAACGACAACCTTTGACCCAGACAACCTGCAACCGAACGAAATCAGATTGCCGTATTCTGAGAATTGTGGGACTGGCCTAGACCAGCCAAACGTTGTCAAGTGTAGATGGTTCGACGTAATTGAGCTAAGGCGTTGCACGCAGATTGGCCGAGTTCCTGCCAAACTTATGGGGCCGATCATAGAAACTTTTCGCCGCGTCAATTCAGAATCGGAAGTCAAAGAAAAACTAGAGCAAAGTAAGAACGATCCTCCGTAGTTGCCAACGCGCAACGGTTTGAGCACAGGAGCTCAAATGGTATTTGTTTCACCGCTTACCAGGACTGATGCAAGTCATGTTTACTAAATCCCAATTGCTTTCATTTGCACAGAGACTGCTAAGGGGTGTGCTCGTAGCGGGTGGCTTAGCAATGCAACCCGTGATGGCCGATTGGCCTGCGCACCGGGCAAATCCACAGCGAACGAATTTTGGCGAACAAGAGATCACGGCGACCGCCTGGGAACCGCTGTGGTACCAGCCAGTACTCGGTTCGCCTACCCCAGCTTGGCCCGCGCCAGCCAAAGCAAGCCTGTGGAACAAGCTCTCCTCCCTCGAGCCGCGAATGACCGATGACTCGGGGGACATACCGTTGATCGCTCGCGATGCGCAGGGAGCTCACCACGTGCTGGTGACCTCTTCGGCCAACGACCGTTTGATTTCACTCGCTCCCACCACGGGAGAGATCGAGTGGCAGTACGTGATGCGAGCACCAATACGATATGCCCCCTCGATCGTGGATGGTATCGCTTATCTGGGTGCCGATGATGGAATGGTTCGCGCCGTAAATTTGACGGACGGTGCAGAGGTTTGGTCGGTGCATGTAGGGCCTGCGATGCCCGCGATCATCGGCAACAATCGTCTGATCAGCCCGCATCCGGTTCGCACTTCGGTCTTGGCCGACGCTCAATTTGTTTATGCAAGCGCTGGTCTATTTCCGAGTCAGGGGGTCTACTTGGTCGCTCTGGATCGTGCCACAGGAAAAGTCCACTGGCGTCGAAATACTACAAAATCACCCCAGGGATATTTATTGGCCACCGAAGGCAACCTGCTGTATGTCCCCACGGGGCGCGCTACTCCGTTTGCAATCCGTCGCGACAATGGTGAGTTCGCGACCGAACTTCCTAGCCCAGGTGGAAACTTTTGCATGTTGACCGAGCAGGCTTTTTTCTCCGGGCCCGGCAACGATGGGTCCGTTCAGGCGCGGCCATCAGCCACCGATGCCAAAATGCTCACGTTCGCTGGTCGGCTAATCGTCGCGGGGGCAAAACGGATTTGGACGGCCAATGGTAAACAGTTAACCTGCGTCGATGCTGAGGTACTGAATATAGGCGAAATGACTCCGCAATGGTCGCTCGACTGCAATCTCAAAGGGACGATGATCGGCGCTGGCTCAAATGAAAAACCTATTCTCTTTATCGCTCAAGGACCCAAGATCGAAATCCGCAATGGCAGCGATGGAACGCTCCTTAATGAACTCTTGCTCCCCAACGTCGACGATGCGATCCAGTATCTGGCGGTTAGCTCTGCGGCGAAAAACATGCCGGAAACGTTGGTCGCGACCACCCAGTCTGGCGCAATTTATGCGTGGCAGGGCGCCACGGGCGACGCGCACGACGGGAGTTTCACTGAACCTACTACCTCGACGCTCGCACTGGCGGAGAGGACATCTGCGACGCAGAAGCGGTCGCCAAAGTTAGCGCAACGAGTAGCTGCGGTCTTGGAACAACTGCCAGTCGCGCGCGGCTGGATTCTGCTAATGGGCGACGATGATGGAGACTTGGCCAGAAGCATTGTAACGAACTCTGAATTCAACGTCCTGTCGTTGGTCGCCCAGCAGATGATTGCGAGCCGCTTGCATACTCAGTTCCAGGACGAACAAATCTACGGAAGCCGCGTGTCGGTTTGGCTGCAACCCGACAACGCGCCATTTCCCATTGCGCCAGGTTTGTTCAACGCCGTTATTGAAGGTGCATCCAGCAAGCGAAATGATGCTGAACTGATGACCATGCTAGTAGATAAGATTGGCGTCTTGTCGCGTGTCGGCTCAGACAAATTGCAGATCAAATCTGCGCTGGTCAACTCGGGCGCGTGGCGGCACCAATATGCGGACCCCACCAATCAGGCAGACAGTCGCGATCCCTACGTGGGTAGCGCCAGCGCGTTTCGTCTACAGTGGTTTGGTGGTGTCGGGCCGTCGCGCATGCCCGATCGCCACCTGCGTGGTCCTGCCCCTTTGGCGGCAGGTGCCGTGCTGGTAATGCAAGGTGACGGGCTGCTGATTGGAGTCGATCCAGCCAATGGCGTCGAGCGTTGGCAACGCGAGCTTCCAGTTGGAGCGATGCGCTATGTCACTCCACTCGATGCGGGCTATGCCACACTGTCGGAGCAAGGGGAGACGTTGAGCGTGGCCGCTGGCGTGGAATTGTGGCAGATCAATGCCTACACGGGAGGGCTGCTCACCAAAACCAATGTTCCTCCAAGCGGCATCGAGACGGTGTGGGGCTACGTCGCTCAGTTCGGCGATTCCATTTATGCGACGCGTATGAAACCGACCGCTCCACGAACCGCCCAAGACACTCCAACTCGCTATACGTTTGTCAACAACGACTACAACTCGGAGCGACCGCTGGTAACAGCCCGCGCGGTCAGCAAACTCGATGGCAGCGGAGCGATGCTGTGGTCCTATGAAGGGCAGGGGGTCATCGCGCACGGATCCCTTGCGGTCGATGAGGAACGACAGCGCATGATTTTTGTCGAAGGCCGCTCGGCCGCATGCATCGATCACGCGACGGATCAAGTTCCACTCGCTACGATCATGGAGGAGGCTCAGCTAGTCTGTCTAAACACCGAGACAGGTGCAGTCGCCTGGGAACAACCGCTAGTTTGGCCTGAAGCGAGCAATATGATGTATGGTCAATTGGCCGGCGACAAAGTCGTCTTGACGACCTCCGAAAGCGAAGAGGACAAGGCGAACTACGCCATGCGGGTATGGTCGCTCAAGGACGGCGCGCCGATTTGGCAAGCCAAACATCGGCATGTGCGCAGCGGGCTATTTCATGGCGAACAAGTTCATCATCCAGTGCTGCTCAGCCAAGCCGACGGAACACAACTCTTGGTGGCCGAACCCTATCTGTATGACCTGCGGAATGGTAACCGGGTCGTTCCCGAGGGTGCAGCGGAAGATTGGGCGCTGGTACGTCCAGGCCATAGTTGCGGTACGCTGACCGGTACCGGCCATTTCCTTTTCTTTCGCGCCAGCAATCCAACGTTGCTCGATTTGTCGCGACCCGGTGGCAAGGCATTCACGGCGCTAGCGCCCAACCGCGCCGGCTGCTGGATCAACATGATCCCTGCCGCAGGCCGCCTGCTGATTCCTGAGGCGAGTGCCAGTTGCATTTGCAATTATTCGATCCAAACGTCGATGGCCTTTGCACCAATCAGCGAGGCCGAACGCGAATCGGCACTGCCGACTCTGGAAGAGGTACTGGTCGAAGGCGAGTAGCCTGCTAGTGCTCTGTGACAGCTAAAAATTACGGTGGATCGTAGTCGACGAAGTTACGAGTCCTGTGATACCTCAAATAAAACGGACTCGTAACCTCGTCCACTACCCGAATACTCAATCTTGACGGACCACTAGGCTCTCGTTTTATGCACTGATAAATAATCGGGGTTTAACGAGCATACCAGACAACCAGTCGCTCCAGTTCACCGTTGAAACCCAACATCGCGAGTTTCAGACGCTGCAATTTACTGCTCAGCGACTGTTCTCCTTGACCACGGTCGAGCGTCACGACGATGTTCAACATGTCCTCCGAGGTCGGCTCGTGATGGGAAGCCTGCCAGCGAAGCAGCCACATGCCGATCGGAAACAGCAATGCCAAACCCCGGATGCTGTCGGTCACCGACCATCGGCCACGATTGGCAAGTGCGTACAGAAATGACTCCGAAGTCGTCTCGATCAATCGGCTCAACGGCAGGTAGATGTCCGGCGACTTGATGCCCAGGGGCTCTTCGAGGGACTCGAATGTTGCGGCGGGAAACGCATTGCCCCAAACGGGCGTTTGGCCCGATCCTCGCAAGCATTTCCACGACGTTCGCGCCAAGTCCAACCGCATGGACCAGTTCGCTTCGTGCCGGCAATGCGGATGCAGGCGAGCGTATGACACCGCCGTCAGCCGAAACAAGATTTTCGATATTCTCGTGGGGGATTTGCGATCCTCAAAAAACGGTTTGGCTTCCTCAGGCATCAGCTCGGCCAACGTCCGCGCGAGTTCGGCGATTTGGCGATCGGTTAAGCGCCGCGTTTTTGCGGCGTCTATGTTTCTGGCGAACTGCAACGCGTGAACCAATCGCCGCACAGGCGGATATCGCCCGTCACGCAGCAAATCGCCAACGGACTCCAACACAATACGAATCGTTTTCCAATTGCGTTGTTCGCCTGACTTTAACAGCGGAGGCACGATCGCTTCGGCTTTTAAGCAATCTCCCTGCACCATTTGCTTTATCAACGCCACGCGCTCGTTGGCCAGCGTGCCGCGATCCGCAGCCGCGGATGGGCACGCGCGGCGATACGTCAACACAGCGTGTTTCTCATGCGGGATCAATTGCATCGGGAACGTGCGACAGACCGTTGGTTTGGCTTCGAGACCGAATTTTGTATGGATGCGACACAGTCCGTCTTCATTGAGAAAGATGCAAGTTCCATCGTCGCGATGAGCCAGCCGAAAGGAACTACCCGCACCTCGATGCCGAACCATGATGCGAGTCTTTTCATACTCCGGCTGCTCGTCCCATTTCTGGCTGCGCAACCGCTGAGCGTCTTCCACACTGAGCAGAATCAAGCTACCACGACAACAAAAACCACACCGCTGGCAGTCCCATCGTTCGTCGTTCTTCAGCGTGACAATCGGTAGCGGCATGTGAGTACTAGTTTGGATAAAGCCTTAAGCCAAGGAGCGACTAGTGCTTCAACCACTTTAAAATCAAGGGTAGTGGACGAGGTTACGAGTCCGATTGATTCGTAATACGTTTGGGACTTGTAACCTCGTCCACTACGACCAACCCAAAAATTAAAAATGGTTGAAGCACTAGGTATTCACAGTATTGTCAATTCTACATCGACTATTATAGTCCTATCCTTTGCTCGATCCCCCAACGATACAACTCTAATGGACCACCTTCGTTGTGGGGACTGGACAAAGAGGTAAGGTTGCGTCTGCGGCCCACAGATACTCCACGGCCACGAAATCCATTCGAGCCTAGCCTCGTTGTTTTCATCCGCTGGCGTCGATTCGAAGCAATCTCTGGGCCAGGCTGCCGATACTCAGCCCTTGCACGATGATCGAGAAGACCACGACACCGTAGGTCACGGTCAAAAACAAATCGCGGTTGGCGGTCGGCGGCAGACTGAGCGCCAAAGCGATCGAGATCCCGCCGCGCAAGCCTCCCCAGGTCATCAAGGTGGTCGCGTAGGGGGAAAAT
>JADYZV010000072.1 GCA_020852965.1 Pirellulaceae bacterium | reverse complement strand
GCCAGGTGAGAGTTCGAATCTCTCCGGCCTCACTCTTAAGCAAGCGGCGTGCAGCTCGATGGTCCGAGCAGCGTCCTTATAAGACGAAGGTCGAGGGTTCAATTCCCTCCACGCCGACTGAAACAAAAGGGATTGTGGCAGACAAGGTAATGCATCGGTCTCTTAAACAAACTTGGACGATTAGAAAGCCTTGCATATAGGCGTTTTTCCAAGGGAATCGCTAAAGTTAGCCTTGGATAGTTCGGCACAATCCAGGCTTGCCAAGTGTACGTACACTAGCTGAGAACTACGAAAAAAGCCCCCCGCAATCGCAGAGGCTTGATTGCATCTTGCTTATGCCAAGGTCGCTGAGTTGGGGTAACAACTTGTTACCCCGTCGACCAGCTTGCTTTTCCATATCCGCCAACAGCTCGCCTGACCAACCGGTCACTGCAACTGATACATCATTTGATGTATCACCCTTCTTTTTATGCGTCGCAGCATCCAGTCGCCCAATCGGTCACTGCAACAGGTCGATCAAAGTAACATCTTGTGACTTTGATTGTCGCAGCATCCAGTCGCCCAATCGGTCACTGCAACCTCAGCGAGCAAGCTGCCGCGATGGCAGCTTGCTTAGTCGCAGCATCCAGTCGCCCAATCGCTCACTGCAACAGCACCCCATTTTCACCCTGCGTTTTGCTGGTCGAATCGGGACTTTTGCGAGCACCTCGAACGCGCTCTACCGTAGTGATCCTCCGGCCACACTTCCGACACTCACGCCGGCGCTCGATACACTCGACACGAGGACGCGTGTAGACCACTCGCCAGCGAACCGAGCCACAAATGCAGACGATGCCCAGCGTCATTTGCTGTGCTCAATCGCATCCAACCGCGCCCGAAGCTCTCCCAACTCGGACATTGGTGCTAAGCTCGCTAGGATCGCTTTGCACGCCTGCAAACGGATTGACGGCTCTTGGCTCACGTCGAGCAACTCGACAAGCGTGGTGGCTGCCTGGCTCGCTGCTAGTGTTAGCTGACCGACTGCCTGCGCGGTGATCTCGCTACGCAACTCATTGACGCGGCGGCGGAACGCATCTGACGACGAATAGCGATAACCTTGACGCTCGCTGCAATCGGCGGCCTGTGCGGCTGCCTTGACGCTGGATCCTGTCGCCACCGATAGTGCCATCGCTTCAAACTTGCCATTGGCTGCCATTAGTTACCTCATGTGCATCGCATGGGGATAACGATACCGCCGTCTAAGCACTCGGAACGCTCAAGTGCAGCTCGTTCACGCTGGAACGCTATGACATACGCAGCATCGGCCCACGGTCGCTCTGTGGCTGTGCTGGATGGCTCTGTGGGGAGCTCGAAGCCTGGGACAGCTCGATAGTAGACACGGTGCCACGCATCGCTACAGCTCTCGACAGCACCACAAGACAAGAGCGGTAGAACGTACTCAGTGGCGTGATCCCATTTGCTCGAATTGTCGCCAGCACAAACATCCTCGCCCAACAGATTGTTTTCGATCATCCACAACCCGCTGTGCTCACATCCCTCGAACCGGCACAGCAACAGCCATAGAATGTAGGTGGTCTGATTGTCGAGCGTATGCAGACGGTCGCCTACCATCGCTCTGGCGTCTGCGATACCCTGGGGAGTGAGCCGCATTTCGGTGACTTGACCGCCGCTCATGTGCGGACTGACTGCGCCTGAGGCTATCAGCTCATTGCGTGTGAAGTGATCCGCTTTCCAATTGTTCGCGCCCTGCGACCGAGCTTTCAATCCGCCTTGACCGGCTAGATATTCACGCTGTAAACGCCTTACTTCGGCACGATAAGAATCTTTGTGAGTGCGAAACGGCCACCAAAGTGCATCGAACCTGCCCAGTAACGACACCAATAAACGCTCGGCTTCCACGGACATATCCGCGCCGGCTGTGGTTTGCTCTAGCTTTTCCAGGCGTTTTTGGATTCTGTTGATCGCCACAATTCAAACTTTTGCAAGGAAGGCTAAGAGTCTCTGTGGAAACGGCTGAGCTGATTTTTACCGCTTTAGGTGCGACAGAACAGGGAGAACCTAACATAGGCGTATGCCCATCCAAGTAGAAATGGGTGACTGCTGGCTGTGCACAGGAGACATGAAACACAACCAACAGTCACCTAGCGAGCCACCAGCACGATGTCGTTTGCTCGCTCGGATAACCTGTCAGAAAGCCGAGCGAACCACTGATGGCTTGCATCAACCCTACGAATAATATCTTGCCTTACGTGCATCCCAGTATGAATCAGGAAATTCCTGCCGTGGCTGGCTGAGCCCCATCGTCTCGCTGAGTTGCTTGGCGGCATCGCGTCTGCTCATCCCATCGGCCATTAGTTGAGCCAACTGCTGTCGGAAGAGATCGCTGTCCGATTTGGCTGTTGCCCTGGCTGTTGGCTTCACTGTCGCCTTGGCTGGCTGTAGTCTGCCCTGATTAGCTTCGGCCACCAGCTTAGCTCGAAGCTGTGGATTGCGACGGCTGGCAAGTGCGATGGCTTGGGCGCGAGTGCGGCATGGTGCCGAAGAGGCCTCTATCGCTGCGTTCCATCGCGCCTGAGTAGCATGGCTCACGGTAGACACCTGTGCGCGTGCGACTGGCTTAGGTCGTGCAACTGGCTTGGCGTTGGCTGCTTTCACCAACGCCTCACGTAAACCAGGATTCTCACGCACCACCATGTTGACCGCTGCACGACGATTGCCACGGCACTTGAGCATAGCGGCCTCAACCGCATTGTCCCATCGTGCCCTGGCTGTGGTGCCAACTGCTTGACGTGATCGGCCTACCGATGCCGTGAACTCCGACGATAACCGGATGTCGCCAACGCCAGCAACATGCAAGAAGCCATTGGCGTCTGCGTTGACGGTGCCCGCAGCAAAAGCGAGTTTAGCCGTGTGGATTTTATCTTTGATGCTCATAGTGTGATCTTTCATTGGGAGAGGAAACAACAACGACTACCGCCAGTAGACTTGCAGTTCGCTTTCGAGCGCGGCAAGCTCGGTGGCTAGCTGCGTCTCAAGTGCTTGAATGTCTGCCTCGCGCTTTGGCAGCTCTGACTCGAGCTGTGCCTTGGCTTCCGGCCATTTGTCCGAGTAGGAGTATCGGATTTGGCGGCCAGCGTCGTGCGTGACAACAACTAGATCGCGGTCGAATGATTGCAACGAATGCCAGTAAAACTCAGGATTCCTGGAACCTGCAACTGGACCGGCCACAAGCAGCTTGATCTGTGCAAGGTCGATCTGCATTTCAGACAGTTCGCGCCCAACAGTGTTTTTCAGCGTGCCACGTTTCGCGTTATTCGCTGCGGCGATTGTTGCGGGAACGCACTTGGTGAGGCCATCGAGTGCGGCTAGCACTTCCTCATGACGGCGCTGTGCTGTAGTGGATGCTTTTTCCAGCTTGTCACGCTCGGCCTGCAACTGCTGAATCTGTGCTTCAAGCTCTGGCCCACGGCTCGCGAACTCTGCGGCGGTGGCTTCCACATGCTTGACCAACTTAGAGCGGTCGGCTGTGGTGCCTGCACGCTGTTGGAGTTGGATGACTCGATTCAGCCGGCGCATTTCGGTGTTGATTCGCGGTCTGTCGAAGCCGGCTTCGGCTGTTAAAAATTCTATCTCTTCATAGTCGAGCGGTCGGCCTTCCTCGACTGCAGCTCGGATAACCTGCTCGGCCTGCTGTAGCACGAGCCGTCGATTCTTTTTGATTTGGCTTGCCACTTCGTTTGCCAGTTCTTGAATTTCGGTTGTCTTTGCCATTTGCGTGGCTCCATGTGGGTGTGTGGTGCGTGATTGACTGCGTTGGTTTAATCCTACCGAAGAGGTGACGACTGCTGAGAAACGCTATTACTAGAATCTAGTATCAAGTCGGGAATTTGTTTTCCGTTGGCGTCGAGTGGCTTTACGATCTTCGATTTGGCTGGGCATGAATCGCATTTGATGCGATGAACCAACGACATACCGACTTTGCGAGTGTCGCGTACCGTGTACTTTCCGCCGCATTCACAGCCGATTATGAAAATCACTTCGACGGCTCCTGTGGTGCGTTGACTGATGTTAAATTCGACATGCGTGTCGGTTTTAACAATTCCCCACGCTGGCTTGTGACGCATCCAATCGTCTGGACGGGTGGAACGTCCAGAATGTAGCGTTGCTCACGGCTCGGCTTGTCTCGCTGCATCCAGCACGGATAACAGATTTGCCAACCCTCGGGGAACTCTACGCAGAGTGCGCCGCACAACTTGCAACGGTCGGGATTGCGGTTCTTGCGCGGTCTGCTCATCCTTGCCACGTCTCCCCAACGGGTGCAGCGTCCACAATTGGACCTTCCGTGAACCGTTGAAACTTGCCATCGAAGTCGAGCGAGATTTCCTTCCGTGCACCGCGTCGTAACTTCTCGATCTTGAAAATTACCTCTGGATTGTTGCGGTCTGGCCTGTGCATCAGCACGCAGGTATCAACAGGCTCGATAACCTGCTTGCCTTCGCTCAAGTGCGTTAGGTCTGGAGACTTGCCTTCAGCGCCGGCGTTAAGCTGAGCACACAACAGCACGCAGCAATTGAGACTCTTCGCCACGTCTTTCAGGTCATTGGTGATCTGCTGAAGCTGTAAGCGGCGGTCTGCTCGTGGATTGCGTGGCCTGACGCGCTGAAGAGTATCGACGATGATTAGATCGGGCCCACTGGCCGGCGCGTGAATCTTGGCCCGCGATGCGATTTCCTCGACTGACAAACTCGACTTGTCGCAAATGACAAATGGCCAGTTTGTGAAAATCGCGCCGTATCGGTCGATTGAATCTAGGTGGCTTGGCTCAAGCGTCGTATGGTTGAATCGGCTGTAGTTGATCCCGATTTCGTCGGCACAACAGCGCTCGGCCAGTTCAATTTCGCTCATCTCCAAGCTGAACATAACCACGTTGCGGCGGCTGCCCGTGCGGCCAGAGGCTAGATTGCTCGCCAGAGCGACTGCAAACGCCGTTTTGCCAGTGTTGGACCGAGCACCCAACAACCAAAGCTGTTGCCTGTGCATTGCACTAGTAGCGTTGTCCAGGCTCTTGAAGCCCGTACTCATGCCGAGCTTACTTCCGTCCGTCAACGCTGCTCGGTGGGTCTGTGCCATCCTGCTGACGCACTGCGCGATGGTCGAAGCTGTAGACGCAGCTCGATCAAGCCTAGTGGCTGCCTCGAATCGGTCACGCAGGTATTGCGGGTCTGCTTTCACGTCATCGGCGGATTGTAGAACCAACCTGGCCTGAGCTACCACCTTACGATGGTCAGCAAGCCTAGCCACTTCACGAGCGTAGAACTCCGCATTTCCAACCGAGTAACCTGCCTGGAGAATCTGTCGCAACTCATGTTTTCCGATTCGGTCAATCACGCCACGCTTACGCAGCTCGACCACGCAAGCCTCCAGCTCGATACCAAAGCCCGCGCCGTGCAAGTCGCGTAGAACGTCGTAAACCTCGCCCAAGTCGCTATCCTCGAAGTCTGACGGCCTGACGATGGACAGAACATGGTCGATTGCGGCTACTGGATCGCGAAGAGCGATTGAAACCAGAGCGCTTTCACATTCAACACGGTGACGGGTCAACTCGGATTCGCTCAAGATAGAACTCCTTGCGGTTTGGGTGGAGCGTCATCACCAGGGAAGATCGCGTCGGCCCATTGGCGTGGATCGCAGACCTTGGTGGCTGTGGATTCGATAGCAGTAGAAAGCCAGTCCTCCCAGCATCGACCACGCAACCAGCGTTCGCAGTCTTTGGGGATCTGGCCAGAGTCTCGATATGTCGATACGGCCTGAACGGCTAACGCTCGATCTTTGGCGGGAAGTGCCTTCCACTGCTTGAGCGCGTTGGTTTTCGATCCGCGCGTTTTCGTTCCGCCTGGAGTCGTCCTCACTGGGTACGATTTCCAGAAGTTCTCAAACGCTTCAAGCTCGCTTGAAGAAAGATTCTTTACATTCTTAACCTTCTTAATCCTTCTTCTCTCTGTACCAGGGACCGTACCAGGGACCGTACCAGGGACCGTACCAGAATTTGGGTACGCTTTTTCAGCTAGTTTTTCGCTCTTCCGCTGCTGGTATCGCTCCCAGTTTGGAACTGTCAGAATCGAGAATCTTTGGCTGGGGTGTGGTTCAATTTGCACAGCGCCAAACGACTTGAGAAGATTCAAGCGTTTTGTGATTGTGTTTTTCGACGGTCGGCTATCAGTGTTTGGGTATAGTCGCTGTGGCAACTTCCGCCACGCGAACACAAATTGACCTGCCTTCACCTCGTAGCCTTTGAACCACTTAGGCTTGAAGTTCACGCAGAGCAATACCCGGGTGAACAGGCCAAGCAACTCATCCTCCGAAGCCACCGCGCTATTTAGAATCTTCCTGTGGAGCTTGATCCAGTCCATTAGTCGTCCTCCAATCCAAGCAGTTCTAGGACTCGCTCCCGCGCTGACTCACTGGTCAAACGCTCGAGCACTCGAAGCACCGCTTCGTGAATACGCATCACGTCCAGGTGATCGGTAATGCCGAAGCCGACAACGATGTCTGCCGTGATCGTCAACGCTTCAAACTCGCGATTGCGTGTTTCGTTGCTGGGATGAATGAGTCTCATTGTGCGGCCTCTACGATCTGCCGTAGCTGCCCGAGTAGTTCCGCCTGGTTCTCCGCCTTACGGAATGCAGCCACGCACTTTTCGGCGTGCGATAGATTCTTGCGGTAGCCGGCGCGGATCGCAGCTTGGTTGACGGACATCTCGCCCGCTTCGATTGCGTCTAGCAATTCGTCGTGGTGATCTCGAGCAAGGTTTGCTAATATCCGCTTGTTATTCGTCCCTGGTGGTAAAGTAGACTTGGAAACTCCAACTCTACCGTTCCCAATTTCACCGTGTTTGGCCGCTGGATTGGCTCGAGCTTCGGCAATAGTTGTGCCCTTTTGCGCGTTGCGAATCGAATCAATGATCGACTGCGAAACATTAGCCTCCGCGACCAGGAACGTGTCGAGCGAAACGTAGCCTAGGATCCGCCAGACTTCGTTCTCGGCTGCAACTTCGATCCAACTCTGGACCAACGAAACATCGCTGTCCAGTTTCTTGACTTCAAATTGAATCTTCCGCGCAACACCGCGCGCCCATGATGGGCTGCCATGCTCAGCCTTTAAGTCGGCTGGTTCGTCGAGAGTCGAGCTTCTGTTCATTCCGATGCCTCCATCAATTCGGAAACGATTTCCGAAACACTCTCAAGAGCGCATAGGATTTGACTTAGTTGGGTTTCGTGCGTTTCGCTGTAACTATCAATAGCGTTCGCGATCATCGAAATAAGTTCAGATTGCTTGAACGGTTTTTTTGAATTACCGATACGCAACTGCTTCACGTACTTGACCGCTTCCTTTACCGAAAGCCTGCGCTCACAGATTTCTTGAGCGATGGGCTTCATCCAGTCGAATGGCAGTCTTCCAATTTCCGATAAAAGAACATGCGGGATCTTTTTCCTTCCATGCACCACTTCGTTTTCGGATGGCAGGAAATGCGAATAAGGCGCGGCGTTGCTATCCTTTGGCAAAAGTTCACGAAGAGCACGAGTTTGGTATGCCCAATTTTGTGAACCGCGGCGAGTAGAACCAGGATTAAACGCTGCTGCGGCCTGAAGCTCGGATTCTGTTAACGAAGTGGGCCTACCGCGCTTTTTGGAAACGGTTTCCAAATTGTTCATTCCGATACCTCCCGACTGTTCGGCCGAATATCAGGCATAAAGCCTTCGCCAGTCGGCCTGTATTTGGTGAACTCAAGAAGTCCAGTAGTTTCGCTTCGCTCGTAGACGGCAAGGCGACATTGACCTGCGCTAACGTATACGCATTCTTCACAATAATGCTCATCTTCGAGGTATAAACCGTCGAATGGTCCGCCATGTAGCGTGTCGGATGGGTGGCTGATGTCGCTCATTCCGATGCCTCCTTGCTCAAACGCTCGACCTCATCAAGCCGGCTGAAGATCGCGTCCAGCTCGGCGCGGCGTTGATCGGCGGCGGCGGTGGCTCGCAGGCAATCGGGACAGGAGCACGGTGGTGTTTTTCGGTGGACTTCGATGTCCGAGTGCGGTAACATTTAGATATTCCGTGTGAGAGCGGGAAACTGAACGATTTGCGCAGCGCTGGGGTTAGCCTCCCAGCGTTTCGCGTTTACTGGGTCAATGAATCGCGAAGCTCGATAGCGTGCTTGCGAATGCAGATTCTCAACCGGTGAAACCGAATCTTGCCGTTGTCGTCGATGGGTGAATTCCCAATGTCTGCACCGATCCAAAGTGCTATCGCGAGTAACACGTTTTTGCCTGGGATGATTGCCATTCCATCGAAAACCATCCACGCTTCAACGGGAACGAAAAGAGCAATCAGCTCTTGCTCGCAGTAGTCGCGGTCTTCGATGTCCTCGATAATTTCGAGCACCGCGCCGATGTCAGTCTTGCTTAACTGCATGGTCGGGCTCCCTAAGCGAAGTAGTCTTTTTGCGTTGCCTTAGCGCGTCTGGCCTTCGGTGCGTCGGTCGGCACATAGTGGCGAGTCTTGAGTAGAAAGCGGCCTAGGTCGCTTGAGAGAATCCGCCAGCGTGGCCGCTGTGCGTCTGGCTTGGTGTTGATGTTTGACGCTGGTAGCACGCCTTGCTTAATTAGCGCCAATACCGATTCTTCGGTAACTCCAAGAAATTCGGCTGCGAATTGGACCGTGCACGCTCGGTCTTGGTCGATGTCGAGTAGCATTTCTTACCTCGCTGGTTTGGTTAAAAACAACGAGTCCACTAGAACCGATTAGCGGCTTATCTCAACTTCTACGTAGCCTCTACGTAGCTTCCACGTAGAGCGCGGATCGCATCAAATACCAATGAAAAACGCACAAACTTTTTTTGAAAAAAGCTAGTGCGTAGAGGCTACGTAGAGCGCTGGGAATTGCTTTTGAGTGCGGCTATTTTAGATTCCGAGCCACTTTGGCGGCCTGTCGCCATCACAATCAAGAATCAGCTTGTAGAAGTAGGCTCGCTTGTCCTTGCTGATTCCATGCGACTTCCTGAACTCTTGCCACTGTTCAGCGGTGACTTGCTTGTCAATCGAATCAGCACGCTCGTTTTGCGAACCTTTCGACTTCAATACTCGGCGGAACTTTCGACGGATAACGTCATCTACGCTAGCCTCTGTAGCCGAACTGTATTTCTCCAAGAACTGCTGTAATAAGCCTCTGATTCTAGGTGCCTGCTGTATGGCAATCTCATCACGCTTATTATCGTTTTTGAGAAGCGATAGGCGGCGTAGTTGGATAACCAATTGATCTTTGATTTCACAGCGGCCATCGGCGGTAGAACGATGGAGCGATAGCCGGTCGCACTTATGCTCGGCTTCACTGTCGCGCAGTAGCGTGGTTATGCGGTCGCCATCAATCACGCCTAAATCAAGTTGGCTGCAAATACTCGCTAGGTCTTGAACGATGTTCATTTCGCACCTCGCTTAGCCGGCTTACCGAGCCACTTCCGTACGTGCTCTGTGACCGCCTGCAATCGCTTGTCTGCGATGTTCTGACGATACCTTGACGACATATCGCGTTGACCGTCAACGTGTCCCATAATCGCTCTGATCGCGGCTGGGTCGATAGGCTCCATGTTCTCGGCTACCGTCTGGAACGTGCGACGAAGATCATAGAACGAATGGCCGACAACTTTGGCTTTCTCCGATGTCACCACAAATAGCCTGCCAACGTGTTGACCGTTCCGCTGATCGTCGCAAAAGCTCTGCCTCTTGTTCCGATAGAACACTAGCTCACCATCCTCGGGACCGTGCGCGATAGCCGCCTTAATCGCTTTCTGCGTCTCCGGCCAAAGCGGTATCCTGCGACGTGTTGCCGTCTTGGCTCTTGGCCAGTCAAGCCACGCGCCCTTGATCGCGGATCGCGGGAGCTCGGCTAGCTCGGTGTTTGCCAAGCCACCTTGCAAACCAAGTAGAATCATTGCCTTGGCGTTGACGGTCGCTGCCTTCAACAGCCGATTGACTTCCACCGCTGTAAATGACTGATCGCCTTTTGCGTTTTCATGCTGACGATAAGCAATTTGCGGCGGCTTCTTAAAGTCCGAGCCAAAGTTTGCTGGTCGGTCGATCAACCCATTGGCGTACGCATGGACGAACACGGCTTTCACCTGTCCGATGAACTTACCTCGAGTATTTGGCGACTGGCACCGTTTGTTGATCGCGGCAAGAATCTTAGCGAAGTGCACCGGCTGAAGTAGTTTTGCCTCAAGCGACGGTGGGACCGCTTTCATCAACAGGTCACAAGTTGTTTTAAGCTCATCCCAAGTGCGTTTGGATAGATTGCCTGCGTCTAGCTTGGCTTCCTTGGCTTCTAAGAACGCATTGCAGACATACTTGACCGAGATAACCCCCGCGTCGTTCTCGTCGAACGCTGGTGGCTCCAGGCCTGCTAGACGGTACGGTCGGTCGTGAAGCCAGTGCTTCAGCGCTTCCTTACCTTGCGGGTCATCCTCAATCTTTCCGAAGTAGCGATGCTTACCGAGTACGGTCTTGCACCAATAGCCGCGGGGATGTTTGAACAGCGGGAATTTTACTGCTCGTTTTGGTACACTAACGCTCATGCCAGTATCCTTTCAAGTAATTGGCATCACGGCCCCGAACTATTCGCGTAGTTGCGGGGTCATCTTATTGGCTGACTTAGCCTGGAATAGCTAGCATTAGTGTACCGCTAAGTGTACTGCGTTGCAATATGTGCGTATTCCCTTGGTTTTATGCGGCTTCCGTGCGGTCTCTTAAACCGAACGATGTGGGTTCAACTCCCACCGGTCCCACTGCGAAAACTGAAACACACAAGCACTGATGGTCTAGTGGAATGACACCGCTTTCGTAAAGCGGCGGCGTGAGTTCGATTCTCACTCGGTGCTCTGTTCATGGATTTGACAATTCCGTGAACGCAAGCTGATCTTTGACAATTTGGTAGATCCGAAATAATCGCGCCTATGGTGTAGTGGTAACCCATCTGCTTGCCATGCAGAAAACGTGAGTTCAATTCTCACTAGGCGCTTTGCGGGATGGAGCAGTTGGTCAGCTCGCCAGGTTCATACCCTGGAGGTCGATGGTTCGAATCCGTCTCCCGCCATTAACGAAACTCAGGGTGTGGGAAAGTAGGGCCAGCGTTTCTTTGACGAGGGCGCGTGCTTCGGGAGCACGAGCCAACAACTTTGAATCGCGGTTCGAATCCGACCATCCTGACTTTTATGAAAAACATTCCGGTGGGTCCTGTGCTGGTACGGGAGGGCGACTGTTAATCGCTTAGCCGCAGGTTCGATTCCTGCCTCCGGAGCTTTTAGTGGAAGGGCCAGCCGATTGGCGACGGCACTCCGTTCGAAGCGGAGCGAGCGTAACAGCCTTGCGAGTTCAACTCTCGCTCCTTCCGCCTGTGTTAGATAATTGTGCCATTGACCGAGCGGCAAAGGTACTGGACTTCCAATCCGGTCAGGTCGGTTCGACTCCGACATGGCACTCTTAGTTCCAAATCAACATTCGGGTGTCGACTAACGGTAAGTCAGCTGCCTTTGAAGCAGTGGTATGTAGGTTCGACTCCTATCGCCCGTGCTCGAAAATTCGACTCACATTCCGGGGTAGCAACTGCTGGTAGTCGCATCTGGCTCTGAACCAGAAGGTCGCAGGTTCGATTCCTGTCCCCGGTGCTGCATTTTGAGGATGGTGGTCGTCCTGTATTGGTTCAGGAACTTGGCTGTGAACCAAGTCCATGTCGGTTCAATTCCGATCGGTCACCCTGTTTAACTGTATGCCCTTGAGTCCATCTGGTGGTGGAGGCTGATTGTCGATCAGTTCGCGGCGAGTTCGATCCTCGTTAAGGGCGCTTTGCACTATTGGAAGACATCCGGCTGGATGAGGAAACCGTCTTGAAAACGGCTGGCGCTGATACCGCTTCGGG
>JADYZV010000071.1 GCA_020852965.1 Pirellulaceae bacterium | reverse complement strand
GATTAACCATGCGCACATTCCCGCTCATCGCCACGGTACTGTTAGCATTTACGCTCGGGTGCAACAGCGTAACGGTGGACAAGCCGTTTGGCAAAGCGATGGATGGGACTGTGCTCGATTCACTCCGCGGAACTTGGGTCGACGACCGGGAGACGGTTTACTACGTGGAGCGTGGGGAGACCTCTGACTTCGTCGTCGCCTTTACTGAGTGGGATAAAGAGACGCACGAGTTCAAGGCGCGGAACATTCCTATGAACCTGCGACTTGCCGGAGACCGGCCGCTGCTGTTCGTGCCGACTGACGTTAAGCGCGACGATTGTTTGGCTTTTATGTGGCTGTCGAGGATGGAAGACGACGCCCTATACGCCCGATCATGCGATCCCAAGGTATTTCGCAAAGCAGTCGCAGACGGGGAGCTTGATGGAGAAGTCACCAAGCGAGGTGACAATCTTTTCGATGTGCGTCTACGTTCCTCTCCAGCGTTAGCCGAGCTGTTGGCCACGCCCGAAGCTTCGCGGTTTTTCGGCAAAGAGAGCGACCAGCCACTGCGCCGGCTGTCAAAGCCCGGTAGCGAATAGTCGCCGTCACCTCGCTTCCCTAGACGCTTTTCGCTGAACGCCACCATCCTTTTCAATTTTTCGTGCTCGTGCTCGTGCTCGTGCTCGTGCTCGTGCTCGTGCTCGTGCTCGTGCTCGTGCTCGTGCTCGTGCTCGTGCTCGTAATCGACTCGTCCAGTATGCCCTTCCGACGGCGAGGAGACGGCGCCGATCTCCGAAACTTGCTTCGCTTAGCGTGCCCGCAAATCCTCTGAGCTCAGCACCTGACATACCTTTAGGCGATTGCTTCAGAGTACGAACGAATGCCAAAACACGACGTTGCATTTACACGTCGAGGCCACCGAGTTCTGAGTGAATCAGTGACGGGAGTTCCATGCTCATTTAGTTCGTTCTACACAATCTGGGTACGAAGTGGAAAATCCATGCAAAAGTGCCAATGGCGTTGTTTTCCGAGCGGCCATGTACTTTCAAAAAACCAGTTGCCGCAATTGCGAGGCAATTCACCAGTCAACCAATCGTGCAATCTACATTGCCCATCCGCAGGACGGGCAGCGATGGTCGATGTCCGGCGTCACCTTGCACTGACAGTTCGAGCAATATACCGGCTCGGACGATTCTTGGGAGGCACGTTTCGACGGAATGCCAACCGAGATTTCAGACGTTGCAGCGACAGGCTTCTGCCTTATCAGGCCAACTACATTTTGACTATTCCCTGGTGGCCAAGCATTCAGTCATACGAATAGTGGCAGCGGTTAAGGCAGACTCGCAAGTGTTTATCTATTTCAAAGTTGCCCAGCTCCGCGACTCCGTTGCATTGCGTCGGTCGCCGATTCCGTTTGGTGGATAAGGTCACGAAGATACTCGGGCGCGAAGTCTGCACCGTTTTCCCATTGAAGTGTGTGCTCCGTCAACTCGAAACTCGCAAGATACTGCGGATCATTGAGCGGCTCGAAAATCGGCCCATCTAGCCGCCCTCGAAAATCAGCGATGCCATTTGTACCGTCGCTTAACACGATGCGAATACGGAAATCATCAACATAGGTTGCGTGAGTTACAGTAATCATCGCATTACTCCAATGGCTCGATTTTCTCAAGGGACTCTTCACGCCGTGCTCGTTCCCAATTGTCGCGAAGTTCACGTTGGTGTTCCGCTGACCATTCAAGTACTGCGGTTAAGGCGCGGCGTGGAAAACGGCCTTCGGTCACGCCGCTCTCAATTTCGACGGTGATTTCGTAATCTCCATATGTCGCGTGGAAATGCGGCGGAGCATGATCGCGATAGTACATGCGAATGACAATACCGAGAAAACGTGAAATTTCAGGCATCAGTGTATTCTACCAAGGCAAGCGACAACTATCTATTGAGTTCTGAGACGTGAAGTCGAGACAATAGCTCGTCATCACTGAGAGCCTGGAGCTCCGCAGTTGGTATTTGCTCTTCTGAAACTAACTTAAAGCTCTGTGCTACGACGTCGATCCAGCCTACCCCACTGTTCACGAATCGCCAAACCAAATAGATCCAAAACTTTGACGATCCGCCGATTCCCATGCAAAAATTGAACGTACTCGGCGACGGGAGTCAATCGACGCCGGATCGGCTGAGATCAGAATTGCATCAAAGTTGTCCTGTGAGAGTCGCGAGTATCGATCCATGTGCTGCATTTCAAAGTTCAACAGCCTGCGAGCTTCCATCGCCCTGTCATGAACTCCGAGTTCTCGGTTCGCTTCAAGCACTATTTGAACGGCCTCCTTCAGATTGCGCCTCGTTTCGTCAAGGGTCGCCCCCTGTGTGTTGGCACCTGGGAGTGCCTCAACAAACCCGATGTAACCCTCGCGGCAAGCCATGAATACTGCTGTCATTTGCATTCAGTGTTCTCCTCACTGCATTGTAATTGCGATCGCGTCACGGCGTCAGTCGACTCGCAGTGATTCATCCCTATGCGAATATTCAAGAATGCAGAACCACGCGATGATTGCTGGGCAAATCGACGCGACCATAGCTCCCGTGATCCCTGATTGAGGCCAATTTAGCGAAGTGAGTGATTCGGGCGTCGCATAAAGCAAAACCGAGAACCAAACGAGCGGGGTCAAAACAGCAAGCACCGACAACATGCCGAGGAGCGCCCGAAAGGGAAGGAGACGATCGCGGCGATACCAAAGCCAAACACCGAGCGCATTCAGCGCCAAGCAGCAGCCCGCAGGCAATAGTGCGAGTCGCGATTGGCCGTTAAGCCCAAGTATAATAGCTGCCGGAATCAGCCAAGCCGACCCACCGAAAACGGAACCAAACCATCCGCCAACTTGCCATTGGAAGCGTCTGGGACCAGCCATCGCAGTTTTTGCGTCCATTGGATTCATTGCATTCGCGCAGGAGCAGGTTTAGCCAGACAACGACAATTACCATAGTTACCGATTGTTCACGAGCCATACTGCGTAGTCATCGAGTAGTTGATTGTTGGGTGATTTCTTATCCACGACCTTAATCTCCGCAAGACCAAGGTGGAATTCCTTGCCGTCCGTCTTTCGCCGGACGTGGCCCGCTAGATCTTCGCCAGCAAACATCTTCCACTGCGAAACGACATCTTTTTCAATTGCTAGAAGTTCAAAAATGTCTGTGTAAGAGGGCCGATTCTTGCGCAGCCTTGCATACTCTTTCGGGTCGCCTGGGCCAAACACATAGAATTCTTCCCAATCGAAGTCTTCGATCCCAGTGACGTCGCACGGGATTTGCATTGATTTTACGAGGTGATCGTAGAATTTATCTCGGCATTCACCGAAGTCTGGATCTCTGCCATCGCCGATGATTGCTCTGATGCGTGCGTCCTGCAATTCTTGTTTCGTCATGTAAGTAACTCCTTTAATTGTTATTGTCCGCCCAATTCCAACAGTGCGCTTGACTTCGACCATAAATCGCGAAACGTTGCATGTTTCCGCATTCTCGATTCCAGCGGGATTTGATTCAACGACTTTCGTGCTATTTGAATTTTATTCGCCCCGAAAACGGAACGCTCAACCAATACGATGCAGCACTCGACGCAGCGTATACAGTTCGCACTTAGATTGAATCTGAGAGTTTCGTACCAATAGCGCTGCTCGTCCGCGAAAAAAATGAACATCTCTTAATAGTACTGCTAGCAGTCTTGGGGGACAAGCGATTTTCAAGTAGCTTCGCTTTCGGTTGTCCGATCTTGAAAGTCTAAAACGGAAACCGAGTGGCAATGCTACCAGGTTACAAATGGCATAGAAACTAGCATGGATGGTGGAGCTTGAGCAATCTCCAAACTGTGAGCGGTGGCGATTTCACTGGGACAGGAGTTGTTGATTGGGGCGCGATGCGACACAATGACTGGCCGCCGCCCGTCGGTTGAGATAGTCGCTGAGCGCTCCGCCGGTCAGTCGCTATTGTGCTACCCTAGACGGTGACGCGGCGAATTTAAATAAATATTAGAACATGGACCGACGGAGCGATCCACGACTAACCGAATTGGCCATCATGCTAAAAACCGAACTGTTGCATCCTGAAATCCTACGAGCCTGTGCGCGAGCGGGACACCATTCGAAGATACTCATCGCCGATGGCAATTATCCAGCGGCGTCGAAAATTGGCCCCCGCGCGGAATTGGTCTCGCTGCAATTAACTCCGGGAATTCCTACGGTTGCCCAAGTCCTACGCGCTCTGTTGTCGGTCGTTCCGATCGACGTGTTCAACACCATGGGGATCGATCCGAGCGACGAGTATGCGTCGAAGGAAGATCCGCCGGTGTGGCAGGAATTCCGGCAGATACTACGCGAGGCAAACTGCAACCGCGAATTGAAGCCAATTCAAAAATGGGACTTCTACTCGGCGGTCCAGTCCGACGATCACGTGCTAACGATTCAAACGGCCGACCAGGCGCTGTGGGCCAATTTATTACTCAGCGTCGGCGTTCGGCAGTGCTAGGCATCCTGCGGTCCAGAAGTCACTAGCTGGGAGCCTTTTTACCCCTCAAACGTTTTAATGCATCGGCCCCATGCCAGCTTGTCTGGCATGAGCCAAGTTTTACCAGTTAGAAACGTTGTAATGCATCGGCCCCATGCCAGCTTGTCTGGCATGAGCCAAGTTTTACCAGTTAGCCGTCGCCGCATGCGCCGTGTCTCCTCAGCTTCCCATCGCATTGCTGCTAGAAGCGGCAATGCGATGGGAAGCTGAGGGGGGGGACATTGATGGCCTGCTAGCTTTAAAACTGATTCACCAGCGAGGCAAGCTCGCTGGGGCCTGCTAGCGTCAAAACTGATTCACCGGCGAGGCAAGCTCGCTGGGGCCTGCTAGCGTCAAAACTGATTCACCGGCGAGGCAAGCTCGCTAGGGTTTGGGAATGATGTAAAGTATGTTTTTCGATCGATGCTAACGAGCCAATTGACTTTCCTCCAATAACGGGACTACCTCACAGTGCAACGAAGAAAACTTGGAAATACGCAACTTGAACTTCCGATCCTCAGCTTCGGTGCCTCGTCGCTAGGGGCCGAGTTTCGCGGGGTGACGCTGGACGAGGTCTTCGCCTCGGTGAAGGTAGCGCTCGAACTGGGAATCGACTTTATCGATACGTCGCCATTCTACGGACGTGGCATGAGCGAAGTACTTCTCGGTGTGGCCCTAAAAGATGTGCCGCGCGATAGTTACCAAATCTGTACAAAACTCGGTCGCTTTGATTTAAATCACTTTGACTTCTCGGCTCGTCGCGTTGCCGAAAGTGTCGATGTTTCGCTCCACCGCCTGGGCTGCGGACACTTGGATATCGTCCTGTGCCACGACATCGAATTCGTTCCGCTCCAGCAGATCGTCGATGAAACATTACCGGCTCTGAGGAAGCAACAGCAGGCAGGCAAAGTTCGCTACATCGGCTTCAGTGGCTATCCGCAAAAGATTTTCCACAAGATATTGGAGCAAACCACAGTGGATTGCGTGATGAGCTACAACCAATATACGTTGCAGAATACACGCTTCGCCGACGAGACGATTCCGCTGCTCAAGGAGAAGGGAGTCGGTGTTATGAACGCTGGGCCATTCGCCGCTCGGTTGCTAACCAATTCCACTCTGCCCGCTTGGTTTCGCGACCCGCAGAACGTGCAACAAGCCGCTAGACGAGCCGCCGAACACTGCTCGGCCAAGGGCGTTGATATCGCTCAGCTCGCCCTGCAATTCTGTCTGCTTAATGAAGATATTAGCGCGACCGTTGCGGGGAGTGCCAATCCGAACAACATCCGCAAATGGGCCGAGTGGGCAGAGCAGCCGATCGACCATCAGTTGCTGGATGAGGTTCAGCAGATCTTCGCCCCTGTTAAAAACGTGGGGCACAGCGAAGGTTTGGAAGAAAATAATTAATGGTCTGACTGTGTTGGGGCTTAGGGTCGGCAGTAGTGGACGAGGCCCGCGAGTGAGTTTGATTTGGTACGGGTCTGGGACTCGTAACCTTGTCCACTACGCGCTAATGGAAATCGCGACTCTTGAGGTTCAGTCCAGCTACTTGTTCGGTTAGATCGTCCAAACGTCCGACGACCACGTGTACGATCCCTTCGCGATTCTCCAGCACACCATTAACCAGCCAAGCATTGGATCGTCGCGCGATCTTGTAGTACCGCTCCCAGATTTTTGGCTTGAGCACCAAATTCATGGTGCCCGTCTCATCCTCCAGCGTCACAAACGTAATCCCCTTGGCGGTTCCTGGGCGCTGTCGCAGTAGTACGATTCCGGCCACGCGCACGAATCGACCATCGGCGGTACTTTTCAATTGCTGGGCTGTCACGACGCGCAGTCTGTCGAGCTGCTCGCGAACAAACGAGACGGGGTGTGCGCGCAAGGACAAGCCGGTTGTTTCGTAGTCGGCGTAGACCTCTTCAATTTCTTGCATCGGCTGCAAAAACTCGGGCAGCGGATCGTCGACGTCGGCACCGGTCGCTTCAAATAGGCTCAGTTCTTTGGCCGAGCTATCTTGTGCTAGTGCTTGCCAATAGGCTGCGCGACGATCGCCAGTGACACTCTCCAGCGCCCCAGCGTCGGCCAAGCGTGTGATGACAGCTTGCCCCAAGCGAGTTCTGCGCGTGAAATCGGCCAGATCTCGGTAGGCACCACCCGCCAGTCGCACCGACACTATCTGCTCGCCAATCTGCTTGGCCAGTCCACGTACCATCAACAATCCCAAACGCAGTTGCCAAGGCTGTGCGGCTGCGGTTTCAGTCGCCCTGCCTTCCGGGGTAATAGCTCGTTCAAGCTTGCACTCCCAATCGCTATGATTGACGTCGACACTGGCAACACGCACTCCATGTTCGCGCGCGTCGCGGACCAATTGCGAGGGAGCGTAAAAACCCATCGGCTGGCTGTTGAGAATGGCCGCGCAAAACACCGCTGGGTAGTAGTGCTTGAGCCAACACGAGACGTAGACCAATAACGCAAAGCTGGCTGCGTGAGATTCAGGGAAGCCGTACTCGCCGAAGCCACGGATCTGCTGAAAAACTCGCTCCGCGAACTCGGCGCTCAGTCCGCGCTCGAGCATGCCGTCGAGCAGCTTCTTGCGGAATTGATCAATCACCCCGGGGCGTCGCCAGGCGGCCATGGCGCGGCGCAGTTGATCCGCCTCGCCGGGCGTAAAGCCCGCCGCGACCACCGCCAGCCGCATGGCTTGCTCTTGGAAAATTGGCACTCCCATCGTCTTGGCCAGCACTTGGCGGATTTCATCGTTGGGATATTCGGGCTGCACTCCCGAACGCCGCGCTTTGAGGTAGGGGTGAACCATCTGACCTTGAATGGGGCCGGGCCGCACGATGGCCACTTCGATCACCAAGTCATAGAAGCAACGCGGCTTGAGCCTGGGGAGCATGCTCATCTGCGCACGACTTTCGATCTGAAACACGCCGATCGTATCCGCGCGGCAGATCATGTCGTATACGTCCGAGTCTTCAGCAGGCACCGTCGCCAACGACAGCGGGCGCTGATAGTGAACCTCGATCATATTCAGAGCGCGATGGATCGCACTCAGCATACCCAGCGATAGACAATCGACTTTCAGAATACCCAATTCGTCTAGATCGTTCTTATCCCACTCGATCACCGTCCGACCATCCATCGAGGCGTTTTCCAATGGGCAGAGTTCGCACAACCAACCTTGAGTCATGACCATGCCACCGACGTGCTGCGACAAATGCCGTGGGAAACCGAGCAGCTCGTCGACCAAGTACAAGAACCTTCGCCCCAGTTCCGAATCGGCGGCGATTCCACATTCGGCTGCCCGTTCTGCGAGTGAGGCACTGCCCACTCGTGCGTCGATCAATTTGCTCAGCGCGTCGATGCGATCGAGTGCCAAGCCGAGTGCACGCCCACAATCGCGAATCGCCGACTTGATGCGATAGGTAATCACGGTAGCGGTCATTCCCGCGCGATGCCTGCCATACTTCTCATAGATGTACTGCAAAACCTCTTCTCGGCGTTGATGCTCGAAGTCGACATCGATGTCTGGCGCTTCATCGCGCTCGCGACTGATGAATCGTTCAAACAGCAGATCGAGCTGATTAGGGTCGACCGAAGTGACTTCCAAGCAATAGCAGACGACGCTATTGGCCGCCGAACCACGGCCTTGGCAGAGTATTCCGCGGCCACGGGCGAATCGCACAATATCCCACACGGTTAGAAAGTAGGCTTCGTACTTCAGCTCTTCGATCAAACCGACTTCGTGCCGCAACAATTGGAGAATCTTGTCGGGAACTCCATGCGGATATCGCCGTTTGGCACCCTCCCAAGTCAGCCGTTTGAGATATTCGAGTGGCGTTTGCCCCTCCGGTGCCAGCTCGACAGGGTATTCGTATCGCAATTGATCCAAGTTAAAGTCGATGCGCGCCGCGATCTCTTGGGTGCGCCCCAGCAACTCAGGTGCGCGACTATAAGCGCGCTGAATGCTATCGAGCTTGCGCAAGTGATATTGGGCATTCTCGAGCCGTTCGCTAGCAATTTGATCAATGGTCGTGGCAAAGCGTGTGGCTAACAGGCAGTCGTGCAGCAGCGCTCGCTGGGAACAATGGTAGTGAACATCGCCTGCAGCTACCAACGGCACGCTGGAAAGCTGCTCCAATCGTAACAGTCGCTCGAGCTTAGCCGCATCGTCGACGCCTCGGTGCAATTCAGCCAGCAAATAGCCACGATCCCCAAACGTTTCACGAAACAGCCCCAGCCATTGGAGCCACGGTTCATCCTCGCGCGGATCGAAGTCGACACTCGGTAGTTCGCTCGCCGCACGGTCATCCCCAAGCCATTGCTTCCGTAGTGCAGCGGGCACCGTTGTGGGGTCTGCCCTAAAGGTCTCGTTTTTTGCCAAAGGGTCTTCGTACTCCCAAGGCATAGATTCTTCATCGGAGAAGTGTTGCATGTCGGCTGGTGGAAGTTGATCGGGGACGGGTTGTCGCAATAGCAATCCCGCCAGCAACCCGTCATTGAGCTCGAACAGATCGGCCCACTTGATATCGCAGCCCCCTTTTTCTCGGCGCAGCCGCCCACGAGTGATGATGCGGCAGAGTCGGGCGTAGGCTGCGCGATCGCTGGGCCACACGACCAGCGGTGGGCCATCGATCGGATGCAGCTCGGCACCAACGATCAGTCGTAGCTTGGCATCTTTGGCCGCCGTATGAGCGCGAACCATTCCGGCAAGCGAGTTGCGATCGGTAATTGCGAGCCCTGCATAGCCCAGCTCCGCCGCGCGCTGCAGCAGTTCGTCTGCATGTGAGGCACCCTCTAAGAACGAGAAGTTCGACTTGCAGTGTAGCTCGACATAGCTCATATAAAGTAGTAGCCTGCTACTGAAGCGTAACCCGTCGCGTAAGCCCAGCCGATTGAATTAACTGCACACGATATCTATTGGCGATATCTTGGTCTTTTCCTAAAAACTTCACTCTCGGGCGTAGTTGCGTCCAGCTGCAGAAGCCTACCGACGGGCGATGGCAGCTACGGCTTGCGAGGCGATGTTAGCATTTCCAATAGTGCTTGACCGATGCGCGCAAGAAGGCGAGCGACTCGGCCATTTCGTCCATACCATTCATGCCATCCTCAATGCTGATCCACCCCGAGTAGCCCGCTTGGTGGAGCAGGCTGAAAATGGACGCATAGTCATTGATCCCCTTGCCCGTCACACCGTGCTGCAGAATTGCGGAGTAACCCGCCGACCCTTCGGCTTGCGCCAAATCTTCCAGCTTGGCACCGGGAACTAGAAAACGATCGCTGGCGTGCATGCTGACCACGCGTGAAACGACTTGTCGGAGAAGCTCGACGGGATCGTCGCCGGCGACAACTGCGTTGCTGGGATCGAATTGCACGCCAAAGTGATCCGACTCGGGGATCATCTTCAGTAGGTCGAGAAATACATCCATTTTCTGAGCGAATTCGGCATACAGCCAATAACCATCCTTGTAGTGATTCTCTAACCCCAGCACGACCCCGAGTTCTTGGGCCAGTGGCAAGCAGGCAACGATGCCGTCGCGGGCGTATTCGAGTCCCTGTTCTCGAGTCAAGCTCGGCCAGCGTTGACCGCTGAGCACGCGACACACGACCCCTTCACCGCCAAGCAGACGGGCGACACGAATCATGCTTTTCTGGTATTCGACTGCGCGCTCGCGCTCGCTCGCCTCGGGATGCGTGAAGTCGGGTGAGCAGCAGAGCATGGGCATTGCAAAACCAGCTTGACGAATCGCCGAGCCGACTTCATTCAGATAGGTATCCTCCAACGAGGTGAAGAAGCCTTCGTACATCTCTAAACCATCGGCATCGAGCTGGCGGGCTTGCTCAATCCAGTCGAAGACCGACATGCTGCGAGCTTGTGAAATGTCGTCAAGATAACATTTTGGAAAGGCGCTGATACGTGGTGGCGTTTGACTCATGTGGTTTTCACTAGACTAGTGTCTGACCGGAAATTGGGTTGAGCTGGATTCTAGGCGGGTTTTGGTGGCAAATCAACGACGAAGATTTGCGGTACAACAATTACGTGAGGTGGGAAAGCGATATTTTTCGTCGTTTTTACTC
>JADYZV010000070.1 GCA_020852965.1 Pirellulaceae bacterium | reverse complement strand
TACGAGTCCCTTTAAATCGTTAACCGTTTGGGACTCGTAACCTCGTCCACTACAACCAACCCCAAAATTAAGAATGGTTGAAGCACTAGGGGGTTCAATTCGTGGAGCGATCTCCACGATAGAAGAGCGAAGAGTGACTGACCGACGGAGCGGTCAGCAATTGCAGTTAACAAACCCGTGAACGTTTACCCTGTTTTCTTCATGCGAAGACCAAGAGTTCGCCCATGGTTGAACGTTCTTACTCGTCGTCAACGCGTTTCCGTATGCCTCTAGTCCGTCGACGCCCCCTGTGGATCGCCGGCTTGTGGATCATGGCTGCGGTCACGGCGTCAGCTCAAACCGCAGACAAGCGGCTCGCCGACGAAGCGGCTACGGCCGCAGCAACGACCGGCCGGTCGCCAGCGTCGACCGCTAACCAGGAGAGTGAGTCGCAGCGACAAGCTCGCATTGCTTCGCTGATCGAGCAGCTCGGCGACAATAACTATCACCGCCGTAGCGACGCTAAGTGGGAGCTCGAACGGTTTGGCTTGGCGGCATTCGAGCAATTGCGACAAGCGGCAGAGGAACATGCCAACGCGCATGTTGCCCGGGCGGCGCGGTACTTGATCGAGAGCCAGAATGTGGTGTGGTGGCTCGAAACCGATTCGCTCGAGGTGCGTGAACTGCTCAAGAGCTACAACGAATCGACCACGGAGGATCGCGATACGGTATTGCTGCAATTGTCCGAGCGAAGCTCACCCGATGCACTGCTGGCCCTATGCCGCTTGGCGCGTTTTGAGAGCCATGAGTTGCGTTCGAAATCGGCCGCGTTGTATTTGATGCAGGCCATCAGCAAACAATTGAAGTTGCTTGCCCCCTCCAGTAGAGCTCAACAGTCGAGCCAGCTCGTAGGCTCGATCGCACTGACACTTGGAGATAGCCGGCGCGTGGCTGCGCAGTGGTTGCAGGCGTTCACTGACGATCTGCAGAACAGTTCCGAGCTATTAACCGGCCCCGTCGCAGACAGCCACTTGGCCCGCTGGCGGGAGATCGTCGCACGCGAGCAAGAGCTCGCGACGACTCAGCCACAGGCTGCATCCCAACGATCGGGACGTTCGTTCGAGCACATGCGGACGCGGGCCGTAACGCTACGGCTGTATCGCTGGTTGGGTTCGTGGATTACCGAGCACTATGGCCGCGAGCCTGCCTTGGCATTGGTTCGTTCGAGTTTGGAGCTGGTCGGCAACGAACCGCAAGCTCTATTGACGGCTGCCGCTTGGGCGATCGAAGCCGAGCTGCCCGAGCTGGTCCCAGAACTGGCTGCGAAGTATGCCGACCAATTCAAGGACGAACCACAACTCGGTTATTACTTGGCCGAAAGCTACCTACAACTTGGCGACGAATCGTCTGCACAGGCCGCCGCCGTTGCGGCCAGCGAGGCGATTGTCAAGCAAGTGGAACAACTCAAGGCGCTCACGAACCTGAATCTGGAAGAGATCCGAGCGAATCGACACTACCAACATGCGCGACTATTAGCCCAGCGTGGACTATTCCCATGGGCGGAGCAAGAATACTTGCGCGCTCTGGCACTCGAATCACGAGTCCAAGCTGGCATTCGCGCCGACTTGGCGCAATTCTACTGGTTTGGTGGAGAGAATGCGAAAGCAGCCGAAACGCTCCGTCCGCTGGCCGAAGAAGCACAGCAGCATGGCGAGCCTAGTTTGCCAATGCAAGCCGACGTGTATAACAATCCTGCCGCAGCGCTGGCAAATTTTCATTTCTACAGCGGATTGGCGGCGTTCGACGAGAACAAGAAACCGCTGGCGAGCGAACATCTACGGAAAGCGCTTGAAGTTGCAGGGGTATCTCCCAACCCCGATGTGGTCATTGCATTGCAACAGCTCGGAAGCGACGAACCGTTCCACAGTTATTTCCAAATGGCCTTTGACGAAATGAGCGGTGTCTTCCGCATTCGCGTCTTGGAAGCCGAAGAGCAACTATCGAAGTCCGCAGATCGCATGAGCCGAGCGATGTCTGGGCCACGTTTGGCGGAGGAGTGCAATCAACTCGCTTGGCTTTTGAGTAAGTGTGAAATCAGCACCAGCGAAGCCCTGAGCCTCAGCCTGCGATCGTTAGAGTTAATGCCCGATGAGCCCGTATATCTGGATACGTTGGCCCGCTGTTATTTTGCCGATGGGCAGCTCGAAGATGCTGTCCGCACTCAAAAGAAAGCCATTCGCCTCGCGCCCCACGAACGTCAAATGCTCAAGCAACTGCAAGAGTTTGAGGCGGCTCTGGCAGCCGAGTCAGCTAGCGCAGTTCCTTAGTTCGGACTGCGGCACATTGGGCTGGAGTCGCGACGGGAAGGTACAACATACCGCATATCGTGTTTCAATCGCCTATGAACAATCCAGGTTTAGCCATTTGAAAAACTCTATGGTTGGGTTCGTTTTCCAACCCTACTCTACCTACAAGTCTGTTTGCGAGGCTGTGTTGTGACCGAGCCGCTTCCCCGTTTCTTTCGCATGCGCCAATCGTTCCCGCGGCCACGCATCGAGCATGTCCCCGCAGCCGTGATGTCCGCCTTGGCTGGATGTATCGAGCGCGAGCTGAGCGGCCAAACCGTAGCGATCACGGTGGGAAGTCGTGGCATCGCTGGAATCGCAGAGATAACTCGCGCCTGCGTTGACTTCCTCAAACAGCGCGGTGCGCGGCCTTTCTTGGTTCCGGCGATGGGTAGCCACGGTGGCGCAACGGACGAAGGGCAAGCCGACGTGTTGGCCCGTTTGGGAATAACCCAAGCGACCATGGGATGCCCCGTGCGCAGCAGCATGGAAGTCGATCAAGTAGCGACGGCGGCGGAGGGCTTTCCGGTCTACTTTGATCGTATGGCTCTGTCGGCTGATCACGTGTTGGTCGTCAATCGCATCAAGCCTCACACACGCTTCGCCGGCGATATCGAGAGCGGCTTGATGAAGATGATGCTCATCGGCTTAGGCAAACGTCAGGGGGCTGAAGTCTATCACCGAGTGATTTTCAACTACTCGTTCGATCAGATCGTCCGCTCGGTAGCGCGCGAGGTCATCGAAGGTTGTCGCATTCTAGCCGGCTTGGCCATACTGGAAAACGCTTACGAGGAAACGGCCGAAGTCGTCGGGGTCGCCCCTAATGAAATTGAAGCTCGCGAGCCGGAATTGCTCGAACGCGTCAAGAGCTGGATGCCGCGTCTGCCGTTTGACCAATCGGACTTGCTGATCGTCGATCAGATTGGCAAGAACATTTCCGGAGCTGGGATGGATACCAATGTTATCGGACGCAAACGTAACGATCATGCAGCTATCGAAGGTGACAGCCCCAACATTCATCACATTTACGTACGTCGTCTTACCGAAGCCACGCACGGCAACGCCAGCGGCATTGGCTTGGCCGAGCTATGCCACCGCCGAGTCGTCGAAGCAATGGACCGCCGAGCGACACATGTGAATTGTATCACCGCCGGCCATGTGACCGCCGCCATGCTCCCCATCGATTTTGTCAACGATCGCCAGGCACTGGTCACGGCCTGTCAATTGGCGGGTTACGTCTCTCACGAACAGGTAACAGCCATGTGGATTCGCGACACACTGAGCCTAAGTGAAGTCGAGTGCAGCGAAGCGTTCTTTGAGATGGCTAGCAGCCGTAGCGATATTGAAATTCTAAACCAACCCAGCCAGCTTCAATTTGATGAGCACGGCGACCTGATAGAGCGATTCGAAATGCATTAGCTAGCTGTTTCAATGGCTAGCGACAGACCTTTGAGTCGCCGAATCACACTTAGGAACTTGTCTTCGTTGAACGGCTTGCGGATGTAACTGCTCACTCCGAGTTCTTCGCACTGATGCTGGTCGGCCCCGTCATCGCTGCTGGTGAGTACGACGACCGGAATATTCGTAAATGAGCGTTCGGTGCGCAGTTGACGCAGCACGGAAACTCCGTCGGTATCAGGTAGAAATAGATCCAACAATACAACATCCGGACGCGGAGCGCGAGAAAAGACACCGCGTTGGTAGAGAAATTCGATCGCCTCACTGCCGTCCCGAAAGAGGCTCAAGCGATGATGGATGCCACACCGCCGCAGGGCTTCGATCGTCAGCCGCGCATCGACCAAGCTGTCCTCGATCAGCATAATCTCGAGCGCTTGCCCCGTACCTTCCGGGTTAACCCACACCATCGGTTTTATCCAAATAGAATGTTAACTACTGCGATGTTCGTTGTGCGCGAACGCCAAGAGCACAACGGATCAACTCCGACTCGAACTCTTCATGGGCGTGCATCGCTTGATCGAATCGTTTGAAGCTTTCCAAGTAGAGATGCAGGTCACGAGCTATCGTGCCGCGATACTGAGCTTCTTCGACTTGTTCGCACAATTCATTTAATTGTAAGTAAAGTTCGCGGTGCTGAATTTTAGACTTGGCCGCGTCGGGCATCCCAAGGCCACCAATGCGGGCGGCCCCCTCAATAAATCCATAGGTCTCTTCCAGCGAGAATTCAAGCGCGATCGAGTCGCGAAGTTCGCTCATCAACTCCACCAATTCGTGCGCCAGAGTACGTGCCTCGGCATTGCCCACACGCAGGTCGCGCAGTTCGTGCAACACCGACCACAGCCGCACGTTCGAATCCTTGACCTCTTGTAAGAAGGCCGCATTGACAATGGTCGTTCTAGCGTTGGCAGCTACAGTCAACATCGAAATACTCCTTTGAAAAGTTTCGTAAATCGCAATTGCGTGCAAGCCCTCCAAGCATTGGGTTCACTTAAATGCATGGATTGACAACAGGAAAGAATAGTGGATTCTCGGCTGCACCAGAAAAGTACGATTTCCAGTCTAGCCGATTCTCGACCCGATATTAAGCAAATCGCAAGATTTTTTTGGGCTCCGAGTGTCAAACTGGGCAACTAGAGCCGACTTTTTGCCCTTAATGGAGATATGAAGGAACTGCGAGCGGCAGAATATATTCAAATCAAACGTCTTTGCTAACGCTGCGGGTCATGAATAATCTGAGATCAACTACCCAGCAAGTCATGCACAACGGAGCAGGGTTCGACGCCAGTTAGCTTCGAGTCAAGCCCCTGGAACTTGTAGGTAAAGCGATTGTGATCGATTCCCATTTGATGCAGCAACGTGGCGTGCAGGTCATGCACCGAGACGCGATTCTCGACGGCATAGTAGCCGAGCTCATCGGTGGCCCCGTAGCTAAAGCCGGGCTTGAAACCGCCTCCAGCCATCCACATGGTGAAGCCCGCCAGGTGGTGATCGCGCCCGTCGCCTTGGGCCATCGGAGTGCGCCCAAACTCCGAACCAAAAACAACGATGGTGTCCTTCAGCATGTCGCGTTGCTTGAGGTCAGCCAACAGAGCCGCAGCCCCCTGGTCCACCTCTTTGACGGTTCCAGCAATGTGCTCCTTGATGCTACCGTGATGATCCCAGTCGCGATGGTAGAGTTGGATGAATCGTACGCCTCGCTCAGCCAGTCGCCGCGCTAGCAGGCAGTTGGCTGCGAAGCTGCCATCGCCCCCTTGCGTTCCATACAGGTCGAACACATGTTGCGGTTCGTCGCTGACGTCCATCAGCTCCGGCACACTCGACTGCATTTTGAAAGCCATCTCATATTGGCTGATGCGCGTGGCGATCTCAGGATCGGCTGAGATACTCTCTTCAATCGAATTCATGCGAGCGACCGCATCGACCACGTCGCGCTGCTGGGCCGCGGTAACCCCCGGCGGACGATTGACATACAACACCGGGGCACCCGTACTGCGAAACTCGACCCCCTGAAAACGGCTGGGTAGAAATCCGGAATGCCATTGGCGAGCGGCGATGGGTTGCTTCTGCCCAAAGTTTCCCGTTGAGACCATGACGACAAAGCCGGGCAAGTTCTCAGTCTCCGCCCCCAAACCATATTGACACCACGATCCCATGGCGGGACGGCCCGCAATCATCGTGCCGGTATTCATCAGCGTGTGGGCCGGATCGTGATTGATGGCATCGGTGAACATGGAGCGGACGATGCACAAGTCATCGGCACATTTTTCGCCCAAGTGCGGCCACAGCGAACTCAGCTCTTGCCCCGAGCTGCCATATTGTTGGAATGGATATTGTGGGGCGAAGCACTTGAGCTGTTTCCCTTGGAGCTGCGCGATCTGCTGCCCCTTCGTGAACGATTCCGGCATCGGTTGCCCACTTAGCTCTGCCAGTTTGGGCTTGTGGTCGTAGGTATCCAAATGGCTCATTCCACCAGCCATGTAGAGCCAAATGACACGTTTGGCTTGCGGCGGAAAGTGCAGTGGGTTGATCACTCCCCGCGATGCCAAACCCTGAGATACCAGCCCTGCGCTGGACGGCGTCGACTCCGCAGCGTTCGCCCCGCATCCAGCGCCCCGGGCCATAAGGTTAGCCAGCGCCATCGAACCCACGCTGACTCCCGTGCGCTGGAGAAACGTTCGTCTGGCAATGTCCGCAGGTAACATAACGGAATCTCACTTTGCAAATAGAGTGTCAAAAATCGACAGTCTTCGCTGCACGCCACGGTGTGATCTCTGCGCCTGGGTGTTTTAATTTCTTAGGTGATGAAGCCGAAAAACGGCGAGCCGACTTCGGATTTGATTTTAAAACACGGAGGCGCAGAGTCCACAGAGTTATTTTGCTTTCAGCGTCACGCTATTTATCGATCTTTCAAAGCAGCAGCCCTCGAATCCACAATCTCAGGAAGCGGTCAATGATAACATACGAGGACTCTTCTCGCTCGATGATGTCCCCTGCCACCAGCGACTCGGCTGCGCGCTGCGCGTTCGAGGCTGCGCGCAGGCCATAGCGACGCGTGAAGTCCGCAGAAAAGGGCTTGCGGCTGGAATCGCTGTCGGCCAATCCTCGCAGAAAGCGTTGCTCGTTTTTGGTCAGCGATTCCCACAAAATGACGTAAGCGTGACTCTCACGTCGAAGCAATTCCGACACGGCCGCTTTGAGCATCGCCGCATCAGCCGCTCCACACGGCCCCACCATCGACCACAGCACATGGCATAAATGCTGAGTATAGAAGGGATGACCCTGCGTTTGTTCGCAGAGTTGCTCGATCAGTTGCTTGTCGATCGCTTTGTTCGCATCACGGAACCTTTGGGCGATAAATGGCAGCCAATGCTTGGTCTTGATGGAACCGATGGGATAGTGCATCGCCGAGCGATAGAGCGGCCGCGATTCGTCTAGAAACATCGACTGCAGCAGGTGCTTGCGGCTTCCAAGAAAGATGTAGGCCACGCGATGATGATGTTGTATGGAACTACGGATCTGCCGCTCGGCTAACCCATCTTCGTAACCTGCAATCTGCTGGAACTCGTCGAATACCATCACTACGATCTTACCCGTTTTCTCAGCCAGAATCTGAGGTGCAGCTAGCACTTCGGAGAGTTCTGATTTGGAAGCCGTGCGGCCCTCAACACCGAACTCGACCGTCGGTTGCCCCATTTCATCGAGCGACACGCTGGGGCGCAGCCGCCCGAACAATTGCTTACCCAATTCCAACAATCGTGTCGTCTTCGTTTCGGCAGCCGCAGTTGTAGCTCGAGCGATCGCGGTGGCAAACGCCAGGGTACCGTCGGTGGGCCAAAGATCGATGTAGACGGGCAAAAACTGCTTCTTTGGCAATTCCCCTAAAACCCGTAGAATTAGCGATGACTTTCCCATCCTCCGCTCGGCATAGACAAAACAGCGACCTGCCGAGGATATCAAGTCTTTCAAGTCGGCCAATTCCTGCGCACGATTGCAGAACTCACCGTTACCGACCACTCCACCATACGAAAAAGGATTCGTCACCGTTGTATCCCATGTTCACCCGTAGCAATCGTCGTCAGACGCTGGGCGCCAGACGATGCTCATCCTGCCGACTGGCGACGGCAGCTACCCATTGTAATTACGCAAGCTGCGTTACGCAAGCTGCGTAATTTAGGCCAGGCCCACTAAGGCCACAATATCAGTTACGAGTGACCGACTCGTGCAAGTTCAAAAGTGTACGAGCGACGCTGGTCCAGGCAGCCAACTCGGCTGCATCCAAATCGTCTGGCACAGTGAAATCTCCGACCGACAGCAATTGTTTGGCGCTGTCGATGTCCGCCGCAAACTGGCTTCGATGCTTTTCGAGCAGCTCGGTAAGGATAGGCAATTCCTGCGCACGCGGTGGTCGCGCAAGCACTGCGCGCAGAGCCCAAACGATGCGCGCCGGATCGTCCTCGGCCGCTTCCAGCGTGTCGAATGCAAGCGCCCTAGCAGCCTCCACGTAGGTAGGATCGTTCAGTAGCACCAGGGCTTGTAGTGGCGTGTTGGAACGCGGGCGATCGGCTGTGCACTCCTCGCGGCTGGGAGCGTCAAAGGCCAACAGCGACGGATGCAAGTACTGCCGCTGCCAATGCGTGTACAGGCCACGGCGGTAGAGCTCCGCCCCCTGACCGTTGTGCCACTCGCGCTGTGGGAAGTTCAAATAGGACCAATAGCCGGCTGGTTGATAGGGGTTTACGCTCTCGCCCCCCACGCTATCCTCCAGCAATCCGCAGCTTGCCAAGAGCGTATCGCGGACCACCTCCGCGTCCAATCGCCAACGACCTTGATGCGAGATCAGTCGATTGTAGGGATCGCTGGCCGCGATGGCTGAACTGGCAAACGAGTCTTGGCGATAGGCGTCCGACATCACCATCAGCTTCACGATATGCTTGACATTCCAGCCCGATACACGGAATTCGTCGGCCAACCAATCCAGCAGCTCTGGGTGGCTCGGCCACTCGCCTTGCGCACCCAGATCATCGAGCTTGCCAGACAGCCCCGCTCCGAAAAACAACTTCCACAAGCGATTGACCGCGACACGCGCCGTGAGCGGATTCTCGTCAGCCACGACCCATTCCGCCAAATCCAAGCGGTTCAGACGACGTTCCGACTCGCTGGCATTTGTCGCCCCTGGAGCCTTCGCCGCCGTGTCAGGCAAAGTCGCGTCACACATAGCTGTGTCACATAAAGCATTGAAGCGATCGCCACCGAGCAGAGCGGGAATTGCCGGACGCACTTCGATACCACTCTCGTCCATCCAATTCCCACGGGCCAGCACGCGCACCATCCGCGGCTCGACGGTCTTCGTGACCAACATGCTGGGGATCGACTCGTTGAGCTGTTCGCGCTCCGCCTCCAACTGTTTCAATTGTTCGCGCAACGAAGATAGCTCGGGGGCCAGCGAGCGATAGTGCGTGGCCAATTGCTCCGCTTGTTCGGGCGTGCGCGCTTCTCTCGCGATTGCGAGAATCTCCCGCAGTTCAACCGGCAACAACTGTTGAGCGTCGATCGGCCGCGCTGCGCTGGTAACCAAGATACGGAAGCGCCCGAGCGTATGTTGTGGACTGTCGGGTTGCTGTTTCAGGACGACTTGGAGCTTTGATTGTGTCGCCTCGTCATTGGTAGCGGTCAAACCGGCAGTAGCCCCATTGGTATCGGGGGCGATTTCAAACACGGCCGAGTTCGGCCGACCGACTTGTCCCATGATGGCCCAACCCCAGGTGGGGCCACGCGTATCACCGTCGATAGCCGATGCGGCGCTCCACTTCTTATCGGGATGTCCTCCCGCAGCCCCCATTTTCTGCTCGAAGGTCGACGATGCGTTTTGCAAAGCGATGGGGCTGATTTGATCACCACGGAGCACGCCGAGTTCAAGTTCCGTCAGGACAAAGTTACCATTGCCCGCCCGGCCCGGTCCCGAGTGGGGCAGCGACTCGTCGGGAATCGCATCGATGCGCAAAGCGGTGATGTCTGCGGGCCAAGAATCAAACGTTAGGGTGTACGTGTCATTGACAGGCGATGGACCGCTGGCAAGAACCGAGTCGTCCGCCAATCGCGTCAGAGTTGCTCCGGCCGCCGATTGCATGCTTTCAGGTGCCAGCGGCACCCACAATGCCTGCTTGGCCTCCCACGCGACCTGCCCCCGAGCGAGTTCGTCCGTCGGCCTGTTTAGCGTATCGCGCACGGCAGCTATGTCGGCATCCAGCGCAGTTAGTTTCGCCTGCTGCTCTTCGTTGGGGACCGGCATGTTGGGCCCCCAGTCATTACCACCATACAACCCCCGTTCTTGGATATCCGCAAAGAAGGCTTCGAACTGGTAGAAGTCCTTGGTAGCGAACGGATCGTACTTGTGGTCATGGCACTCGCAGCATCCGAGGGTAACGCCCAACCAAGTGCCTCCCAAATTGCGCACGCGCTCGGCGATGTACTTTGCCAAATACTCCTTGGGCTGCACGCCACCTTCAGCGCTCATCATCCCCAGCCGGTTGTAGCCGGCCGCGATTTGTTGCTCGCGCGTTGGTTCGGGGAGCAGATCACCCGCCAATTGCTCAATCGTGAAGCGGTCAAAGGGCTTGTTGCTATTGAACGAGGCGATGACGTAATCGCGAAAAGGAGAGACGCTCACCGGCTGATCCCCGTGGTATCCCACGCTATCCGCGTAGCGCACTAGATCGAGCCACCACATGGCCATGCGCTCACCAAAGTGTGGTGATGCCAACAGTTCGTCGACCAATAGTTCATAGGCGAGTGGATCGTCGCTGTGTTCAAATCGCTCGACAACCTCTGGCGTCGGCGGCAAGCCGAGCAGGTCGAAGTGCAAGCGCCGCGCCAGCGTGCGCCGGTCGGCTGGCGGGGACAATGCAAGTCCATGTGTTTCTAGCTCTTCCACCACAAAGGCATCGACGGGGTTGGTACGATCCGCTGCGCTATCGGTGTTGCTATCTTGCGCGCTTCGATCATCGCTCGGCGGTTTGGGGCGACGAATCGGTTGGAACGCCCAATGCCCCTGCCAGTCGGCACCTTGCGCGACCCACTGCCGTAGTAGCTCGACTTGTTCGGAACTCAGGTCTTTACCAAATTCGGGCGGCGGCATTCGCTCGTCGACATCATCAGCCGTAATGCGCTGCACGAGCGGGCTGGCGTTCGGATCGTTGCGAATCACGGGGGGAGCATCGCTGTCGAATAATCCTTGCTCGGTATCGAGACGCATATCGGCCTCGCGCGTGTTCCCATCGGGCCCATGGCAGGCAAAACAGTGATCGGAAAGAATCGGACGGATGTCGCGATTGAACTCCAATCTTCGCGGCTCAGCCGCCAGGCAATAGGTCAAGTCCAAGTGGATGAAGAGTGCGATGAGAGCAAGTCGGATTGGCTGTGGCATGTCGGCGGGAACCTCAGGTGGAGGGAGCGGCAATAGCCACCGCTGCCGGGGCGGTGGAGGGCAGCGGACGCTTTCATTGTCACTGATTCACGCTCAATTTTCCAGTGCCATTCCAACGAAGCACTGTGTAGCCTAGCGTTTGCTGAAGATCTCATCTAACAGCGCAAACTCCGAATCGGGATCGACTAACAAAGTTTCGTCGGTAAGCCGTAGACGCTCGCTGAGCCAGTCAGACATGTGCCGTGTCTCACGCAACACTTGCAACTCAGGCAGCGTTTGTCGAGCCAGTGGGCTATGAAAGGGCTCGAATTCGGAAGGTTGCACTGCACGGTGGTCGAGCTGATGAGGCTCGTCAGTACTGGTACCTATGCTGGGTGAGACCCAATGGCTCGGAGAATCCGCCAGGAACGCTCCTCCACTCCCAACTCCTCCACTCCCAACTCCTCCACTCCCAACTCCTCCACTCCCAACTCCTCCACTCTTCCACTCGACTGCACCGTTCATCGATTCGCTGGCCAAAGAGTGAGCTTGACCGTCAACGAACGTGTCCACCGACTGAAAGCCGCGCGCCTCACGAGTAAAGCCTGGTTCGCTGAAGCGAATGAAGTCGCTCCCCTGCTGCCACTGCGTCTGCGCGCCCGAACCGTAGAGGGTGGCCAGGTCTTGCCCGCCCGACGAGGCGTGGGCGTTGACCTGCTCAAAGGAGCGTGTGAAGCTGGAAAAACCTGGACCGACAATCGAGGCGGTAGCACCGCTGGTAGTAAAGCGATCGTTGCCCACCGAATCGTACAGATCGGCGACATCATTCCCACCCGCGTTGGCATAGGCATAGACACGTTCAAAGCCGCTCACGTAGTTGAAATATCCATTGCCGCTCATGCTGCTAAACTGAGGGCGAATACTCAGGCGATCGTCACCGACTGAATCGTACAGGTAAGCGTAATCCTGTCCGTTGCCGGTTGCATGAATGTAAATCCGATCGACCTGCTCGACGGCAAAACGGAAACCCGCACCAACCAATTCGGCGCTATGGGGTCGAGCCGTGAGTGTGTCGTCACCATCGGAGTCATACAAGTAAATGCGGTCAGCGCCGCCGCCTCCGTTAAAATTAATTTGCTCCGTGGATGCGATAGCAATATGAATCTGACCATTCTCAATGGTCGAGTTCGTTGTACGCAAGTCAACTTTGTCGGACTGTGCGGAACCGACGACCGTCAATTCGTCGTTGCCAATGTGGGCATCGATGGTTAGCTGTTGAATGGTCCCAGTGGGGTACGCATATTCGATGTCGCCAAAACGGACTTTCAATCCGTTCGATAGATCGACGCCAATCTGGTCGCTAGCCTGCGTTCCGTGCAGGCTGAGACTCGAGCCTGATTGTGTCAGTACATTAGCCAGCGTCAAAACACCATGATCGGCAGCGCTGCCAGGGAGCTGAATGTCGAGCCATTGCCCCGCCGTGACATCCAGATCGATGCGCAGTGTCTCGCTTTCCCACGTGCTATCTCGCAAGGCCATAGCACCAGCGCGCGTGACAGCCAAACTGCCGCTGGGCGCATCGTGGTTGGTCCACTGCACAGAGAAGATGCCATCCTGGCTGGCTTGCACGCGCAGTGAATTCCCCGCATCCAAACTCTGTTTCCAATAGTCTACCTCACCGAGATTGGTAACATCGCCCACAGGTGGAAGCGCACTCTCGCCACCGCCCGAACCGCCACTGGTCGATTGAGGTACATAGCCGAGAGCCAAGTGAAAGCTACCGATTTGATGATCGGCCGATACTATCAACTGATAGGTTTGGCCGGCGACTAAATTGACATCGGCGGCATCGAGCTGACCGCTGGCAATCGCTTGCCCCGAGCTGCTTTGAAGGGACCACTGAAGCGTGTCGAGCCACGAACTATCGGCGTCGATATGCAGACTGCCATTGCTGGCGGGCGTAAAGTGGTATACGTCTCGGTCGCCGAGCGTATTGACCCAACCGTCGAGCCCGTGACTGGTTGCCAAATCGAATTGCGCGGAGGACTGGAAGGTATCGCCCACGTTGTCGCGCGGGATGAGCGTGTCGATAGCGCGCTCTAGGTTGAGTCGATCGTAGGTTTGACCCGTGACCGCATCGTAGATCGAATCGGCGGTATCGCGCAAGTGACCCGCGATGCTGGTCAAGTTGATACCCGTGTCGCCGATCATCTCCATGGCTTGGCGGACGAGCACCGAGGCACCCGCCATGTAGGGTGCCGCCATGCTGGTGCCACTGGCGGCCGCAAAGTCGTCGATCTTGCCATCACGCCCCAACACATAGTCGGGAACGGTACTAACAATGTTGCGTCCAGGGGCTGCAATGATCTGATTGTCGCGCTGACTGAAGTCACTTAGTCGGCCGTCGTCGTCGACGCTGGCTACCGGCAAGACGTAGGGGCTGGCCGCGGGATAGCTCACACCGGGTGACAGGTAATCTTGAAACGAGTTGCCGGCTGAGGCGGTGACGACAATGCCGTCGCCAAACAGCGCTTGGAATTCGTCTTCGAGTGTCGCCCATGCGGGGACCACATTCGAATTCCAGACGGTCCCCAACGACAAGTTGACCGTGGTGATCGGATTCTCGAAACTATTGCGATTGTCATGCACCCATTGCAAGGCGCGTTCGACCCACGACAATTGTCCTTGGCCTGCATCATTGAAGACGCGCAGCGCAACCAAGTCGACATCGGGGGCTACCCCGCTGTGGTTCGGATCGTCGCTGCCTATGATGCCTGCGACGTGGGTGCCGTGAAAACCCATCGGGCCATCGTCGTAGGGATTGGCATCGTTTTCTTCAGTAAAATCCCAACCGCCTACCACGCGGTAGCCGCTTCCGAAGCCTTGCCCCAAAGCGACGTGATCCCAGGCGATGCCGCTATCGATGACCGCAACCGTCTGCCCCTTGCCGGTCAATCCAAATTGCTGCTGCACCGTATCCCAGCCCGTGGCGGCGTGGGCTTCTTGCAAGTGACTTGCGATCGGTATCGGTTCGATGTGGGGCGCAATGCTCACGCCGCCATGCAGTTCGAGCGCTTGATCCCCAAGCACGTCGAACATCAATTGGGCCGACAGCACCAAGCGACGTTCGCAGGCCTCAAACACGATCGAAGTGACCTCAATGGGCCGCTCGAGACCGATTGGGGAATCGACCAGCGCAAGGCCATGCGGGTTCGAATTTGGGCAGTAAGCGTTCACAGGACTCTGTCATTGCTAGCAATGCGGAAATTGACTCATCGCAAGGCTAGGTCACAAAAGGGCACTGGTCATGCGGCGATGCCACGAACCGGCGAAGACAGAGAGCTTAAGCGCAACCTGTAACGACTGTGACGACTAATGCAACGGCGCCGCCGACCTGAAGTTTGCCGAGCGTCGATGACACCCTCGCACAGTTAATCTGTAGCGATTATCGAGATCGCGCAATGGCTAGAGACTGTGGCGATTGTTGGGCATGTGATTGTTTTTCACATTCGATTGTGCCGAATAATTGAGTGTGGTGGCCTACCACCAGGTACAAAAAAACGGATGCCTAAAGGGAACAACGCAATGAGCCGGCCGACTTGGTTGCAGAAGATTTACTGGACTCGTTTCGCGAAGCCGATCGAAGAGCGCGAGCTATTCAAGCAACTCGTTAGTCGCCCATTTAGTTCGATCCTTGAGATCGGCGTCGGGGATGGGCAGCGCATGCGCCGCCTGGCCAAACTCGTACAACCTGCGGCTGGCTGCGCACAGGTGCGGTACATTGGTACCGACGAATTCGAGTCTGCCCAAGATGGCGGGCAACACCTGAGCCTCAAGCAGGCTCACCAGTTGGCTGGACAATTGGGCTTCAAAGCTTCGCTGATTCCCGGTGACATCCATTCGGCCATTCCGCGCGTGGCTCACAAGTTGGGTGCTTCGGATCTATTGATCATCGAAGGTGGCATCAATCCAGCCTACCCGTTGGCCAGTACGCTCGGAAGTTGGCTCAATCGTTTGGCCCATAGTGAGTCGGTAGTGCTGGCCTGTGAAGAAGCTGGTCAAACGCTACAGATCGTCGATCTGCGTGCACTTGAATTGCCCAAGCGTCTAGCGGCTTAATAGTCAGATGTTGTTGCCGCGCGATGGCTGGACGCGTCTTTGTAGGCTCGTAACGAGTAATGCGAGTTACGGCAGGCCGAAGCAAGTGATCATGGTGCCGCGTTTCCACGTCCAAATGAAAAGCGGCCTGACGATCCGCTCCGGTTGATGTTCAGCCAAACTCGACGGTGGAAAAATAAGCCTGCGCGAGCACATGCGAACACAGTTGCGGGTCGATCCGCGCACGCAGCCCGTGCCGTAACTCGCGGTACTCGTTGCGAGCCTACCCAGGCAAGCAACAGCAGCGAGCGGCATTATATCGACTAGGCTTCCGGCGCCCCCTCACGTTTGGCTTCTAACCAACGTTGCTGGTCGGGCGACTGATGCAGAGCGGGCTCGTCGCGTCCATCGCCATTGAAATCACCGACGACGACGGTCCCTTCAGCCGAATCGAGCTGGAAGACTTGATCGGTCGCATCGAAGCGTCCATTGCCATTCGAATCTACCAGCACTTGGTCACCGCGCACCACGGCGAGTTCGTCGATGCCGTCGCCGTCGAAGTCACCTACCAGTGGCAGATCGCCTGGTTCGCCGAATTGACGCTGCTCATCGTGTTCGTCGGACAGCTTGCCGTCACCGTCGACATCCAACAGCCAGCGTCCGTTATGGTAGGTGCCGATGGTGGCGATACCAGCGCCGTTGAAGTCGCCGCTGATGGCGATATCTTTTTCACCGCCAAAACGGAACACGTGGTCGATCAAGTCGGCGCGGGCGGTACCACTGTGGCTGCGTTTTAACAATCGAGGATCCTCGGCAGCTTTGTCTGGGGTTGGCGGAACGTTCTTCGCCGCGACTCGGCCTCTATTCTGCGGATCAGGTAAGCCGGGCTCGGACGCGATCGCGCGATCGTCCCCCTGCCACTTCTGGCCGAAGATCCCCACGTCGTCTTTGCCATCGCCATCCCAGTCGCCGATGACGGGCTGATCACCCTTTTTCCCGAGTCGCAACCAGATGTCGCTTTCATCCCAACGACCGTTGGCATTGATATCGATGAACCATTCGCCGTCGAGGAACAGTGCCAATTCGTCGAAACCATCGCCGTTGAAGTCACCCGCCAATGGCTGAGCACCGGGCAAATCAAATACCATACGCCGTGTCACTTCTTCCATGCGCGGGTTGGTACTGACGATATGCCAAGTCGAATCCTTCAGGCCACGGACGGACCACGCGTAGACGTTGAGTCGATCGGCCTGCTCGGCGACTTGCGATTCTTCCACCGGCTCGCCATTGCGCATTCCGCGTGGGAAACCTCCATTGATGACGCTCAAGTGCCAAGTGGGCATTTCTTGATGACCGTAACCAATCAAGAGCGGCAAGGGTTCCCAAAGCAACGGTGTGGCATAGATTGGTGCCTGCGGTTGATAAATAGGGGGCGTTTCGAGAACTTTTTCCAACGGTGGCGGATTGACGGCAATAGGAGGTACGGGATTCTCGCGTTTGGTCTGCACTTCGCTAAAGTTGTTCGCATTCGAATGCTGCCCCGCCTCGACGCTGATCGCGAGAATGGCGTCCGTCCCCGGATTGGCTTGAGGATCGGTCAACTGAAGTAAGCTCATAATCGATGTTGGGACCGATTCGCCACGATTGATGGCAAAGCCTGTGGTCGTGCCGGGTGTATCCAAGCTGTCGATGTAGCCGTCGGGTTGTTTTTCGTAGACGTGATAGGTCCCCGCCCGCAAGCCGGTGAATTCAAAGTAGCCATTGGCATCGGTGCGGACTTCGATCGTCTGTCCGGAATAGATGCCAGGCAGGGCGCGCGAGGCATCGATGGGTTGGCCTGTCAACGCGCGCAATTGCAATAGGACATTGCCGATCGGCGTATCGTCGCTGGTGTGGAGACCATCGCGAATGGAACGAATGTCGTCGGGAAGTTCTCCAGTCGCGCTGGCGATCACGCTACCATCCTGGAAGACGTAGCCCGAGATCTTGGCGGGCGGTACTTCGCAAAAGTTAGCGTCCGTGACAGCTTGCCCCGAGCCGACATTAATCTGGCTGATCAAGTCATCCAGGCTGGCATCACCTCCAGTCTTGGGTGCGACCTGGCCACCTTGAAAGTAGCCCTGCGGTTGCGTCTCGCGCACGGCGTACTGCCCTGGGCGAAGATTGGTGAAGCTATACTTGCCCGACGCATCGGTCAACGTCGAAGCGATCACCGAACCTGCCGTATCGAGCAGTTCCACTTTCACTCCCGATAGCGTCGATTCATTGGCGTCGAGAATACAATCAAAATCGAGATCGGCAAACACCACACCCGCAATCGAGCCAGGAAGCCGCTCGCAAAAATCATACTCGACCAACTGGACACCAGGAGCCAAGATGATCTTTGAGATGACGTCTTGTAAGCTGGCATCGCCACCGCCCGAGCCTGCCTTCTGACCACCTTGGTAGTAGCCTGCGGGCTGCGTTTCTCGCACGCTGTACTGGCCGGGGCGGAGATTGCTAAAGCTATAGTTGCCTGACGAATCGGTCAGCGTCGTGGCCACTACCACACCCGAAGCATCTAACAACGTCATGCGGACTCCGGCTAGCGGCTGTTCGTTGGCGTCCAGGATGCAATCGTCATCCAAATCGACGAACACCGTTCCTGCGATCGAGCCGGGAGTAATCTCGCAGAAATCGTAGTCGACCAGCGCAGTACCGGCTCCGAGTTGGATAGCGGAAATGACATCTGGGACCGACGTGTCGCCGCCCCCCGAACCCGCCGTTTGACCACCTTGTAGATAGCCCGCAGGTTGCGATTCACGCACCGTGTATCTACCAGGTGCTAGGCCGTTGAATTGATAGCGACCTGCGGCATCCGTTTGTGTTGTCCCCACGACGCGGCCCGAATCGTCGAGCAGCGTGATGGTCACGCCTGCAATCGGAGACTCCCCCGCATCGTATTCACAATCTTGGTCGGCATCGACATACACCTGCCCCGCAATCGAGCCAGGTGGGATTTCGCAAAAGTTATAGTCGATCAAAGCGGCACCTGGAGTGACATAGATCGCTCTCACGAGGTCGGTCACCGACGCATCGCCACCGCCACTACCCGCATGGTGATCGCCTTGAAAGTAGCCGACCGGTTGCACTTCGCGAATCGCATACTCTGCGGGCAACAAACTGTCGAACTTATAGTTGCCCTGAGCGTCGGTAAGCGTGGTCTGAAGCACGGCACCGCTGGCACTGAGCAATTCGATCGTCACGCCGGCCAGCGGCCGATCGCCAGTGGCGTCAATGATACAGTTGCCGTTGGTGTCGGAGATGACTCGACCGGCGATACTGCCTGGAAGAATCTCGCCGAAGTCATAGTCAATACCGTGCGAGCCGGCGGGCAACACGATGGCGGAGAGCACGTCGCCCGACGCGTCCCTACTGCCCACGATTTTGCCGCTGACGGTCCCTACTGCGGCTTGGCCCGGCACATAGTCGCTCGGGGTTTGTTCGGTAACGCGATACGTTCCCGGTCTTAGACGATTGAATTGATAGTAGCCTTGGCTATTCGTTCGCGTCTCGGCCACTTTGCTTCCGGCGTCGTCCCACAGCGTGACCAACACGTTGCTCAATGGGAGCTCGCCATTATCGCGACGACCGTTGTTGTTTTGATCGTAAAACGTGTGACCGCTTAAATCGCTGGGAGTCAGCTCGCAGAAATCATAATCGGTAGCCGTGACGCCACCGCCGATGGTGATTTGTGAGATCTGACTACCGTTGACCTTAACTCCGCCCGAGGAGCCGACTTTGGAATCGCCTTCCAACAGTGCGGCAGGTGTCGTTTCTGTCAGCGAATAGACACCGGCGCGTAGATTGGTGAACGAGTACTTGCCGTCGGCACCGGTCGTTTGTGTGGCGATGACTTGTCCGCTCGCGTTGCGCAGTTCGATCAAAACACCTGCCAGTGGAGCCTTTTCGGATGAGCTGCTGAAACAATCGAAGCCCGAAATGACCACGCACGTGTGCCCGCTGATCGAAGCTGGCAGATTCTCCGCGAAGTTCAATTCGGTAGCGTGTTGATCGCCCAACAACACGTCAACTTGAGTCAATACATCGGGATTGCCGGCTACGATGTGGCCGACGCTAGTGCCGTTGTTGAGCTTACCCGCCGAGGCACCGACGCTATAGTAGCCGGCCGGCTGGCTCTCGCGAACTTGATACGTACCGGGCATCAAGCCGAGATTGGTCCCGAACACATAACGTCCCTGGGCGTCCGTCGTCGTCGAATGTCCAGTTGCCACATAGTTGCCATTTTCCAGCCGATACAGGTCGAGCTTGACACCGGACAGACGCTGCTCGCCGGATTGCAGTTTCAAATCCTCGTTGGCGTCGACATAAACGGTACCTGCCAACGAGATTGGCTTGGGAACTTGTTGAAGTGCAAAGCCCCCTCCGGCCGAACGATCGCGCTTGCCCCCTTCATTGTCGGCGGGTAATTCGAGCCCCGATTGGACGAGCCAGGGGTCGTAGCGATTGAGGAATTTGTCTTGTCCCGATGCGATCTCGTAGTGAGGGGCAGTGAACACGGCGGACAGTTTGCTATTTTGGAATTCAACCCCAGACGCTATCGGGTCGAAACCGTCATTGAGGACCGAGATATCCTTTTCATTCGGATCGTAAGACTGGACTTCGTCGACGTCGATCGAGAACACTAACAAATCGCCAGCGGTGAAGTTAGTGAAGTCAAGCACCAGTTTGGTATCGCCATCCGTGACGGTGGCTCGGACTGTGGCGTTTGGATGTTGTGCCCTGAGTTGCACGATTTGAAACGGGAAGGCGTGGTCAGCTCCGTATCCGCCGTCAACGGTATCGAAGAACATATCTCCCAGTCCAAATCCCGGAGAATTCATGTCGCCGTCGATAGTCAGCCGCGTCAACTGCGTATCGGGCGCGCCCCCTTCAAAGCTGACGTAGAACAAATCGCCGTGCAAATCGCTACCGATATCGTCTTCGACGTAGACCGCACCGACTTGAATCATGTCGGCCGCCATCATGTGTCGAGGCTCCATGGCTTCGAGCAAGGCGGTGCGAGTTTGTTTGCGGCGCTGCCCACTTGTTCGCTGCACGGCGGTTCGCTGCAGGGCGGGGCGTTTGGCCACGCGTGGGCCGCTGCTACCGCCCATTGCGGTTCGAGAAATCGACGTATGGCCGGCAGCGGCAGAGCCAGCACCACCCTGCGCTCCACACAACGCAGGCGAGCTATTCAAACCGTTGGAAAACCAACGCGAGAGTCGATTGACTTGTTCTTGAAAAAACAACGGGCACCTCCGTGCTGTAACCGTGCGAATCGTCCGTGTCTAAATAAGTTACGCACCCTCCCGCGTGCGGGAGGGTCGCGAGTATTGCGAGCGGGGAGGGTATGGATAGCCCCGTTTTAGCGAATCTGCAGCCTAGTATCGATCTTGAGCGGAGCTCCCACCGGTCGGCCCACTTGGGCATCACGCTCGGCGATGTGCGCCAAATTCCAGATGCGAATCGTCGTGTCAAAGGAACCGCTGGCCAAATACTCGCCACAGGGTACCATCACCGCCACAGTTCCCGTGTGCCCATTCAATTGAGCCACGGCCTGGTTGGACTGTACATCCACCAGCACGATCGAATTATCCGCACCAGCGGCGGCAACCATATCGTCATTGATCAGGCACATCGACATCAGTTTGCCTCGCGCTACTTCTTGGTCGAATATTACTTGTTGCGATTCAATTTGAAATCGAATCAAGCGTCGATCTTCACCCACGCTGGTGACCGTTGATCCATCGGCTGAAAATGCAGCGGTGAAAACGCGACGACTGTGCTGGCGATAATGCGCCAGTTCCGCACCCGTGCTGGTATCCCACACACAAATCTCTCCTAGACGCCCGCCGCGTAGCAAACGCGATCCGTCGGGGCTAAAGCGGACGCAGCGTTGGTCTTCCGAGTCGCAGCTTAGACGAAGTTTCTCTGCGCCACTAGATAAATCCCACAATAGAACTTCGCTGGAAAACCCGCATACGGCTAGCAGATTCTTTTCGGTCGATAGCGTCAGGGCGCGAATCGCAAAGCCCGCCGCCAAAACCTGTGTATGAGACACTGGGAACTGGTTGTTCCACCTGAGCACGCGACCATCGTTCCCCGCAGAATAAAGATGCTGCGCATCGCTGGAGAATACCAACGACTGAATCCAATCGGTATGACCAGTCAGAGTTCTAATGGTTGAACCGCTGGCCACATCGATCACTCGTATTGCGTGGTCATCACCCGCAGCAGCCAGAAAGCGACCATCGTACGAAGAAGCCAGGGCGGTAATGACCGGTGCCGAGTCGTGTTGTGGGAGAGCCGCTATGCGGATTTCAAACGATTCGAGCTCATCGATCACTTCGTTCTCCGAGCCAAGCCCAGAAGGACTGCCCGCTGAATATCCTGCTGAATTGCCCGCCGATGCGGCCAGCGCGCTGACGAATGTTGATGGAACGTCCTGACCTCGCACGCTCGTCATCCCCAGAGGAGTGGTCAGCCACGCTCCACTTGCCAATAGCCCGATGCTCCATGCACCTGCGCGAAACCATCGAACCGTCGACCAATGGGCTTTGAGTGATTTCATCGATGGATCGTCCACACGCGAGGGATTCGATTGAGGGTTTCCGCTACCCTCGATATCGACACCCTTGGCGATAGACTGAAATTAATTTGGTAAGATTTAACGACTGCAGCGACTTTGCTGCCTGTGCCCCGCGACCATCACTTTCATCATCACATCTCCACTTAGCGTCGTTCGGAAAATTCGCGAGATAGGTTTCCAGCTCGTCGTCCCAGGAAACACAGGCTGGAAGCCTATGCCACATTCCGAATCCGACAACTATTGCCAAGCCAAGACTTCACCCGCAGAGAGCAATTGCACGCCCTGCTCGTTTCGAACGATAAGCCGTCCGCTAGCATCAAGCCCTTCGCAGACCCCAATCAATTCCTGCTCGGGGGGTTGCCTTACGTGGATTACTTTGCCGGTCAGCAAGCAGCGGTCTCGCCATTGACTTAGCCAGGACGTATCGCCAAGACGCCAACTTTGCAGCACCCGCTCCAGCTCATCCAAGAGTTCGACCAGCACAACATGCACCTCTAGCGGTCGCGAGACCAGTGAACTTAAACAAGTCGCTTTGCTAGCAACCTCTCGTGGCGCATCGCTCCAATCGACGTTTACGTTGAGGCCGATCCCAACCAGCCAGCAAGCTGCCGTCGCGGTGTCGAGTTGAGTGCGGCGCACGTTGGCCGATTCAATTAATATGCCGGCTAGCTTCTTCCCGTGCGCGTAGACATCATTGGGCCATTTGAGCTGTACTGTTTTATTGGGCAGGCTGGTGGTGACGGTTCGCGCCACGGCGAGACCAGTCACCAGGGCCAATTGACTCCACAAATTGGAATCCTCAGGAAGCGCTTGGCTTGGTAGCACGAGTGTTAGCATCAGGCAGCCATCGGGTGACCACCACCGACGTCCGCCGCGTCCGCGTCCAGCGGTCTGCTGTTGCGCTACCAGCAAACAAGGAAGCTCGCAGGCAGGATTCTCTTGCAAGCTTCGTCGCGCGGCACTATGCGTCGAATCGATTTCGTTGAACCATTCAATTTGTCGCACCCAACCGCGACCGAGAATTTCATCGTTGGCAGATCGTTCGAATAGCGGCATGAGCAGATTGATTATGGAAGCAGTTTCATTTCGCGAATGGTGGAAGTAGTAGTAATTCTTGTTAATGTCGAAGTTAACCTAACCCTACGTTTAAGTAAGAAGCTCGTGATCGGTTACGCAATGTCTATCGACAATCCTCCTAGTATACTGTCAATTCCGCTGGGTCATTAGGTGGACATCCAGGCCTCAGTTGCCTAGCAGTAAACAAAACCGCACCCTACTGCCGATTAGAATTCGTAAGTGCATCACGGCGGCCAGCAATTAATTATCGAGATATTATCAAGCTTTTTCGCTCCTTTGTCATGGGTATCCTGACCGTGCATGAAGCAAAAAAATAACACCGTGATGCAAAATATTGCAGGGGTGCTTATTATTAAGGAGAGAACGGCGGAGTGTAGGTTAGAGGCAGTTCGCTTGCGGATGAAGGCGAATTTGGGCCTGCCGTTCGCCTGGATCACAATCCTGCTAGAATGATTCTCAAAATAATGTAGGGCCTGAACTGTCGATCGAAATGGCGCAGAAGTAGGCCGCCACAGGTGACGGTAGTACTTGGCACTAGGCTAATTTTCATGACCCAGCTCCGATCCATCGCCGTTGTCATGAGCCACGGCACCAGCTTTACGCGTGGGGTGCTGGCCGGCATCTGCGGCTATATGCAAGACAAAACCGATTGGGTGATCGTCCCATTTCTGTCCGAGGCGCGAGGACTAGCATCCGCACGCTGCCGATCCTGTAGCGGATTGATTGGATACCTCTACAGCCCGGCGCTCATGGCCGCAGTTGAAAAGCTTAAAATCCCCGCTGTCACCGTACAGGGAGCGCCATCGAAATTGCCTCTCCCACGTGTAGTAGTAGATGATGATGCCGTTGGACGGCAGGCGGCCGAACATTTTTTAGAGCGAGGTTTCCTCCAGTTTGCTTTCGTTGGACTCGAGCGTGCCGACTATTCAGAAGCTCGTCGCAACGGCTTTGCGCGGCGATTACTCGAAAACGGTTTGCCGTCGGAACAGTTTCTCTACAGCGGCGTACCCAATAGAGGACGGGAGTTCACGCTACTGGAAAAAGTACCTGGGCTGGAAAAGTGGTTGGCCAATGAGGCACGCCCACTAGCCATCTTCGCGGCCAATGCCACCATCGGATTTCATGTTTCCAACGCTTGCCGAAAGATTGGATTGCGCATTCCAGAGGACGTGGCACTGTTGGATGTCGACAACGACGAACTTTTGAGTCAGTTTTGTCAACCACCCAATTCAAGCGTGGCGCTGGCAACGCACCGCATGGGGTTCGAGAGTGCGCGAATGCTAGATCGCCTAATGAGTGGAGATACACTGCAAAACACCACACTCGCTATCCCTCCCATCGGTGTCGTCGTGCGGCAGTCGACCGACACCACAGCGACCGACGATCTCGATATCGTCAAAGCCGTGCGCTTCATTCGACAAGCGGAGGGAGCTGCGGTATCGGTAGGGGACATTATCGAGCATGTCGCCCTCTCGCGTTCTACGCTCGACCGCAAATTCCAAAAATTGGTAGGCCATACTTTGGCCGAAGAAATTCGCCGTACGCGACGCGAGCGCGCCAAGACACTGTTGGCTGGAACCGATATGTCCATCGCCTACGTCGCGGAAAAGTCGGGCTACTCGGGGAATGTCGAACTGTCGGTCGATTTCAAAAATCATTTGCATGTCACGCCGTCGCAGTACCGACAGCAATTTCAACTGCCGGGACATTCACCCAACGGTTCGCACCCCTGAGCGCCTTTGCACAATTGCTGGCTATTTTCCGTTGGCGAGCTGTCGACCTAGCGCTTACGGGGATTGTTCTCATCGGGATTAACCTGTTGTCTAGCCTTACGAGCTTTCTTGTCGGACTCCAAGTCGAAGTCGTAGGTTTTGCCCGCACCGATGTCGGCCGTTAGGGTGGTAGCGGTGTTGAATTCCGCCGGGATCGCCTCGACGCGCACGTCGTCGACATTGCCAAATGCGTCCGTAAACGTGTCGCCCGTTTTCTTCTGCCAGCGAATCTCGACTTTGTATTGCCCGGCGTTGGCACCATACTCCTCTTCAAATGAGTAGGCTCCGTCTTCGATCTTCCCACCAGCCACGCGCTGGCTATCTGGGTTCATCGGCAGGAATGAGATGTTGCCCCGATCCACCGGCTCGCCGTTGTATGTCACTTTACCGGAGAGCGGATACCTCTTCTCGCCTTCGTAATTCTGAGAATTACAACCGACAAGCACAATGCTTAGGAACACAAAACAGCCCAGTGTTGGTAGTGTATTTTTCAAGTTCATCAGACTCCTAATTTCTATTGATTAACTCTAAGTTCGAGGGGTGAGCTGAGCAACTGTGGCTAACGGGCTACTGAATTAGTGCCGTTTCTCTAATCGCGAAGCGGTGGCAGATGCTTGCCTGGGACGACAATCCCAGGGAACTAGAATAGAAATAGATTCGATTTGAAAATAGTCGCAAAGCGACGGCGAGTGCCCGCATAAAAACGCTGGGCCGCACAACTGCGTTCCTTTCGGCGGGACACTGCTCAGCCCTATCCTTCACCTGGGATATACATCCCAGGCTACCACATGCCGTCCCAATCGGGACCAACCGAGTTTACGTTTGCTGGTCAGAGCCCGCTAGTATTACTCGGGAAGCGATGCCACGTTGCCATCAATGGGGGAATAGAGGTTCTGATACACAAAACCCGGTCCGCAAAAAGCTGTATCACCACCGATACAGTCGGTACCGAGCGGGTTGCTGGCAATGTTCTGCGATAGGAAATGCACGGAACCGTCGCAGAACACAAACTGGGCACCACCTGTGTGGAAGCTGCTGACGGTCAGCGTCCTACAGCCGTAGCCACTAAACCAAGTTGAATGTGGGTCGTCCCATGGGATTGGGTTCGGCGCATTAATGGTCCAGTTGGGGTGGAAGGCGTTGGCATCGCCACCTTGATCCCAACCCCAGACAATCGATCCAGTGTAGCGCCTTGGCATCGGAATGTTCAGTGCGCGTTCCGCTATAAGAAAGCAGTTCGAAGTGCCATCGGTTATCGCCCCGATCCCCTTTGCTTTATCCCAATGCATGACTTCCTGATCGCAGGCGTAATTGCTGGTCGCGTACTGGTCATTCGGGTCCGTGCTACCCTGAGGGGTGCAAAGGAACTGGTTCGTGTCGGGACCTGGGTCCGACGGGCATCGGAACGCGGCTACCTTTTGGCGCAACAGCGGAATTCCGTTGTACAGAGTTGACGGCGGCGGCAGCTTGGAACCACTCCCCCCGACCGTCCCCAGTGCCGGGACGGCAATCGGGTTGTACCCCTGTCCGACCATCAGGGTGTTGTACAAGTTTTGCTGTTCCATGAAGGGGAGTATAAACGCCCCCCAGCCCCACTGACGAATTTCGCCCCCACCTTCATTCCATCCCCAACTGGGAGAGTTTTGAGAAGGGAAGACTTTGAACGTGTCGTGATAGTTGTGCGCTGCCAATCCGAACTGTTTCAAGTTATTGCTGCATTGCATTCTCCGAGCCGCCTCGCGCGCCGCTTGGACCGCAGGCAACAGCAAGCCCACTAGGATACCGATAATTGCGATAACCACCAGCAATTCCACGAGCGTAAAAGCTCGCTTGAAATCGCGATTTCTCTTTAGAACCATAACCATACTCCAGTTTCGAGAAGAACCTAAAAATTAGAAAACAACATTCGCAAAGAGCCCGCTCAATCCTTGCTTGACCGATTTCCCTCCTTTCGTCCGAGTGTGACTATTGAAAATGAACTGAACGGGATTGCGGCCCTCAAGGATAAATACAAATATCGCAATGCTGCTGTGATACCTATTTGTCTCCCAAAGGCAAACCAATTGGCTTGCACAGCACTTACCAACTTACCGTCATCCCAGTGCCGCCAACGCTGCCCTACATCTCGTTTATAACACGTCGATAAAAATAGCGTTTATGGAATTTTGCCAATCTTTTTAGTGTTTTCATCAGGCTCAATGGCCCGCAGCAGCAAGGCATGGCAAGGAGCAAAACGGAGAGAAGTCCTGGCACAACTACTTACTACTCTACCCTCAAGATGAAATAACCGCTTTCGGAATTACATCAATCTTTTTCGTTTTTTCGTCAAGCAGATAACCATAGACGGCCCTCCGATGGTTTGTTCCGCTCGCCCTCCAACATCGGCTTGCAAGATTTGCAACGCCATCGCTAAAGGCAAACTGCTTCAGCGACCCTCTGTAGCTCTTAAGCAAAAATTGCTTTGGCGACTGTCCCAGCCACATCGGTCAAGCGAAAGTCGCGTCCAGAGTAGCGATAGGTCAGACGCTCGTGGTCGAGTCCCAGCAGATGAAGGATGGTCGCATGCAGATCGTGTACATGCATCTTGTTTTCAACCGCATAGTAACCGTACTCGTCGGTCGCACCGTAGGCAAAGCCTCCCTTGACTCCTCCCCCAGCCATCCACATAGTAAATCCGTGCGGGTTGTGATCGCGTCCATCCTTGCCGTCCGTGGTCGGCGTGCGTCCGAATTCGCCACCCCACAAAACCAACGTGTCGTCGAGCAAGTCGCGATCCTTCAAGTCTTGCAAAAAGCCAGCGATCGGCTTGTCGACTTCAGACGCGTTCTTGGTATGCCCTTGGTAGAGATTGCCGTGCTGGTCCCACTGCACGTCGTTGTCGCAGTGCGAGACCTGCACGAACCGCACGCCGGCTTCCAGAAAGCGCCGCGCCATCAAGCATTGCCGGCCAAAGTCCTCAGTCACCGGATCGTCGATGCCGTACTGGCGATGGGTAGCGGCGGTTTCCAACGACAAGTCCTGAATTTCGGGCATCGCGCGCTGCATACCAAAGGCGAGCTCGAAGGAATATAGCCTCCCCTCCAACGCGCGATCGTGCGCAGCGGACTCTAAGTGTTCTCGGTTCATCGCCATGACCAGATCCAACTGTCGGCGCTGCGCGGCGAGGCCGATGCGCGTGTTGCGAACATTCTTCAACTGTGCGTTCTTGGCGAGCTGTGTAGCGTTTCCAATCGGCGTCCCTTGGCAGTGTGATGGTAGAAAGGCTGCGCCCCAATTGTTGACGCCACCATGCTGAAGTGTCGGGCAGATGGTGATGAACGCCGGTAGGTTTTCGTTCTCTGTTCCGAGGCCGTAGGTTATCCAGGAGCCGAGACTGGGACGAATGAACTGGTCACTCCCCGTGTGCAATTTCAGCAGTGCACCGCCGTGCGCAGGGTTGGTCCCGTGGACCGATCGCAGGATACACAGATCATCGACATGCCGGGCGACATGTGGAAAAAGTTCGCTGACTGGCAAACCGCTTTCCCCATGCTGATGAAACTTCCACGGAGAACGCAGCAGATTACCTTGCTTCGCGAAAGTCACTTGGGGCAATTCAAATGGTGGCGGTTTACCATCGTCGCGATCCAACGCTGGCTTGGGATCAAAGGTATCGACGTGCGATGGCCCACCCTTCATGAATAAAAAGACGACCCGCTTGGCCCGCGCCGAAAAGTGAGGCGGCTTGGCCGCCAGCGGATTGAGACTCGCGACACCCGTCGCCAAGTCCGCCGCGCTCGACTCTCGTCCCAAAAGTGCGGCCAGTGCCAAGCCGCCGAATCCGACCGCCGAATTTTGCAGTAACCTGCGACGGTCGAGCAATCCCGCTAGCTCACGATCAGGCACTTCTAATATCTTGTTCATTGGAACCCCTTGGAGGTCGATTTGGTGTTCGTATTCGAGTTGGGAGTTGGGAGTTGGGAGTTGGGAGTTGGGAGTTGGGAGTTGGGAGTTGGGAGCTGGGAGTTGGGAGCTGGGAGTTGGGAGCTGGGAGTTGTCGTGAAATCAATGACGATTTTCTACCGAGTGCTTTGTCGTATCCGTTCAAAAGTTAATTCGCTTGTCTACCACGAAAAACACGAAGTACACGAAAGGCTGGCTCTGTTCTTCTTTAATTGTTTAATGCATCCCGCGATCTCATCCTCAAAATCTTTTCGCAAACGATTCGTTCCTATTGCGCTATGGTGACTTCGAACATCACTCCCACGATCTTTCAATTTTCATCTTGGAACAGTATTTCAATATTGCTCGTTGTCTCGTTGCTGGACCACCAAGAACGCCAGCAGAGAGGGCTACTTTATCCGCATTGCCCCCCTCCGCTCGCATTGCTCGCGACTCCCCCGCAGGGGAGTGCATGAACAATCCGGGTTTAAGCAATCCGAAGCGGTGAACCATTGGGGAAATGGTTCTACAATGTTTCAATTCCAACGCTTACCGTGAACGGTTGCGATTTTTTCGTGTCCTTCGTGTGTTTCGTGGTTAATTCAACTCCCAATCCTCTAGCACGCAATGCTGATTATCAAGGGATGTATATGAACTCGTTCGCAGCCATCAAGCTTTGGCAAAACAACGACCAGCCGAATAGCCCATCATCGGCCTTCGTTTGCTGGCGATTCCCAGCCGTCGAAGCTTCCTGCAGATCGGCAGCTGCGTCCAAATACGAAGTGTTCTCTAACTGCGTTACAAAGTCGACCGCTCTCGCCGTCTCGGCTGCGTTGGCGGACCGCGAGTAGGCCAGTTGGTAAGCAAATTCGACACGCTGTTCAGGTTGTGAAAACCGGTCGCAAATGCGTTTTGCCATGGCCGCTGCGGAATCCATGACCAGATCGTCATTCATCAGCAATAGTGCTTGCGGGGCGACGACCGTAGTATGGCGATCGCCGCTGGGCATGGTCGGATCGGGAAAATCAAATTGCTCGAAAAACTTATAGAGGTTATTGCGGATCACTGGCAGATAGACCGCGCGCCGACGACTGTCGTACTTAACCGCGTCTGCCGAGGTCGGATCGGACACATACTGTCGATTGCGGAATGGTAGGTTCTTGCCGCCAATGGATTCCTCCAAGCCGCCAGAAATCGCCAGCATGGCGTCGCGGATCTGCTCGACTTCCAACCGCTGCCGGCTGAATTTCCACAGTCGTCGGTTTTCCGGATCGATCTCATTGGCATGTGATTCGTCGGGATGCGTTGAGGACATCTGATAGACGCTCGACCGGAGCAACAAGCGGTGCAGCTCTTTGATCGACCATCCCGATTCCATGAAGTCATGAGCCAGCCAATCCAGCAACTCTGGGTGAGTGGGCCTGTCGCCGAGCACGCCAAAATTCTCCGTGGTGCCGACGAGACCATTGCCAAAATGCCAGCCCCACACACGATTGACGATCACGCGGGCGGTCAGCGGATGTTCGGTAGCGGCCATCCAGCGCGCAAGTTCGAGTCGTCCACTATGATTCCGAGGGAGCACTGGACGCACCGTAGATGTGCGCATGACTTGTGGAAAAGCGCGAGGAACTGGGTCGCCCAGATTGTGGTGACTGCCGCGAATATGTATGGGCAAGCTGACCAACGTTTTCGCCTCGCCGACAGCCATCACCGCGGTCTCGTCAGGAGCCTTGCTTTCAAAGAGCCTCGCCTCGTCCATCAGCCCGACGTACTCCGCCAATGTTTGCGGATCGAAGGCGTGCTGAGGCTGCGTGGGTACGGCGATCAAACCGACCCTGTCTTCCATCGCCTGGCGCGCGTGCTCGATGCGTGGGTTCGGCGGAGGTGCCGGCGGCCGCGGCGTGGCAGCATCCACTTCACCCGCTCGGTCCGCTGGTTTCGTCGAACGGACCAAATCAAACAACGTTTGGAAATGGCGTTCGATCTCCGCCGGTGTGCTTCCAGAGGCAACCAATTCGTGCCACTCGGCTAGGAACGGATCCTCGCGATGGAATTCGAGATGCAAGCGGCAATGATGCAAAATTCGCGGGTGTAGGCCGAGCGGCAAGGCAATCGTTTCGACCTCTCGCAACGATGCGTTCGGTGCGAACTGTGCCGCGGCCGCCAGGTACTTGGCGGCGTCCCGCGTGGCTGCCTTCCGAAGTTCCTCCGAAGCCTTGTATTTCAGGTGATAGGCAGCATCTCGCTTGGCGGTAATGGCCTTGTCAATCTCCGCCAGTCGCTCGAGCTCCTCTGCTGTCGCAAAGGATTTCTCATTCCAATGCTTGACGTTTCCAGTGACCGTATCGCCAAAGGTCCTGGTACTCTTGAAGATGGCGGCCAGCGAGTAGTAGTCGGATTGTAGAATTGGATCGAATTTGTGATCGTGACAGCGGGTACATCCGAGTGTCATTCCCATGAACGCTTTGCCGACGGTATCGATTTGCTCGTCGACTGTATCCATGACCAATTTTTCTTTATCCGGTTCGGCCAGTACCTTCGCACCGAGTACGAGAAATCCAGTGGCCGTCAACGTCTCACGATTCGCTTCGGGTAGCAAATCGCCGGCGATCTGTTCGATTAAGAATCGGTCGTAAGGTTTGTCCTTGTTGAAGGCGGACACCACGTAGTCTCGATAACGCCAGGCGTTCCCATAGGCCAAGTTTTCGTCCAGCCCATTGGAGTCGGCATAGCGTGCGACATCCAACCAGTGACGTCCCCAGCGCTCACCATACTGCGGCGACGCGAGCAGGCGTTCGACCAAACACTCAAACGCATCGGCTGAATCGTCTGCCAGGAAGACGTCGACCTCAGCCGGTGTCGGAGGCAATCCGATCAAGTCATACGTTGCGCGGCGAATCAATGTCCTGCGGTCGGCAGGGGGTGCTGGAGTGAGCCCCAACGATTCCAACTGGTCAAGAACAAACGCATCCACGGGTGTTTGCACCCAGTCCGACGTTGTAGTTTGCGGATCTATCTGTGGAACATCGGGACGGGCGACCGGACGAAACGACCAAAATCTGAGTCCATCGTCAACGGTCATGCCCGTTGGCTTGATAGAAGCCGAGGCTTCTTCCGACGAATCCTCCGAGTCAGGCGCGTCGACCGGCTTCCGCCGCGGATCGGTCGCACCGCGCAAGACCCACTGCTCGAATACGGCGATGTCGGCGTCGCTCAAGCGACCGTCGGGGGGCATTTGTAAATTGTGATTGCCGTAACGAACTGCCTCGATCAGCAGGCTGTTCTCCAGATCTCCAGGTATCAAACCCGGTCCGCTATCACCACCAGCCATCCAACCGTCGCGAGAATCGAGTAGCAACCCGCCACTGCGCTCCTCGCCCGCGTGGCACTCATAACACGATTCGACCAACAACGGTCGCACCTTGTTTTCAAAGAAATCAAGTTCCTCTGATTGTTCTTGAGCGCACACTACGGCCCCATAGAGCACAACCAAGCAAACCAACCACACGACCGTAGGAAATCGAGTTAGCACTTGCGAAACCTTATGGACGAATCTTCAGATACAAACCAGACACTTACGTTTCCGCACGATGCTTCAGGGAAGGAAAATGGGGCCGTAGCCAATCGTACATGCTACTTTACCGCGTTTGCGAAATTCGAGTTTTGGGGATTTTGCTATTCATTTGTTTCTCGTCGCGTCCTAGGGTTCGATGGTCAGCATGCTAAATTCTCATGATCAGTTTGATCGGACCGATAGAGTTAGTGCTTGGCGATCGCCGCCACCCAGCCACCTTTGTAGGGCGCGGACAAAGTAACAATCCCGCCCCCTTCGAGCGTCTTGTCCATCAGGCGGTAGCCCATTTTTTCCGATGACTCCACCACACGTCCCATCGAAACGCTGATCCACGTGATATCGTACGTGCCGGAAGCTTTGGTCAAATCCAGTCCTATCGATCCGCCGTTGGTAAAGTAAACCGCGTAGCTTTCACCCGGCTTGGCCGCCACATAAGCCTCATTGGAGGCTCGGTCGGAAAGCAATTCCATGTGCGGTGCGAGGTCCCAAAACTTGATTCGATCTTCTAGCAATCGCGCCGCTTGGATGCTGGCCTTGGCAAAATCATTGAGCCCGTTGCCCCAGTCGGGACGATGGAACCGAGCGCTGGCCGAGCCTCCCAAGATGTCGCGCCAGAACCGCTCGACACCATCCTCAGGACCACCCGAGCCGAATGTATAATAGCCACTACCGTAGATCTTGGTGTGATTGCTGGGACGCGGATGCTTCTTGACCAGTTGCAGCAAAGTCAGCAACTGGTTCCAGTGTTGCTCATCGTAGTTGCGACTGTTCACTTGCGAGATGTCGGCAAACATATAGTGCTGCGGGTCATCAAAAATCAACGACGTGTTTTTGGCATTGGCGCCCTCGAAGGCATCGTCGAACATGTCGGTGGTGCAGACGAAAACGTTCTGTGCGGCCGCTCTTGCTTGGATGAACTCAATCCAGTACTTTCCCCATGCTGCCGGCGTCGCCGTTTCGTTGTTAATGCAGTACAGAACGTGTCCATAAGGCAAGCTCAGCGACAGCATCTTGTCCACAAATGCCTCTTGATATTTACGAATCAATTCGGACTTCGCTCCGTTGTAATTCTCAATCTTGGGAACGGTGTAAAAGAATGGTTGGCCTGGGTCATAGGCTGGTTGCGGATAGGTCTGTGCCAGTCCTGATTGCTCGGAAGTGTAATTGTTATTGTTCCGGGGATTCCAAGGACTCCCTTCCCAATTCTGCTGTGAATAATCGAAGCGATCCCAGACTTCGATCTGCACAATGATCTCGCGTTCTGCGGTCCACTTGAGCATGCTCGCAAAACGTTGCCAATAATCTTCGTTCCACTGATCGAGATCGAACTTCCCATCGGGCAGAAGTTGATATGGCTTGAGCTCGGGCGCTTCGCGTTGGCTCATTGTATTGCGTACATAGTTGGCCCCCACGGACTTCATTTCGTCGAGATGAGCTTTGAGATGATCTGCCAGAAACAGGTGATCCGTCTTACTTCCTCCCAGCAACATCACGGGATTCCCAAGGTACTGCCAATAGCGTGGGTTTTCGGTCCAAGGTTGAATGCGAGCAGCATTGTCGCGCGTCATGCCGACGGCATTATCTTCGGGAAGGTCTTCTGCCCCAATTCGAACGATTCCGAGAGCACCAGCAGCCAATCCGCTGGCTGCCTGAAGGAAATGCCTACGACCTGCGCGTTGCCAAATTATCTGATTCATGATGGCTCCAAGTAGCTCGAGAGAAAAAATGTTTCAGGTCGGTATGATCCACGTGGACGCCAAACCGATCTAGAAATGTTCCAATGGTCGATCAATCAACGGCCAGACCAGAAAACTGCACGCAGTCGAAACCAAGTCGTAGTTCTAGCATCTTGTTTTCATCAAATGCCTCGTCAATTCCAATGCATGCCATCTCGTGTAAAGCAAAGGTGCCACCTGTCAATCCATTCACTCGCTGCTGACTACGATGTAGAGCACCGCATCACCTGTGAAGGGAGCTTTGAACTGTTGTTTACCGCCGCCAACGGTGGGTTCACCGACGGTGATGGTGCCCTCAACCGGATGCATCCACTCGACCGCCAGCGCGCCTTGGGTGGCTGTGAGGTCCACCGTCACTTCTCCGCCGTCGGGCAGATAGACGAGGTATTCATGGCCCGTGGAGGCCAGACAATAGCCGGTCGTTGACAGCCCGCCCTGCGGTGTCATTGCCGCTAGGTCCATCTTGTTCGCATAGGTCCGGGTGTGGCCCACAGCGCCGCGTAACGGCTCATAGGAGCCATCATCCGGAACAACTTTACCGGTGTACCAATCGAAGGGGACGAGATAAAAGTCATAGATGACTGGATTGTTGCCGCGAAGAAAATTCTTCCACACGACCTTGGGATCCCGAGTCTCGTAGTTGATGTGGTCGAAGTCGGCGATGACGACCCGTTGCCCCTGCGCGGCCGGGGGATCGCTCTCATAATCCTCACCCTCCATTTTTCCTGGCGCGACCGCATCGGCTGAGCTGGCGAAGAGTACCGAGTTGCGCTGGTTGGGCCACGACATGCTCATCAAGACAGGATGCTGCTTCGGTTTGGTCGCCTCGTAGCCCTTGATGAAATCGATCAATTCGTATTGCCAATCTTGAGACTCGGCAATGCTCTCGTTGGCGATCTCGTAGATTACATTGTCGAGGTCGTTGAGCGTGTCGATCACCTTCTTCACGTAGGCCTTCTGAAGCGCTGTGACGGCGGGCACCGCCAAAGTATGGAACTCAAGCCCCCAGCCATCGTCATTGAGATCACCGTTGACGCCGTTGACGTTATTCTGCTGGTTGAAGGGATGTCCGAACCAAGGGTTGGCTCCGGGGTTCAACATGTTGTAGCCAACGGGGTGGACACTACTGAACCCTTCAAACAGCATGAAAATAACGTAGATACCGCGTTCCTGTGCGGCGCTGACCCGTGCATGCAGGCGATCGAAGAAGGCTGGGTTGAACTGGTCGAGATCGAACTTCGGCTGGCCATCGAGGGCGTTGCCCGGCCCCGTCCGAAGATAGGCCAGAGGCGTCGCTAGTATCCCCGGTGTGCCCTTGTCGCAGCGCGAGGATTCTACCGTCCACATCCGAAATAGATTGTGATTGTGTTGGGAGAGGATTTCCAGACATCGTGGAAAGTCCGAAGGAACTCGAACCCCCGGAGCTTGCCAACCCGGCCAGGCATCCTCTTGCATGTCTGAGCCACCCGTCTGCGAGCCAGCAAGGTAAATCACTCTGCCTGAATCGTCCGTGAAGTATCGCCCGTTGATCGGATGAACGCGCAGCGGCCCCTGAATCTGTCTCACCGCAGATGGCAGCGGATCCTCAGCTCGGCTGGAAATTGGGAGCCAAGTGACGATCAGAGTGATCGCCAAGATGAGGTGCCTGCAAGTTGGCGGGGCAAGCTGGCCGAATCGAGACGCAGCCAAGTTGGGCGTTGGCGGCTGGCAGCCCCATAAAGAAGCATTTTGTTCAGCTCGAAGCATTTCAACCAACCCAATTCAAATGGTTCCCAATCTATTCTATTCCCGAAGTATCTAGCCGAGTGCCTGAACGAAAGAAAAAGCGACGAGAGCCGATTCGGATGTTCCATCCTACCGCGTCCGAGAGTTGTGAGTTTTGGGGATCTCACTATTCTTTTTCGTTTTTTCGTCGCGCACGAAAGGACTTGCGCGCTGTCCACATTTAAAATTTTGGGGTAGTGGGCGAGGTTACGAGTCCCCAACGTGTAGCTCGGACTATTCATTAGTTTGCTTGAAAACGACGCAAACGATGACACTAAATAGAAACCGTTCACGCTCGATTGAAAATGCTGAACACTTGTCCCCAATCGTTTGGGATTTTGAACGGCTTAAGCAACCCGAATCGGTGAACCATTGGGACAATGGTTCTACAATAACTCAACTCCCACGCTTAGCGTGAACGGTTACAATAGATTTACGCCCTAGCAACGAAGAACCGTCTGCTTGGGTACCGTAACCCAGGTGCAACGAATGAAGAGCTATTGTCAATTGTTGTGCTCTAGGGATTTGAATTAAGCAGCGATTTCTTCCTGCATGATTCCGTCTTTGCAGGACCGTCCTTCGATGACATAAACGTAGGCGCTCGCATCGTTTACTTCATTTCCGTGGAACCCCATGAATAATCCGGGTTTAACGCCGAGGCCACGCAGATTGATTGACTCGGTTTACACTTCCAAATCTACAAACCACTGCATTTGACCAAGCACCAAGAACCAAGAACCATGACACAACTTCATTCTACCGATCACCTTCGTCAGCTCCCATCCTTGGCAGGCTTGTGCTCTTTGGAGCGTGCCGTTGCCCAGGGCGCGGCCAAGCCAAACGGGGATTTAGCTTGGAGCGTGGAGCACAGTACGGAGCGTCTCAAACGGTTGCACTATGTTCTAAAGCGTCTGTGCGAAACGTTGACAGCTTGGATCCCTTCCGAGCCGATTTACGAACTCAAGACGCTGTTCAGTCATCACGCTTATCTGTGTGCCGAGCAGGTTGAGCTACTGCGGCGGCGCGTGTCGGAAATGCGCGAGCCGCCATTGGGACTCGACCGCATCCCGCACGCAGGGCTGGAAATGTTGCTGGACGAAATCATCGCAGCCCCCACCACGCAAGAACGCCTGTGGGGAATCTATTCGATCGCCTTGCCTGCGGTTCTCGAAGCCTGCACGCGATTGCAAAGCGATGCCCATCCGCTGGCCGATGCACCGACGGTACGCGTCGCCAAGCTGATCCACTTTGAATTGAGCGAGGCATTGAGCGTGGGGCAGGCCTGCCTCGAGGCTCTGGTCGACGATGAAAGGCGGTCAGAACTCGGAACTTGGTCGAGTGAATTGCAACAGTGCTTGACCGCCGCAGGACAGCTCGATGGCACGCGCCCCGCCGCCGTGTCGCTTCCGGCAGCGAGATACTCGAGTGAGCCGTTTGTTTTTTCGAGCGAGCCACAGCGCGACGAACGATTTCAGGATTCGTTCAATGCGGGGGTTAATCCAGAAGCATTCTTGTACGACGAACGGTTTTCCGCCCAAGATAAGACGCTCATGATGCACTACAAGCGTCTGCGCGAATTGGATGTGCCTGAAATGATGGCCAGCATCTTGGTCGAATTGCGTGAGCAAGAGCCTTGGGAATTCCACTACGAGATGACTCGGCAAATGTGGGACGAAGCGCGTCATGCCATGATGGGCGAAGTGGGCTTCGCATCGCTCGGCATCGATTGGACTCAAATACCGATCAATTTTACTTGGTCGCGCAATCTCAATGCGCAGCTCGACGCCCGCGAGCGGCACGGTGTCTTGTTCTTTATCGAGCAGGGGTTGATGCCGCGCACCGGCAAGCGCTACGAATGGGAAGTTGGCTTGGCGAGCGGCCAACCGCTATCGGGGCTGTTTCAAGACTTCGACTGGGCCGATGAAGTGCTGCACGCGCAGATCGGGCGACGTTGGTATGTACCGCGCTACAGCTCGCTCAATCAAGCCCTCGAGTACGGCGACAAATGCTGGAGCAAGGTGCTCAGCCATTGGCGCGAGTATCGCGAACAGGGTTTGACTGAACATCGCAATTGGTGGCCCGAGCTCTACAGCCTGGCTTGCGAGCGTTGGGGGAAAACGCCCGATCCAGCCGCGATGGCCTTTGCCGAAACCTATGAAAGCTCCCGCGCAGATTTGCAGAAGCTGGAGTAGGTTCTGCTCGACCCCGTTGTGGGCTTGCCCCACCGGTGAAGGAGTTTTCTAGTTAGAGCGCGGTCGATCCGCATGTCGAGCTTTCCTATTGCATCTGCTCGACCCCGTTGTGGGCTTGCCCCACCGGTGAAGGAGTTTTCTAGTTAGAGCGCGGTCGATCCGCATGTCGAGCCTTCCTATTGCATCTGTTCGACCCCGTTGTGGGCTTGCCCCACCGGTGAAGAAGTTTTCTAGTTAGAGCGCGGCGGGCAAGTGTGCAAGACAAATTTTGGTGATTGCGGCGCGCGGCGAAGATGAGCTAGCTGAAAAACTCTCGCTCCAGCCCGACAAGCGGGCGATGGGGGCGGGGTGCGCGGCGGGATGAGCTAGCTGAAAAACTTCCGGCCCCGCCCGGCGGGGCGGGCGGGTGGGGGGGGGGGGGAAATATAATACCGACGGCGGAGCGTCGGGCCACATTAGGGACTACAAGGCAGCCGCATCGGTGGTGTCGTCGTCGCTGACGTCGGCTGCAGCGGGACGGCTCTGCTGCAGTAGTGGAAAACTCTCTTCCAATGCATCGGTGCCGCGATTGACCAAGTCCTCCAAGGCTTCGCGGCGGTACGAGACCTCCGACTCCTGGAAGCTGCGGAAGCCGGTGCCAGCCGGAATCAAGTGACCGAGGATCACATTCTCCTTCAGACCGACCAGGCGATCGACCTTGCCCGCCAGCGCGGCTTCGGTCAGTACCTTGGTCGTCTCTTGGAAGCTGGCTGCCGAGATGAAGCTGCTGCTTTGCACCGACGCCTTGGTAATCCCCAGCAATTGCGTGCTGGCGGTAGCTGGCTTGGGCTTCTTCCCCTTGGCCGGTGCCCCACCGAGTCCTTCGACTTGAGCGTTGGACTGCTCGAAAGCGTCGCGCGGTACGAGCGTGCCGATCGAGTAGTCGCTATCGCCTGGATCGGTGACTTTCAAACACTCGGCCACTTCGTTGTTTACGCGACGGAACTCGAACTTGTCCATCACCAAACCGGGCAGCAGAGTTGTGTCGCCAGCCGATTCGATCTTCACCTTGCGCAGCATGCGAGCGATGATCACTTCCACGTGCTTGTCGTTAATTTCAACGCGTTGGCTGCGATAGACCTGCTGGATTTCGTGGGTCAGGTATTGCTGAACGGCCTCTTCACCACTGACTCGTAAGATATCGTGTGGCACCAGCGGTCCGTCGACGAGCGCTTGTCCGGCTTTGACTTCGTCGCCGGTGTGCACCAAGAAACGCTTGCCGTGTGGCACCAAGTGCTCGTGCTCTACGCCGCTTTCACTGCGAACAAGAATCGTACGCTTACCTCGGCGTTTGGTTTGTTGCAGTTCGACCACTCCGTCGACTTCACCGATCACGGCAGGGTCTTTCGGCTTACGAGCCTCGAAGATCTCGGTCACTCGAGGCAGACCGCCGGTGATGTCCGACAAGCCCTTGGATTCCCGTGGCATTTCGGCGATGTCGGTACCTGCGGTAACCATCTTGCCTTCCGTTACCGAAATTACGGCACGCTCGGGGAGATAGTAGACGTCGAGCGGCTTGCCGTCTTTGTCTTCGATGACGATCTGCGGGTGCAATTCTCCCTTGTGATCGACGATCAACATGCGGATACTACCGCCTGGATCGCGTTCGACCCGCATGGTGTCCCCTTCGACGACATCGTCAAAGCGAACCCTACCGCCGACTTCGCAGATGATCGGAATCTTGTGCGGGTTCCATTCGCAAAGCACTTGATTCTCACCGACGGTATCATTCTCTTTGACACGCAACACGGCGGCGGCAGGAATGTCGTACTTCTCGAGCTCGCGTCCCTTGCTATCGACGAGCACCAACTCGCTGTTTCGAGTTAGCACAATCTGCAGGCCTTCGTCGTTGGTGACGGTCCGCATCTTGGCAAACTTGACGATACCACCCTTCTTGGCTTTGATCTCGCTCTCTTCGACGCTCGTATTGACCGCACCGCCGATGTGGAACGTACGCATCGTCAACTGAGTACCTGGTTCACCGATCGACTGGGCAGCGATAATACCGACGGCCATACCTTCTTCGACCATGGAACCGGTCGACATGTCCATCCCGTAGCAGCAGCGGCAGACCCCCAACGCGGCTTCACACGTCATGGGGCTGCGAACTTGAATCTTCTCCAAGCCCATCTCTTCGATCTTGCGCGCGATCTCACGCGTGATCATCTGGTTTTCTTCGACGATCACTTCGTCCGTAACAGGGTTGACGATATTCTGGCGAGAAACGCGACCGGTGATGGCTTCGATCAAACGCACTTCGACCTTTTCACCACGATAGACAACCCCCTTGGTTATCCCTTGCGTGGTGCCGCAATTCTCAAGCGTGATGACCACGTTCTGAGCTACGTCGGCCAGCTTACGCGTCAGGTAGCCGGAGTCGGCGGTCTTCAACGCCGTATCGGCCAAGCCCTTCCGAGCACCGTGCGTGCTGGAGAAGTACTCGAGCACCGACAGGCCCTCGCGGAAGTTGGCCTTGATCGGCGTCTCGATAATTTCACCCGTTGGCTTGGCCATCAGACCACGCATCCCAGCCAATTGGCGAATCTGCTCGATCCCCCCCCGAGCACCGGAGTGGGCCATCAGGTAGACCGGATTGACGTACCAATTGCCCAAGTGGTCGTCATGTTCCATGGCGGCCATCATATCCTTGGTGATTTTTTCCCGAGCGTGGGTCCACAAGTCGAGCACTTGTCGATAGCGTTCCACCGGGGTGATCAGACCACGGTCGTGACGCTTCTTGAACTTCATGACTTCCTTCTCGGTTTCGGCGATGTAGGTGAACTTCGAATCGGGAGTCACCAAGTCATCGGTACCGAACGACAGACCGCTCTTGGTCGATTCACGGAAGCCGAGTTGATTCATGTCGTCGAGCAGATTGATCGTAGCTCGGCGTCCGAGGCGTTGATAGCAGTCGGAAATGACCGCGGCCAAATCGCTACCGCGCAATGGATAGTTGTAGAAATCCATGCCGTTGGGGAGCATCATGTTGAACAACACGCGCCCATACGAAGTCGTGATAATATCGCCGAATTTTCCGGTTCCATCTTCGGTCTTGAGGCGACGGTGCTTGGGCAAACGCACTTTGATGCGCGCGTGCAGGTGGATGACGCCTTGATTGAAAGCCAAGTCGGCTTCTTCCATCGAGGCGAAGACCATGTCTTCACCCTTCATGTCGGGTTTTTCGATCGTGATGAAGTAGCATCCCATCACCGTATCCTGCGAGGGGCTCATGATCGGGCGACCATTGCTCGGTGCAAAGATATTGTGCGTACTCATCATCAGCGTATGAGCTTCGACTTGAGCCTCGATCGACAGTGGCAAGTGGACGGCCATCTGGTCACCGTCGAAGTCGGCGTTGAAGCCTTTGCACACCAGCGGATGCAAATGAATTGCGTTTCCTTCGACCAGGATCGGTTCGAAGGCTTGAATGCCCATGCGGTGCAACGTCGGAGCGCGATTGAGCAGTACCGGGTGGTTGCGAATGACTTGTTCGAGGATATCCCAGACTTCTTCGTCCTTGCGCTCGAGCATCTTTTTGGCCGACTTGATCGTATCGGCGTGGCCGAGGTCCTTCAGCTTGCGGATGATGAACGGCTGGTACAACTCCAGGGCGATCTTCTTGGGCAGACCGCATTGGTGCAGGCGCAGGCGCGGCCCGACCACGATCACGCTTCGGGCCGAGTAGTCGACGCGTTTGCCGAGCAGATTCTCGCGGAAACGCCCTTGCTTACCCTTGATCATGTCGGTCAGTGACTTCAGCGGGCGATTGCTGCTGCCGAGCACTGGGCGCTTGCAGCGGTTGTTGTCAAACAACGCATCGACCGATTGCTGCAACATCCGCTTTTCGTTGCGAATGATGACTTCGGGTGCGTTGAGATCGACCAGCTTGCGCAGGCGATTATTGCGGTTGATGATCCGCCGATAGAGGTCATTCAAATCACTGGTAGCGAAGTTGCCGCTATCGAGCAAAACCAACGGACGCAGATCGGGTGGAATGACTGGAATCACATCCAGCACCATCCACTCGGGGCGATTGTCACTATCGCGGATCGACTCGACCAGCTTCAGCCGCGTGCTCAGGTCTTTCTTCTTCTGCTTGCTGTTGGTCTCCGACAGTTCTTTGCGCAAGGCTTCGCCGAGCGTCGACAAATCGAGACTGGTCAGCAGCGTGCGGATGGCTTCCGCCCCCATACCCGCTTCGAACGAGCCTTCACCATACTGCGTGCGCGCATCGCGATACTCGGCCTCGCTGAGCAGTTGTAGCGATTGCAGCTCGGTTTGCTTTGGATCGATCACCACATAGTCTTGGAAGTAGATCACCTTTTCCAAACTCGATGTCTTCATGCCCAGCAACGCGCCCAAGCGGCTCGGCATGGCCTTGAAGAACCAAATGTGAACGATCGGTGCCGCCAGTTCGATGTGCCCCATCCGCTTGCGACGCACGCGCGAGTGGGTGACTTTCACTCCGCAGCGATCGCAGATCATCCCCTTGTACTTCATCCCACGGTACTTGCCGCACGCGCACTCCCAGTCCTTCTCCGGCCCAAAAATACGCTCGCAGAACAGACCGTCTTTTTCAGGCCGGTAGGTGCGGTAGTTGATCGTCTCGGGCTTCTTGACTTCGCCAAACGACCAACTGCGAATGTCCTGCGGACGCGCTAGGCTGATCTTGACGCTGGTAAAGTCATTGACGCGATCGTAACTGGTTTCGGCTGTCGACATATTCCGCGGCTCCTAAGGATTGAGGGAGGAGTGGTGCACGCTCGAGAGTAAGCGTGTCCCCAGGGCTCCCAACCGGTAATGCTATGAATCTAGTGTGTGAGGCTTATTTTTCGCGATCTGTCTGATCTGTCTGATCTGTCTGATCTGTCTGATCTGTCGGGTAGGCCGGTGGGCTCGGATGCCCAGGGCCGATCGAGTGTGCCGGTCAACGTCGCGCGTTACAGCTTTCGCTTCTCCAAACGCATGTTGAGCCCCAGTCCGCGAATCTCGTTGGTCAACACGTCGAAGCTGGCCGGGGTGCCGGCTTCCAGTGTGTTTTCACCCTTGACCATCGATTCGTAGATCTTCGTGCGTCCTTCGACGTCGTCGCTCTTGACTGTCAGCAGTTCTTGCAGAATGTACGCCGCCCCATAAGCCTCCAACGCCCAGACTTCCATCTCTCCGAAGCGTTGACCACCGAAGCGGGCCTTGCCACCGAGCGGCTGTTGGGTGATGAGCGAGTAGGGGCCCGTGCTGCGGGCATGCACTTTGTCATCGACCAAGTGGTGCAGCTTGAGCATGTAGATGTAACCCACGGTGGTTTCCTGCGCCATGGGTTGACCGGTACGACCATCGATGAGGCGGACCTTACCGTGACGTGGCAAGCCGGCTTCTTCCAAGCAGTCGTTGATGTCCTCTTCGGTCGCCCCGTCAAACACCGGCGTGATCGATTGGAATCCGAGCTTGGCTCCTGCCCATCCCAGGTGAGTTTCCAGAATCTGACCCACGTTCATACGGCTGGGAACCCCCAGTGGGTTGAGCATGATCTGCAGAGGTGTACCGTCGGGCAAGTGAGGCATGTCGGCGATCGGCAAGACCTTCGAGATGACCCCCTTATTGCCGTGGCGACCGGCCATCTTGTCTCCCACGCTAATCGTGCGCTTGGTCGCAATGTAGACCTTGACCATCTGCAACACACCGCTGCGCAGTTCGTCGCCGCGCTTCATGCTATTGAGCTTGCGATCGCGGGTGTCGATGGATTCTTCGACCGCAGGCCAATGCGCCTTGTAAGCCTTGCGAACTTCGGTGTGATGCTTTTCGTCGAGCTTATTGAGCAAACGCGACAAGTTGAAGGTCTGCGCGTTTTCGGCTACAAACTTCGGGTCTTGCTCGCCACCGAGCGGTGTGCCATCGTCGTCGGTCAGCTTCGAACCGATGACCGCTTCCAACTGCTGGATGAAGTTGGTGAAGGTGGTCGAGATCTCGGCATTGCCTTCGCTCTCGATCTCCTTCAGGTCCTTCTCGAAGACCTTGCGTTCGTCGTCCGACAAACTCATGCGGCGGCTGAATTTCTGCGTGTCGATAACGATCCCTTCAATCCCCGAGGGGACTTCCAGCGAGTCGTTCTTCACGTCTTCACCGGCGCGACCGAAAATCGCATGCAGCAGTTTTTCTTCGGGCGTTAGCTCGGTCTTGCTCTTGGGCGAAACCTTGCCGACGAGAATGTCTCCTGGCCGCACAAACGTGCCGACTTGCACGATTCCCGTTTCATCTAGGTTGCGCAGGGCTTTCTCGCTGACGTTGGGAATGTCGCGAGTGAACTCTTCACGTCCCAACTTGGTTTCGCGAATCTCGACGTCGAAGTCTTCGATGTGGATCGATGTGTACGTGTCGGCTCGCACCAATTCTTCACTGATGATGATCGCGTCTTCGTAGTTGTAGCCGTCGAACGACATAAAGCCGACGAGCACATTGCGTCCCAGCGCCAATTCACCTTGGTAAGTGGCTGCCCCATCGGCGATGATTTGGCCCTTCTCTACTTTGTCGCCCAAATTGACGATCGGCTTTTGGTTGAGGCACGTTCGCTCGTTCAGGCCTTGGTATTTATGCAATGGATAGACGTCGGGGCCGACTTCGATTCGGGTGCAGTCGACCGCAGTCACTTTGCCTGCCCGTTTGGCGCGAATCACCATCGCGCTATTGACGGCTACTTCACGCTCCATGCCCGTACCGACGATCGGCGGCTCGGCCACCAACAGCGGCACCGCTTGGCGCTGCATGTTCGAGCCCATCAACGCGCGGTTGGCGTCGTCATGCTCGAGGAACGGGATCAAACCAGCCGAGACACCTACCATCTGGCTCGGAGCAATATCCATGTACTGCACGTCGGTAGGCATGACGATCTGGAAGTCGGCGTGATAGCGCGCGATCAAATTCGGTCCAGCCACCAGCTCGCCATCCTTGACCTCCGTATCCGCCGGGCAGATATAGGCGTCCGCTTCCTGGTCGGCCCGCAACCACAGCACTTCGTCGCTCAGCTTGCCACCCTTGATCGTGCGATAGGGAGTTACCAAGAAACCGTACTCGTCGACACCCGCGTAAATGGCCAACGAGCTAATCAGACCGATGTTGGTACCTTCGGGCGTTTCAATCGGACAAATGCGACCGTAGTGCGAAATGTGAACATCGCGAACCTCGAAGCCCGCGCGCTTGCGATTGAGCCCGCCTGGGCCGAGTGCCGACAGGCGTCGCTCGTGCGTCAGTTGACTTAGCGGGTTCGTCTGGTCGACCACCTGCGAAAGCTCACCCCGACCGAAGAAATAGTCGATCGCCGCACTGATGCTCTTGGGATTGACCAAGCTGCGCGGCGACATCTCGTCGACCTCCTTGAGACTCATGCGCTCCTGCACCGTGCGGCGAAGCTTGAGAAAGCCCTTGCGCAACTCCTCACTGGCCAGCTCGTCAATCGTACGCAGACGGCGATTGCCCAGGTGATCGATGTCATCGAACTGTGCGCCCGACTCGGGGTCCTGAAGTGCAATCATGTACTTGATCGAAGCCATCATGTCTTCGGCACGCAGGGTCATCACATCTTCGGAAACGTCCAGCTTCAACTTGCGATTGAGGCGAAAACGACCGACGCGACCAAGCCGATAACGATTGACATCGAAGAACTTCTCATGAAACAGCGTGCGAGCTTTTTCGAGCTGCGGTGGATTGCCCGGACGCAGACGCTGGTAGATTCGCAGCAGCGCCTCTTCATGGCTGCTGGTGTTGTCTTCGGCTAGCGCATTGATGATCAACGGCGTCTTCGGAGCCTCCATCACTTCGATCTGTTTGAGACCACATGTGCAGATGATCTCCGCTTCGTTCTTGGTAATCTTCTGCCCAGCCTCGATGATGACCTCACCGGCGCGCTCGGAATCGCTAGGGTAGACCACGTCGTCGACCGACACTTTATTCTCGATCTTATTGACACTGCGACCGTCGACCACCTTCTCAACTTTGGTCTCGTAGAAGGCTTGTAGCAATTGACTGTCAGAACCCATCGAGGGGCTCATCGCGCGCAGCAAGGTCATCACGGAAAATTTACCGCTCTGATCGATGCGGACGCTCAAGCTGTCTTTTTTGGTAACGTTGATCTCGATCCAACTACCACGCTCCGGGATCACGCGGCAACTGGGAAGCTTGCGATCCGTGGTCGCTTCGATCTCTTCCACAAAGTCGACGCCCGGACTGCGGTGCAATTGACTCACCACCACGCGCTCGGCACCATTGATAATGAACTCACCACCGCCGAGCATAATTGGAATGTCGCCGAGGTAGACCTCTTCCTCGATCGGCTGCTCCCGATTCAGGCGCAGCCAGACCTTCAGCGGCTTGCCGAACGTTAGCCGCAATTGGCGGCACTCGTCGGGCGTATAGCGCGGCTTCCCCAGCTCATACCGCAAGTACTCGAGCGAGACGGTTTTGTCGTAGCTCTCCACCGGGAAGATTTCACGAAAGACCGACTCGAGGCCGATGTCTTTGCGTTTTTCGACAGGGACATCCTCCTGCAGAAAGAGCTCATAGCTCTTGGTTTGTAGCTCGGTAAGCCCTGGAATTTCCAAGGTATCGAGTCCTGAACCGAATTTACGAACGCTGGTTGGCTGTAGTCGTCTTTGCGAAGAAGTGGCCATTGACGAAACGTACTCCTAAAGGATCCGTGGTGTAGAAATGGGGGGGGCTCGTCCTGACAATTCCCGCTAGGGCGCGCGGGAAGCTGGTTTGCCGCGCAATTAACGTACTTCTAAGGGTCTACGTCCTGACACTGGTACGCGCCGGAGAAAGATGGGTGGCTGGGGTTTGGGAGCGAGCTGGCCGTCATGCAAACAGATAATATATCCATACTTCCTAGAACTAGCAAACCCCGTTGCCCCTGAGGTTTAGGTAGAAATCAAAAGTTTTTTTCAGAAATCCGCCAGGGGCACCCATGACAGGCACATCGTTTGCTTTTGCAGGCATTTTTCTGATACGCGGCTGTCGCAAGGTTCCGTTGCTCTTGATGCCTGCCCCACACCCGCCGCCTGGCTCGAGCGGCAGTTTCGGGGATAGTCGAAAGCGGATCGCGCAGCGCCTCCCTGGCGCTCCCTGGCTCTTCGGCCCAGCCGAGACGCAATCGCTGCTACAACAAGTCTCTGCTTCCTGTCGGGCAAACCGGCGAGGCGGCAGACAAAATCATTGACAGAAGCTGGCAGCGGCAGTCAAGATGATGGTGTAGAATCGTCATCCACTGTCCTGATACCTTTCGCTAATCACTTTGCCAGACCGGCTTTTCTTGGAAGAAATCCAGCTCATGAATCAACCGATGCGAGATTTTACCGACCTCTTGCTGCGCCGCGGAGTCGTCAGCCTCGATCAGCTCGGTGAGGCGTCCAACTTGGCTCGCGATTCGGATGTGTCGATCGGTGACGCCCTGATCCAACTCGGTTACGCCGAGCCCGATGCCGTGTATCGCGCCTTGGCCGAGTTCCACAAGATGGACTATGTCGATCTGTCGGTCGACCGCATTCCCGATGAGATCATCCAGCTTGTCCCCGAATCGGTCGCTCGGGAAAATAGCGTCATTCCGTTTAAAGATGAAGACGACGCGCTGCACGTGCTGGTCAGCGATCCGTTTGATTTGGAGACGATCGAGAAACTGCGGTTCATCCTCAATCGCAAGGTCGAAACGGCACTTGCCCCCCGAGCGATGATCCAAGAAGCGATCAATCGCTACTACGGACAGGTAGAAGGGGAGTCGGCCGACTCGATCCTCCAAGAGTTTACCGACACGCAGATCGACTTTACCGAAACCGCCGACGACGACGAAGACTCCAGTGAAGGGGTCGACGAATCGAGCGCGCCTGTCGTGCGACTGGTCGGCATGATGATCCAGGAAGCGGTTCAGCTTCGCGCCTCGGACATTCATGTCGAGCCGTTTGAGGACCGCGTGCGCATTCGCTACCGCATCGACGGCGTGTGCGTGGAACGGGACAGCCCCCCCCGGAGGTTGCTGGGAGCGATCCTGTCACGCATCAAGATCTTGGCCAAGATGGATATCGCCGAACGTCGACGCCCCCAGGATGGGCGGATCAAGGTGACGGTTGGCGAAAAGGAGCTCGACCTGCGGGTCAGCATCATTCCCACCAACCACGGCCAGTCGGCGGTCATGCGACTGCTCGATAAAGACAATATCAAGGTCGGCGTGCGGCAATTGGGATTGGCCGAACGCGATTTCAAGATCTTCACCAATACTATCAAACGGCCCAACGGGATCATGCTGGTGACCGGCCCCACCGGCTCCGGCAAGACGACTACGCTGTACGCGGCCCTCAATTCGATGAATCGCCCCGACCGCAAAATCATCACCGCCGAAGACCCTGTCGAATACTATCTGCCGGGAATTAATCAGGTCGAGGTGCGCCACAATATCGGGCTCGACTTCGCGCGCATCATTCGATCGATGTTGCGCCAGGCACCCAACATCATCCTGGTGGGTGAGATGCGAGATACCGAGACCGCTTCGATGGGTATCCAGGCCTCTTTGACTGGACACTTAGTTTTCAGTACACTACACACGAACGATGCGCCCAGTGCTGTCACACGCATGGTCGACATGGGTGTACCCGGCTATCTGGTGGCAAGCTCGGTCGTGGCGGTGCTCGGCCAGCGTCTGGTGCGAACGATATGCAAGCGCTGCAAGACGCAAATCAAGATCAGCGATGCGGCCTTGAAAGAAGCTGGAATCCCCCCCGAGGTGGCTGCTGTGGCTACCTTCGCCAAGGGGAAGGGGTGTGGCTATTGTCAGAAGAAGGGCTACCGCGGACGGATGGGGATTTACGAGCTGATGGTGGTAAGTAGCAAGATTCGAGAAATGATGTTCCAAGGCAAATCCACTATAGAAATCGCCGAGCAGGCCATTAAAGAGGGGATGACTACCCTGTACTGCGATGGCGTCCGCAAGGTGCTCACCGGCCTCACTACCCTCGAAGAAGTTTACCGCGTGGCCAAGACAACCGAGCAGGACCAGAAGGCACTGCCAATCGTCTTCGAGGAGTTCCTGGCCAAGCAAGCTCAGGCTTAAGTGAAACTCGACTGCCTTAAGCCCAACCTAAAGGACTACCGCTGGACAGCAAACGCTGCCCCCACCCATAATGGTAGTGTTTACGCAGGCAGTTGAGGCAGCTTTCTGGACTTTGGGGGTCTAGGAGAGATACAATCGCTTCGTGCAATGACTTCGTAGCACGGTGGTCCCCACCGTGAAATTTGAATTTGACCTGGTTCCTCGGTGGGGGACCACCGAGCTACTATTATCTATTATCCATAACTTACTTTTCAAAACGATTTACTTTTCTCAATTTGATTCATACTAGATTCCAACTAGGTGACTCAACCGAAATCTAAAAGACTCGGCGCGCGGCATGAAACGGGCGCTTCCATATAAGAACCGGGAACGGACCGTCCATGGCCACGGTGTTAATCGACAAGCTCCTGCAAGCGGCAGTGAAGCAAGGTGCAAGTGATATCCATATTGTGGTTGGGCAACCTCCCGTTTTTCGACTGCATGGTCGCATGCGCAAGTTGGAAACCAAGGTGCTCGAACCCGACGACACGATGGCGCTGATGAAGAGCATCGCCCCAGATCGCTGTCAGCGCGAGTTGCAGGAGGCGGGGAGTTCCGACTTCGGCTTTGCCTTCGGTGAATTGGCACGCTTTCGGGTTTCGATTTTTAAACAACGCGGCAACATCTCGATGGTGTTGCGACAGATTCCGAACGACAAACTCACCCCCGAACAACTCGGCCTGCCCGATTCGGTGGTGGAAATGGTACAGCGACCGCGCGGGCTGGTGCTAGTTACGGGCCCCACCGGGTCGGGAAAAAGTACCACCCTGGCCAGTTTGATCAATTTTATCAACGAGTCGCACGACCACCACATCATCACCATTGAGGACCCAATCGAATTTTATCACGAACATAAAAAGTCGACGATCAACCAGCGCGAAGTCGGCGTGGACGTTCCCAGTTTTGCGGAAGCCATTCGCCGCGCCTTGCGCCAAGACCCCGACGTGATCCTGGTCGGTGAGTTGCGCGACTTGGAGACCATTCAAGCGGCCATTAGCGCGGCGGAGACTGGGCACGTGGTGTTTGGCACCCTGCACACCAACAGCGCACAAGGGACGGTCAATCGCATCATCGATGCCTTCCCTGGAAATTTACAAGATCAAATCCGAACTCAGTTGAGTACATCACTGATTGGTGTGGTCGCTCAAACACTGTTGCCGCGCATTGGCGGCGGTCGCATTGCAGCTTACGAAGTACTGGTGGTAACCGCGGGTATTTCCAACTTGATTCGCGAAAATAAAACCTTCCGTATTAACTCGGCCATTCAGACCGGAGCCAAGTACGGGATGAACCTGCTCGATGACACTTTGTTCAATTTGTGGCGTGATGGAATTGTGACGATCGAGGACGTGCTTGGCAAAGCGCATCGTCCCGACGACTTGGCCAAACGTATTGTCAACGTCCGTCGTGGCTTGAGCGAAGACGATAACTCAGAAGATGAAGACTCATAAACATGGTTGTTCGTAGAATTGGTCAAATCCTAGTCGACTTGGGCTTCATCACCGATGATCAGCTCGAAGTAATCCTCGACGAGCAGCAGCAGCGTCCTGGGGCGCTATTGGGCAAAATCGCCGAAGACATGGGGTTGGTAACCGACGAACAGCTGGCTCAGGCGCTAGCCGAACAGCTCGGCATGCAGACCGTTGCCCTCGGTGAAATAACGCTGCCACCCGACGTAGTGGAAAAGATTTCCGAGATCATGGCGCAGATGTATCGCATCGTGCCGGTGCAATTCGATGGCGACACGCTGACGGTAGCGACCTGCGATCCACAGAACTTGGTCGTGCAAGACGAGTTGCGCACGTTCCTGGGCTACAACATCCGCATGGTAGTAGGGACCGAGCGCGAGATCACGGCGGCTATCGACAAGTACTACTCGTCAGAGCTGGACACGATGGAGCGAATCATCGCCGACTTGGCCGGCGACGACGAGCTGTTCCAGCAAGCGTCGTTGATGATGGGCGACGGCCCGTTCAATTTGACCGATGCCGAGGCGCTGGCTGATAGCGCACCGGTGCGCAAACTGCTCAACATGGTGCTGCTGCTGGCGATCAAGGATCACGCGAGCGATATTCACTTCGAACCATTCGAAGACGAATTCCGCATTCGCATCAAGGCGGAAGGGGTGCTGTACGAGATGGTGCCGCCGCCGCGCCACTTGGCATTTGCCATCACCACCCGTATCAAAGTGATGGCCAATCTGGACATCGCCGAACGCCGACTGCCGCAAGATGGGCGGATCGAGCTGATGGTCGGTGGTCACCACGTCGATTTGCGTGTCAGCGTGCTGCCGACCATGTTCGGTGAAAGCACCGTCATGCGAATCCTCGACCGCTCGGTCGTTTCGCTCGACCTGAACAAAGTCGGTATGGACGAGGTGACCTTGGCCCTGTTCCGCAAGACGATCGACCGCCCCAACGGCATTGTGCTGGTGACTGGCCCCACGGGCTCCGGTAAGACGACCACGCTCTACTCCGCCCTGAGTGAACTGAATTCAATCGAAGACAAATTGATTACCACCGAAGACCCCGTCGAGTACGATATCGACGGCATCGTCCAGATTCCCATCGACCACTCGATCGGTGTTACCTTCGCCTCTTGCTTGCGCGCCATCTTGCGGCAGGACCCCGACACCATATTGGTCGGCGAGATCCGCGATGTCGAAACGGCCGAAATTGCCGTCCAAGCTTCGCTGACGGGGCACTTGGTGTTCAGCACGCTGCACACCAATGATGCACCGAGCACGATTACGCGGATGAAGGATATGGGCATCCCCACCTTCTTGATCACCGCTTGCGTGGAGGCCATCTTGGCGCAGCGCTTGGTGCGACGCATCTGCAGCAATTGCCGTCAGGAGACCGAGGTTCCCGAGGAAGTTCTGCTCGACTTGGGGATCGATCTCGAGTTCGCCTCAACCAAGACCTTTTACCGAGGTGCGGGCTGCGACAAGTGCAACAACACCGGTTACAAGGGGCGCGTGGGACTGTTCGAACTGATGATTATGAACGACGAACTGCGCGACATGATTATGTCCAATTGTACGACCGACGAACTGCGCGACCAAGCCGAGATCTTCGGTATGATTCCGCTGCGCAAGTACGGTATCAACTACGTCTACGAGGGGATCACCACCGCCGACGAGGTCATGCGAGAGACCATTGCCGAGTGAGGCTTGAGGCTTGAGGCTTGAGCAAATGACAAATGACAAATGACAAATGACAATAGCCGATGTGGGGTTATCCGCAGTTGTAGTCCAATGTGCCTAAGTGCTTTTTCCTGAAAACATAACTATTCACTTTATTCCTTTACTTCAAACACGTTATTCGGCCTCAGGTCTCAAGCCTCAGGTCGCAAGCCTACTAAAGAGGGACGATCGCCATGCCTACATTCCAGTTTGAGGCGATGGACGCAACCGGCCAAGAGATCAAAGACGTCATCGAGGCGGCCAACGAGGAAGAAGCGCAAACTACCATCCGGCAGATGGGCTACTTCGTCACCAAGATCCAGATGAAAAAGGGGGCGGCCAAATTAGCTCCGGGGCAGAAGCGCAAGCGGCCCTTTGCCTTGGGTGGGGCCAAGACCAAGCACATTTGCGCCTTCACGCGACAGTTGTCGATTCTGCAAGACGCCGGTTTGCCGATTTTGCGCAGTCTGAAAATTTTGGAGCACAACAACAAGCCGGGCAAGCTCAAGAACGCGCTGGGGGAAACCTGCGACGAGATCGAAGCCGGTTCGACCCTCTCGGAGTCGATGAGCAAGTCGCCCAAGGTCTTCAGCCGTCTGTATGTCAACATGATCAAGGCGGGCGAAGCGGGTGGTGCACTGGAAACGATTCTGCAACGCTTGGCCGACTTTTTGGAAAGTTCCGAAGCGCTCAAACGCAAGGTCAAAGGTGCCTTGATCTACCCGATCGCGGTGGTGGTTATCGCCAGCCTGATCTTGGTTTTGATCATGGCTTATATCGTTCCCACGTTCAAGAAAATGTTCGAAGAGTTCGGTTTGGCTCTCCCCGCACCGACCGTGCTGCTGATTGCGATGAGCGATTACGTTGTGAAGTATTGGTTCTTGCTTTTACTAATTCCATTCTGTTATTGGTTGCTGGCTAAATTGGTTCGCAAATTCCGCCACGGGCGGATGGGCTTTGACATGTACATGCTCAAGGTGCCGGTGTTCGGAGCGCTGATCGAAAAGAATATTTTGGCGCGGACGATGCGGACCCTGGGGACGCTCGTCTCCGCCGGTGTGCCCATTTTGGAAGCGCTCAACATTACGCGAGAAACAGCCGGCAACGCGCTGTTCGAACGGATCTTTAGCAAAGTCACCGAGGCGATTCGCGAGGGTGAGGTGATCAGCAAACCGCTGCAAGCCCATGCCATCCCCGGTTTCCATCCCCTGGCGGCATTCTTCTGGTTGCTGATGGGATCATTCCCCGGCGTGATGATCATCTCCGTCGCGTTGACCAGTGCCAAAGGGACCGGAGCCAAAGGTGCCATGGAGACGCTGTTGATGATCGGTGCCATCACCTGCGGACTCGGTGCTGTCATGTGCGGCTTGTTTTACATGATGAAAATGAAATCTCGCGTGATTGATGAACTGGTCGTCAACATGGTCGACGTGGGTGAAGAGACCGGTGAACTCGATACGATGCTTTATAAAGTGGCTGATACCTATGACGACGAAGTCAGCGTGATGACCGAGGGCTTGACCCGCTTGATTGAACCACTGCTGATCGTCTTCTTAGGTGTCGCTGTAGGTTTTATTGTGATCTCGTTGTTCATGCCACTCGTTTCCATGATCACCTCGCTAGCCTAATAGGCTTGAGGCTTGAGGCTTGAGGCCTGAGTGATAACCAAGAACCAAGAACATTTTTTCATGATGGAGTAAACCGATGCCCAGCCTTCAACAAAACAAGCGAGTGCGTTGTGCGCGAAATGCGCGGCGGTCAGGCTTCACCTTAGTGGAGGTGCTGGTGGTCATCGCCATCATCGGTGTCTTGGTGGCATTGATCGTGCCAGCCGTCAATATGGCTTACCGCACGGTCCAGCAGCGGGCCATTGCACTCGAGTGCCAAGCGCTCGCCCAAGCCGTAGAAGCCTATCGCAACAAGTACGACGACTATCCACCCGACGGCCTCGACCAGGGATTGATGAAACGGCACTTTGGCAAGGCATTCCCAAACCTTGCCCCCAGCGAAATTACCTTGCTGTCCAATCCGGCCGTCGTTACGGGTAATGCGGCTATCGGTTCGGTCATGGAGCCCAGCGAAGCGCTCGTCTTCTTTTTGGGTGGCTTCAGCGACGATCCGGCCTTTCCCTTCTCGGGCAAAGGTGGCCCGATTTACATCGACAATGGCAGTGGTGTTCAGATTAAATCGGATGCAATGGATGGGAACTCCGTCTTTCAGTACAACCCCGATCGACAAAAGCCATTCTATGATTTCAAGCAAGCCCAGCTGACGCTCGATGTAGGCGGAGTCCCTCCCCGTACCATTTCTACGGACGATGACATTACCGGTGCGGCCCGCGATTTGATGCCAGCCTACCATCCGAGTGGCAAGAAGATGCCCTTCCTCTATTTTGACTCGCGGACCTATCAACCGAAGACGGATGCTAATCAGTTCGCCACCCTATCGGCTGGCATTGCCTATCCCTATCGCTCGACCGCCGTCAACACGAAATATTCGGCCAACGACAATTCCGTTCTCAATCGCAACAAGTACTTCCGCTTTATGAACGAGAACACCTTCCAGATTATATCGGCAGGTCTCGACGACAATTATGGCGGGGAGCCTCCGCGACCTTCGATTGGGAAGCCTGGTTTGTTCTATATGTTTAAGCCCTCCAACGGCGAATCGGCTGGCTCTGCCAACAGCGGCGACAGCCTCGAGTTGACAGCCCCCATCAGTTCGGGAACGCATCCGACACCAGAGTTCACACGCTTTTTGAACTCAACAGGAACCTCCCAATTGGACAACGTCACCAACTTTAGCGAAGGAAAGCTCGAAGACTCGCTATCCAACTAACGTGGCCCGTTAATGTGGCCCGACGCTCCGCCGTCGGAAACCCAACTACCCAACGACTCAACTACCCGACGCTCCGCCGTCGGAAACCCGAAACCATTCCGCCGCTCAGTCACCTGAAACTTTTACACAGTTCGGACTGAGAATTGCTTAACTATTAAATCGCTTAAATCGCACCGTCTGAGGCCATAAACTGTCGCAGGCTGAGAAACTTGTCGCAAAGTGAGGCAACGAGACCATGTTTGCTCGTTCATCCAAAATTCGAATCGGCCACCGCCGACCTAGCTTCACGCTGGTCGAGTTGTTGGTCGTGATCGCCATCATCGCCATTATGGCTGGGATGGTGATGTTCACCTTGGCCAGTGCCCAGCAAGACGCCTTGCGCACGCGCACGCGTGGAACGATTGACAAGATCAACCAAGTCATCCTCGAACGTTGGGAAGGCTATCGCTACCGCTCAGTGAAACTCCCGATCACCTCAGAAATGCTGCAACGGAAGCAGGTTACCCCACGCGGCGTGGCCAAGCTTCGTAGTTTGTTTCTCAAAGACATGATGCGCATGGAGCTGCCCGACAACTATGTGGATCTGGCCTATACGCCAACCGAGCTGACTCTAACAGGCCCGCCAGATTTGTACCTCGGCGTACCACCGATGACTTTCAAAAGTTCACCGGGGCGTGAATACAACGTGCTGCGTAACTATTTCAAAGTGGGACGTCCAATAGTGGAGTCAGATCCTGCCGCCACACTCGTCGAGTACACAACACAAGTCTGGACCACTCGCTACCAAGCCTCCGAGTGCTTGTACGCCATCGTGGCCCATTCGACTAGTGGTGGAGGCTCAGCACTTGAGGGCTTTGTTGCATCGGAGATCGGTGACGTCAACGGCAACGGTTTTCCGGAATTCATCGATGCGTGGGGCGAGCCGATTGGCTGGATTCGTTGGCCGGCTGGCTATGGCAGTGCGTTGAACGTGGGCTACAAGAAGTCGTCGCCCGATGCGTTTGATCCCTTGCGGACCGCTTTTCAGTGGAACGACGACTCGTTTATTCAAAAGCCTTGGACGGTAGTGCCATTGATTATCTCGTCAGGGGCGGATAAGCAGTTCGGCTTCAGCAACTATCCCACCAATATCTTTGCAACATCGCGAAACGTATTCATTCCTACCACCGATGCCCCGGTTGTTGGAGCAATTAGCAATGCAGGCGAAGCAACCGACAATGTCTCCAACCACGACATACTACTTGAATAACGGAGCCCACGCGTGAGCATGGCAACAGCACAGCCGAAAACACTCCGGTCGGACACAACCCGAACCGCGTACACGCTAGTCGAACTACTAGTGGTGATGGCTGCGCTGACGGTCTTGGCTGCGGTGACGCTTCCCTCCCTCAGGAGCTTGCTGCACGATCAGAAGGTGACTGCGGCTAGTCGCATGGTGCTGGCGCATTTGCAGTCTGCGCAAGGCCGCGCCATCGCGAGCAATTCGCCGGTTGCGGTTATCCTGGAACGCAGTGGCGCCGATACTCCCGAAAAGATCAGAACCGTCAGCCGCCTATCGATCGGTCAGATATTTCCTCCTTACGAAGGAGATGTTGCTGGGGCAACTGGCTTGGTGGCTGATTCCAACAATGACGGTTACATAGATAGGCTGACCATTCCGGTAGCCTCCGCCAGTTTGCTCGGGATCAATCCTCCGATTTTCTCGGAAGGCGACTACGTACGACTGGACGATCGCCGGAGCACCTATGTAGTAACTGGCGATCCTATTGTGAACAGTGGCTTTGCTACACTGCAGCTACAGCTCCCGCCGGCTGGGCAACAGGGAGACTGGACGTACCCGCAGCTCAGTTCGCGCTCGTTGAACCTGCAGTCCAGTTTCCGAATTTACCGCAAACCGACCAAATCTTTTCTGCAAACACTCGTACTTCCGCGTGGCACTTGCGTCGACTTGAGTGTCTCGGGACTCGGGACGATAGGCAGAGAGTTTGGTTTGCCAGCCGCTCCAGCAGGCACAACCATGATCGTTTTCAGTCCACAAGGTCGCATTGCCTATTGGACGGACGGTGTGAGCGGGCCGCAAGCCGCAACGTCGCTACTGCATTTACTGGTCGGCAGGACAGAGCAAGTCTCGTTGGCCGACCCACCCGAGGTTGCCACCGAAAATGACACGACTACCGTCAATGCTAACGTCAACGACAACGCGAATTCGTGGTTGACCATCAATCCCTTTACTGGCGCCATAACCAGTGCTGGCATGCAAGCTGGCCAGGAAGGTAGCGCGTTGGCAGTTCGCTTGCCAGTCTCGCGCGCCTTTGCCACCTACGGAATCACGCGGAGCGAGAACTAAATAATGTTCAATCAACTTTATGAATACTTCAGCCGCCACGCGTTAGCGTCCGGTTGTCGAAACCAGGGAGTAGCGAGTGCTGTCGCTAGGGATCTTGAATTCCGCTTGGCATCCGCTGCTGTCTTTCCGGTTCGACGCCTAGATAGTCTGTTTAACCGCGCAGCGCGCCGGCGTGAGGGTTCGGCTATTACTGGGGAAAACTGCAATACTCATTGGGGCGACCACGAGTGCCATCGGGGACTCACTTTTCAATCTGAATCCAGCATGCGTCCGCGCTGCGCGGTTAAACAGTCGATCGCTTCGACAGCCATACCGCGCGGCCCCAGAGCTTTTCCTGCAACCAAACGAGGTGGCGTAACGGTGCTCGAAGTGCTATTTGCTACGGGCATCGCTGTCTTCGGCATGGTCGGAGTTGCTTCGCTACTAGCCGTCGCCGGACGGCAAGCCAGCGACGCCAACAACTGGTCCGAAGGTCAAGCGGCCGCGCAGAATGCGTTGAGTGATTTTGTGGTTCGCGGCTATACCAACTCGGCTTGGTGGTTCGTCTTCAATGATTTGAATGCGGTTTCCTTTCCTGCCCAATTCGAGAATTACAGCGGAGCGGCGCGCCCACGCGGCACGAGTTCGGGTGGATTTCGCACGCTCAATCGCCACGCGGTGTGCATCGATCCTTATTTCTTCTCCGACCCGACGACAGTGGAGAATTTGATGCAGCCGGTGTCTACATTCTCAGATACGCAAATCTACCGTCCAGGCTTGTTCCCATACTATCAAGATAATTTCAATCCGCTCAATCCAAGCGCTACTCTACCTAGCGGCAATGCAGCTCGACTACTGCGAGTGGGGTTAAAGAGAAATCTAAGCGATGTCCCTCCGCGCCCGCTATCTAGCAAAGCGACCGATCGACAGTTTCAGCTATTAGACGATTTGGCGATCACAACAGACGACGACGATAAAACGCTGCCATCCGAGCGAATATTCAGCAGCGGTGCTGCTCAGGGCTTGACGAAGGGTGAGTATTCGTGGTTTGCAACGCTTTGCCCACGCGAAGTGACGTCAGGCATGGAGCCAGCCAATACTATCTTGCCAGAGAATCTGTTTACATTGTCCGTTGTCGTCTGCAAGCGTCGCGATCGAGCGTTTTATTTGCCAGCACGCGATGCAGGTGGAATGCAGATTCAACAGAGTCCAGTGGGTGAGCGTGTCGTTACCGTTGTTCACACCAATGCCGACGGTAGCCCCATCGCTAATTTTAAAGGTGGCAGTGGTGGCCGCGTGGTGCTGACCGCTGCCCACGACCCTGACGATCTAGCCCGAGATATTAGTGATTCGCTTCGCACTGGGGACTGGGTAATGCTTTGCAAAGAGAGCCTTGTCGCTGGAGCTGGCTTGATGACCAAGTGTCGCTGGTATCGGGTGCTCACCTTGGATATCGAAACTGACATAGCTAGCGGCGTTTGGTCGCGCAGCGTCGTCTTGGATGGACCCGACTGGGAATTCGATACCAGCGGAAACTATCCGACCCAGGCCACTTTGGTCAGCGGCGTGGTCACCGTGGTTGAGCGCGTGATTCCAGTTCGCTGATAGCTCACAGGGAGCGGCCGCTGCTTTTCGCCTGCCGGCCGAATATTAAGCTGTGCCCAAGTCACAAACAGATTTTTGCCGACTGCTGCCGGTGATTTTGAAAGACGTGAAAATGAGACATAACAACCTACGCCGACGTGGCCTGATCCTGCTTATCGTTTTGAGCATGCTGACGCTATTCAGCTTGTTGGCGATCAGCTATGTCGTCTTCTCAGGTCAGTCGCGCTCTGCCAACTTCGGGATGGCCCGTCGAGACTTCCACGGCATGAAGGGTGGGGAGGTTATTGACGAAGCGATGAAGCAAATCCTTCGCGGCACGACTGGAAACATTTCTGCCGTCGGTCCGCACGACTTGTTGGGAGATCTGTATGGATACAGCGAGTCGTCACGTAGCAACCAGTTGAATTTGCAATTTAGGGTTAGAGTTCCCAACCCGCTACCAGCTTCTAACCGCCCACAAGACTACCAGATTTTGTTTGGTGGGTCGGGGGTGGTGAAGCGATTCTTGCGCATCCCACTAGATATGAGTGTCAGCAATATGGCGGCGCCTGCCGATCACGATGCATTTACAGGCCGCGTTCTGACGTTTTTGCAAGGCCCCCTATCTGGCATCTCCTTTCGCATCGTGCGCAGTGTGGCAGACATTCCGGCACCCGACGACATACTCAGACATTCAGTCGTCATCGACTTGGATGAAGCTGGTGCCCCTGGCTTAGGCATAACCGAAGCAGGCGCACCGCAATTACTCTACGACGCGAATAACCGCGGGTATCAGATGTGGATTAACGCGCGTGAGCTCAATGGACTCGGTTATGGTATTCCGTATAACTTTGACGGTGAAACGCTTGCGACAACTTCGACAAGTTTCACACCTGGTGGAAACATTCCGTTCAACCTCCAGCCAGGTTTGCATCCAGACAAGACCTTTGGAGGACAAATTGGTGCTGCTAACGCGGACCAACTCTCTGTTGGCAAATCTAACCCCAGCGATTCAGACGAAGCCTACGACGCGCCCGACCAAAATGATTTCTTCTTGGCTCACACTCGCTTACCGTTTACAATTCCCGATCCGACCAATGCGGGTGCCGATGGCTTACCGGGGCAGAATATCATTCCCAGCTTCCATCGCGCGGCGCTGGTCAACTACATCATCAACCGCGAAGACTTGACCGACTCCGCTTTTAAGCCAGAAAAGTTTGTCAACATGCTCAATGACATCCAGGGAGCCTGCGGACGGCCTTTGGGTATTTCGGTGGTCAATATAGGAGAAGCGCCATATTCTTACATTTCCGCTAATCCCTATTTCGATGGCAGCAACTTGGGAGCCGCCGGCATTCCACCTGCGCCCAACATTACGCCGGTACTGACTCTCGACTTGCAGGGGCGTTGGGACAATTGGAATAAAGGCACGCCATCGCCTTACGAAAAATTCTTGGCTTGGGCGCGGTGGCTCACCGGAGGTCCGTGGGATGTGGACAACGACGGCGATGGTATCAATGACAGTGTGTGGGTCGACCTCGACTTACCTCTGATCACCAGCGCCGAGGGTAAGCTGCTGAAGATGATGACGGCCTACTACATCGAGGATTTGGACAATCGCCTCGATCTCAATGCTGTCGGGAACTTGGCGCAGTCGACCGATGTCGATTTCCGTGCCAATCCGGCGAACAATCCTCTAATTAGCCAGAACTACGCGTTGGCCAATCCTAACACCGACTTGCCTCAAGGTTTTGGTCTGGGGCCAGCGGAGTCCTCGCTTCGGCATTTGTTTGCTATCGGTCCCACGGGCGACACAGAATGGCGAAACTTTCTACAGAGTCGCTATGGTGGTTCGGGCCGCTTGCCTGGTAGTGGTGTAAGCGCAACGAATCCCCCGACGCCAACCTTCGACGACTTGCGCAGTCGGCTCGATGGAGGCTCGCAACTCTCTTTCGACGTCCCAGGCAACCCATTGCAGAATACGGGGACGCGCAGCCGGCGCCAGCGCGTCCGCCACGATCAGCTTCCCGGTTTGCCCTCCGCGCCGCGCGGTGAATTTGCCATGGGTTTCGATCGACTGGGCAACCCGCTGATGTTGCGCGGCACTCTGCCTGTACCCTACGACCAAGGCACAGACGATCCCTATGAATCGCGGCTCATGTCGACGCCTCACCAAGACTCGCCGTTTACCATCGCCGAATGGGAACGCGTTTATCGTCATCGCGATTGGGATCGTAGCGCCTACCCGAACCGCCTAGCGTCCTTTGCTTTCGATTCGAACATCAATGCGATCCGAGCTGTCACCCCTCGCACATCCCACACTCGGCATGTCCCGCTGGCAGCCACGTCGGCGAAGCCGCCCACCGATCCGCAAATCACTTCTTTTCAACAACTGCTGACGGCGATAGGACAATTTCGCAAAAACCCAATCCCCATAGTTGCCGCGTCCTACGCCGAACTATTTCCAATGGAGTTCAAGCGCGCGTTGGCCATGGATCTCAACCGCCCGTTTGGCAATGGTGTCGATGACAATGGCGATGGCTCGATCGATGAGCCAAATGAGATGCTGAATGGCAGTCTATTTAGTAGTGGGAATGCGCTCAATTTTATTACCATGGGACTTCAAAAGTCAGCTTACATCAATGGCGATCAGGTACAGCTAACGGGGACGAACGAGCTCCCTGCATTGGACCCAACCTCGGGTTCTCCTGCTCGTTTCGGCTATACCTATGGCAATGTCGATCCCGATTATGAATGGATCGTTAATTCGGGTGTTGGAGGCAACTTGGCGGACCAAGAGTTAGCGAGGCGTTACCACGGTCGACAGAGTCGTCAATTGATGGCGCGGCATCTGTACTGCTTGGCGTGGTTGCTCCTTCCCGATCGGCTTTACCTTTCGAGCGTTCCCAGCGGCACCGCATTGATCGACGACGATCGCGCGCGAGCCATCGCCCAGTGGGCGGTCAACGTCATCGACTTCCGCGATGCCGATCATGTCATGACTCGTTTTGCCTACGATCCCAATCCGTTCACGCTCAAACCCACTGGCAGCTATTGGGTCCCCCCTCGCATTCCCGATCCAATCGATCCGATCAATAACCCTCCGATTCCGCAAGGTTACGTGGTATGGGGCATGGAGCAGCCCGAACTGTTGTTGACCGAGACCGGAGCTACGCACGATTTACGTATCAAGGACACGGCAGAGGACAGTACGGGCAAGACGACTACTGATATGCCACCCGATGACGATTATGACCAATACCGCACTCCGCAGGGCTCGTTGTTTCTTGAGTTTATATGTCCTCGCACTACCAGCACGAGCGACAGCAGCTTTGTTCCCGGTACCGCCAATTCGCTATATTTCGATCGCGGTGGAAATCGGTTCCTAAATCTTAGTGCGGCCACTCCCAGCGATGGCACGACCAAATATCCAGTTTGGCGAGTAGCCATTTCCGAACCCCATGTGGCTGCTGATCGCAAGCCGACTCCCAACGAGAGCTTCAAATTGCCGAATAGTCGGCATGCAGTTACGTACCAGCTTTACGTTGACAAAGTTATCGATGTTGACGGTGGTAGCGACGTTGACAATGAGGCGAAAAAAAATGGGCTGGCTTACGCGATTGGTGGTAGCCAGCCCACGCCCTCAATCGATCGCTTGGTGTGGTTCACCAATCAACGCGACCCCATGGACGATAGCTATATAAGCAACGTTCCCGCAGCGGCCGTGGGTTTATCAAAAACGGTCTCAGGAGTTAAACAGTCCGTTCCCCTCAATGAGCGGGATGCGCACGTTTACTTCAATAGCGACGATACTCGCAACGCAAAAGTCTTACTTGCTGGTGGCCAATATCTAGTTGTCGGTCCACGTGAAAAGACCTACTTCGGTTCCAAGATTCCCACCGTCGCCGGCCCGCTTCCCATTCACGAACCCAGTGACCATCGCATCGAATTTCAGCCCGGATGGGCGAATATTTATACCAGCGCTTCGCCTACGACTCCAGTTCTTCACCCACCAGCCCAGAATATCGTGCAGATGACGGCCGTCACCACCCCTCCCTGGAACCGCGCGCGCGATGGAACCATAGATAAGGACAAGGCCTTTCCATGGGTTGGCTTGAATGTCTCTGAACCGCACCCGACCGATACCGGCTACTACCCAGAGCCTGACCAGCATCTTAACAGTGATGATACCTCCCCTCCCAACCCCGTGAAAGGATTCGGAGATTTACCTTTCGATGCCTATTATGATTACAAAGATGGGGCCAATACAAAACCTTGGAATAGTCCGTTCGATGCAACACTCGGACCTATCCACGAGTACTATGAGTTGGTGCATCCCCCCACGAGTCCAGCGGCAAAAGTCGCTACACCTGGGACGCAACCCGACTGGTGTACTGCTTTCCTGCAACGATTGGCCGATCCTGAGCGTCCCTATCACGTTACCTTCAACCCCTACATTACCGTCGACTGGATGCCCATCGATTTGACGGTCTTCTCTGGTGAAGATGTCGTCAAAGACGCTTCGGGATCAGAGTTTCCTGCCACGTATCAATTCGAATTTCGTTCCAAGAATGGTGCGATAGGTGGTGCCGCAGGCCAAACGTTTCTGTCGTATGCGAGTGAAGAACCGAGCAGTCGTCCCGACGCCCCAGGGACAACCGCATACTTTAAGAAAGAGCTGCCTGCGGAAAGCACTACTTCACGACCACCACCGCCCCCCGCGCTCGAACCGAACCTGACGACACTCGGCTACTTAAACTCAGCGTTTGCGATGCCAAGTGTGCCCATTCCGGCCTACATGGGAGCCCCTTCGACACCACCCGCCAACCTACAGTGGTACAACCGCGATTTCGCGTCGCCATACGAGCTGATGCTGGTTCCGCTGTCTGCGCCAGGGCAGTTGATGCAGGAATTCTCCATACCGACGGCACCAGTCAATCTTTATTCAGACTTTAGGCTGCCAAACACTTTTGGGCACTTACCGAACTTCTTTCAACAAGCCGATAATACAACAAACACCAACGCTTTGCCACGTTCTTTCACGGCGGCCACGCTTTTGGAATTGGTCACGGTCCCTTCACCATGGAGCGACGCCGCTAAAGTAATTCCGCCAGCGAGTTTTGATTTGACCAATTTGCGTGAAGTCATAGTGCTGGGACCACTCATGCCCCCCTACAACCGCATCTCCCAAATGCGCGAGCCGGGGCGAGTCAACATCAACACGTTGGAAGATGTCGAGGTTATGCGTGGACTCGAGTGGAGCTATCTCGATAATGCCAATCGCGTTCCAGGAGGCAGTTCACGGGCATATCTTGATCTGAAGGAGAGTCGCGACAAGTACTACTCTGTGCCGATTGGCACCGAGCAGATTACCGGTAATAAACGCAATACAAACTTGAATGGCAATTATCCGACCGAGTTTCCCGGAGTGTTTAAATCATCGTTGGCAGCGGGACGCGTCGCTCCCACGGCAGGTGCACTAGATAGTCTTGCCATTCAATCACCAGCTAATGCCACGATCTTCCGCGTGAATCCGGCGACAAGTGCTACATTGATTACGCCGCGTCCGGAATTAAAATTGACTAACACTCTCGTTCCCAATCCACAGACGGAATATTTACCCTTCAGTCGGCTGGCCAATTTGACGACCACGCGGTCGAATGTGTTCGCGGTGCGCATTACGGTGGGCTACTTCGAATACGATCCATCGACGGGGGTTGGCCCCGAGTACGGTTGGGACAACGGTCAGTCGCGACGACATCGCGGCTTCTACGTGATCGATCGCTCCATCCCAGTCGCCTACGAACCGGGCCAGGATTTGAACACCGGCAATTGCGTGCTAGTGCGACGCATCGTCGAATAGGAAAAGCACTGCCCACGAATCACGCGAATGAGCGCGAATAGAAGAGTAGGTATTGCGTTTAGCGCCGAGCCGCAGCAGGCTGCAATGTACCAGGTATGCTGATCAACGGATTGGTCACCGATGAAACCTCAGCACATGCCAACCCACTTTCGCGGCCTGCGCAGGCGATGGCACCTGCGGCAGCTACAGGCTACTGCGACCATACTGATAACTGGCTCTGCCCTCTGGCGCACCGGTCCCCAGATCAGTGAAATCATCTCTGCTTCCGCCTGCGACTACGTAGCCGGTATTCTTGCGCTGGTTGGACCAGCATAGCTTCAGTGCTGCCAATTCCGGTTGATGTAGAGACCAACGTTGCTTGGCACAATTTACGCGAAACGCTGGCTGTTGCTCAGAAGATCTTGTCCAACAGCGTAACTCACGTGCGGGCCAATCCGCACTCGCTGCCCCATGCCGTAACTCGCAATACTCGTTACGAGCCTACTCCAGGACGGCAAATGCAGAAAACTAGGCAAAATACACTGTTTACTGAAAACAGTGGCTTGGCAACGATTGAAAACGGTCGCATTTGTGGTAGTATCGAAGCATGTTTTGATTGAAATCGATCTTTGAGCCTCTGCTGGTGACTGAATGTGAGCAATGGTGGCGGTACAACCGATGGACGACGGGCTCGGTTGCGGGAGCTGATCCGCAGCCAGGGTTTCGCCTCCATCCCCGATCTCCGCTCGGCGCTGGACGTGAGCGAGTCGACGATCCGCCGCGATTTGGATGCTCTGGTGGCCGAAGGGGAGGCGCAGCGAACGCACGGCGGGGTGTTTTACACCGGCGGCGGGGCTTCGCTTCAGCTCTTCGAGAATCGCCGCGCAGGGGACTGGGACAGTAAGCGTCAAGTCGCCAAGGCGGCCGCTCGACTGATCGATAACCACGACACGCTGCTGCTCGACGGCGGCAGCACCACTTACGAACTCGCACGGCAGTTGGTCGGTCGACCACTGCAAATCGTGACCAACTCACTCCCAGTTGCCAACCTATTTGCCGCCAGCGACCAAGCGGATCTGGTGCTGCTGGGAGGCTATGTTCACAGTCGCACCGCCGTGTCGCTCGGACCCTACGCGAATCAAATGCTCGCTACCCTCAACGTTCAAAAAGCCTTTCTCAGCATCGCCGGTGTCGACGCGCGCGGATACTACAACAGCAATTTGCTGTTGGTCGAGACCGAGCGAGCGATGATGGACTGCGCGGACCAAACCATCGTGGTGGCGGATAGCAGCAAGTTTGGCAAGAGCTCGTTGGCTCGGCTATGTACGCTCGACCAAATTCAAACCGTTGTGACCGACGAACATCTCAGCGATGTCTGGTGCGAACGCTTGGCCAGCGCCGGGGTCGAATTGGTAACGCCCGGCGACGAGAGCGACGCCACGGACCCTGAGTGCGAGGCTTGAGAACCAAGAACCAAGAACCAAGAACCAAGAACCAAGAAAACATGCCCATGACCGCTGCAGCCGTGGATCGCCAACAAGTCGAAGCGCTGGTACGCCAGATCGTGCAGCGCGTCGTGCAGGGTTCCCCAACAGCTTCCACCCACGCTGCGCCTGGCGCTGTAGCGGGCAAGCCGAATCTGCGCGTCAGCATCTCCGCTCGGCACGTGCATTTGACCGATGAACACGTCGAGCAGTTGTTCGGCAAAGGGCACAAGCTCACGCAGGGCAAACCGCTATTTCAAGATGGCTTTTTCGCGGCACAAGAGACCGTGATGATCGTTGGACCTCGCAAGCGGATGCTCCCCGAGGTGCGTGTGCTGGGCCCCACCAGGCCATTCAGTCAAGTCGAATTGGCGCTGACCGATGCGATCTCGTTGGGGATTCAAGCTCCCGTGCGGCATTCGGGCGATATCCAAGGCACACCAGGTTGTGTGCTAGTGGGACCGGCAGGCACGGTGACGCTCGAACGGGGTGTGATTCGCGCAGCGCGCCACGTTCACATGAGCTTTGACGAAGCGGCCTATTACGGGGTCAAGAACGGCGACTTCATGACGCTCAAGATCAGCAGTCCCCAGTGCAGTGTCTCCTTCGACGACTTGTTGGTCCGCGCCGACGCGAAGGCCAAGCTCGAAGTGCATATCGATACCGACGAAGGGAACGCGTGCAATTTGGATGCGGCCACGCAGGTCGAGCTCAAGCCGCAAGGCGATTGCAAGTGCAAGGGGCGTTAGAAGATCGTGGCACGGTGGTCCCCCACCGTCGGTCTCGGTGGGGGACCACCGAGCTACGTTAACTTTAACTTTAACTTTTTACGGCTCAGTTTGGAGCTAATTTACCAATGCCAAAAACGAGGAGAAAATCGAATATGGCACAGATTACTGAAGCGCTGGGCATGATCGAAACCAAGGGATTTGTTTCCTTGGTCGAAGCGGTCGATGCCATGATGAAAGCGGCCAATGTCAAATTCCTGGGGTGGGACAAGGTCGGCAGCGGATTGGTTTCCGCTTTCGTAACGGGCGACGTGGCGGCTGTGAAGGCGGCTACCGATGCGGGAGCGGCTGCGGCTGGACGCGTGGGCGAAGTGGTGAGCGTACAAGTCATCGCGCGGCCCCACAGCGACTTGCACAAAGTTCTCAAAGTTGGCGGCAAGGACGGCTCGGTCGGCTAATAACATGGTGTGACAACACACCGTGGTGCGAACGAAACAGATTCAACTGAATAACTCCATTTATCTCATAGGTAAGCAATATGCAAAGTGCAATCGGATTGATCGAAACGAAGGGACTGTTGGCGCTGATTGAAGCGACCGACGCGATGGTCAAGGCAGCCAACGTAGAAATCGTCAAGCGCGTCGACATCGGCGGTGGCTTGGTCACCACGGTGGTCAGCGGCGATGTTGGCAGCGTGCGTGCGGCGGTTGAAGCGGGTGCCAGCGCAGCTTCGCAAGTGGGCGATTTGGTGAGCAGCCATATCATTCCTCGCCCGGCCGAAGGACTCGCCACCGCTTTTTTCTCGTAGGCGAGGGCGGAGCGTTCGCACCCGCTGCGAGCTCTCTCTCCACTTCGCTCGAAAAACTCAACTTGCAACGATCAACGCCAATCCCAGCAGGAGCCAGGATGAAGGTCTTAGTCGCGAATCTAGGTTCGACCAGCTTCAAGTATCGCTTGTTCGATATGTCGGCGGAGCTATCGACGGGCAGCCGGGACGCTGCGGCCAGTTCGCTTGGGAATTCTGCGCGACAATTGGCGCGCGGTGGTGTCGAGCGGATCGGTTCACCCACTAGTCCGTGTACGGTGCAAATTGGGGATTATCAGGGTGCGTTGGAAATGTCGGTGCCTCACCACGGGGTGGCCGTTCAAGCGTGCATTGGACAGTTGACCGATCCCCAAAATGGTTGCTTGAAGAATGCCGAGGAGATTTCCGCTATCGGCTTCAAGGCCGTTCATGCGGGCCGACTGCAAGGTGTCTTTCGCATCGACGAAGAAGTGCTAACGGCCATGGATGAAGTAACGTCGGTCGCCCCGGCGCACAATCCGCCCTATTTGGCGGCCATGCGGCAACTAGCGGCCACCGTTCCCGACATACCCTTGGTAGCTGCGTTTGAAACGGACTTTCATCGCACCATCCCCGAAGCTTGGCATCGCTATGCGCTGCCGAAGGAGTGGGCCGAAGCGTTGCCGATTCGCAAGTGGGGCTTTCACGGTGCCAGCCACCGTTACATTGCTCTGCGAAGTAGCGAACTGCTCGGACGGAGCGACGCGCGAGTCATCTCGTGTCACCTGGGCGGCTCAAGTAGCCTGTGCGCCATCGCGTCAGGCAAGAGTGTGGCAACGACGATGGGGATGAGTCCACAGAGTGGCTTGCCGCAGAACAACCGCGTAGGAGACATCGACCCATTCTGCTTGCCGATGCTCATGCAGCATACGGGAATGAATTTAGAGGAGATGCTGTCGGCGCTATCCACCCAAGCTGGATTGCTGGGATTGTCCGGTGGCATCAGTGGCGACATCCGCGATTTGGAAGCGGCGGCGGCCAAGGGCCAAGCCGACGCACAGATGGCGTTGGACGTGTACGTAGCGGAGATACGCCGGCAGTTGGGTGGCATGCTGGTCGCCCTGGGTGGTTGCGATGCCTTGGTGTTCACCGGAGGCATCGGTGAAAACGGACGTCAGATTCGCACGGCGGTCTGTGCTGGATTGGAAGAGCTCGGGTTTGCACTCGATCCAACCAAGAACGAAACGCTGCACGGGGAATCGCGATTGGATGCCCAGGGGAGCCGCAGTCAAATTTGGATTATCCCCACCAACGAAGAGCTGATTGTCGCGCGACAAACCGTCGCCGCGCTGGGGCGCTAGAAGTCATCAAAAAGGTGTTTCCATGTTTGTTGCCAAAGTAACCGGCTCGATTGTCTCCACCGAGAAGGTCGAATCGATGCGCGGCCAAAAGCTGCTGGTCGTCGAACCGTATCGGCTCGACGCGGCGCGCGACAAATTGACCACGACGGGTCGCACGTTTGTCGCCGTCGATATGCTCGGTGCCGGACTCGACGACTTTGTGCTCATCGTGCAGGGGAGCAGCGCACGCTTCACGCCCGAAACGCAAAAGCTGCCGATCGATTGCACTGTCATCGGTATCGTCGACTCGGTCAATATTGAAAAGCAAGAAGTATACAACCGAAAGAACTAAAGCCGCATTATTCAAGCCCCTCCCCGGGCCTGATAACCCGACCCTCCCGCACGCAGGAGGGTGCCACCCACGCATAAATTTACAGTTACCCAGAACAACCGTGGCTAGCGCCAACACGGCTAACAATAGTAAAACAGGACCCCTATCTGATGCAAATTAGCGAAGAGCTTATCCGCAGCGTTGTGAGCCAAGTGATCCAAGAAGTCCGTGGCGGCCAGCGTTCGAGCGCGAACGGTCAAGCGGCAAATGTTGGTGCCAATGGTCAGCACGGTTTGTTCACCTGTGCCAAACAAGCCGTCTCGGCGGCCCGCACCGCCTTCGAACAGCTCCGTACGCGACCGATGGAAGATCGCAAGAAAGCCATCGAGCACATTCGTCGCATTTCGATCAGCCAGGCGGTCGAGCTCGGTACGATGGAAATGAACGAAACCAAGATCGGTCGACTGGACCACAAAATCAACAAGCTGGAGACGCTCGGCAGACGCGCACCGGGAACTGAATTCCTGACAACCCAGGCCTACAGCGGCGACAAGGGACTCGCAGTTATCGAACACGCTCCGTTTGGTGTGATCGGAGCGATTACACCGGTGACTCATTCGCTCCCCACCATCACGGGCAATGCGGTGAGTATGATCGCGGGTGGCAATGCGGTGGTGGTCAATCCTCACCCGAGCGGTCGCTTGGTAGCTGCGGAAGGCGTGAAACGCTTCAATCAAGCCATCGCAGCAGATATTGGTATCGATAACTTGATCTGTGTGATCACCGAACCGACGCTGGAGTCGGCCAATAGTATCTTCACCAATCGCGATGTGAATTTGATCTGCGTCACCGGTGGACCGGCCGTGGGTCGCGCGGCGCTGAATAGTGGCAAGCGAGCCATCGTGGCTGGTCCAGGCAATCCGCCAGTTGTCGTCGACGAGACGGCCGATTTGGATCGCGCCGCACAGTGCATTATCGCGGGGGCTTCGTACGACAACAATCTGTTGTGCATCGCTGAGAAGGAAGTCTTTGTCGTCGGTTCGGTGTTTGACGCCATGATGTCTGCCATGCAGCGCGCCGGCGCAGTGCCACTAAACAGCTCGCAGATAGCTCGCTTGACCGACTCGGCCTTCCAAGAGGTCGGCGAAGGTTCGCACAAGCACTTGGGGCCAACCAAGGCGATGCTGGGACAGGACGCCGCCAAACTGGCTCAGGCGGCCGGGGTTACGGTCGATCCCAAAACCGAGTTGCTCTACGGTGAAACTCCCGCCGATCACCCATTTGTGGATGTCGAGCAGATGATGCCGTTCATTCCATTTGTGCGCTGCCGCGATGTCGATCACGCGATTGAATTGGCCAAGCACTACGAGCACGGCTATCGTCACACCAGCATCATTCACACGCGCGACGTGCGGAACATGACCAAGATGGGGCGCGTGATGGATACGACACTGTTCGTCAAAAACGGTCCCTGCATGGCCGCCTTGGGACTCGGCGGCGAAGGCTACCTGTCGTTTTCGATCGCTGGGCCAACCGGTGAAGGGGTTACCAGCCCGTTGACCTTCACTCGCGAACGCCGTTGCAGTTTGATTGAGGATTTGTGGATTCTGGGTGATCCGGGCGTGAAGTAGATCGTTGTCCCCTACCAGCTTGCCTGGCAGGGCAGAAGTTTTGAGATTAGGAAAGACAAATCGCCTAGCTCCTACCAAGCAAGCCGGCGCAGGGGCACAGCATTGGATTTCGCCGCTACTAAAGACAAAACTCTCGCTCCTGCCGGGCAAGCCGGCGAGGGGGCGGGGAAAAAAACAAGAAGATTATAGACATGCAAGTTGCCTTGGTCGTGGGCCATGCCCATTCGACGGTCAAACATAAAACGCTGCAGTCGCACAAGCTGTTGGTAACGCAACCGCTGATGGCCGACGGTAGCACGCCCGACGGCGGGCCACTGTTGGCCGTGGATCGTCAAGGTGCTGGGATCGGCGAGCGAGTCATGCTGGCCAGCGACGGACGAGCCATCCGCGAGATTTTTGGCGTCGAAAATTCGCCCATTCGCTGGGCGGTGCTAGGGATCGTGGATGAACCGTAGTGGACGAGGCCCGCGAGTCCCTGTGGGGGTAGTGAACGAAATAAATAGTAAAATCCTACCGTCTGGCGACGGTAGCTACAGAAAACCAAGAAGCCAATGTCACCAACCCGAGCTGAGGCTCTGACACACTCTGAAATTGAAGCGATCGTGCGCGTGGTGTTGCAACGTCTGCACAGCGCTCAAGGTGCGCAGCCGGAACATAGCGGGTCAACGACTGCTGACTTACCCATTGACCAAACCGTTGATGCGTCGACCCCTGCGGCGCTGCGACTCGAACAACCGCTAGTGACGCTGGAGCATTTGCGCGATCGTTGGTGCGGACTGAGCGTCTTACAAGTTCCCAAGCGATGCGTGGTAACCCCTGCGGTCGTGGATGAATTGCGATTGCGCGGCGTCGCTCTGGAACGTTTTGCGACATCGACGAGACCAAGTCGGGCGAGTGCTGAGTCGGCTGATTCAAAGCTATTGGTATTGGCAGCTAAGAACAATCAATCCGAATTAGCAGGGCAGCTTGCGGGAAGCAAAGTTCATCTGCAATGGCTCGAACAAGACTCACACGAAGCAGGCTTGGAAGCGGTTCGGAAACAGGTTGCGAGAGCTGATCGGTTCTGTTTGTGGTGTACATCACGTCCGTTCGCTGCCATCAACGCATGTTGCCAAGGCGGGCAGTTGACAGCCGTACAACTTCCGCAAATCGAAGATTTACAGCGTGCGATCGACGAGACGCGGCCCAACGTCATCGTCGTCGATTCGACTCGCTGGCGCACGATGGCTGTCGCACAATTGGTAAACAACTGGACCAGGAGTTTTGTATAGCGATGAAGATTCATCAAGTCCTAGGAAGTGTAACGCTCAATCGTTGCCACGCGGGCTATGTCGGCGCGCGACTGCTGGCGACAGTCTCGCTGAATGCGGAGCTGCTGGGAGGGACTGCGAATCCCGAGGCTGACATGGTGGTCGTGTGGGATGATTTGGGGGCTGGCGAGGGGGCGAGGATTGCGGTCAGCGATGGTGCCGAAGCGGCTCAGCCATTTCGACCCGAACTAAAAGCGGTAGACGCCTATTGCTCGGCCATTCTGGATGCGATTCACATCGACTCGAATACCCTAAAGCAATTGAAACTGAAATAGAACACAATCTACTTTATCACTGTATTCACTGAGAAGAGACATGGTTAACGCACACAAAATCAAACAAGACATTTGCGAGATTGGCCGTCGCATTTACAACAAGGGCTTTGCGGCCGCCAACGACGGGAACATTACCGTTCGTATCGGCGAGAACGAGGTTCTATGCACTCCAACGATGCACTCCAAGGGTTTTCTGAAGCCCGAGGACATCAGCATCATCGACATGACCGGCAAGCAGATTTCGGGGAACAAGAAACGCAGCAGCGAAGCCTTGTTACACCTGGAGATCTACAAGCAGCGGCCGGCGATCAAGTCGGTTGTTCACTGCCATCCGCCGCACGCAACGGCCTTTGCGGTGGCGCGCGAGCCGATTCCGCAGTGCGTTCTGCCGGAAGTGGAAGTCTTCTTAGGCGATGTGCCGATCACCAAGTACGAAACGCCGGGTGGTCAAGCGTTTGCCGATACGATCATTCCCTTTGTCGATAAATGCAACGTGATGATTCTGGCCAATCACGGTACTGTCAGCATGGGCGAAGATGTCGAAAAGGCATATTGGTGGACGGAGATTTTGGACGCCTACTGCCGCATTTTGATGCTGTCGAAACAATTGGGGCGAGTCAACTATTTGGACCAACAGAAGAGCACCGAGCTGCTGGAGTTGAAAGACAAATGGGGCTTTGCCGATCCCCGTTTGACCGAAGAGTATCAGAACTGCGACATTTGCGCAAATGACATTTTCCGTCCGAGTTGGGCTGAGACAGGTGTGGAGCGCAAGGCGTTTCCCGCTCCACCAGCCATGCCGGCTGCTGGCAAAAAGACGGCTGTGAGTGCTGGAACTTCTTCGGCGGGTGGCGTCGACCAAGAGCGACTCATCAAACTGATTACCGAACAAGTCATGCAACAATTGAAGGGATAGTCTGCGATGAAAGTTAGTATTATTGGCGGTGGCGGACTGGTTGGCTCCTGCGCCGGATTTGCACTGCAATGCGGTGGCGTAGCGCGTGAGATTGCGCTCCTGGATGTCAACGCCGACTTGGCTGCAGGTCAGGCTCTCGATATTCTGCATGGCGGTCCGAGTGTGGCCGACCAGATCATTTCGTCAGGCTCCTACGAGCATGTACCGTCGAGCGATGTGGTGTGCATCACGGCGGGTCTGCGACGCAAGCCGGATGAATCGCGTTTGGATCTCATCAATCGCAACACCGATTTGTTCGTGCAGATTTTGCAGCAAGTCAAAGCGGCTGGATTGAAACCATCGGCCAAGGTGCTCGTCGTCAGCAATCCGGTCGACATTTTGACCTACGTGGCGGCCAAGTCGTTGGGGCTTACTGAACAACAAGTGATCGGGCTGGGAACCCAGCTCGATACGATTCGCTTTTGCAGCCTGATTGCCGATCACTTGAAGGCACCTGCCACGCAGACACGTGCGCTGATATTAGGTGAACATGGCGACAGCATGGTACCGATTTGGTCGAGTGCCACGGTGGGGGGCTTGCCGCTCGAAAAGTATCCGAACTGGAGCAACAATACCGGCAATCAAATTTTCACTCGTACCAAGGGTTCGGGCGCGGAAGTGATTGGCAAGAAGGGTGGCGCTGGCTTCGCTGTGGGCATTGCAATCCGCGATGTGATCGAATCCATTCTGCTCGACAGTCGCAAGATCCTGCCTGTTAGCACGGTGCAAAGTGGCTGTTATGGCATTCGCGACGTGGCGCTTTCGGTACCGACGGTTGTCGGTAGTTGCGGTGCGGTAGACCGCATCGAGCTGGAGCTATGGCCCAAGGAAATGCAAGGATTGCGCAGTAGCGCATCAGCATTGCGCCCGACGCTAGAGACTGTGCTCAAGCGGGTTGGAAAGATATAGTGTAGTCATGCCACTCAATTGCGTAGGACTCGTAACCTCGTCCACTACAGATGCGCGCGGGACTGTTTCGGTGGGGGACCACCGAGCATACGCTAATAGATTACAACTGATCGTAGGGGAGACTGAAGAGTAGGTTGAGATCTTCGAAGTTGCCGGTTTTGAGTCCTTCGCTGAACCAGCGAATGCGTTGTTCGGAAGTGCCGTGGGTAAACGAGTCGGGGACGACACGACCTTGGGCTTGTCGCTGCAGGGTGTCGTCTCCGATGGCTTGAGCGGCGCGGATGGCTTCGCCGATATCGCCGTCCTCCAAGATCTGCAATTTCTGCTGCGCGTGGTGGGCCCATACGCCAGCCAGGAAATCGGCTTGGAGTTCGAGACGCACGCTGAGGTTATTGGCTTCGACCTTGCTAACACGAGCTTGTTCGCGTTGAACTGCCATCGATTGGCCGAGCAGGTTTTGGACGTGGTGGCCGACTTCGTGCGCGATCACATAGGCGCAGGCGAAATCGCCTCCGGCATTGAACTTGGTGCGCATTTCGTCGAAGAAGGAGAGGTCGAGGTAGACTTTCATATCGCCAGGGCAATAGAACGGCCCGACGGCTGAGGTGGCATCGCCGCAGGCGCTATTCACGGCACCGCGAAAGACGATCAGCTTGGGTTGTTCGTATTCGCGGCCGACCATCTTGGGGAAAATATCGCCCCATACGTCTTCGGTGTACCTTAGAACCACGCTGGTGAACTGGTAGGCTTCGTCCTCCTCGGGATTTACGTCCCCCTCGGTTTCGATGGCCGCAGCGGCGCGAAGTTGCTGTTGCTGGAATTGTTGCACGCCGACTTGCAGAGCTTGCTGGGCATCGCCGCCGCGCAAGAGGGTGAAGACGACGGCTAGGATGACAACCAGCAGTCCACCGCCACCGGCCATGGCGGTACTCTTAGAGCGGCGGCCATCTTGAATGTTTTTGCTACCCTGTTCACCTTGCCAACGCATGTTTTTGTCCTTGACGGAAGTGGGTTTGACGTGGATTTTCCAGGCAATTCCCCAGCCTTACCACTTTCCGACCCTCCCGCCACCTGAGGTGGAGAGCGGGTGGAAAAGTGGGGGTATTGGTGAGAACCTCGAACTATATTCAAAACTCTTTTAACTGTGAGACAAGCTCACAGGGGTCCAAAAAAGATGTGTGGTACAACGAACGCGGGCGAGCGGGTACCTTACAGCTTGGATTAGGTGCTCAGCGATTATCCGAGTTGAAGAACTCAACTAGCATACTTAAAGTAGCGTTTGACGTGTTTTTGGGCAATGATCGGGGCAAGAGCCAAGGCGAGCAGAATCTCGAATTTCGCTGATTTTGGCTGGTTGCTTCTACCTGGGAGGCCAACTAGTATCTAATGGTTGCGACTTGCACCTTTGAGGACATTTTGTTGGGCCGGTGCAACTTCCCCCATGTTTGTCGATTCTGTTTGTAGGTAAAGGAGAACGGGCAATGCCCCGGATATTCTGTTTCGGATTGTGGCTTGGTCTGTTGAGTTCGAGTTCCTTCGCACAGTTCGGTGGGCTGGACGAGTTATACGGAGAGGGGGTTCATCGCTACTTCGCCAACGACCTTAGCGGTGCCGACCAAGTTTTAACGCAAGTTATCGCCTCTGGGTCACAAGACCCACGTGTGTACTACTTCCGCGGTTTGGTGCATGAATGCATGGGAGGTGGTGGCGAGGCCGATTTTGAGGTTGGAGCTCGTTTGGAAGCAGAAGGCAAACGCGTGGTGGACGTAGGCACGTCGCTGACGCGCGTGCAAGGGCACGTGCGTACCAAGATTGAAACCGCGCGACGCAATGCACGCATTCAAGTCAAGCAGCAACAGTTGATGGCAGAGCAGGCGCGCCAAGCTCAGAGCGAGGCGAGCGTTGGTAGCATGCCACCTGCGCCTGCAAGCAACGCATCGCCCTTCCCAATGGAATCGATTCCAGCCAACGAAACGGGATTAGCTCCACTGACACCGGCCACACCGGCGGCACCCGAAGCGCCAATGAGTGACACGTCTGATCCCTTTGGGGACGATGCAGCCCCAGCGGTAGGAGACCCTGCACCGGCGACTGGTGAAGATCCGTTCGGTGCCCCGGCCGGGGAGGCACCGGCGACTGGCGAAGATCCGTTCGGTGCCCCGGCCGGGGAGGCTCCGGCGACTGGGGCTCCGGCGACTGAGGCTCCGGCAGCCGACGATCCATTTGGCGCGCCAGCAACCGAGCCGATAGACGATCCGTTTGGTGGCAACCTATAGACGCCGGCTAGCTCGTTCAAGCCAGATTGCATTTGCAAGAGGGAGGTCCGATGTGGCCTCCCTTTTTCGCCATGCGAAAAAATTGAACCAAAACTTCATACTATGGGCATAAGCCTATCGTCTGGCAACGGCAGCTGCGGCGGATGGAAACAGGAATTGGCGCTGTCCAACTAGGCGGTCGGCGGAATCGCTGGTACGTTTATTCCAACAGAGCCAACTTTGACTGGCTTGAAATAGTCTCTCAAGTATGAAATCGGTTGTAGATGTTAGCCAAACGCGTGATTCCCTGCTTGGACGTCGAGCAGGGCCGAGTGGTCAAGGGGACCAACTTTGTCAACTTGCGTGATGCGGGGGACCCAGTACAAGTGGCTGCGCGTTACGAACGCGAAGGGGCCGACGAATTGGTCTTTTTGGACATCACGGCGAGCCATCAGCAGCGAGGGATTATTTTGGACGTGGTGCGACGCACGGCAGAGCAAGTGTTCATGCCGCTGACGGTCGGGGGAGGGATTCGTACGCTCGACGACATTCGGCAGTTGTTGCAGGCAGGTTGTGACAAGGTCTCGATCAACACGGCGGCTTGCCAAGATCCCGAGTTTGTAGCCAAAGCAGCCGAGCGGTTTGGCAGCCAATGCATTGTGGTCAATATCGATCCCAAACGAGTCTACCGCCCTTCCGCCGAGGATGATCCGCAGGCCAAGCCCCAGGAAATATGGGAGGTGCACATCCATGGAGGGCGAACCCCAACTGGCTTGGAAGCCGTATCATGGGCTAGGCATATCGAATCGCTCGGTGCGGGTGAGATCGTGCTGACGAGCATGGACTGTGACGGCACGTGTGACGGTTACGATATTGAGATCACGGCGGCAGTGGCCAGTGCGGTGGGCATACCCGTCGTGGCCAGCGGTGGCGCCGGCTCTCCGCAGCATTTGGCCGATGCAATTCAGCTCGGAAAAGCCGATGCGGCGTTGGCGGCCAGTATTTTTCACTTCGGTCAGTATACAATAGGTGAAACGAAACGCATTATGGCCGAGCGCGGCATTCCCGTTCGCTTGTAATATCCAATCTTGTAATATTCAATGAAGATAGCTGGCACAGTCCCTTGTGCCGTAGCTCAACGCGACAAATTCAAATTTGCTAGTAGTTCGGGCATACGGAGTATGTCTACTGCTCTATTAGGAGAGTGACTGTATGGCGACAGCCGAGGCCCCGAGAACGGGGAGCGACTCCACGATCGACCGCTTGATGGGCGACCTGCTGATGGAGCGCGAGCCGCTTGAGGTCGACAAGATCTTCCGCGCGCTGGTCAAGCTGCAGGGGAGCGACTTGCACATGAAAGTCGGCCAACCGCCGATCGTGCGTGTTAGCGGTACCCTCAAGCCGCTCAACCGACCGCCGATCGATAACGAAGAGATGGTGCGACTGTTGGTTCCCATGCTCGATGCTCGCAACCGAAAGATTTTCGAGGAAGATGGAGGTGCCGACTTTGCCTATGTAGTCGAAGTGGATGGGGTCGATTGGCGCTTCCGCGTCAACATGCTCAAACAGCTCGGCAAAGTCGGATTGGTCGCGCGTCGTGTGAACAACTATATCCCTCCATTCGAAGGCCTGTACTTGCCGAAATCGATCGAGACGCTGTGCCACTTCGATCAGGGGATGGTGCTGCTGGCTGGAGTGACGGGATCGGGTAAGAGTACGACCATTGGTTCCATTCTCAATTACATCAATTCGATCTACAGCAAACACATCTTGACGCTCGAAGACCCGATCGAATTCGTCTTTACCGACGACAAGTGTTTGATCAATCAGCGCGAGATCGGCCAAGACGTGAAGGACTTCGAGATCGGCATGAAGCACGCGGTGCGCGAAGATCCCGACGTAATTCTGGTGGGTGAGATGCGCGATCAAGAGACGTTTATGACGGCGATACACGCAGCGGAAACGGGGCACTTGGTATTTGGAACGATTCACGCATCGAGTGCTGCGACCACGATCGGACGTATCTTGGACTTGTTCCCCCAGGAAATGCATGGGGCGATTCGCTCCGCCATCGCCTTCAACATGAAGGGGATCGTAGCTCAGAAGTTGCTCAAGAGCATCAAGCCTGGAGTGGGCCGGGTGCCGACGGTCGAGATCATGACCTTTACGCCCATGATCCAGAAGTTGGTGTTGGAAAGTATGGACTCGAAATTGCCAGACGCGATTCGCATCGGAGCCGCCGAAGGGATGCAGGACTTTACGATGAGCCTCAAGAGCCTGATCGACTTGGAGTTGATTGATCGTCCGACCGCCTTTGCCGTGGCTCCCAACAAAGACGCGCTCAAAATGGCGCTCAAGGGGATTACGGTCAGCACGCCGGGGATCATTTAAAACGGAGCGAGTCCGCTTGCTCGTGGGACGTGTTGCACGTTTAACCCAGATTAACGCTCTAATCACCTTCAAATTATTGCACTCACGCAAAGTTGTCCAGCTATGCTCAGGCGAAACAGGAAAAAGAAGAACTCACGTTCGTCGAAGTCAGGCGCCGAAGACTTGCCACAGGTTGTGTTCAAGCCGAAGGCGGCGGACAAAGCGGCCGAGCAAGGAATTATGATCGCCTGCCGAGGCATCGAGCAATTCCCTGCCGCCAGCGACCTGATAGCTCAAGCCCTGCTGGCCCGCGCCGACCAAATCATGCTCGACTATTCGCAACAAGGCGTGGCAATTCGCATTCGTGTCAATGGCTTGTGGGAGAGCCTCCCCCCTTTGGATCGCGAGACCGGCGACCCCGTGTTGGTAATCCTCAAGAAGCTGTGCAACCTAAACCCAACCGACCGTCGATCGCGTCAGATTGGCACCTTGCCTCTGTCAATGAAGGGGACCGATTGGATTGTTAGTTTCACCAGCCAGGGGATTGCGACAGGGGAGCGCGTATTGATGCGCATTGAACCCAAGAAGCAAGTGCTTAATAACTTGGGCGACTTGGGGATGCGCGAGAAAATGCAGCAGCAACTGCGTGATCTACTCAATTCGAACAAGGCAATATTCGTGTTCAGTGGCGTCGCTGGGCACGCCTTGCCAACGATGTGGCGCGTGGGACTCGAGTCGGCAGACCGCTTTGTTCGCGACTTTCACAGTATTGAAGATGTCACGGTCGGCGATCCTGAGCTCATCAACATCGGCAGGCACACCTTCGACACGGCAGCCGGCGAAACGCCGATGACGGTGCTCAAGAGTCTATTGCTCAAACAACCCGATGCACTGATTCTTCCCGATTTATTCAGCCCTGAAATTGCGAAACTCATTTGCTCAGAGGTCGCCAACGAAGGGCGTTACGCAATCACGCGTATTGTGGCCGGCTCGAGCATTGAAGCGATCATCAAACTGATGGCTACCTACCCAGCGTCGGCCAAGTCGCTGGTGAAGCTCACCTGTGGTTGCATCAACCTGCGTTTGTTACGACGGTTGTGTACTGAATGTCGTGAGCCGTTCCAGCCAACGCCCCAGTTGTTGCAAAAGTTGGGTCTACCCGCGGGCCGAGTACAAACTTTGTATAAGCCCAATATTCCGCCTCCCCCAGAGCAACGTTTTGATGCCCAAGGCAAACCGCTTGAGATTGAAATTTGCAAGCAGTGCAATGGTCGTGGCTACTACGGTCGCATGGGGGTTTTCGAGCTGTTACAACTAAATGATGAGATCCGCCAAGCGCTACTGAAAAAGCCTGATGTGCAAAGCGTGCTAGCCGTGGCGCGCAAATCCGGTTTTCTGACCTTGCAGGAAGAAGGGGCGCTGGCAGTCGCCCAAGGTCTCACTAGTTTGCAGGAACTGCAGCGTGTGCTTTACCCCGCCAAAAAAGCATAGGCTGCAAGCGATCGAAACCGTTCATTGTCCTTTGAAACCTCTGAGTTATTAAGCAGATGTCCATTTCTGATCTCCCCCAGCGTCCAGCCTTTCGCGCGTGGAACGAATCAAGCGAGCTTGACCGGCCTCCGTTCAGCCGCTTGGCCAGCGTTGCATTTGCAACTGGCGTACTGAGCCTTTTTTCCGCCTTCTCCGTAATCCTCCTACCGCTGGCCATGCTGTCACTGGGTCTTGGAATTGCCGTGGTCTGGAAATTGACTCGCGATCAATACATGGCCGGGCGCTGGCTGGCGCAAATCGGACTGGCTCTTTCGGCGACGGCTATTGTATGGTCGGTCTCCGCGCGAACAGGTATCGAGCACTACCTGTACCAGCAAGCCGGCCAACACGCCAAGGTGATGCTGCAGACACTTTCAGCTGGAAAGATCTATGAAGCCCTCGAGCTCAAGCAACCCGAAATGGCGCGACAATTGACGGGCACCAATTTGGAGGCGTTTTATGAGGGTTTGCCCGAAGACGCACGTCGTGGAATCGACGACTTCCTCGATAATAAAGTGACCAAATCGGTAATTGCCGCAGGGCCATCGGCGGATTGGCAATTTGTGAAAGGGGCAGGTGTGACCCGCTATGAGAACCAAACCTACATCAGCGTCGACATGGTCAACCGGGCGGCGCAAGCAGGGGAACAACAGGTGCGAGTTAAAATGCAGCGTGAAAGCGAAGTGCTGACCGATCCTACCAAGCGCAGTTCCACAACGCTGTGGAGTGTCCAGGAACTGACGAGCCCCGAGTAGATTGGGCAGAGCTGGAAAGGGGGGCCTCTGCTCGATGCCGCGATGTCTGATCAGCCTGGGTGCCAATCTAGGTGACCCACAGCATACCATCCAGGCTGCAACCCGACTTCTGCGGCCGCGGTTGCGCGTCGTGGAGTCGGGCGTCGATAGCGGCGGCTTTGAACTCAGTCGACCCTTTCGCACACCGCCGGTAGGCGGCCCTACGGGACAACCACCTTTCGTCAATGCCGTCGTGGCCGTCGAGACTCCGCTAACTTTGCACCAAGTCTGGCAAACGATTCGTGCTGTCGAATTAGAACTGGGGCGCGAGCGCGACCGCCGCTGGGAAGCACGCCAAATTGATCTGGATATTTTGCTTTACGAACAACAGCGGATCTGGACTCCACAATTGAAGGTTCCCCATCCGAGGATGTGCATGCGCCGCTTCATCCTTATACCAGCCATGGACGTGGCCGCAGATTGGATCGATCCGGTGACTGGCTTGAGTATTTGTGAACTGGCCAAGCCGCTGCAGTCGGGGGCGGGAAGCTTGTGCTTGGTCGCTAGCAACACGAACACTGCGCAGGCTTGGCTCAAGGAGGTGAGCGAACTTGCCGCCGCTCAGTTGTTGCCCAGCGGTCAACCGTCCAGCGGTCAATCACCCAGCGACCGGCCACCGAGCGTTAGCGGTTCACGTTGGCTGTCGCTCGTATCGACCGAGGAGTTCGAGCGGCACTTGCGCGCACCGTCGCCTGCTGCGGACGAACCCCGTCCCAAGCTGACGGTCTTCTTGGCCGAACCTTCAAGCGATACAAACACTGTTTGGGAAAACCAACATCTGCACCTCGCTCAACAATTGCAATTGGAGGGTAGTCCGCCACCGAATCAGGACCGTTCGCATTGCGAGCTTCCCACTTGGGTCGGTCCGCGCTACTTGCTCCCCAGCCATGATGGCCAATGGGCAATTCACGAAATGGTTTCGGCTCTAGAAGCCATGGACTGTCCTGTCGAGCCGATCGATTGGTAACAATTAGGGCTGATCGGGATCTTGCACCTTTTTGGCGATATCCTCGAACTGCTCGATGGTGCGGGTCAGATTGGAGACGAGTCCGCTGAGCGTTGGCGCGACCTCGGACAAGTGCTGTTGAAAGAACTGGCGCGCTTTGTCGTCGCGCCATACTTGCTGTGTCTCGGCTGCATTTTGCGCGAGCCCGTCGCGCAGCTTGGCGATGCGCTGCGTGATGCCGGGCAAGTCGTGACTGATGCGTCTCATATTAGATCTTCGATCAGGGCTCGATGGGCTGCTCGGATTGCCCCTCGCCCTCAGCTCCTCTCCCCGGAGTACCGGGGAGAGGGGAGCCAGGATTCGGAAGGGAGGTAGGAGAATTAGGACGCGGGGTCGAACGCAGTTGAGTGTAGAGTCTCAATCGCTCGATTTGGTCGCGCAAGTGTTCGCAGGTGACTCGCATATTGGATTCGGCAAAGTCTTGGCAGCGTGCGATGTGGGCTTGCAGTTTGCTGCGCTCGGTCTGCCAGAATGTCAAAGCGGCTTGGCTAAGTCGTAGTTTTTGCTGGCACAGTTCGAGCCGCTGCTCGGCCAATCGCAGGCGTTTTTTCTCCTCGGTACAAGGCCGCTTTTCGTCGGCTCGTACGTAGGACTGGCAGCGCGACAAGTTGTCGCGGCACTCGGCCCAACGCCGCTCGGCCTGGCTACTCTCGTCCCCCCAGTAGCCGAGCACATCCTGCTCGAGCCACTGCGTCAAACGCCTGAGCTCGAGCGTTAGGCTCTCGATCTCTTTGAGCAGTCCCGCCCGAAAGGCTTCCGCTTGCTGGCGGAACTCGTCGAGGCGGTCGAGCGAACGCACGTCGGCTTGATCAGCCATGGGATGAGTACTTGCATAAGTATAAGGCTCAGGATCGACAGCAGTGGACGAGGTTACGAGTCCCTAGCATACCTCCTATCAACACGGACTCGTAACCTCGTCCACTACCTTAAGATTAAATCTTGACGAAACTCTAAGGTATGAGCGCGGCTCCACCAGTGACAACCGCCGCCTGCGCGACCGCACCGCGCAGACTCCAAGGGATGGGCCCGACCATGTAGGGTGCACAATTGCCTGGGCGGAAGTAGCCCAACGCGTATTGGCACTCGGCTGGCGGGTGAATTCCCATCTTGTATGGTAACACGGCAATATTTCCGAAGAAGTGGGCGCTGCTTATTAGCGGTTGCAGGACCGGTCCTGTTTCGTGGCCATAGCGTTCCAACTGTACCTGTTCAAAGTAAAGTGGCTTGTGGCACAAGCCGCTAGCGGCCCATTGAACGGTGGCTGGTACGAAGTTGCGTCCACGCAGCCGATCGTAGCCGGTACCACATCGTTCGGGGATGTTCCATGATTCGCCGACGTAGGTGACATCGACGTCACTCAAATCGCGGATCGGGATCAATTGCTCGCGCCCCTCGACATCGATGACGACTCGATCATCACGCAGATTGATTAACCGACCCTTTGCAACTACGTAACCACGGTAGTCAGTCCATTCACGCACGACCGCGGAGGCGGCGAAATCAAGCCGCTGTTCTTCGGTGTCTTGCTTGGCGCGAAAGCCAGCTCCATACTTGGGCGAAATGTCTAAGCTCACATTGGTGATCGGATTGGCGTGGATCCGAGATCGCATCTCATGGCAGTAACCCGAGTTGGCATTCTCGTTGCGACGTTTCAGCTCGCCCGACTTATCTTGGTCATCTAAATTGCGGGGCGGTGGGATCAATTCCGTTTCGTTGTCGGCATCGCTTGGCGAGTTGGCATGGCCGCGTTGGGGTGGGAATGGATTGGCGGGACGATTATCTTCGAGAATGCTGCTGGAGTTGTTTTCGCCAGCGTCACTAGGCTGTGTAGCGGTAGGCGGCGGGGGCAGTTCAGGAATTTCCAGCGGGTCGATTGCGGGCGATTGCGGCCCGTTGCTTGGCGCAGGAGATGTCGTGGGAGGAATGGTCTGCGGTTGATCGAATTGAGGGGGTGCAAAGGAATGGTTGTTGGGCAGATTGGGTAGTGGCGAGCCGCTGGGTGGGAGCGCCGGCGGAGCCTGCCCATCTGCGAACGAATTGGCTGTCCCGTCGTCAGAGGGTAGCTGTTGATAGGCGGCCTGCATGACTGGCGATCGCAATGGATTGCCGTTGTTGCTCGCAATTTGTGCGTGAGGGCTGGCTTGCGTTGCAGTCGATGAAGCGGCTTGCGCGAACTCTTGGCTAGCTTGTTGACGCAGGCGAGTGCTGTGCGCGACGGCCTGTTCGCTGGCTGCGGTGGAGCTGACCGACTTCCAACGCAACGTTACGCGGGGGCCGAGCGGTTCGCCCGCGGTGCCAGTCGGTTGAGACGACTGTTGGAGTTGCTCTTGGGACTGAGGCTGCGCCAGCCACTGCGAGTGAGACTGAGGCATCGGCGCTGCCGTGTGAAGCGGCTGCGCGTGCGAGTTGTCGGGAATGCGACTGGGACGCCACTGTGGCTGTTGCCCGCTGGTAGTGTGAGGCAGCACACCCGACAGTATCGCAGCCAGCGCGGTGGCCAGCGCGGTCCGGCGTAGGCGAGCGCGCTGGCTCAACCGATTCGGCCGCTGACGCTCGCCAGCCGCCGAATTAGTTGAGATCCCCCAGTGCCGAATGCTCGGGGCTATAGTTGGGTGCTTCTTGCGTGATGGCAATGTCATGTGGATGATTCTCTCTGACCGTTGCGCTTGTGATTTTAATGAACCTCGCATCCTTACGAAGCTCATCGATATTACGTGTCCCACAGTACCCCATTCCGGCTCGCAGCCCGCCGACCAATTGGTAGACGAAATCTGCCAGAGCCCCTTTGAATGGGACGCGGCCCTCGACCCCTTCCGGCACCAGCTTGAGCAAATTCTCTTGGCCAGACTGTCGATATCGCTCGCTCGAACCCTTCACCATCGCCCCGATCGACCCCATGCCGCGATAGACTTTGAAAGTCCTACCTTGGTAAAGGATCGTGCGACCCGGGCTTTCCGCCAAACCGGCGAACAGACCACCGATCATCACGGCACTCGCTCCGGCAGCCAGCGCCTTGGTGATATCTCCGCTGTAGCGGATACCTCCATCGGCAATGACCGGAACGCCTGCAGCTTCGGCGGCTTTGTGTGCGTTGTATATTGCGGTGATTTGCGGTACACCGACACCGGAGATGACGCGCGTTGTGCAAATGGAACCTGGACCGATTCCGACTTTGACCGCGTCCGCTCCTGCCTCAATTAAATCTCGGCAACCTTCGTAGGTCGCCACGTTGCCGGCAACCACCTCGATCTGCCAGCGTTTTTTTATTTCTCGGACAGTTTCGATCACATTTCCGGAGTGGCCATGGGCCGAATCGACCACCAACAGGTCGACGCCGCGCTTGATTAACTGCTCCGCTCGTTCGAAATCAAACACACCGACTGCGGCACCGACCCGAAGCCTCCCACCTGCATCTTTGCAAGCATTCGGGTAGCGCTTCATCATGTCGATGTCTTTGATCGTGATGAGCCCTGTCAGTTTGTATTCATCGTCAACCAGCAAAAGCTTCTCCACCTTTTTATCCGTTAAAATCCTCTCAGCTTCCACAAGCGTCAAAGTCCCGGTGCCAGTGACCAGATTTTCGCGGGTCATGACATTTTTGATTGGAGTTTCACCACTTTCCAGAAAGCGGAGATCGCGGCGCGTGATAATGCCAGCTAATCGACCATCCTCGAGCACGATCGGAACGCCACTGACATTCTGTTGGTCCATCAGTTGTTTGGCCGCAGCCACATCATCGTTGGGATGGAGCGTCACAGGATCAACAATGATGCCATTGGCTGAACGTTTGACCTTAGTCACCTCCTCTCCCTGAGCCTCGACATCCATGTTTTTATGGATAACACCCAGACCTCCCACTTTTGCGAGCGCGATTGCCATCTCGCTTTCAGTGACCGTATCCATGGGACTAGACAAGAAGGGGGTCTTAAGACGGATGTTCTTGGTCAAGTTGGTGGAGACATCAGCGTCGGCTGGCATGAAGTCGCTGTAGCGTGGTTCGAGTAGCACATCGTCAAAAGTGATACCGGCGTAGGCGAGTTTGTCGTCCATCGAGAAATCCTGTAACTAAGTCTGCCCCAAAAATCAAAAACGAGCCAATGTGCGCAAACCCAAGCGCGGTCGCTCCTCGCGGTCGCTCCTCGCGGTCACTCCTCGCGGTCACTCCTCGCGGTCACTCCTCGCGGTCGCTCCTCGCGGTCGCTCCTCGCTGTCACTCCTCGCTGTCACTCCTCATCGTCCGACAGATCATTTGCGTCGTCATCATCTTCCTCATCCCACTCAAAACAACCTGGCGGGAAGAAGCTCTCGTTGTCGGTACCTGGGTTGACGAGCAGTCCGCAGTCCTCGGGCAGACCATCGATGAGCATACTACCATCCATCATGACAGCGGGTAGTTCCTGACCTTCGGGAAGGTCTTCGCCGATTTCTTGAGCGAAGCTGTCGGCTGCTTCTTGGCTGCTGAAGCAGACCACGGCCAGTTCGTCGTCGACCTCAGCCAGCACGACGCTAAAGTTCCCTTCTCCATCCTCTTCGACTTCGCCGCTTTCCATGTCGATTTGTTGGAAGACGATGAATTCGCCGCTGCGAATGATATTTTCTGCCACAGTGGCGTCGTTGGCTTCGGCTGCGTCTGCAATCAAGCCACCCAGATCGACCGGTTCCTGCTCGGACATGGTATCTTCCGTAGAGTAGAGGTAGTTCGTAAGTCGCTATCATAGCTCCAACAGCGGCTTTTGCAGAGGGAGTGTAGCTCGGTGGTCCCCCGCCGAGAATCACTGTGGTGACCGCCGTGCCACCGTTATCCGTGCCACGTTGTCCGCGTATGATAATTACTAGTAGTCGAGCCATTATTGACGTTCGAAGTCACGGAGTCGCTGATTGTCCCTACCGAATCCTGCAGAAGAACCGAGTGATCCACGCGATCAGCCGCGGGGCGACGAGCTGCGAGGTGCGTCCGCACCGAGCGCGTCCGGCGACGAAGCGACTGATTTGGCCGAGTTGCCAGATCCCCCCGAGCAGGCCGTCGATGCGTTTGGTTTTCGCCGCGCTGCCGAGAAGGTTCGTGCGTTTCCGCGCACGCCTGGCGTCTACTTGATGAAAGACTTGGCTGGCCGAGTGATCTATATCGGCAAGGCGAAGAATCTGCGCAGTCGCGCGGGGAGCTATTTCCTCAAGGCGGCTCAGCAAGAGCAACGGACGGCGAGCTGGATTCATGAGATTTGCGACATCGACTTTCTGGAGTGCGCCAGCGAAGTCGACGCATTGTTAACCGAGAGCCGCTTGATCAAAGACGTCCAGCCCAGACACAACAAAGAGCAGAAGGACGACAAGAGTTTCCCCTACTTGATGATCACCACGCGCGAGGACTTCCCTCGCGTTGAGCTGACGCGCGAGCCCCCTACGTCTGGCGTAAGACTGTATGGCCCCTTTGCCAGCGCGGGAGCGCTGCGTGGCGCGATCAGCGCCTTGCAGAAGATTTTTAAATTCCGTACTTGTTCGCTCGATATCGAAGCGGAGGATGAACGTTGGAGATGGTTTCGCCCCTGCCTGCTAGCTTCGATCCGACAATGCACGGCCCCCTGCAATTTGCGGATTAGTAAGGAAGACTACCGCCAGGATATCAAACGATTGCAGACTTTCTTGGAAGGTGGGCAGAAGCGGCTATTGAAGGAACTGCGCGAGGAGATGCGGCTAGCCGCTAAGGAGCTCAAATATGAAAAGGCGGCCAGACTGCGCGACGAGATCAACATGCTCGAGCGGCTCGACGAACGCGGCGAGCTCGATACGCACGTGCAGCCAGAAGTGTTTTACATCGACCCCAAAAAGGGACTGGCCGGCCTACAAAAAGTGCTCAAGCTCGACAAGCAACCGCGCGTGATCGAGGGGGTCGACATCGCCCACCTTGGCGGCAACGAGACGGTAGCCAGCTTGGTGCAGTTCATCGATGGACTGCCATTTAAGCCCGGCTATCGTCGCTACAAGATACAGAATGTAGCTGGTGTCGACGACTTTCGCAGTATCCACGAAGTGGTCTCACGCCGTTTTCGCCGCTTGAGCGATGCGCAGGAGAGCTTTCCCGATCTGTTGCTAATCGACGGAGGCAAAGGTCAACTTAGTGCCGCTGTGGCCGCCTTTCGCGACCAGGGGATTGCGCCGCCGACACTATTGTCACTAGCCAAACGCGATGAGGAGATCTTCCTGCCCGGCGATTCGGCCCCCCTCAAGCTCAGCCGCCACGCCTTCGGGCTGCGACTGTTGCAATACGTCCGGGACGAAGCTCACCGCTTTGCACAGCACTACCACCACATCCTCCGCAACAAGAGTCAGCTCGGCTAACCCATTGCCATGGGCGTGATAAAACCTACCGATTTGGGAGCCTATAGCGAGCAAAGCTTGGTTTTCTTGGCGATGGTGAGGGTTCTGGGATTTGACAACTGGCAAATATCGCACCAATCACCCCATTAGGGGGTGTTTCATTCGGCGACTGGGCGGTAGATTGTTTGCATCGTTAGCGGGAGCCAGCTTCGCTTGGAGTTGGCCTCTCCCATTCAATCCGACTACTCGTAGAGAGAAATCACATATCGATGTGCTTACTGGCTGTTCTCTACCGTCTTGTTCCAGAGAGCCCCATCCTCGTAGCCGCGAATCGGGAAGAGTATTTTGACCGACCCTCGCAGCCCCCATCGATCCAGTCTGGTAAGCCGCGCGTCCTGTGCGGCATGGATCAACGCGCTGGGGGAACTTGGTTAGGAGTCAATCAACACGGCATGTTTGTTGGCGTATGCAGTCGCCGCGGCACGGGCGACGCCTTTGGGGCGCGCAGTCGTGGACTGCTCGCACGCGAAGTGTTGCGCTGCAACAGCGCTCGAAAAGGGGTCGACAAAGCGATGGAAGAGTTGACGACTCATCGCTACGAAAACCACAATTTGATCGTCTGTGATGCGGAAAGCGGCTGGGTGGTTCATGCGGACCAAGAGCCCGACGTGGTCCCACTCGACGACGGTCTGAACATCATCAGCAATCAGAACGTCAACGACCCCAACGACGACCGCGTCAGTTTGGCGCATCGCCTGCTGACACTGCAACTGCTCGATTCGCCGGTGAAATTCTTGGCGGTGGCTAGCAAGGTGTTCGCTCGCGGGCCATCGCCGGCCGGTCGAGCGACGATGGTCATGCGAGGCAAGGACTACGGCACGGTTAGCAGTGCGCTGATTGCGCTCAGCCCCAAGCCGCGCGATGCCATTTTCCAATTTGCCAATGGCTCGCCAGACCAAGCCAAGTACGAGGACTACTCGCCGATGTTGCGAGATATCCTCAGCCGTGGCTTGCGCGAAGCGCGAACCAAAGCCAAGGCTACCTAATCGAGTGATTGGACGAACGCAGCTCGGCGGTCCCCCGCCGAATTGCATACAAACGCAGCTCGGCGGTCCCCCGCCGAGTCTGCTAATCTGGCTTGACGAAGAGGGCGCGATAGACGGGTTGACCGTGGGTTCGCGCACGCCGCTCGAAGTGGGTGGTGTAGTCCATCGAGTGCTCGGCCTCGCGTTGCGGGACGTAACGCGGGCCAGCCAGCTTGGTGGTGTCCATTAGTTGGGCGCAGATGTGTTCGTAGTAGTCGAGCACATCGGTCCAGAAATGGAGTTGGCCGCCGGGTATCAAGCTGCGTTCGATGTCCTGCAAGACCTGTTCGTTGAGTACGCGGCGCTTCTTGTGTTTGTTGCGCCACCAGGGATCGGGGAAGTAGACGTGTACGGCTACCAAACTCCGATCGGGAACGACTTGGGCTAAGAACTTCTGCGCATCGCCGCGCAACATGGACGCATTGGTTAGATTGCGTTTGGCCAGTCGGTCGGCCGCACCGTGAGCGAACTTGGCTGCCAGTTCAATCCCAACAAAGCGGTGTTGCGGACGCTGGGCGGCAGCTTCCAACAAAAACAACCCCTTGCCAGAACCGATTTCGAGCTCAACGGGCCCGTCGCCACTGGCGACCTGATCCCAAGCCAGTGGTTCAGTAAACAAATCTCGTGCGGCGGTTTTCACTCGGCGCAAGGGTCGGCTGCGTTCGGATTCCATCGAGGGCTCTAGTTGCGGCGTGAAAAGCATTCGGCGAGGGACCGCCGAGCTACTTTATGGAATGGGAAGCTATTCGGCGGGGGACCGCCGAGCTACTTTGAGGAAACGGCAAGTGTGGCTTTCGGTCACCACGTGAGCGTCTATAATACGCTTCCTGCGAATGAGGAAAACCACGCTTGTGCATAAAGGTCGATACGATATGCGTTTCGCAATTTGCAATGAATTGTTTCAGGATTGGCCCTGGGAGCGAGCGCTCGATTTGACGCGTGAGTGCGGCTATACGGGCTGGGAGATTGCCCCATTTACACTGGGAGGGCGTCCCGAGCTGCTCCCCGCCTCACGACGCGAACAATTGGCTCAACAAATAGCCCGTTCGGGAGTGGAAATGCTTGGTCTGCACTGGTTGCTGGCCAAGACCGAGGGCTATCACTTGACCACAAACGATGCGGAGGTGCGCAGTCGTACCAGCCACTACCTCGGGCAATTGGCCCAATTATGTCGCGACCTGGGTGGTTCGATCATGGTCCTAGGCTCTCCAGCGCAGCGCAATTTCACCAGCGAGATGACCCACGCACAGGCCGCTGAGAATGCGCGCAGCGTGCTCGAAGCGGCTCTGCCTGAGCTCGAAAAACAGCAGGTCACGCTGGCGCTCGAACCGCTCGGACCCGGCGAAGGGAATTTCTGGAACCACGCTTCCCAAGCCGTCGAGGTCATCGAGCAGATCGGCTCGCCCCACGTCCAATTGCACTTGGACGTCAAAGCTATGAGTAGCGAAGGCATACCGATCGCCGACGTGATTCGCGCCAACGGCAAGCATTTAGTACACTTTCACGCCAACGACCCGAACCTGCTCGGGCCTGGCATGGGCGAAGTCGACTTTGGTCCGATCTTCGATGCCCTGCGCGATGTGCAATACGAGGGTTGGGTAAGCGTCGAAGTATTCAACTACCAACCTGGCATAGAAACCATCGCGCGTCAGAGCATGCAGAATATGCGCAACGCTTTGGCACACAAGTGAAGCGAATTGTCTCGTATGTGCGCGGAATCGAAATGCCCTCAACCGGCAAATGGTTGATCTTGTCCGCGCTAGTTGGGATCGTGGCAGGCTTGGGAGCGACGGTCTTTCAGGCCCTGGTGCAGCTCGTACAGCACCTGATGCTGGTTCGTGTGGCTGGATTTCCACTGAGCGAGGCGGTCGCCGAGTACTCGCCCTTCCCCGAGGTGGAGACGACGCTTTCTCCCTGGTGGCTGCTGGTGGTGTTGACCGCTGGTGGTCTGGCAGCGGGTTGGCTGGCTTGGCGTTTTGCTCCGGAAGCTTCTGGGCACGGAACCGACGCGGTCATCGATGCCTTTCACAACAAACGGGGCGAGATTCGCCTACGCATCCCAATTATCAAGACGCTGGCTTCGGCCATCACGCTCGGTACGGGGGGCTCGGCCGGACGCGAAGGCCCCATTGCACAAATTGGGGCTGGTTTCGGTTCGGCTTTGGCCACTGCGTTGAAATTGTCAGCCCGCGATCGCCGCATTTTATTGGCGGCTGGTATGGGGGCTGGTGTGGGAGCCATCTTTCGCGCACCGCTAGCGGGAGCCTTGTTTGCCGGTGAGATTTTATATCGCGACGCGGAGCTCGAATCTGACGTGATCATGCCAGCGGCTGTGGCATCGACGATTGCCTATTCGGTGTTCTGCTTCTCGCTGCCCAGGCAATACCGCTTTATGCCGCTGTTCGGCCCCAATATGCACTTCGATTTCGGAACTCCGTGGGAGCTGATCCCCTATGCGATGCTAGCGCTCGTGTTGGTTGCCGGAGGCGTACTCTACATTCGCACTTTTTATGGAATCCACGGCATCTTTGAGCGCATACCGCTCCCCACCTACGTCAAGGCGGCGGTGGGTGCATTGCTGACTGGGGTGGTTGGATTAGGCGCTTACCTGGCCTCTGGCAAGAATCCTGACATGCTGGCGGTGCTCGGTGGTGGATACGGCATGTTGCAGACAGCCTTTTCCGATACCGAACATGTAGCCGTCGGCACGCTGATCGCGATTGCCCTGGTAAAGATCGTGACGACTTCGCTAACCATTGGCTCCGGCGGTTCGGGAGGAGTGTTCGGGCCGTCGGTGATCATCGGTGGCTGCTTAGGGGGAGCCACTGGTAAGCTCCTGCAACTAGCTATGCCCCAGTTAGTCTCGCAGCCGGGAACCTATGCGATTGTCGGCATGGCTGGTTTTTTTGCCGGTTGCGCCCGCGCACCGTTCTCGACCATCTTGATGGTTACTGAGATGACTGGCAGCTACCGACTTTTGTTACCAACCATGTGGGTTTCGATACTGTGCTTCCTGCTCATGCGGCGCTGGACCATCTATGTCAAGCAGGTTCCCACGCGCTTGGAATCCCCGGCGCACCGGGGTGATTTTATTGTCGATGTACTTGAAGGAATGAAAGTTAGCGATGTTTATCATCAACATCGCAAACTGCGTTTGGTACACGAAGGGACCAGTCTCAATGAGATCGTACACCTGTTGGCCGAAACGTCGCAGCGATACTTTCCGGTGGTGGACGACGAGCAGAAGTTCGTTGGGATTTTTTCTGCCGAAGACGTGCGCTCGTATCTATACGACGACACGATTTGGGAAATCGCCAATGCTCGAGACGTTATGAACACTCGTCTCATCACCGTGTCGCCCGAGGATGATTTGAATACCGCGCTGACTCGATTCACGGCGATGAATATCGACGAACTCCCCGTAGTCGCTGCGGACGATTCTCAAAAGCTATTGGGAATCTTGCGCCGCAAAGAGACGATCGCCGCTTACAACCGCCGCCGCTTGGAACACAAGCTGAGCAGTGAGAGCTAGGTCCTGCCCCCAAAGTGGCACGCTACGGTGACACGGTGGGGGACCACCGTGATTCCAGGTAACGCGGCACGATGGGGGACCACCGAGCTACTTTTCTTTGGCAGTATATCAGCCTTAAATGCTATATTGGCCTTAAATGCTCGACATTCAACTCGGCAACGGACATAATGAGTTGGAGCGCTCGTTAGCCCCCGTCGGGGTATTTTGCCAGCTCGAAACTGTTTGCCAATGAAGTCCTGAGGCTCTGCCAATGCCGTCGCAATTCTCAACTCGACCACCCAATTCCCCGCCAGCAAACCTAAGGCTTTCTCTTGGGCTACTATCTCTCGCGCTATGTGGCTTGCTGGGCTGTAGTAGTTCGGAGCCGGAACCAGCCGCGCCGGATCCGGCGGCGGTCGCCCCAGTGCCGACGATCGCTATGGATATCAAGAAGGTGGAGCCGAGCGATGGCGAGGCTTACGGTGGTGGAACCTATGGCAGCGACGCGAGCCGTGAAGAGGAGGATGAGTTCTCCATGGGAATGCAACGAGGGCCGATGGGACCAGGAGGACCAGGAGGCTTTGCCATGCAGGGTTATCCGGACGGATTTAAGGACGACGGCGACGGCATGATGGAAGGCATGCCCGGCTTTGACATGCCAGGCTTTGGCATGTCGGCCAGTGCGACGCCGCAGTTTGCTTCGGCGATGCAATTCGTCAGAACCAATTGTATCCATTGCCACGGACCGCAAAAAACCGAGGGTGATATGCGGCTGGATCTTGTCTCCGATGGCTTTACCAATATGGGCAATGCGACGACTTGGCACTCGGTGCTCAAGCAACTTGAGGACGCCACCATGCCTCCGCCCACGGTGCCGCGTCGGCCGGATGCCAGGCAACAGTCGGCGGTGGTTGCCTGGATCAAGAGTTCGCTGGTCAAAGCTGACTTCGTACCACTGGAGGAGCGCGATTACTTGACTCAAGCCGAGTACGCTTTTAGCGTTGGCAACGAAGGCAAAGCGGTCGAGTTGCTCTATGCCCACGCTGTGGCGGCCGACGATAGCGTGGCTCACCAGACGTTGTCTCAGGCTCGCTGGTTCGAGTTAGGGCTGCGCCCCATTTTGGCATTGCGGTTTGCGGTAGGTGCCGACTTGGACGCGGAGGATTCCATCGACGATCTCAAACCGTTGGGTGTTTCGCAAAGCGGCGGTGCCGGTGGCGGAGGGAGGGCTGGGAACATGGCCTTTGGGAGTCAATCTAGCACCGGTGCGAACACGAAATCCGAACGAACCTTTCAGGAACTCACCGGTGATTTCGGCGACGCTTTGGTGGCCAGTTTCGAAAGCCGCTGGATGGAAGGCAAACTGGGGACTCCGTTCAAAGATGTCGAGCCCGCTACCGTTGAAGTCCCCAATAATAATGCCATGGGGATGATGGGGATGGGCGGCATGAAGAGGGGCATGGAAGACATGCTGGGAGACTTTCCAGGCAGCGGAGTGGGTGCGGATGGCAATGCGGCTACTTCCAAACATACAACCCAAGGGAGCATCCTCACTCCTGGCTTGGTCTTCATCGGCACTGGCAAGCAAAGCGAACTGCTCAAGGAAGCCATTGCACAGGGGTTCGACGGGCTGTTCCTATTCGACATCAAAGCGGCCCACAAACGCCGCGGTGGACTGATCGAAAACTCTACTCGGCTTCGTTTCGTGGGACTCGATGGCAAGACGGTGGCCGCTACCAGCACGTTGGTGAACATCGATATTGAACGAGCTAAGCTGCGTGGGCATGAAGATGACACTTTAAGCAAAAATATCGATCGTTTTTTCGCTGGCTTCGACTCGAAGGCCAAGCTATCGGAGCTACCAGCACTCAAACCCGAGCATGCGCACGATCGCATTCGCGCGCTGTTGGTCGATCCTCAAACCGACGATCTGGTAAAACTCTTTGAGGCGAGATTGTACCGTTCCATGGATTTGCTCTCGGCTGATGAACTGGCCAAGGTCTACCAGATCATCCTGCGTGGCAATGAAGGACTCGCGCTAGCCAATGGCACCATCGAAGATCGCAAATTGGTGCTCAACGAAGTCATCGATAAAACCATGGAAGCTCGGCACAATTAGTTCACTAGTGCTATGCCAAAGTGATTCCTAGCGCTTCGCCGGCCAACCAGGAAGGAATTTCGCCCGTGAGTCAATCGCCGCTCGAGCCAGAAATCATCAACCCAGAATCGACCGAAGTCGCTCCCTACGGCGTGGGGCGCGAGCCGCCCACGTACGCGTCGCCCCGCAAACCGTTTCGATGGGGATGTTTGATCGGCGGGTGCCTAATGACCATGTTGCTTGTGGTCGGCGTGATGGTAGCCGTTGGTTTCGGAACCTACCACTTCTTCACTCAGCAGGTCGCGCAATACACCTCGACCGAACCCAGACAACTACCAGTGGTCGAAGTCGCCCCGGAGAAAATGAAAGAGATCGAGGCGCGAGTCGATACTTTTCAAAAGGATGTCGATCAGGGGCAGGCTCTCGACCCCCTCGTGCTCACCTCTGACGAGCTCAATGCGCTCATTGCACAGCAAGAAAAGCTGCGAGGACACGTCTTTGTCACGATCGAGGATGGGCTCATTCAAGCCGATGTTAGCTTTCCCACCGATGAGCTGCCAGGAGGGCAGGGGCGCTACTTTAACGGCTCGGCCCGCATCAACGCTTCGCTCGAAGACGGCGAGTTGATCGTCAAGCTCGAAAGCGCCGAACTCGATGGCCAGCCCATCCCAGAGAGTTTCATGAATCCGCTGCGCAAGCAGAATTTGGCCAAAGATGTTAACAAAGATCCAGAGGTCGCTAAGACGCTCGCCAAGTTCGAACGACTGGAGATCGAAGGTGATAGGCTCATTCTAACTCCCAAAGCACCAACTCCCGTTACGGATCAAGAGGAAGAGAATGAATCAACCGCAGCCGAAGCCCCCCCAGAGCGATTGCACCGTAACCAAGCTCACCTCTTCTTGCATTTAGCGGTAGAACTGCGGATTAGACCCAACTTGTCTTGCTAAAAATCGCATTCGAGCGAAGATGGAGTGGGGCTGATTTCGGCAAGTCAATTTCAGACTAAGAATTCCTCTGGTAAAACTTCCCAAGTGTCACTCGCAGCAACAAAGTCCTTCCTCACCAAGAACTCATGCTTTCGCCAAGATCACTCGAATCCTACCGCCAAATGACGCCGGCGCAACGTCTTCGATTGAGGTTGGACCTCAGCCGGAGTGCTTGGGCAGCAATGCTGGCGGGGTCTGCCGATGTGGTGAGTAGACGCTTCGAGCGTTTGAGGCAGCAGAACGATGAACGCAATAGCCTTCTTTGCGAAGCCTTCCGGATGAGTCAGCAGCAAGTGGAATCCAATCTCGGCAAGCCCGACAGTGCTGAGCGATGAAAAGCGTTGAACAGGCACTCGATAGCGACTAGCCTCGCTCTTCAATTCGCATTCTCCCTTTTGTATTGAGCGGTCTCACCGCTGCCCACAACCAAGAACCAAGAACCAAGAACCAAGAACCAAGAACCAAGAACCAAGAACCAAGAACCAAGAACCAAGAACTAAGTCGAGTTGTTTGCAGCGATACGCCGCGCTGGCTTGGGGACTACGCGAATCAGTGGGACGCTGGTTGACCCGCCATGGAAGGTGCGCCCGCTATCCAAATAGTGGTCAAACACAAATGCACCGTGCTTGGCATTGCCGATCCGCAAACCGCGCAAGATTGCGGCGTGACCGCACTCAGGGCACTCGACGCGCAGTCCATGGCTCTCGAGCATCTGCTGCACATGTTTGGCGAAGGCTTGCTTATCGCGCAATGCGTTAAAAGCCCAGCCATGAAACCTTTGCAACCGCTGCTCGATGCGTTGCTGAATCTGCTGCTGTAGCAAACGCACTTCGTCCGTCAGTTTGTCAATTTGATCGACGGCCTTGTCGATCGATGGTGGAGCTAGCGCGATCCGTTGACGCAAGCCATAGTAAACGCGTTGAGCGACGAGCTCGGCCGCTCTGACAAACAATTTCTGTTGAGTGGGAGTCAGCACGCGGTCAGGGGCCTCGGCCGCCCCCCCTAAGGCGATCTCCAGTAGCGCGAGCGGTTCGTCGCAGTGCGCGATAGGTGCAAACAGCAGCCAGTGTCCGGTGGAGTTGTCAGGGCGCTGGACCAAAAATGGTAGCGTTTGCCGCCAAGCCGCCTGGACCAACCGTTCGTGTTGCGTTTTTTCAGTGGCGGTCGGGAGAAGCTTGTCCATCTGAAAGCGGACACCTACGATCGCGTCCGAAGTTCCATGAGCCTTCATCCACGTCACGGCTGCGGCGCCAGAGAATAGCGTGCAGAGTTGAGGTAGCAACTGTTCTAGGAAAGCCTGCAGCGGCAGGTCGCTATCGACCAACTGGGCCAATCGGGCAATTTGGGGCGATCGCAATGGCTGGGGTGAAGGGTCGGACGGGAGCGATTGCAAGACCTGTTGGAGTTCTGCGTCCATCGCAACCAGTTTCCTGCAGGTAAAAAGCGTAAACGTAATTGGCAACGTGTGTCGTAGCGGTCGCCAGACCGCAGCAATCCACGGTTTGGTGACGGTGGCTACACCATGAGGAATAAAAAACGACTTTCCGAGCGCAATGCTATTCCCCAAAACAACTACCTATGTTTATACTATTCGTACAACCGCTCCGCAAGGGCTACTTGCTATAACCGTTAGCGTCCACCAAGCTTTCGTGCATTGAGCCGACTGCGACCCCTATTCGAGCTTGTGTTCCGGCGATAGCCGTTTATCGTCGGGTAAGAGATCTCTTGGCGATCGACCGTTCCACTTCCAAACCTTTGTTGAAGTTGGCACGGCCCGCTGAGGACTTTTGTCAAAGCTGTATTTTGTTAACGTTTTACGTCGAAGGCTTGTCATGTCGGCTACACCTTCTCAAGAGTCGGTAGACCAAACCAAGCAGCAGATTCGCACGTTGATCAACGAGATCGCGGAGCTGTCGCGAAAAGAGATCCCAGGCGAGGAGTACTACCCTGCGGTCCTCAAGCGGATTGTCGATGCGCTCGCAGCAGTCGGGGGGGCCATGTGGCTACTCGACGATGAGGGGAAGCTCAAGCTGAGCTACCAGATCAACGTCAATCAAAACCTACTGGAAGCTGACAGCGAGGATGCGGGCAAGCACGCTCGGCTCTTGTCGCGTCTGTTCATGCGTGGCCAGTCGGAGCTGATTCCCCCGCATTCGATGTTGGGAGAGAATCAAAACGAAGGCAATCCATCGCAGTACTTGCTCTGTGTTTCGCCCCTTTCGACAGGCAAGCAGACGACCGGTCTGGTCGAGATCTTTCAGCGAGCCGACTCGTCCCCCAATGTACAGCGTGGCTACTTGCGTTTTCTCGAACAGATGGCGGGCTTGATCGGCGAGTGGCTCAAGGGGGCGAATCTGCAAAAGGTTTCCGATCGGCAGGTGATGTGGCAAAAGGCCGATCACTTCGCGCGATTGGTCCACGACAATCTCGAGCTGCGCGATACGGCTTTCACCGTCGCCAACGAAGGTCGCCAGCTAATTGGCTGCGATCGAGTGAGCGTGGCAATCAAGAAGGGTCGCAAGTGCCGGGTGGTAGCCATTAGTGGCCAAGACACGATCGAGCATAGATCCAACATTGTCTCGGCGCTCAATGTATTGGCGACCCGCGTCGTATCGGCAGGGCATTCGCTGTGGTACGACGGCTCGGTCGAGGACTTGCCACCCCAACTGGAAGAGGCCATCGAGGACTACGTCGACTTGTCGCACGGCCGCTCGATCGCTGTATTACCCATCCGTCGCCCCGAGAAGGTGGTCGAGGGGGACGTGCATTCGAAGGAGACGGTGCAGCGCGAAGATCTCTCCAAGCGGGAGATCATCGGTGCTTTGATTGTCGAACAGATCGAGAGTCAAGTGCCCCCCGACGCACTGCGTTCCCGTTGCGACTTGGTCTACGAGCATACGGCTCGGGCGCTCAACAATTCGATGAGCCACAGCGATTTATTCTTGATGCCGCTGTGGCGTTTTCTCGGTCGCGCGACATGGTTGTTCCGCGGTTCCGCCTTTCCCAAGACAATGACGGTGCTGGCACTGGTTACCGTCCTCCTGTTGGCTTTGTTCCTGGTGCAGATCAATCTCGACCTAGAAGCCAACGGCACGTTGCAGCCAACTTTACAGCAGCAAGTGTTTGCGCATGTGGAAGGGGAGGTCGAAGAGGTATACGTCGATCACAGCGACGTGGTCCAACAGGGGCAACCACTGCTCAAACTTCGCAACCGGGAGCTGGAGATCGAGATCACCGATCTACAAGGACAGCTCGACGCGGCCCGCGAATCCATCATAACCCTGGGCGATCAGGTGGGTCGCGCTAGCCGCTCCGGGGATGCCTTGGAAACAGCTCGGCTGATGGGCCAAGAGCGTGAGAGCATCAAACGCAAAGAGACCCTCGAAGCCCAGTTGCTATTGGTCCGCGAGAAAGAAAAACAGCTCATTCGCACCAGTCCTATCGATGGCGTTGTCATGGATTGGCATCTGAAAGAACGCCTCCGCGCACGCCCAGTCGTGACCGGCCAAGTACTGGTCAATCTGGCCGATCCAAGTGGCGATTGGGAGCTGGAGCTATACATGTCTGAGAAACGCATGAAGTACCTCGACGATGCCTTCAAGAACTCGGGCGGCCAGGATCTACATGTTGACTATATTCAATTGACAAACCCTTCTGCCGATCATACCGGCAAGCTGTCGCTCAAGGATGTCCACTATCGTGCCGAGCTCGACCCAACCGATGGTGCCGTGGTCAAGCTGCGAGTTAAACCGGATACGCTGGAGGGCCTCAGCCCGCGTCCGGGATCGAAAGTGATTGCCGATGTCGTGTGCGGCAAGCGCTCAGCCGCCTTCGTCTGGTTTCACGAAGTCGTCGAATGGGTCCAAGCCAACGTAATTTTTTAGTCACTGAATCTGCTTTAACTCATCGTCTCAAAAACAGTCTCTCAAAGAATTGCTCGTCATGAAATACCGTCTACCACTAGCACTACTGCTGGGCCTGCTCGTCCTATTGGTCGCTTCGACATCTGCGTTCAGTCAACCTCCCATTGGCGATTCCGCTGGCTTACCAACGGCCCAACCTTCGCGAGGCGAGAGCAGCCAGGGACGCGGTCCGATTCGCGTTGACAGCGCTCAGGTAGTTAGTGCGAATAAGATCCCAGTCGCGGCGCAAGCCGATGGAATCATCGATCAATTGCTGGCCGACGAGGGGCATGCATTCAAGAAAGGTGACACGCTACTGGTCATCGACAATCGAGTCGCTTTGGCTGAATTGGCGGTTGCCGAGAAAGAGCTGGAAGCTGCCCAAAAGCAAGCCGAGCAGACGGCTGAGGTCGACTATGCCAAGAAAGCTTCGGAGGTTTCGGACGCTGAGTACAATGACATCCTTGAACTCTATAACAAAGGCTCAGCCACCTATTCCGAAGCGCGACGCAAACAACTCGAAAAAGAGCGTGCTCGATCTGGGATCGACGTCGCCAAAGTCAAACACATACAAGAAATTCTGGCTGCCGAAGTCAACAAGGAGAAGGTGAAGGCATCGCAAGTCAAGCTCGACCTATACAAAGTCATTGCACCCTTTGATGGCGTCGTCGCTCAGCGACTACGCGGTCAAGGTGAATGGATTCGCTCCGGGGAACCAATCCTACGCTTGGTACATCTCAATGAAATGAAAGTTGAGACATTTGTTCCCATCGAGGGGATTTCGGTTGCCGCACTACAAGGGGCAGCCATGCGAGTATCGGTGCGAATCAACTCCAAAGATGTCGCCACCTATGATACCCATATCGAGTTCGTCAGCCCTGAAATCGAGTCTCGCAGGGTACGTGTGGCTACGCGCATCCAAAATCAACAGCTTGGTGGTACCTGGCTACTCCGCGATGGCATGCAAGCCTCGATCGAGATCGATGTGCCCAACTAATTCCATCACCCCGGTAGCTACTTTCGCCAGACGGTAGATTTGTGCGGTCTAGCGACCGCAACGACGCCTAGAACATACATTCACAAGGTAGACTCCACTCATGACGACGATGGCTGACAGCCTAGTAAACAGTGCCATGCGGCCGCTGCAATTATGGCGTCGCCCGGACTTGGTATCTAAGAAGCACCGTTATCACGGGCGCGTCTACTGGGTCGTCAAAGAACCAGTGGGGCTGAATTACTATCGTTTTCATGAAGAAGAATATGCCATCCTAAATATGCTCGATGGCCAGACCAGCCTGCAAGCCATCAAGGATCGCTTTCAAAACGAATTCGCTCCCCAACGCATCACGCTGCAAGACCTGCAACAATTCGTCGGCATGCTTCACCGAAGTGGTCTGGTGGTTTCACAGGCCACCGGCCAGGGCCGCCAGTTACGGCGACGCGGCGACGAAAAGAAAAAGAAGGAGCTCTTAGGGAAGCTGTCCAATATCTTCGCGTTGCGATTTCGCGGCATCGACCCCGAGAAGATCCTCAACTTTCTCAATCCATTTACCTGGTGGTTGTTCACGGTGCCGGCACTGATTTGTATCGGCATGTTCGGCCTCACCGCGCTCACGCTGGTGTTGGTCAACTTCCAGGAGTTCCGTACCAAACTGCCGACTTTCGAGCAGTTCTTTGCGGCGGAGAACTGGATCTGGCTGGGTGCCACGATGGCCATCGTGAAGATCTTGCACGAGTTTGGGCACGGCCTGAGTTGCAAGCGCTATGGTGGCGAATGCCATGAGATGGGCTTCATGTTCTTGGTATTCACTCCTTGCTTGTACTGCAATGTCTCCGATTCGTGGATGCTACCGAACAAATGGCACCGCGTGTTTATCGGCGCGGCTGGCATGTATGTCGAACTGATTTTGGCGTCGATCGCCACCTATCTGTGGTGGTTCAGCGAGCCAGGCATGCTCAACTTTTTATGCTTGTCGGTGATGTTCATTTGCTCGGTCAGTACCCTGGTCTTCAATGGCAACCCACTACTGCGTTTCGACGGTTACTACATCCTGATGGACATCTTGGAGATCCCCAACCTGCGACAGAAGGCGACGGAGATCCTCAAACGTTGGTTCCAGCAAGTCTGCTTGGGCTTGGAACTTCAAGACAACCCGTTCCTGCCGCATAAAAAGCAGTTCTGGTTCGCGCTCTATACAATCGCCTCGGTCATCTACCGCTGGGTCGTCGTCTTCTCCATCATGATGTTCCTGATGAAAGTTCTCGAACCCTATGGGTTGCAGGCCCTCGGTCGGCTGATCGCTTTCTCAGGATTAGCTGGCATGGTCATCCAGCCGCTGTGGCAGGCCATCAAATTCTTTCGTACGCCGGGTAAGGCTAGCAAAATGAAACAAAAAAATGTATTGACCAGCCTCGCAGTCGTCGTGGCCGTGATCGCCGGGGTCGTGTTCATCCCGCTGCCGTTTCACGTCGAATGCGCCGTCGAGATCCAACCCAACGATGCGCAACAAGTGTTCGCCATGGTCCCCGGCCGATTGGTCAGTTGGCACAAGCGGCCGGGCGATAGTGTTCGAATCGGCGAAACAATCGCTCAGCTCGACAATATCGATTTGCAGATGCAGTTGCTGAAGAACGCCAACGAATACGAGCTGGCGGTCAGCCGCATGCGCATCTTGGAAGACCAGCAATACATCGATCCGCAAGCCAAAGCCCAGCTCAGCACGCAAGCTGAAATTGTGCAATCGAAGAAGGCAATGCTCGACAACATTCTCGACCGCGTCCATATGCTCGACGTCAAGTCGCATGCAACGGGGGTCATCATCTCCCCACCTAAAAAGCCGACTCCCAAACAGGCCGAAGCTGAGGAGCAGTTGCCTACGTGGAGTGGCGATCCCTTTGATCATAAGAATCAGGCGGCGTTCTTCTCCGAATCGGATCTGCTATGTTTAGTGGGCGAGCCATCGAAAATGGAAGCGGTATTGGTCGTTGATCAACACGATATCGACTTGGTCCACGAAGGAGACGAAGCCGATATCAAGATCGATTCAGCACGCATGGAGACCTTCACTGGCAATATAGAGAAGATATCGGAAATGGAGATGACAGTCGCTCCAGAGAACTTGGGCATCCAGTCAGGCGGTCGCTTGGATACAGAAATGGACCCAAGTGGTCGACTTCGCCCAATCAGTACTTCCTATCAGGCTCGCGTTCCGCTAGAAAACATTGATATTCCGCTGCGCGTAGGCTATCGTGGCCAAGCGAAGATTTACGTCGGCTGGAAATCGCTCGGCTGGCGCATCTATCGCTTTTGCGCACGCACGTTCCGCGTTGAAATGTAGTCGCTCCGTCGTGAATCCTTCGGATTCGCGACGGCCAATTAAACCAAGTGCCCGGCGCGTTGCTGAGCACACTAATCGCTGAAAGTTCAGCACACGAGGAGTACCTGGGAATGGCCAAAACAGAAGAGAGTACGATGGAAGAACACGAAGCACCGGCAGTCACCGACTCGAGCCGCCAGCAGCAAGCTGCACAGCCGGTTCAGGTCCAAGTCAATGATGAAAAGGCAATGGCCAACTACGCCAACTTCTGCCGCGTGACCGGCTCCCCCGAAGAGCTCATTGTCGACTTTGGTCTCAATCCACAACCTGTGGGCGTACCCAAGGACCCGATTCATGTGACCCAACGCGTCATCATGAATTTCTACACCGCCAAACGCCTGTTGGCCGCACTGCAAATGTCCGTTCAACGCCATGAAGCCGTTTTCGGCAACCTCGAAACCGACATTCAAAAGCGATTGAAGGTTCAACAGTAGCCAACTAGCTCGGTGGTCCCCCACCGAGAATCACGTTGGAGACCAACGTGCTACGTTCAAGCGTTTCCCTGATGCCCATCATTGGGTATCAGGGAAATGTGCGACGGCGGTCTGCGCTCCATAGCCTGCTTGTAGCCAAGCGGACTCAGGCCAAAACCTTACCGAGCGGACTCAGGCCAAAATCGGCTTAACCAATTCGCCGTGTACATCGGTCAAGCGATAGTCTCGGCCTTGGGATCGGAAGGTCAATCGGGTGTGATCGAAGCCGAGTAGGTGTAGCAGCGTGGCATTCAAATCATGCACATGCACGCCATCGGAAACGACATTGAAACCGAGTTCGTCGGTCTCTCCATGCACGTGCCCGCGTTTGATACCGCCGCCGGCCAGCCACACACTGTAGCAACGGTTGTGGTGATCTCGGCCATCGGTGCCACCTTGGACCATCGGCGTTCGTCCAAATTCACCCCCCCAGACCACTAGGGTATCGTCCAGCAGCCCACGCTGCTTGAGGTCTTTCACCAGCGCTGCGCTTGCTTGATCGGTGGCAGCCGCATTGCGCGTGACACCACCGGTAAGATCTCCGTGTTGATCCCAAACCTCGTGGAACAATTGTACGAAGCGGACCCCACGCTCAGCCAAGCGTCGCGCCAACAGACAGTTCCGCGCATAGCTGGATTCATGGACATCTTTAATACCATACATTTCCAAGACCTCGACCGGTTCGCTCGAAAGGTCCATTAGTTCCGGCGCGCTCGTCTGTAGCCGATAGGCCATCTCGTAGGCATCGATACGGGCGTCGATCGCCGGATCGCCTATTCGCTCAGAGGCTAACGCGTTGAGTTGACCGAGCGCATCGAGCGCATCGCGCTGCGCCTGCACGTCGATGCCGGGCGGGTTGGATAAGTAGAGCATGGGGTCGCCGGCGCTACGAAACGGAATGCCACCATAGGTCGTTGGCAGAAAGCCAGAACCATAGTTGCTCGCTCCGCCGCTAGTCCCCTTGGCACTGGTCAGCACCACAAAACCGGGTAGATTCTCCGATTCGCTTCCCAGACCGTATAGCGTCCACGCACCGAAGCTGGGACGACCGAACTGTTGCGAACCGGTATTCATCAAGATCTGTGCAGGAGCATGATTGACCGCATCGGTGTGCATGCTGCGTATCAAACAGATGTCATCGGCGATTGAACCGAGATGTGGTAATCGATCGCTGAGCTCCATGCCGCACTGACCATGTTTGACGAACGGGAACTTCGGGCCAAGCAATCCTGAGTTCGGATTGATAAAGGCGGCGCGGTAGCCATCCAACAATCCAGCCGGTGGCAATTGCCCATTGCGACTGGCCAATTCCGGCTTGGGATCGAACAGTTCTAGCTGGCTCGGAGCACCGGCTTGAAACATGTAGATCACCCGTTTGGCCTTGGGGGCGAAGTGCGGTTCGCGTGGTGCCAGAGCGCGGCGCGAGTTGGGCGTAGCGGCGCTAGCCTCGCCGGCAAGCAGCGCGCCGGCCGCCATCCCCGCCAACCCCATGCCGCAATCGCGAAAGAACCATCGCCGACGCAGGTGAGTGGCAACGCCGGCTGCGGAAAGAGGCTGTGTAAGCGAGAAACTCATCGTTCGAACCTTTACTGTAACCGTTCACCGATTTGATAGTCGCTGACCGCTCCGCCGGGCCAATCGTCTCTAATTCTTACTAATCGTTTCGTCCAAATTCAGCAGTACGCGCGCGACCAGTGTCCACACGGCGGCGTCTTGGGGCGTACAGCCCTCGGGTAGTTCGGGCAACTTGGCCGGATCCCCTGTGGCGATCTCGCGCGGGTTGAGCCACCCCTCGGCGACTCGCTCTCGCTGACTGGTGAGCAGCTTGAGCACCTCGGTCGTCTCGGCCTCTGTGGGTTCTCGCGACGTACACAGTTCGAACCCCAGCCGAGCGCGCGCCGCATCGTCGCCGTCCTCTTCGCGCAGGATGCGCAAGGCGAGTGCTTGAGCCGCTTCGACAAACACCGCTTCGTTCAACCCCGCTAGTGCGGCCAGCGGGGTGTTCGAGAGGACCCTTCGCGCACAAGACTGATCTCCATTGGGTGCATCCATGCTGGACATAACAGGATCTGGCATGGAACGCTTGCGAAAGATGTAAACCGCGCGTCGATATCGTTCGGGGCCGGTGGCAGGCTTCCAGTATTCGGGATAGACGTAGTTGTAGTCAAGCACATTCTGAGGGACGGGTGGAATCACCCCTGGCCCGCCCAAGCGATGTGAGATCAAGCCCGACACCGACAACGCAATATCGCGAATGACTTCAGCATCGGCGCGAAATCGCGGCCCACGGGCCAACAAGCGGTTATTGGGGTCTTGTTCTCGCAGCTCGGATGCCACTTGGCTCTGTTGTTGGTAAGTGCGACTGAGCGCGATCTGCTCGATCAAATACTTTTGACTCCAGCCATGCTCCATAAAATCGACCGCCAACCAATCGAGCAACTCGCGTTGTTCGGGAACCGGTGCGCGCGTGCCGAAGTCGTCGCTCGTCTCGACAAGCCCATCGCCAAACATCACCTGCCAGACGCGATTGACGGCTACGCGCGCGGCCAGTGGTGAACGCTGGTCGACCAGCCAATGAGCAAAGGCTAGGCGGCCATTGCCCAAGGTGGGATCGAGCGGATGAAAGGCTCTGGGGACATGCGGCTCGACCGTGGCTTCTTGTGGCTGATCCCACTCGCCACGCAACAGCATATGGGTCGGGCGATGCTGCTGCTCGGAACGCTTGGCTAGGTGAAGGACGGAAGTCATCGCCTGTGGATAGCGCTGCCAGACCGTTTCGCTCTCGTCATTGAGCGCTTGAAGCTCGGGAAGCGACTTTCTCCAAGCTGCAAAGAGTGTGCTCTGCTGCTCTTCGCTACGCTCGGCGGCAGGCGTCAGCGCGGCCAACACCGCCGCGTAATCGACGGAAACCCCCATGGGCGTGGCCGTAGGATTGGGCGCGGTCGTCGTGCTGATTCGACAGCTACCGAGCATCTCTTTCATCCGCAGCACGACTTTCATTTCCGTCTCCGCTGGGCAGTCGAGTGGCTTGTCGAACTGCACCACCGCCACCGAGGCTTGATTGCGTCGTCCCATACCACGGTCGGCCTTCCAAGCGTTCTCGTCCTTGCCATCGATCAAGTAGGCGACTGGGCCGAAGGATTTCTTTCCATCCTCCAGCTTTTGTTCGGGCTGCGAATAATCAGCCGTGGCATTGACCAGCGCCTGCTTCTCCCACTCGGCTTGGCCAGGGCGTTTGAGCATTACTTCCCATTCGAGCACATCCCAGCCACCGACGCTGCTGCGGCCTGGTCCGTTGAAAGGAAAATCGCGATGAGGTAGCGCTTCCAGACGCAAGCCGGTTACACCCTGCCAAGCGCCCGTTGCCACGAAGAACACGTCTGCGCTAACGTGTCCCAACATCTGGATCGATCGATCGGAGGCTTGCACTGGGTGATTCAAACCGCTCTGCGTTTCGAGCTGATGAAACTGTAGCGGCTGCCACTCGCTCTGCTGAGCGGCCAGTTGCTCTGTAAAATCTTCCAACTCGCTCTGCCAGTCAGGGTGGGCTTGGCGGACACGTCGATCGATGGCCGCCAGCGCGGCGTGAACTTCTTCGAGCTGATGTTGCTGCTCTGGATTGTAGACCCAAGATTGGGCTTCGTAGGTATCGTTCAAAAAGGCAAATATGCCGTAGTACTCTTCATGGCTGACGGGGTCAAATTTGTGGCTGTGGCACTGCGCACACTGCACGGTCAGACCCATTACCGATTTGCCAATGCAATCGATGCGATCAAACATCTCGAACATGCGGAATTGCTCGGGAACAATGGCTCCCTCTTCGTTGAGCATGCTATTGCGCAGAAAGCCGGTCGCGATGATCTGGTCCTGCGTAGCGTCCGGCATCAGGTCGCCGGCAATTTGTTCGCGGATGAATTGATCGTAGGGCATATCGCGATTGAGGGCCGCGATTACCCAGTCGCGCCAGATCCACTGATCGCGTCGCAGATCCTTTTCATATCCGTTGGTGTCGGAGTAGCGGGCTGCGTCGAGCCAATGTCGGCCCCACTTTTCACCATAGCGCGGGCTGGCCAAAAGTTTCTTGACGGTCGCTTCAACACCATCGTGCTCGAACGCAGCGAGCTCGTCCAGCGTCGGCGGCAGACCGATCAAATCAAGGTGGATCCGACGACACAACACATGCGGCTCCGCAGGTGGCGCAGGCTGCATGCCCGCGCTAGCTAGTTTGGCACTTACCAGCGCATCGATCGGCAGCAGGCCGGCGCCCGGATGGTTATCGCTGAAGTCGAGCTGGATCTTTTGTGGTGGGACAAACGCCCAGTGCGAGGCGTAGTTGGCCCCCTGTGCGATCCATTGCTTGAGCAGTTCGATCTGCTGGGGCGTAAGCGGATTGTGCTGATCGGTCGGTGGCATTATTTCGTCAGCGTCATCGCTAAGGATTCTTGCCAAAAGCTCGCCCGCGCTTGGATCGCCTGGGACAATGGCTGGCTCGCCCGAATCGCCGCCACGCAGGGCATCTTCCTGGACATCCAACCGCAAACCACTCTGCCGCGAATCGGGGTCCGCACCATGGCAGTGCGAACAGTGTTCGGCCAAAATCGGTTGCACGTCGTTCACGTAGTCGACCGGGGGGGCGGCCCGCAGATAGGACGACAACAAGATTACTAGACTAAGGCCAGCGAGCCACGAACTGAGTCCTATTATTAATCGGGGCATGGCATTCCAGCTTGGGCGGCGAGATGGGTGAGGTAGGCGGGGAACGAGTGAGGTCGCTCAATAAATCTATTATACTCCCGCAGTACCCCTCGCCAAGCATTGCCGTTAGCTACCGCGCCTGGCGACGGCAGCTACGCTTAGCGAACACGCAGGCCATCGCCATGCCACAGGATTTCCAAATCACGGCGGCTCCAGCGTTCTAAGCCCACAGCGGGATCGCCGACCCAAAGCTGATCCTGTTCGGCAGAGCCCAAGACCACGACCGAATGTCCCATTCCAGGCATCCAGCCCCATTGATCGGCATAGCGTCTGTCCTCGGTCCCTAGCGGTAGCTTGACCGCCAGCAACGCGGGCCAATTGTCCTCTGCCATTAGTTCATCCAAGGTGGCGTCGATTATCTCCACGTGGCGTCCCTGCTGCTCGGCAACCAGCTTTACTCCTCGGTAGAGCCCTAGCGTTGGTGTGCCACTGCCATCTGTCAGGCAGAGTGGAATCATTTGGGATTCGCTAACGTCGATCCCGCCAGCTCGCAACAACGTCGCGGCAGCGGCGGGACTGCACGTTGCCCAGGAAGTTTGCCGCGCCACTCCCTGCGCCCAGTCGTCTCCCCCTGCCGGAGCTGGGCGCAAGGTGATCGACAGCAGAGGCCAGAGTATTGCAGCCAAACTGCCTCCCCCTAATAAAATCACCATCAACGTCCGACGCCAAACGGGTGTGTTGGGCATATGCGCGGCCCATCCGGCAGCCAGTGCCGCCAACGGGGCAGTCAAATTGCTATAGATGATGGCGGCCGAGACGGGCAGCAGTCGCGCCCAGAATAGTTGCCCCGAGGCGTACAGTTGGAAATAGAACATCCCCAAAATCGATACGGCCATGCACAACATCAACCCTTGGCGACCCCTTGGGTGTAGCCAGAAGGCCAACAGTCCGCTCAGCATCGAAACGGAACTCATCACGCCCACTGCAATCCAAATATCGTTCATACTGTTCCGTTCATACTGTTCCGTTCCTGGCATCTAGCCCCACCCACTTGGGTTGTTTATTGACAATCGAACACTGGTTTCGCGGTACAAGCTCCCTTTTCTCTACGCGGGCTTGGTGATATTCTAGTGAGCCCACATAAGATGCCGAAGGTATTCAAATTGAAGCTTTCGTCGCAGCTCGGTCCTTCCAAGCTGTAAGCACCCGCGCCTAAGTTTCTTCACATCGTTAGCCCTCTTGGCGTTAGCCACCGATGCTTAATATGACTGGAAACTTATGCCTGGCTGCTTACAATAGCACAGAAGCTAGAACTCAAACCGCTTGCATGAGCGGTGATTTCCGATTTCGCCCATTCTGAAGAAATAAAAGCAATGACCAAACCACATCGCCGGCTCAAGAAAGCCAATCATGGTGCTCGCCCCGCTAACTCGAAGGCGCGCAAGGCCAGACGTCGCAAGGTCAAGACACGCGTCTAAATGTCTGATGAACTGGATTTAACCAAGGGAGTCTGGCCGCCGTGGCAGCACGCGAACTGATCCTCGATCCCGCCACGTTGGACTACCAAAACGTGATTGCGGATGCGGCGGAAATCCGCAAGTACAATCCGCAACGCTTTGAGATGGAGCAGTTGACTGCCATCGTCTACGAAGACTTAGAGCGCCACGTTTGTGTGGGCTATAAAGATGTCTCGTCGGACGAGTTTTGGGTGCGCGGACATATGCCCAATATGCCACTCATGCCGGGTGTGATGATGCTCGAAGCTGCCGCACAAATGTGCAGCTACTTCTCGCAAAAATACGACCTGCTGGGTGCTGACATGGTCGGTTTTGGCGGGCTGGAAGATGTCCGCTTCCGAGATCCGGTCATCCCGGGCGATCGTTTGGTCCTGATGTGCGAAATGACTAAACTTCGTCGCGGCCGCATTGTCGTTACCAAATTCCAAGGATTCGTGCGGAATTCACTAGCGGTCGAAGGCATTCTCAAGGGAATTCCCATCCCCGTCGAACTGTTGAGTTCGCAACTGGCCAAATCGGCCGGAGGAGAATCAACAAAGTAGCACGGTGGTCCCCCACCGTGAATCACGTTGGAGACCAACGCGCTACCGAAAATGGGTAAAATAAGAGCTGCGCGAGCAACTTTGGACACTTTTGGTTCCTCTCACGAACGAGATTTCTCATGCGATTGGTTTGTCGATACGCACTCCCATTGGCAGTTGTGGCTGCGATTTCGTTGGTAGCTCAGGCGCATCCCGGGCATGCACACCAGCTAGTCCCCGCTCAGAGCGCGTGGCATTACTGGTTGCAACCCGAGCATGCACTGATTAATTGGGTATTGATATCTCTGCCAGTGGTTCTCTTGTTAGTCGCCGGTCGTCGCTGGATCGCCCTGCGGCGAGCGCAGCGCTTGAGCCCAGTGCCGGTAGCCCGGCGCCATGTTGGATGATCGCGGTTGCCCGCGTCTGCAGATCTCATCGGCTAGCTGTGCGCCGTAGCTCTGCGACTGATGAGGACAGATAATAGTTAGACAAAATGTCATGGAACACGTGCATTCGCATGTTCTGATCGCGGCCAATCCTAAGAGCGGAGCCGCGTCGGGAGGACGGCGAGTGGCCGAACTGCGTGAAGCGCTGATCGCTGACGGCCATGCCTGCGACGTTCACTACAGCTTGGAGGAGTTGCAATGCTCCACCCAGCGGCTCGAAGCCCTCGGACAATTGCGCGCGGTCGTGTCGGCTGGTGGAGATGGTACCGCGGGGGCATTGGCTAATCTACTCCCCAGCCACGTTCCGTTGTTGTTATTCCCGCTGGGGACAGAGAATCTACTGGCCAAGCACTTGGGAATCACCGGGGATGTGCGCCAATCGCGTACGATTTTGAGATCTTACCGGCGGCACTTGTTAGATGTCGGCCGCGCCAATGGCAAGCTATTCTTGGTGATGCTCAGTTGTGGCTTCGATGCCGAAGTCGTGCGCAGGATGCACGCGGTTCGCACCGGCCATATTACGCGTTGGTCGTATGCGGGGCCGATTCTCACTACGATGCTTGGCTACCAATTTCCACAATTGAGTATCTCGCTAGCGCGGCAAGAAACAGGTGGGGCACCTCAGCAGGCAACGCTCCCTACTAGTGCGGCCTGGCTGTTTGTATTTAACGTTCCACGCTATGCTGCTGGGCTCGAGTTCTGTCCTCAAGCCGATCCGACCGATGGGCTACTCGACGCGTGTACGTTTCAGCGATCGGGACTGCTGCGAGGATTGGGATACCTCGCGCGACTGTGGAGGGGCTCGCACCAGCGCATGCGCGGTTTTTCCCACAGTTTGTGCCAGCGTATAGAGATTGCCACTCCCCTAGATCGGCAGGGGAAGCCACAGGTGGTCCCCTTTCAGATCGACGGCGACCCCGGCGGTGAATTACCGTTGGTGGTCGAAGTGCTACCCAAGCGATTGACCCTACTAGTGCCACCCAGTTAGCTCGCTGTTTTCCACCGAAAACTCACCACTAGAGAAACAGAGGCACAGCCGGGGGCATTGGCGGCGCTGCCAGCAAAATGCCCATGAAACCTATTTACCCTGAGGCTTGACTTGTGAACGAATTCGACGACTTAAGTGGCGCGCCTCCGAGGCACGCGGTGACGCCCGTCGCGATCGGATCTGTGCGTTGCGGTCTGCCGGAGAACCCTCTGCTGATCATTGCTGGCCCGTGCGTGTTGCAGACTCGCGAGTTGACCATGACCATCGCCGAGCACTGCCAGCAGGTCACCACACAGTTGGGGCTGTCATTCGTTTTCAAAGCCTCTTTCGACAAAGCCAATCGGACCAGTGCCGGTGCCTTCCGCGGCCTGGGGATGGAAGCCGGCCTGCGGATGCTCGAAGAGGTGAAGACGCAGTTAGGCGTTCCAGTCACCAGCGACATTCACCTCCCAGAACAAGCCCGTCCGGTAGCCGAAGTTTGCGATTTGCTGCAGATCCCCGCATTTCTGGCGCGTCAAACCGACCTTTTGTTGGCCGCTGCCGCCACGGGCAAGCCGGTAAATGTTAAAAAAGGGCAGTTCATGGCCCCCAGCGACATGCAGTACGTGCTCGGGAAACTACAAAGCGCGCAAGCGGCTGGGGTGTTGTTGTGCGAACGCGGCACGTTTTTCGGCTACGGACGACTAGTCAACGACATGCAAGCACTGCCACAAATGCGTAGCTGGGGCGCACCGATCGTCTTCGATGCGACCCACTCGGTACAGCAACCCGGCGGCCTGGGAGGGGCCACCGGGGGAAATCGCCACATGGTCTGGCCGCTGGCTCGTGCCGCAGTGGCAACGGGCGTAGACTCCGTGTTCCTGGAAACTCACCCGCAACCCGACCAGTCGCCCAGCGATGGAGCGAACATGATCCCGCTGGCTAGCGTAGAACAACTGCTCAGCCAGCTCGGACGGCTCGCCGAATTGACCAAGCCTTGGTTTTAATCAATTGCTGACCAGATTACCTCTCACCCCCGACCCCTCTCCCCATAGTACTGGGGCGAGGGGAGCCAGAATAAGAAAATGAAAAGAACCAAGAACCAAGAACCAAGAACCAAGAACCAAGAACTAAGAACTAAGATAGGAAACGACTCTTGCAACGCATAGTTCCCCAGGCTGGCACACGGTCTACGCTCATCGTCTTGCTGATCAGTCTGCTGGCCCTTGGACCAACTGGCTGCTTTTCCAAGCGAGGGCGCGACCGCACGGAGGCCTACGCGCAGGCATTGGCCGAGCAGAAGACGCAGACCGATAATCTGCGCAATGCGATGCGCCATCTGAAGCAGATGACTCCGCTCAATCGTGAGCAATCCGCCAAAGAGGTACAGCTTGAATTGAACACATGGATCGCCAACGCGGATCGCACTCAGGCACAGTACGCCCCCAGTCCGCTGTTGCTCCAGTTTAACCAGCAGGTACCTTCGGAGATGTTGAAGTTGGTTGGCTGCCAGAACCCTCTCGAATTGCAGTTCAGTCAGTGGGATGTCGACTATTTGTACCAATGCCGCATAGTCGGCAAGCTGTCGCACTGGATCACGGACTTTCCAGTTCGCGACAATTTGATGGAACCGATTCTGGAGAAATATGCCAGTCGCTTATCCGCAACCGATAAACTGAAATTAATGAATGCGTACAAGCTGTTCGACTGGACCGTGCGCAACATCGCCTTAGATGCCTCGGGGGCGTCGGTCGAAGAGTTGACCAGCGACCCCCGCGCACCGATCGAGGACAACGGTATGGGGTACGGCTATTTGCCGTGGGAGACGCTGCTGTTTTCTGCTGGCGATTTCATCGAACGCGGGCGCGTCTTCAATGCCTTGGCCGCGCAGCAGGGGATCGAGACGGTGTGGTTGGCAGTGGACGGTGCCCAGCAAGATGCGGATAAGAACGCACCTGGCAAATTGTGGACTATCGGAGTCTTGATTGGCGACGACTGCCTGTTGTTCGAACCCAAGCTCGGCATGCCGATCCTCGAACCCGACCTTATGGAACTGGCCACGCTCGCGCAGACGCTGGACAATGACCGCATCCTACGGCGGCTCGATCTGGCCGGCCAGTTCGACTACGCGCTCGAAAAAAGCGGCATACAGAATTTCGAATTTTTGATCGACGCGCCACCTACGGCTGCCAGCGCACGCATGAAAATGCTGGAACAAGCCCTACTAGGGGACGAGCGAATGGTGCTCTACCAAAACCTCGATGCCCTGGCCGAGCGGCTCGAATCGATTGCTCCCGGACATGCTGTCCATCTGTGGCGGGCGCCGCTGTTGTCTCAAGTACAAGCCGCTTCGGTGCGCGAGCGGATGAAGACTCTCTCTCCCTACTCCATGTCCTACATGGCCAAGCATGGTGTCTGGTTGATGGAGACAGCGGCTGCCAACGGAAGACGCAAGCACCTGGTGGGCGAATTCGAGAATACACTCGATGCCGATGGCGCGCTGAAGACCTATATGAGTTCACGCATCGACGATGAAACGCTCGCCAAACTCCCCTATGATCCCGAAGTGCAACATGCGCTGGGCGTGCCGCAGGTTCCAGGTGAACCCAAGGAGCAACACGAGGCCCGCATCGCGCAAATGCAGTACATCCTGTCGCTGTCAAAATTCGCCGCGCACTACCTGTTGGCACAACTGCATTTTGATCGCGGCAACTATCAAGCCAGCGAAGACTTTTGGGTCAAACGCGTTCTGGACGACCCTCGCGCACAGAACTGGTGGGCGGCCGGGCACTACACGCTTGCTCGCATCTACCAGGAGACAGGTCGCCCAGAAAAAGCCGCCGAGGAACTCCAATTCGAAGCCAGTCCGCAAGCCGCCGGCAATCGATTGCGTCTGCGTTACCTGCGCCGTGAGGAATAGTGGGTGCTTATGGGGCGTCGAATGGATTAGTGTGCGATTAGTGAAGATTAGTGTTCCCTAGTCTGCTGCTTCGCCAAGTGTCAGACGCTGCAGCTGCAGCCACTTGGAAAATGTACCAGCCGCAATCTGCCTCTGCGCCTCGGCCATGAGCTGTTGATAGAAGGTCAAGTTGTGATGGGTCAACAAGATAGGTCCCAGCATCTCTTTGGCCATGAACAGATGCCGTAGATAGGCGCGGCTGTGACGGCAGGCCAGGCAGGGGCATGCTTGGTCAATGGGCCGTCGATCGTCGGCATGTCGAGCATTCCGCAGACGTAACGTTCCATTCCAGGTGAAGCCTAAGGCGTTGCGACCATTGCGCGTGGGCATGACGCAATCGAACATATCGATTCCGCCGGCGATACCTTCCAGCAGATCGATGGGACGACCGACCCCCATCAAGTATCGCGGCTTGTTGCTGGGCAAATGCAGCGTGGTACCATGAATGATTCGCACCATTTCGCTCGGTGGCTCGCCAACACTCAAGCCGCCAACCGCGAAACCGTCAAAGGGGAGAGCCGTCAACGCCTCGGCACTGGCCTGTCGGAGCTCTAGATCGAGGCCACCTTGAACGATGGCAAATTGGGCCTGCTCCGTTCGCGTGGCGGCTGCCAGACAGCGCGCGGCCCAGCGCGTCGAACGCTGCATGGCCTCCTCGACCAATGGCCGTTCGCAGGGCAAGGCGACCACGTGATCGAGCACCATGGCTATATCGCTCCCCAGCCGTTCTTGAATGCGAGTCGACTCTTCGGGCGTCAAGTCGAGTAGGCTGCCATCGATGTGCGAACGGAACTGCGCGCTGTGCTCCGTGATTTTGGCGCGCTCGGCCAAGCTGAAGATTTGAAAGCCGCCGCTGTCGGTCAAGATTGGGCCATCCCAGCCCATGAACTGGTGCAGACCACCCAGCCCCTCGATCCGCTCACTCCCTGGACGAAGTGCCAAATGATAGGTGTTGCCCAAAATCAAGCTCGCACCGGTCGAGCGGATTTGGTCGCCGGTCAAACCTTTCACGGTAGCTTGCGTACCGACCGGCATGAAGACGGGGGTCTCGACGGTGCCGTGAGGAGTCGTCAGGCGACCCAATCGCGCCGCGGTCTGGGCGTCGATCTGCAGGAGTTCAAAACCGAAACCGCTGGCCATCGACATTGTCAGAATCAATCACCACGCAGCTTGAGCGACATCCCTTCGAGCTTGGCACGGACCTCGTTCAGGCTGGTCACACCAAAGTTTTTGGACTCGAGCAAGTCGTCGGCTGTCTTACGCATCAGCTCGCTGATCGTATTGATCCCCAATCGCACCATGCACTTGCGTGCGCGTACCGACAAGTTCAAGTCGGAGATCGGGCGGTCGAGAATCGCTTGTTGATCGGGCGTCAGCCCCGATGTGTCCAGCGGAGGATCGGGTTCGCGCTGCTGGTCGGAGAGCTGTCCCAATCCCAAGCCCTTGCTGGAGAGCATCTCGCGGATCTCTTGCAAGCTGGTGTCGCCGAAATTCTTGCTCGACAACAACTGCTGCTCGGAGGTTCGTACCAAATCGCCCAGCGTTTCGACCCCCATCTTCTGCAGGCAATTGCGGCTGCGAACCGACAGTTCGAAATCGTTGACCGAAATACTGAGCAACTGACTCAGTCGCTCGCTCTGCCGCGCCGAATCTTCATCGTAGAAGACGTTGCCAGAGGCCGACGCATCCTTCATGTACAGTCGCGCACGGGGATGATCGGGAAAGACATCTAGCACACGCTTGTAACAGGCTTGGGCCTTGGCAAAATCATTGCGATCTTCGTAGACAATGCCTAGGTTGATCAGCGTGCCGATGTGGGCAGGGAAACAGGAGGCAGCCCGTTCGTACATCTGCAAGGCGTGGTCGTCGCTACCGCGCCGATCACTCTCGAGCGCCAAGCCAAACAACGCACCTGGATGCCGGTCGTCATATTGCAGCGCGCGGTTGTAAAGTCGCGAGACCTCTTCGGTATGGCCATCGCGCACCGCTACGGTAGCGCCGCGTTGATAATTGTATTCGGCCGTCTGCTCGGCTGGGCCAAAGATATTGTCCAGGATGTCCATCGCCTCTTGCAGCTTGCCTTGATAACGCAGCACTTCCGCCGTAGAGATCTGACACTGATCTCCGTCGTAGCCCGCCGCCTTGGCGGCGGCAAAATGAGCGACCGAGTCGTCGTAGCGCAGCAACTGGAACTCGGTCTTGGCCAAGTAGAAAATCGCCAGCGCTCCACCGTCGGCATGCGACAAAGTCTCCCAGGCTTCGCTGAATTTGCCCAACAAATACTGGCTGACCCCCAGTCGCACCGCTTGCGCGGGACTGCGCTCGGTGCCTTGCGCCAGCTCTGTCACCGCGTCGCGCAGAATGCCAAGCTGGCTGTAGTCCTCGGAAATCGTCGTGCAAATCTGCCGAATTTCACTGGGGCCAAATGAGTGGTTGGATACCACTATGTCGCGCATATCGAGTACCGATGCGTCCGCCATCCTAGAGTGACTCCTGGGTGTTGGTTGCTCATTGAGTGTGCCACAAGGGGAGCCAACAGACTCCGTCAAGAGCCAGCGGCGGGAGTCGAACCCGCAACCCCCGCATTACGAATGCGGTGCTCTGCCAATTGAAGCTACGCTGGCGACCTAAACCGCTGGTCGCGACATACTTCGCTCGCGAGGCAAATTAGGGGGAACCCGAAAATTTAATGCTTTTTCCCCGAAATAGTCAAGTCCTAACTCGATTAGGCACAGAAAAAGCACTCGCATTGCCACAGCACCCACCCGAACGTTGGGTTAGTGCTGGTTGGGGGTGGCCGTGTTCAGGAGGGCATTTTGCCTTCGGCGATCTCTTCTTCCCATTGGTCCATCAGCGGCCAGTCGATAGCACAGGTCCCGAAGTCGGCCATGTGCAAGTAGCCCTGAAGTCGCTCGATGGTCCGATCGAGCATCGCGTTCTCCTTGCGGAAAATCGGCCCGTGGCTGGGGAGCAACCATTTTATGTCCGAGTTGCGAATGCGTTGCAACGAGCGAATGAAGGCGGGGATGTCGCTGCCGTGGTGGGCGTCGATAGCTCCTACGCAGCCATCGCGGTAGATATTGTCGCCACTAAACAACAGTTCTCCCATGCGGAATGCCAACTGGCTGTCGGCGTGGCCGGGAGTCGACCAGACTTCGAGCTTGAGCCCCCCCACCTCAATCACCGTTCCCTCGTCGATCAATACGTCGGTCTCGACGCGAGGCATCTCCAAGTGAATGTTCTGGGCTTCGATCTCGGCGAAGGTCTGCAATTTATCCCCAGTGGCCAGCAGCTTGGCCGCCTTGGGGTGGGCGCTCACTGTGGCTTTCAGCATCTGCTTGGCCAACGCCAGCCCCTGGCCATGATCGACGTCCGCATGCGTAGCCACCAACGTCTTGCACTTAGAAAGCGGGAAATCGAGCTCGCGCACCAGTTCCACGATCTCTTCGACCGACTCTTCGTAGCCGATATCGATCAAAACCCACTCGTCCTCGTCGAAGACCAAGTAGACGTTGCAGCCGATCACATGCCCAGCCTGAAAATTCAGTTCGATCACGTTGGGGAAAATGGGTTTGCGTTCCAACATGGGAGCCAGCTTCTCAGTGCAGATCGGTAAAAAGATGTTTAAGTATCTGCGAATTGTAGAGGCAATGTCCACTAAGTACAAACCGGCCTGTCGTGGACGAGGTTACGAGTCCCTTGGAATTCGGTAGTGGACGAGGTTACGAGTCCCTTTGCGCGTCAGGGACTCGTAACCTCGTCCACTACGCTATTCGGCCAGCGCGTCGGCTAGTCCGCTGCGGAAGTCGGGAAACTCGAACTCGAACCCGGTTTCAGCCAGAATGCGGGCTGGAGAAACGCGTTTATCGGTGGCCCTGCGGGCTTTGGGATCGCGCCGATCGGGTTCGATAAACTCCGGTCCTGGCACTCCACACAGTTCGGCCAAATGCCGATAAAAGGTCTCACGCAGCACGGGTTGCCCATCGGAGAACAAATAGGTCGAATGCTGCAGCGAGTTTCCGAGCAGCGCACAGACCATGCGCGCTATATCGCTGACATGCACCAAATTCAAATAGCCATCGCGCGGTACTGCAAGCGGTTGGCCACGCCGCAGTCGTTCTGCCAACGGAATTCGCCCCGGGCCATAGATTCCCGCCAATCGCACCGTGCAAAAACTCTGCCCAGATCCCAGACGGTTCGCTAGATTCTGAGTGAGCCACTGCTCGGCGGTGACTGCGATGCGAGGACCCAATCGAGTTGGCGAAACCGGAGTCAGTTCGTCAACCCAGCCTTCGCTCGATTCGCCAAACACGCCCGTCGTGCTCAAGTAGACCAGTTGCTTCCAGCTTGCCGGAATGGCTGCGAGTAGATTTTGCAGACCAACCGCGTGAGTCCGTTCGACCAGCTCGACGTCTTGTTCACCGATCGGCTCACCCGGGGGCAACCACGTTTCGTCCGCACGGTGCGGCACCGCCACCAAAACTCGATCGATGGCCGGCAGATTGGCTAGACTGTGGGGCTCAAGCCAATGTCCCAAACAGGGCTGGACTCCCAAAGCCTTTAGTTCCGGAAAACGCGACTGGCTACGCGTTAGCGCATAGACGGTATGCCCGGCCTCGCACCCGCGCCGCGCTACTTGCGCACCGACGTAGCCACAGCCCACGATCAGCCAACGCTCCGCTGGCACTTGTTTGGGCTCCATGAATCTTCCTCTTGAATAGAATATCTAGTCAAAGTCACGAATCCGTAGTGGACGAGGTTACGAGTCCCTTGGATGTAGTGGACGAGGTTACGAGTCCTTTGGATTCGGCATGAGTCAGGGACTCGTAACCTCGTCCACTACACGGAACATAAGTCCTGAAAGACCACTAGCCTTGCCATATGGTAGCATGACTGGCATGCTCTGTTGCTCGACTTCCCCTCTGACTCCTCAATACTGAAACGCCCCACGCCCCATGTTTTTTCCGATAAGTGATGACGACCGCGAAGTCACTACGACCGCCTATGTCACTTACAGCCTACTGGCCATCAACGTGGCGCTATTCCTACTGCAGCTGTCTGATCCTGCCTTCACTTATGGCTGGAGCGTAATCCCTCTCGAGATTACTACCGGCGTCGATCTGGTTGAACCAATCTCGATTCAAATTGAGGGCTACGGTAACGTTGACATTCCGCAAGCGCCTGGGCCACCGATTCTGTGGCTGACGCTACTGACATCGATGTTCATGCACGGTGGCTTTGGGCACATCGCTGGCAACATGCTCTACTTGTGGATATTCGGTAACAACGTCGAACACCGCTTTGGGCACGCCTGGTTTCTCGTGTTCTATCTGGTGGCCGGATTGGTGGCCAGCACAGCTCAGATCGTAGCTAATCCCGTCAGCGTCATCCCCAACCTGGGCGCATCGGGAGCGATAGCCGGTGTCATGGGGGCCTATTTGGTGCTGTACCCGTACAATCGAGTCAACGCGGTCTTTCTCTACACGGTGGTTGCGGTTCCAGCCATCGTGGTGCTTGGGATGTGGATTGCGATGCAGTTTGTCAGCAGCGTCGGTTCCATTGCGGCCACCAGCGAGACGGCTGGCGGTGTAGCCTACTTAGCCCACGTGGGTGGCTTTGTTGCGGGAGTGGGGGCCGCGCTGATCTGTCGCTCCACGCTCCGCGGCGAACCCGATTCGGAACTCAAGCGACAGTACCAGCGCGATCCGCGCGCGCGTCGCTTATGGTAGTTTGGGCAAACCTCTGTAGCCACCGTCGCCAGACGGTCGACTGGGGCACGAAGATGGGGGCACGAAGATGGGGGCATGAAGATAGCTACCATTCAAGAAAGCGCTCGTCAGGAGAATCTGTGGGCGTGGCACATGTGTGAAGTGCAATGGAGCGGCCTAACTATCCGTGCTCCTGCCTTGCCATCCGTGCTAGCCAATGGCATGAGCGATTACAACACACGTGAACGGCTGCAAAAAACGAACTACATCCCAGCTCGCAGCGCATCGAGGTGCCGTCCAAAATGGTCGGCCAACACTTCACAATACGTTTGCGGGTGGGCTTCGAGCACGCGGCGCACGGCAGGTCCCAGCTCGGGATCGGTCAACGTCGATCCAAAAGTGCAATGCAAGATCTGGCGCCCCGGTTCGGTGAAACCCTTTCCGTTAGGCACGTCGCTCCAGCGCTCCAGATAAACTTGTTCGAGTTGTTCACCGCTGAGGGATTCCGGTGCAGGGACCAAGGCATTGGTAGCCGATACGTGATAGGTGGCCTTGTCGATGTCATAACGGCTGCGAGCGAATTGAACGATTCGTCGGAACAGCTCCTCATTATGAATGGCCACCACACGCAGCGCTTCGAGGTAGCTCGTCCCCGCCGTCTTGACGTGAAAGCGCCCCTGGGTGGCCCGAGCCAAACTGGTGTACATCGACAGCTTGTCCGACCCCGAATGCAGGCTCAACTTGTACGGACCTAGCATTTCAGCAATTTCGGCGTGGTCGCGGAGCGAATCCTCGAGCGCCGCTACGCTCCCCTTGTAGTCGACCCCTTTTTCGAGCTCACCGATAAAGCGAGGTGCCAAACTGACGAGCTTCATACCACCCTTGAGGCACTGCTCGGCGATGATGTAGTGTTCGGCCAACGTGGTCGGTTGATCGGTTTCATCCACCGACAGCTCTATTTCGTAGTCGCGACCGGCGTCTTTTTGCACTTGGGCGATATAGCGTCCGAGTTCGAGCGCCTGTTGAATGGCCGCTCCGTACTTGACCGCCGCACGCATGCAAGTCGCTTCGTCGAGCGCGATTTGTTTACCGCTGGGGAATTTGACAGTTTTCCCAACGGTAGCGTCAAACCACGGAGCACTGTCGCGAGCGGCAGAAAATTTCTCACGCACCACCGCTTCGCTATAGTCATCGGCGCGTTGATCGACGTGGGCCGAGGGATCAATTGTGAAAAACGTGAATCCCACAGCAGCAGTCGCATCGACGTCTTCGGATGTTTTCAAGTGATCGGCGTCGGCACCGATGCGACCTGTCCAACCTGCCGAGCGTGCGCCCTGCAACGCGTCGTTCATCACCTGTTGGGGTGAGCGCTGCGTGCGACTCATTTCGCGAATGGATTGTTGCGGAAAAATCGGCTCGATCGCCCCACCACTGCGCTGCATGGCGGCTACGTGTCCGGCGGTCGCCAAGCCAATGCGATCACCGAATCCAAAGCTTGGCGCCAATCCCAGCGTGACGCATCCGGCGGCATTTTTATTCTTGTCGGTTTCCATGTTTGTATCTTTTAGTCAAAAGTTCGAATTAAGACATTAGTTGCCTAATGTCGTATGTTAGGGGAGTTGTTTTGATGCCGATCATTTCAATGAAGAGCTTGGCAATTGGTATCGCAATTATTGTTTACTTGATCTGCCGTAACTCGCGGTACTCGTTACGAGCCTACTCCAGGACGCAACAGCGGCGAGAGATGATCGTCGACGTTAACTCTAGGTTTTAAAAAGATTGCGGTAGGACTCGATGGTTTTCTTGGCCGCCGTATCGCTGTCGGGGAGCGGGAAGGCTTCTGCCGAAACATATCCAGCGAAGTTGAGTTCGCGCAGTGCGGCAGCAATGGGGCCAAAATCTGTATGTCCCAGCCCAGCCGCACGACGGTTGGAGTCGACAAAGTGGACGTGTCCCAGATACCGGCCCGCGTCTCGCAGGCCCTGAGCCACATTGGCTTCTTCGATGTTCATGTGAAATAAGTCGGCGAGTAGACGTACGTTCTTTGTCTTCAACGATCGCAAGAAACCACTCCCCTCGGACATCGTCGTGAGCAGATTGGTTTCGTAGCGATTGAGCGGTTCGTACACCAGTGGTACTCCACAGGCCGCCGCGTGATCACCGAGCTCATTGAGCGCCTCGGCCAATAGTTCGAGCGCTCGTTCGCGGCTAATGGCCCCGCCCCACTTGCCTTGCATCGAGCCGATGATAGCAGGTGCCCCATACTTAGCTCCCCAGTCGATCATGCCGCGAATGAAATCGCGAGCCTGCCGCCGACGGCCCGCGTCGGAATCGGTCAGGTTCAAACCATGCTTGACCATCCCTGCACCGGTCCCCACGGCGGCGACGGGTAAGCCGTATTGATCGATCAGGCCACGCAGCAACTTGTCTTCGACCGCATCGGGGCCCGGAGCAAAGATTTCAATCGCGTCGAAACCCAGCTTGGCTGTGCGACTAAAGGCACCGGACAAGTCGTCCCAAAAAACAAAAGGCCCACCGCGCGCCTCGGAGACCAAGCTGACGGTAATGGCAGATCGTATCATGCTAAATCCTAAGTTGCTAAATCGACTACGAGAGCGCGATGACCGCTTTGATTACACCCGAATCGGGACGAGTGAAACTCTCGAATTCGGCAATCATGGTATCGAACGTGGTGCGATGCGTGATCCAAGGCTGCGTGTCGATCGTCCCGTCTTCGATGAGTCCAATGATCCGCGTAAAGTCGGCGGGCATGGCATTGCGCGAGCCCTTCAGCGACATCTCCGGCTTATGCAACAACGGATGCTTGAAAGTGACTTCGCCCGTCGTGATGCCGACAAATACCAGCGAGCCGCTATGAGACACATACTGCAGAGCGCTGGACATCGAGTGCTGATTGCCAGTCGCATCGGCAACCACTACATACTTGTCACCGCTGGTTATTTGCTGCATCTTTTCCAATTCGCTGCCGTCACCCGTGAAATGGATGGTATGCGACACACCGTAGACTTGGCGACAAAACTCCAGCCGCGATGGCACCATGTCCATCACCGTGATCTTGGCACCGGTCAATCGAGTGAATTCGAGCGTCGCCAAACCAATCGGTCCCGCGCCGATAATCAACACCTGATCCCCCTCAGTGGCACCTCCGCGATCGCAGGCGTGGCAACCGATCGCCAGCGTCTCGACCAGCGCCAGTTGCTCGTAGCTCAGGTGCTGTGACCGATGCAACTTGTCGGCGCGAATCAAGAATTGATCGCACAATCCACCGTCGACCATCACTCCGATAACCTCTAACGATTGGCAGCAATTGCCGTGTCCATGTCGACAGGCGTAACAATGCCCACAATTCATATAGGGCTCGACGCTGCAACGATCGCCCACTTGGACGTGCTGTACATCATCGCTGACCGCCAAGACTTCCACCCCTAGTTCGTGTCCTGGAATGCGTGGATAGCTAAAGAAAGGCATTTTTCCCAGATAGCCTGCGGTGTCGGTCCCGCAGATACCCATGCGATGCGTTTTCACCAGCGCCTGTCCTGGTCCGGGATTTCCCGGGTGAGCGATATCGATCTTTTCGAAGCGGCGTGGTTCCACCAGACGAATGGCTCGCATGACTGGCTTTCATTGGTCAATATAGAGGAGTATTTCGAAAGAAGGGTAGAAGTCTACCAAAGGCAGGCGAGCCTACCAGCCCGAGGGAAACGATGAACGGTATTCCTTGGCAGCAGAAACACTTTCCGGCGAGCACCCACGCGAGGTCGAAACACTTTACCTGCTACTTTGTGGATGGTATCTCATCTAAGGAGGTCTATCGCCCTTGACTTTTCCGACCCAATTCCCGCACGATAGTACAAAGTACAATAAAAGATCGCCGCGTTTGGCGATTCGACCCCATGCGTCACGAAACCGACCGCTCGAAAGGTTGCGATGGCTGGCCGAACAGACACATTTCTAAGTTGGCTTGTCTGCGTAGCTCTCGCGGCAGGCACACCGCTCTCCGGTGCCGAACCGCGTCCAGCGCCCCCCGAGCCGGTCGACACCGTGGTCGTTCGCCCTGCCGCCTGGGCTGAGGCGCTGCAGCCATGGAAGGCTTATCGCGAAGCACAGGGGCACCGCATCGCTGAGCTCGACAGCGCTGCCGACAGCCGCACGCTTCGCGCGGCGATCGCCCAAGTGGCCGCTGCGCAAACCGAGCCGATTCGCTACGTGCTGCTGGCCGGAGATGTTAGCGCCGACGCCGCGGTCAACATCCCTACGTGTTATTACGACAGCTCCGCCATGAGCCAATTTGGCGGCGATGCTACCATTGCTTCCGACAATCCATACGCCGACTTGGATGGCGACAACGTACCCGAGTTGGCCATTGGGCGCATCCCCGCCGACTCGGCCGAACAACTGAAAAAGGTGCTGGCGAGGGTGATGGCCTTCGAACAGCACCGTGATTTTTCATCGTGGCGACGCGATGTACACGTCGTGGCTGGAGTGGGAGGTTTCGGTGCGATTGCCGACTCCGTGATCGAGATGACCACTCGTCGCTTTCTGGCCGACCGCATTCCTGGTTGGTCCGAACTATCGATGACGCAAGCTAGCGTCGACAGTCATTACTGCCCCGATCCTTGGCGTTTCAGCGAGGCCTGCATCGACCGTATGAATCAAGGGGGCATGTTCTGGGTCTACATCGGGCACGGCCACGTCAAGACGCTCGACTACATTCGCGCCGGGGAAGATTGGCTACCCATTCTGACTCATGAACATGTCCCAGCCGTCGATGTGGGTAGCCACCCGCCGATCGCCGTCTTCCTCGCTTGCTATACCGGCGCCTTCGATGCGATCGAAGATTCACTAGCCGAAGAATTGATGCTTAGCCCCACCGGCCCCATCGCCTCGCTGGCCGCCTCGCGCGTCTCGGGACCCTACGGCTTGGCCATGCTCTCCGATGGGCTGCTGTCGAGCTGTTTTGATGAGCAGGCAAGCACGCTCGGCGAAGTGGTGCTACATGCCAAGCAACGCTTGCTGCAGGATACGCCTTCAGAAATGTCGCCGCCAGAATCTGGTCTGCCCGGCGCAATGCATCAGACATCGAACCACACGTCGGGCCACACCTCGGGCCACATGGACCAGTTGCAGATGATTGGGGCTATTGCCAGCGCACTGAGCCCCAGCGACTATGACTTGGCCGCCGAAAGACGTGAGCATGTTTGGCAAATGAATTTATTAGGGGATCCCCTGCTGCGTCTCTGCCACCCAGGCCCGTTGGCACTGCAAGTAGCCGAGCGGGCCGCACCCGGGGAGACGATTCAAATCGTCGGCAACAGCGATGTTCCGGGCCAACTGCTCGTCGAATTGGTATTGCGCCGCGATCAAGTGCGCAATGAACTCGATACACTTGGTGTGGATCTGTTTAGTGAGCGTGGGCGCGCGGGTTTTCAGCAGCGTTATCATGCCGCCAACCAGCACACTCTGCTCAAGCAAGAACAATCGCTCGACGGCAGTGGTAGCTTCCAAGTCGACCTGCGCGTGCCGGCCGATCTACCGCGAGGCAAATACGCCGTGCGCGCTTATCTCGAAGGTCAAGCCGCCTGTCGCGCCGGCTATTGCGAACTCCATATCCGCGCACCGCAGGCAGCGAAGTAGACTGGCGAGCGAATTCGGAGTTGGGAGTTGGGGGTGGAGGAGTTGGGAGTGGGGAGCCTACCTTGGAATCAACTGCTCGACCGCGCCCGCTTCAACATCTACTAACAAAAATTTCTTCTGTCGCTGCGTGGCGCCCATGACCAATTGTACCCGCGACTTGCTAACCTTCAATTTCTTGGCGAGGAGCACGATAATCGCTGCATTGGCTTTGCCATCCTCGGGTGCTGCCGTGACGCTAACCTTTAGCATGCCATCGTGGATTCCCTGGATGGCGTTCTTCTTTGCACCGGGGGCCGCACGGACCGACAGCAAGATACCTTCGGGAGTCGCTTGTAGATTCAGCATCGCAATCGCCTCCTCTCGAATGCCAACGTTGAACTGAGACACTCAGTTCGACTTGTGTGGTTCGTGATTCCAATCAGGTAGTGGAATGCGTGGATGCCTGGCGATCACCAGTAGTACACCAGCCATAATGACCAATATGGGTACCTCCACATCCAGTGCAATGCGCCCGGTTTGGCGCATGACTGATAGCAGGCTGGTGATGACAAAAAACGTGCCCGACACAAAAGTCACTTTGTTAAAGCCTCCCACGACAAAGGCCAGCAAGCCGACTGCGGCCAAAGCCAAGGTCCACACCCAATCGATGCCTGGCGCGACCTTGAGCGTCGTCAACAACCATCCGCTGCCGATCACGATGAGAAGTGCAGGGAATAGCAAAGTCATCTTGTCAGGTTTCACGACAACTCCAGAGAAGAAAAAGGGTTTTATTGCCATTCACAGGTTCAACAACATAATAGTCGTGGACCACTCCGTCGGTCCATGTATTTCGCGACTATTGCTCAGTCCATATTGGATTTTGGGGCTGGTCGTAGTGGCCGAGGTCTGCGAATCCCAAACGGTTAATGATTCAAACGGAATCGCGGGCCTCGTCCACTTCCTAAGCAACTAGCAACTAGCAACTAGCAACTAGCAACTAGCAACTTAACTCGACTGACGCACTTCGAGCTTCCAGTGCGCCATTTTGGCAAACGTGGCGGTGTCGGTCATGTCGAACATCAAAGGCGTCACGGTCACATGACCATCGGACAACATCGTCAAGTCGGTGGGATGGTCGGTGCGACGTGGCGGCGGATCGTTGGTGGCCCAAAAGTAGTCGCGCCCCTTGGGGTCTTGCCGACGAATGTAGTGCTCTCCATAACGCTCGACTCCCATCGGCACGATATGCACTTCAGGCGTGCCACCAGCACGGAACTTCTCGACCGCTGCGGTAGGAATGTTGATATTGTAGAGCTGCGGTGGCGCGTCCTTCTTGTCCAATATTTGCTGGATCAGCGGCACGGCCATGCGCGCAGCCGCTTCGAAGTCGGCTCGGGGATCGTATTCAAGCGAGACGGCAAAGCTGTTGAGCCGAAAGAAAGCCCCTTCAATGGCTGCGGCTACTGTCCCCGAATAGAGCACATTGATCCCTGCATTCAAGCCGCCATTGATGCCGCTGACCACCAAGTCGATCGGCCCGTCGACGAGCACGGAAACGCCCAGTTTGACGCAATCTGCCGGACTCCCCTCGACAGCCGTACCGATCAATTCGTCGCCGCGATAGATCTCTTTACAGACCAGCGGTTCCAAGAAAGTAATCGAATGCCCCACGCCACTCTGCTCGACAGCCGGTGCGACCAGGCGTACATTCCCCATGCAGCGCAGACCTTCTCGTAAGGCGGCCAGCCCCGGTGCGTAGATCCCATCGTCATTGGTCAGCAGAATTTGCACTTCATTCTCCGTCAGGTTACTTTCTTCGAGCGATCCGAAGCATCTAAGGTGCGACGGTCTGTGGATTCAATCGTTTACATGATAACCGGATGCTAGAACTTCAATAACCCGCCGAGTCGATCAGTGAGATGTCATGGTCGCTTCTATGTAGGCTCGTAACGAGTACCGCGAGTGACAATGCCCAGAGGAGTGTCTAGATGTTATAAATAATTGCTCGGCTAACTACTGTTGAACGCATTGCCCTAGCCCACTCACTCGACTTGCCAGAGTTCTCGATATGGATCCGCTCTATTTGGCTCTGCTGCTGTATATTGCCGCTATTGCGCTGGCAATGGTCGATTTGTTTGTGCCGAGCGGCGGAATGTTGCTCGTTCTAGCCACGCTCGCCGCACTGGCCGCTGTGCTGTTTGGCTTTCGCTCGGGAAACACGATCGGCATGGGAATGTTGACTTTGGTTGTCGCGACAATCCCCGTCTTTGTTTTTCTGGCGATTAAGATCTGGCCCCACACTCCTCTCGGACGACGGATCATTCTCAAATTGCCTAGCTCCAAGTCGACGGCGGCTGGGGTAGAGGCCGATCCGCTGCAGGAACTAGTCGGGTGCGTGCTGCTGGCCGAGACGGCATTTTTGCCTACGGGGCAATTGCGCGTTGGACATCGGCGATTCAATGCGATGGCCGAGAGTGGCTTTATCGAAGCCGGCTCTCACGTGCGCGTGTTATCGGTTCACGAGCGGAATCTGATCGTCCGCGCTACCGACGAACCGCTGACGGTGCGCGCCGCAGCACCGCACGAAACCGCCTCGCGCGAACTCGACAGCCAGAATAGTGAAGATGGAGCAAGTCTGCTCGATCGCCCTGCCGAAGAATTGGGGCTCGATTCGTTAGAAAACTAGTAGTGGACCAGGCAACGAGCCCGTTTGATTCGCCAACCTTCAGGGACTCGTAACCTCGTCCACTACGGCTCAGCCCACGTCGCTGAGCTGCATCGACTCGCCGTAGCGCACCACCGTTTGACGGCGCAGCTTATCGAGCTGGGGTGCTGCGAGCTGCGGATCGTCGCGCAGAAGTTCTTTGGCCACTTCGCGAGCGAGTGCTAATAGCGCAGCGTCGTCGACCAAGTTCGCGATGCGCAGCGAGGGTAAGCCGCTTTGCGATGTGCCTAACAAATCGCCTGGACCACGCATGACCAAATCCATCTCGGCCAACTCAAAACCATCATCGCTCTTGGCAAAGGCTTGCAAGCGCTGATTGTCTTCCGTATCGCACCCAGCAGCCGCAACTGCGCACACAAATCCGCTATGCGAGCTGCGCGATACGCGGCCTCGCAATTGATGCAACTGCGACAAGCCCAGCTTATTCGCATCGAGAATACTCATCAGAGTCGCATTGGGAACATCGATTCCCACCTCGACCACGGTCGTCGCAACCAGAATTTCCAAATCACCGCGGGAAAACTGGCCGAGCACCGACTCCTTGTCGCTGCTCTCCAGGCGTCCGTGCAGCAGACCGATGCGGCGATGACTCAATGGCCCATCGCGCAGACTTTCATAGATACCTTCGGCGCTGGCCGCATCGCTCGCATCGACTTCGGCTACGCGCGGTGCGATCACATAGGCTTGGCGACCCTTCGAGAGCTGACGATCGACAAACTCCCACCAGGCAGGCAAGTTTTCGGGGGTGGAGATATAGGTGTTGACCGGTGCGCGACCCGGCGGCTTTTCACGAATCGTCGAAACGTCCAAGTCGCCGAACGCAGTCATAGCGATCGTCCGCGGAATGGGCGTCGCGCTGAGCACCAAGTAGTGCGGCTGCTGCGATTCGGTGCGCAATTTGGCGCGCTGCACCACACCGAACTTGTGTTGCTCGTCGACGATCACCAATCCCAAGTCTTTAAACTGCACGTCGGACGATAGCAGGGCTTGCGTTCCAACAAGTAAGTCGACCGCGCCGGACGCTGCACTTTCGACGACCCCTCTGCGCTCACTGCGGCCCATACTGCCGGTTAGCAAGGCGACGCGCACGCGGCTGGACGCCAAGCTGCGTTGCAAGTTGTCGGCGTGCTGTCGCGCCAGTACTTCGGTAGGCGCCATCAAAGCGGCTTGATGTCCATAGGCAGCGCAGAGCAGCATCGCGTACTGCGCAACCAGCGTCTTGCCGCTCCCCACGTCCCCCTGCAATAGGCGGTTCATCGGTCGCTCGCGAGCCATATCTCGCCCGATATCGGCCACGGCTGCAAGTTGATCGTGCGTGAGCGTGTGTTGCAGGCGATTCAAAATGCGGGCATGGATTTTGCCCGAGGGTTCGCAGGGTGGTGCTTGGGCGGACAGCTCGCGCTGCTGGCGCTGCAGCGTGATGGCCAATTGCAGCACCAGTAATTCCTGCGTTTTGAAACGCCGTTGAGCTGCCAGTGCGGCTTCCATGTTTTCGGGGAAGTGAATGTCGGCCAGCGCGCGATGCACATCGGGCACTTGCAGTCGCTCGCGGAGCCAGTCGGGTAGCACTTCGTCGATATGTTCGATCAACGGTCGGGCCACTTCCTGCATCGTGCTGCGCACCGCCGCTTGCTTGAGCCCTTCGGTCAGCGAATAGCGTGGAAGGGGTTTGGCGAGTGCCGCTGGTTCGTCATCGGCCAATGGCGTGATTGTAGGTTGCACCATTTCCCAGTTGAGCACGGTCGACCGCAGCAACCCGCTGGCGACCAGCCGCAGACCCACGCGCAGGTCATTGCGTCGGAAAGGTTGATTGAACCAAGTCAAACGCACGGCACCGCCATCGTCAGCAGCCACCAGCACACCCAAGATGTGCTTTCCTGTTTGGGTCACGCGTCCCGAAATCTCGACGACAGTCCCTGCAAAAGCGACGCGCGTGTTTTCGACGAACTGTGTCGATGCCTGCAGCGGTGCGGGCTCGTCATAGCCGCGCGGAAAGAAGAACAGCAGGTCAATGGGGCGACGGATCCCCAACCGCGCCAGCAGCTCGCCGCGCGCCACTCCAACGGCGGCGTGCGCCGCCAGCGGTTGGTGGAGCGAGCTTTTTATCCCTTGGCTGTTCATGACGTTCTTAGTTCTTAGTTCTTAGTTCTTGGTTCTTGGTTCTTGGTTCTTGGTTCTTGGTTCTTAGTTCTTGGTTCTTGGTTCTTAGTTCTTAGTTCTTGGTTCTTGGTTCTTGGTTCTTGGTTCTTGGTTCTTGGTTCTTGGTCCTTGGTTCTTAGTTCTTAGTTCTTGGTTCTTAGTTCTTGGTTCTTGGTTCTTGGTTCTTAGTTCTTAGTTCTTAGTTCTTGGTGCTTGGTGCTTGGTGCTTGGTTAGATAGCGAATGAAGCCGCCGATCTTGGAGTGAGTGGCGGTTGCTAACGCGTATGCATCGTCAAATTGCTGCTGGCTGATGTAACTCTGATCTATGGCTACGTAAAGCTGACTCTTGACCTCTGTCGAAGAACGCTGTGCGTAACGCAAAAACTTCGCAAACTCGGCGTTGCTGCCTCCATCAAAACCCTCAGCAATGTTGTGCATCGCTGATCCACTTGCGCGCTGCATCTGGCCTTTCAACCCAAAGTCGCGTGAAAACTCCGCTTGCCTCGCCAAAGTGTAGATGGTGCGAGTCAATTCGCGAGCCATCTGCCAGCCTTCAATGTCTTCAAATCGCTCGATCTTCATTTCTAATCCTCCTTAGTTCTTAGTTCTTAGTTCTTAGTTCTTAGTTCTTAGTTCTTGGTTCTTAGTTCTTAGTTCTTAGTTCTTAGTTCTTAGTTCGAAATAGTGCCTACAGCACCAAGCACCAAGCACCAGGCACCAAGCACCAAGCACCAAGCACCAGGCACCAAGCACCAAGCACCAAGCACCAAGCACCAAGCACCAAGCACCAAGCACCAAGCACCAAGCACCAAGCACCAAGCACCAAGCACCAATTAAGACGGTTGGGAACGCGGTTTCCTTACATGAGTTTGGCGGTTTTTGCGAAATTTTGTCCAAATAGCGAGCGGAAACGCTAAATTGTGCGGTACCTCGGCGGAACTTTGGACTGCCGAAATGGTTTGAGAGAGCGTGGAGTTGGAATTGGCGAAGCTCAGCCGCTCGGCTTTGCCGCCAGTTCCCGCGACGTCCGGATGGCTTGTTTTACCATCGGCACTCGGTCGCGTTAAGCTTGTCTCACTAACTTTGGAAGGTGCTGTAATGAAAATGCGCTCCGTGGGTATGCTCGGTTTGATATTGGCAGTCTGTTTGTCATCGGTAATGATCGCCCAAGAAGAGGGGCGTGGACGCGGCGGGCCTGGACGCGGTGGTCCCGGCGGCGGTGGACGCGGCGGATTTGGCGGCGGTATGGGAATGTCGATGGGCAGTGCCTTAGAACTTCTCAGCTTGCTGCGCATGGAAGAGGTACAAACGGAAATTGGCTTGTCACCAGATGCCTACAAGGCAGTACAATCGGCGCTGCCCGACATGCGATCCCTGTTCCAAGCTGACGAGAGCGAGCGGGCTGAAAAACTGAAAGAAGCCAACGCCAAAGCCCAAGATTTGATCGACGAAGCCCTCTCTCCTAAGCAGCAAACGCGACTGCTAGGGTTGCTGGTCCAACAGCAGGGAATGCGTGCCCTCAGCAACGAGCTGGTCGCCAAGCAGCTCGGATTGGACGCAGCCAAGACCGAAGAGATCAAAGCCGTCATGACCAAGGCAGGCGAAGAGATGCGTGATAAGATGCGTGAGGCATTCAGCGGTGGTGGCGGTGATCGCGAGAAAATGCGGGAAATGTTTGAGAGCATGGGCAAAGAACTCGATCAGGCGGTGGCTGCCAAGCTGAGCGACGAGCAAAAGAAGGCACTCGAAGAACTTAAGGGCGATGCCTTCACCTTCCCAGAGCGACGTGGCTTCGGCGGCCCAGGGGGGCGTGGACCTGGCGGTGGCGGACCTGGCGGTGGTCGCAATCGCGGTGGCGACAACAACAATTAGATCGTACAGGCTTCCTGGAGTGTTCTCGCAGCTCGGCTCGAAATAGTCGAGCTGCGGGTTATGAATGATTCGAGTTTACAACGGATCAGAATGTTAATCAGCACCGCTGCATTTGTTTCAGTTAAGGTATATCGATGGTGCGCTTTCAACTTATTCTGATTGGACTGGCCTGCGGGCTGTTACTGTCTGCCGGCAGGGTCGGTGGACAGCCGCCCCATCGGTCTGAGGGCTCACGGCCCAACGATCATCCCCACCCTTCCGACGGTTCACGCGGGAACGATCCATTCTTCGAGGCTATGCGGGAAGTACACCGCGACAGCTCCAATCGAGAGTTGTTTGATCTGCTGCGAGACCCGAACGTCCGTCAAGAGATCCATTTGAGCGAGGCCGACTCGAAACAACTCGAAGCCAACGGGCGCGAAGCCTTTGAAGCCATCCGAGCCGTTCGCAAAGCCAATCAAGACTTGGCGACCAGCAAGGAAGAGCTGAAACAGCAGATTCGCGCCGCCTTGGACCCTTTGGAAGCCAAGTCGTTTGAGATACTGCAAAAGCCCGAAGTCGACTTCCAGCGTTTGCTCGGTATCTACGCGCAGGCTCGCGGCTATCGCGCGTTGCTCAACGACGAGGTGGCCCAGGTGATTGGTCTACAAGGCGCTGCCCTAGACGACTTTCGCAAGTTCCGCTCCGACAACTGGCGAGCCATCATGGACGATACGCGCCGCTCGATCGAGAAAGAGATTCGCAATACGCCTCCCGGTTCGAGCCCGCGAGAAGCGATCAGTAGTTTATTTCGTCGCGCCGAAGAAGCGCTCGATAAAAAACTTGCCAGCCAATTGACCGAGGAACAACGCGCCGCATTGGAGCAACTCAAAGGCGTCAAGTTCGATCTGCAGCCGCAGCCTTTCAGCTTTCCTCCAGGCCGTCGACGGGGGCATGCCGACCACAGCGATAGCCGCTGACCGCTCCGCCGGTCAGTCGCTCCTCCTTCCCGTCCCCCCTCCTCCATTCAGCGCCCCTCTGCCGGTCTCTTTCCTGTCAGGCTCAGGGTGGACTTTTCAATTGCTCGCCGCCACACTTGCGTGGGCGTCTTGGCTTTAGCCGCTTTTACGACTATCGACAAGCAATAGCGTCCGAGGGCTGCGACTCCAACCAGAGCGGTCGAAGTGGCGCTGTTCTATTAGCCGTTGTTGTGGCAGCTTCGGCGGGGGTGTAAACTCAGTAGTTACTCACGCATTGGTCGGTTGGTTAATGAAAGAAGCAAGCATGTTGGCAAATAGGCTTCGTTGCGGATTAGTTCTGCTGACGACAGTATTGGGTATGGCAGCCACTCTCAAAGGAGACCAGCCGGCTGGATTGCGTCAGACCCCTTTGGCACCAGCGGACTCTCTGCAGCTCATCGAACTACTCGACGGCAATCAGGCCCGACTGTTGGCGCACGAACCCCAAGTCGTCGATCCGGTGGAGGTGGCCTTTGACGATGCGGGTCGGATGTGGGTCATCGAAATGCGCGATTATCCATTTGCGACGGGCGAGCAACCGCGCGGGCAGATTGTGGTGCTTAGCGACAATGACGGCGATGGTGAGTATGAAAGCTCGCAGGTCTTCGCCGATCATCTCGACATGCCAACTGGACTGGCTTTGTGGAAGGAGGGTGTGGTCGCGACGGTGGCTGGTCAACTGATCTACTTGACCGACAGCGATGGTGACGGGCGAGCGGAGCACACCCAAATTTGGCTAGAAGGATTTTCGAAAGATAACGAACAGCTTCGCGCAAATCACCCGCGCCTCGGTCCGGACGGTTGGTGGTATATCGCTTGCGGACTACGCGGCGGTGCAGTACAGCTTGGCCCCGAGTTGCGTGGCGAAGATCCAGCCGCACCACTGGACATTGGCAGCCGCGATGTACGCTTTCATTTGGCTAATAAAACGATCGAATTGGTGACCGGGCCAGCTCAATTTGGACTCACTTTCGATGGTCTTGGGCAACGCATTTTTTGCAGCAATCGCAATCCGGCCACGCAGGTCATGTTTGAGCAGGCCGACCTGGTAGGCAATCCGCTGGCGGGCTTGGCACCGAGCGTGGTGGATGTGGTCCCCGCTGGGGAAAGCTCTCGCGTCTATCCGCTCGTCAACGCTTGGGTCACCTCCCATCTACACTCGGGACAATTCACAGCAGCTTGTGGCGTCTTCGCGCGCGGGGTGGATGACGGCAGGACTGACATTTTTACTTGCGAGCCAACGGGATCGTTGGTGCATCGACAGCGATCGAAACGATCGGGGGCTCGGCTGGTTCCCGATGCGGAGCAGCAAGTCCCCGAGGGGCGCGAGTGGCTGGCCAGTCGCGATGCTTGGTTTCGCCCGGTCAACGTTACCGTGGCACCCGACGGTTCGATGGTCATCGTCGACATGCATCGCGCCGTGATCGAACATCCCGCCTGGGTGCCTGAGGAGCTCAAGCAGCGTCCTGATGAGCGTTGGGGCGATCAAGCTGGAAGAATCGTATCGATCGGTCCGCAGGTGCAACTCTCCGACGTATGGCGCGAGCTGCGCGATAGACCCTTGCGGACTCGTGAAGACGCCGAGTTGGTTGAGTTGATCGGTAGCGACAATCCGTGGTTGAGGCAAACGTCCCGGCGTTTGTTGCTGCAGCGCGCAGCGACCGGCGACGAGTCGCCTGCAGGTGCTGCAGTAGTATCGAACTCGAACATTGACGCTTTGCAGCAAATGGTTGCAGACACTGGCCTTACGCCCGATGCTCGCTGCGCGGCATTGCGACTGACAGTACTGCTCGCCGTCTCTTCAGCCTCGGAAACCACCCTGGCCACAGATGCTGCCGCTACGGATGCCGCCGATGCCAACCGCTCGCCGATCGCTATGGCCCCGTTGCTAGCCGCCGATCTTTCGCAGACCGGCCAGTCCGAGCTGGCGATGGTCGCCCTGCGCCTCAGCCGCCAATACCCACACACTCTATCCGTTCATCCGGATGAACTGCTGAAGCTAGCGTCTGGCTCGGCTGAGGCTGGCGTTCGCTTTGAAGCTTGGTTGTGTTTAGGATCACAAGTGGGAAGTGATTCCTGGCAGGCTACTCCAGCGGACTTGGACGAAGTCGCTCAGGCATGGGCTCAGGACGGCGATCCGTACCTGCTGATGGCCGCCGCCAGCGGTCTTCGCGACCAGCCTGAACAATTGCTGCACAGTTGGCTATCGACCTTAGCTCAATCTCCCGTGATAACCGAAGCGGCTGTCGCGCAAGTGCCACAGATTGCGCGCGGTCTGATGGCTGCCACGCTGCGCAAAACCGAATCGTCGCAGGGGAGTGGTTCCGCGGATGCGGCCGAGTCGCTGAAGCCTCTGGTCGAGCAGATCGCGCAATTGTTGTCCGAATCGGGCCTTGCGAAATCATTATCGACAAAAGGTGTGGCACCGCTGGCTGCGCTCGAGTGCCTGCAGCCGATCGTCAAACAACCCAAGCTGCGATCACTTGTCGAATTGTCGACGTGGAAGCAGCTTGCGAAGCTGGTCGAAAACGACTCGCTACCTCTACACCTGCGCGTGGCTGCCATTGCCTTGTTGGCTGATTCTCCACAGAGTGACACACCTCAGCGCTTGGCGCAAATGGTAGCCCAAGCGACGGACCCTGAGCTGACAGGCCCACTGCTTCAAGCGTGGTGCGCCGTGGGAGGCGACGCACCCAACTCGGTCTTGCTTGACCGTCTAGCAAGTGCGTCACCCCAGTTGCAACGAGTCCTGTTACCACTCATTGCTGCCAGCGGCAAGCGGCTTGAGGGATTGGCTCAGCAATTGGACTCGGGGCAATTGACGCCAGGACAGTTTGGAGTGGCTGAGTTGACCAAGCTTGTCGATCGAGCTAGCGGAGAGACCAAAGCTAAACTGCAACAGCAGTTGTCACGCATCTCCAATTCGAATCGAGCTCAAGTGGTCGAGCAATACAAGTCCTGTTTGGAGCTCGAACCCGACGTGCCGCGCGGTGCCGAACTGTTTCGCAAGCACTGTGCGTCGTGTCATCGTGTAGGCGACATCGGTGTCGACGTGGGCCCCAACATCTCTGATTCGCGCACGAAAAAACCGCTCGAATTGCTCACCGCGATCCTCGATCCGAACCTCGCGATCGACAACAACTTCTTTCGTTTTATTGTATTGACCGAAGATGGCCGGGTAATTGAAGGGATTATCGCGGAAGAGACGGCGGATGCCTTGATAATTCGTGGTCAAGATGATCGCCGCGAGTTGATACGTCGCGAGGACATTGCGACAATGAAGGCTACGGGCGTATCGCTTATGCCTGAGGGGCTCGAAGCGCAGATCGATCCACAGGCCATGGCGGATCTGATCGGCTTCATCAAAGGCTGGCGCTATCTGGATGGAGCAGTTCCAGTGAATTGACCGTCGTCTGGCGGGCGGGCTCCAAGGGTGGGCTAAAACTAAAACTCATTCACCGGCAAGGCGAGCTTGCGGGGGTCTAAGACAGCGCGGAAGTACGAAGGAGAATGGAACGCCAATGAAAGATGAGCTTAGCAAGCTGCCGACGATTGGCTGGCGCGAGTATGTCTCACTTCCCGATTTGAAGATTCCTGCCATCAAAGCCAAGGTCGATACCGGAGCTCGTTCTTCCAGCTTGCATGCGTTCGAAATGGAGCTCTACCGCAAAGATGGTTTGGACTATGTCCGTTTCAAAATCCACCCCGTGCAGCGCAACGACGAATTGGTGGTCGAAGTCGAAACGCCCGTGTTCGATATTCGCCGCGTTAGGAGTTCCAGTGGCGAGTCGTCCGTACGTCCCGTGATCGTGACGGTGGTCGAATTGCTGGGAGTCGCTTGGCCGATTGAATTGACGCTGGCGAATCGAGATCAAATGGGTTTCCGCATGTTGCTCGGTCGCGAGGCGATGCGCGGCCGCATGCTCGTCGACCCGGGCAGTTCTTATTTTGGTGGCAAGCCCAAACGTAAGAAGGTCAAACGCAAACCGTAGCGGCGACCCATTTTCCTGCCTCCATCTTCGTGCCTCAAGCCAGCCTTGTCATCAATGGATGATTCGCGTGGTCGTGAGACCGAAGTCAACGCGACCAACCAGATCAGCTCTGAGCGGAATTGATCCTAAACGACGTTCCCAGGACGGGGCTTCAAAAGCCGAATTTTGTCGATTGCAATTCGCTGGCGGATGATCCACGGGTTAAGCTATTTGATTAGAACTAACAGCAAGACAAGCATGTGGAGCGTAGTATGAGTTTTTTGTGCCGGGCCAGCCTGGCGGGGATAGCGGTCGGCTGGGGGCTGGCGTCGATGGCATTCGCGCAGCGCGGGCCAGCGGTCGTGGAGATTCTGCCGATTGCCCAGCGCCATGTGGCCACGACACAGGCTACCTTGGGGACCATTATGCCAACGCGGCGGGCCGTGATCGGCTCAGCCGTCGATGGGCGTGTGGTCGAGTTCCTGGTGCGCGAGGGAGACCGTGTCGAAACGGACCAGCCTTTGGCACGTCTGCTGACCGCCACCATTGCACTCGAACTCGAAGCGGCCGAAGCGGAATGGAAGCTGCGCCAACAGGAGCTGGTCGAACTGAAAAACGGCAGCCAAGAGCTGGAGATCGAGCAGGCCAGGGCTCGTCTCGAAGCCAGTCGCGTGTTAGCCGAATATCTGGAAAAGGATACGCGGCGCCTTTCGCAATTGGGGGCCAATAGCGCCATCTCCGCCTCCGAAGTTGAAGACTCGCACTCGCGCTGGCTCGCAGCCCAACAGCGATATATCGAAGCTCAAGCCGCCTATCAATTGGCTGTCGATGGTCCCCGTCCTGAGAGAATCGCGCAGGCCGAATTCCGCGTGGCCATGCAGGCAGCCGTCGCCGAAAAACTGAAAGATCAAATTGGCAAGCACACGCTGTACTCGCGCTTTGCGGGATACGTTACCGTCGAGCACACCGAGGTCGGTCAGTGGTTGCCACGCGGCGAACCGGTGGCCGAGATCATTGCCTTGGACGAAGTCGACGTATTGGCCAGAGTCATCGAAGCTCACATTCCGTTCATTCACGTTGGCGACAAGGCGACGGTCGAAGTTCCCGCTCTGGGGGGACGGAAACTGGAGGGTACTGTGGCAGCCATTATCCCAGAAGCGGACGAGCGTTCGCGAACCTTTCCTGTGAAGGTCCGCGTCGCTAACGAGTTCAATGCGGCCGGAGAACCGCTGCTCAAAGCGGGCATGTTAGCCCGAGCTGACTTGGCCACTGGCAATCAACAAACGGTGCTGATGGTTCCCAAAGACGCGCTGGTGCTGGGGGGGAAATCGACGCTGATCTGGACCATCGATAGTGCGTCGATCGAACCTGCGGTCGTTTCTTCGCAAGCTGCCTCTGCGTCCGATATGCTCGAAGCCAACGCCCAGGCAATCCCCGTACAAACGGGTGTCGAGCAAGACGATTGGATTGAAGTTCGCGGTGACATCGCAGCGGGTACTGCGGTTGTGGTGCGCGGCAACGAACGCATCCCCCCAGCGCGTCCCGGCGCTCCACCGAGTCGCGTGACCTGGCGCGGCAATTGACATTTTGTGCGGCTAGTTAGACATCATGCAACTGATCGATTTTTTCGTACACAATCCTGCTAAAGTCATTGTCGGTGTGCTGCTCATGGCACTCTTCGGCACGGTGGCGCTGCTGCGCATGCCCATGCAGTTGACCCCCGAGGTGCAGACTCCAACCATCACCATTGAAACGCGTTGGCCGGGGGCTAGCCCGCAAGAGGTCGAACAGGAGATCGTGGTCGAACAGGAAGAACAGCTCAAAGGGGTTGAAGGATTGACCAAGATGTCGTCCGAAAGCTCGGATTCGAGCGGCCGGATCATCCTCGAGTTCCTGGTTGGCAGTTCGATGCAGCAAGCGGTCGTCGATGTGATCGGCAGGCTGGAACAAGTTCCCGAGTATCCCGAAGATGCCGATAAGCCAGTCATTAGCACGGCCAATGCCAACAACAGCCCCATCGCTTGGTTTATTCTCAGCCCGCTCTATCCGACGAGCGAACAGTTTGACGAGTTCGAGGCCAAGTACCCCGAGTTGAAGAGCGAAATGGCCCGTGTCAGGCGCTCTTCCAACCAAGGGCTGGGGATGCTCCGCTTGCGTCGCCTAGCCAAGCAGCATGCGGAGTTGGCCGAACTGCTTCCGCCCCCCGACATGAACGTTCCAAAGCTGCGCCGCTTCGCCGAGGATGAAATCGAAGCTCGCTTTGAACGCGTATCGGGCATCTCACAATCGAATGTCATCGGTGGGCTCGAAGACGAACTGCAAGTCATCGTCGATCCTGAGAAACTGGCCGCGCGGCAGCTCACGATCGCCGATGTTCGCAGCGTGCTACGTGGACAAAACGAAGATACTTCAGGAGGAGACTATTGGGAGGGCAAGCGACGTTGGGTGGTGCGGACCTTGGGACAATTCCGACACCCCGATCAGGTTGAGCAGCAGTTGTTGGCGATCCGCGATGGCAATCCAGTCTACGTGCGCGACGTGGCCGAAGTGCAACTGGGGTATAAGAAAGCAGACGGTCTGGTGCGACGCTTCGGTGAGTCGAGTATCGCAGTCAATACATTGCGCGAAACCGGTGCCAATGTGCTCGATGCCATGAAAGGACTTCAAAAGGTCAAAACGGAGCTGAACGAAGGCTTGCTCAAACGCCAGGGACTCCAGCTCACCCAAGTCTACGATGAAACCGACTACATCTACTCGTCGGTCAACTTAGTGCAACAGAATATCTTTGTGGGTGGTGCGCTGACGATGATCGTACTGATGCTGTTCTTGCACTTGGGGGCGCGAACACTGATCGCCGTTCCTTTGATTATCGGCTCTGCGCTGGCAGCCGCTTACGTCTCGCCCTGGTTCTTTGCGATCACGCTGGCCATCATCATCGGGGCGGGATTTTGGTTCGCGCGCGGCGCGCTAGTGGTCGGGTTGGCCATTCCCACCAGCATCATCGGCACCTTCTTAATCCTGGGGATACTGGGCCGCTCGTTGAACGTGGTCAGTTTGGCGGGCCTCGCCTTCGCAGTGGGAATGTTGGTCGACAACGCGGTCGTCGTATTGGAGAACATCTATCGCCGCTGGGACCTTGGTGAACCTCCCTTTACTGCCGCAGTGCGCGGGACGACCGAAGTCTGGGGGGCAGTGCTCTCGTCGACGTTGACTACGATCGCCGTGTTCTTGCCGATCGTCTTCGTCGAAGAAGAAGCGGGGCAATTGTTTCGCGATATCGCGATGGCCATCACCGCAGCCGTGGGGCTATCGATGGTGATTTCGATGACGCTGATCCCCATGGCCGCCTCGCGTTTGTTCGGAGGTCAGCGAATGCGGGGCACTCTTCAGGCCGCTTCCCAACTACAAGCTGAGCAAAAAGGAGTCAGTAAACAGGTAGTCAGCCAACACGGGCTGGTAGGATTTCTGCAGCGATCAGGCGAGCAATTCATCGCAGCGGTCGTAGGCGTCAACGCGTGGATTCAGCGAGGCCTGTTGCGCAAGGCCGCCGTCGTGATTGGCATGGTCGGGATATCACTGGGCTTGAGCTGGTGGTTGTTCCCGCGCGTCGAGTATCTGCCGACCGGAAATCGCAATTTGGTATTTGGCATTCTACTCCCTCCTCCCGGCTACAATCTGGACGAGCTGATGCAACTGGGAGAAACCGTCGAGGAGAGCCTGCGCCCCTACTGGGACGTAGAAGAAGGGAGCCCAGATGCGAAACAACTCGATTTTCCTGTCATCGGCGACTTCTTCTTTGTGGCACGTGGGCGCCAAGTTTTCATGGGCTTGCGTGCCCGCGAGCCCGAGCGCGTCGCTGAACTGGTGCCGCTCGTTCAAAAAGTTGGTGGCAAATTGCCAGGCACTTTTGCTATCGCCAAACAGTCGAGTCTATTCGAGCAGGGACTGTCCGCAGGCCGCACGATCAATGTCGAAATCACCGGTCCCGACCTTCGACAACTGGTGCAGCTCGGCGGCCAGGTTCTAGGCCAAACGATGAAGGTCTTCCCGACCGCCCAGGCTCGACCGATACCGAGCTTGGATCTATCGAGCCCCGAGCTGCATGTCGAACCCAAACTGGTCCAAGCCGCGCAGATGGGGGTCAACAGCGCGGATTTGGGCTATACCATCAACGCCTTCGTCGACGGTGCCTACGCCACCGACTACTTTCTTAACGGGGACAAGATCGATCTGGTAATCATCGGCAAAACCGATGCGCTGGGTAGTTCACAGGATGTGCGCGGGCTTCCCATCGCCACTCCCAGCGGTGCGCTCATTCCCGTCGAGGCTTTGGCGGATGTAAAGATTAGTAGCGGCCCCGAGCAGGTCAACCATCGCGAGCGCGAGCGCGCCATCACCATCGAGGTTTCGCCACCTCCCGAAGTCGCCCTGGAAGATGCGATGAGCCGTATCCAAACCGAGATCGTGCAGCCGCTGATCGACAGCGGGCAGCTCGGCCCAGGTTACCGCGTCAACCTGGCTGGTACCGCCGACAAGCTGCGCGATACATGGACAGCCTTGCGTTTTAACATCATCTTGGCAATCCTCATCACCTACCTGCTGATGGTGGCCTTGTTCGAATCCTGGGTCTATCCGTTTGTGATCATCCTCAGCGTGCCGCTGGGTGCTGTAGGTGGAATCCTAGGCTTACAAGCGTTGAATTTGATCTACATGCAATCGCTCGATGTGTTGACCATGCTCGGGTTCATTATCTTGATCGGGACCGTGGTCAACAATCCAATTCTGATTGTGCATCAATCGCTTAATCACATGCGCGAGGATCATATGCCACCGCGTCAAGCGATTTTGGAAAGCGTCCGAACTCGTATACGTCCGATCTTCATGACCACCACTACTACGGTACTGGGGCTTTTGCCGCTCGTTTTGTTTCCCGGTTCGGGAAGTGAGCTCTACCGTGGTCTGGGGAGTGTGGTGCTGGGTGGCTTGTTGGTCTCGACACTGCTGACTCTCGTTTTGGTTCCTACGCTATTCAGTCTGACCGTCGACCTGCGAGAGTGGGTTGCGAGTTTGTTTTCACGCCGCCGGTCGCAGCCCGCGGGTGTCGAAGTCGGCCGGCCTCAACCGACATTGGAGAGTGTCGTAGAACATGCCGTTGAGATAACTTTCTAGCAGTGCGTGGCATCAGCGGCAGCTATCTGCTCCGCACCAATGCGCATGCCAACTAGGTTCTAGCCGCTTTCTCACGACGCGGAGCGTCGAGCCACATTATCTAGCCGCTTTCTCACGACGCGGAGCGTCGAGCCACATTATCTAGCGATTTCTCACGACGCGGAGCGTCGAGCCACATTGGTAGCCACATTAGTGACTGCGCGGTGCTTGTTACGAGCCTACAAAGGCGGATAATGAAGGCTCTCGATTACATTGCAATTGACCGACTATTCTTTCACGACAGACCATTCATGCCAGACGCGCTTCCTCCCTTCGATTCGATTCTGTTTGTCTCTTTCGGCGGTCCCGAAGGAATGGATGATGTCGTGCCTTTTCTGGAAAACGTATTGCGTGGGAAGAATGTTCCGCACGAGCGGATGCTGGCGGTGGCCGAACACTATCGGCGCTTCGATGGCGTCAGCCCCATCAATCAACAGAACCGAACACTGATCGCTGCCCTGCGAGCGGAACTCGACGGGCTGGGGCTTGAGCTGCCTATCTACTGGGGAAATCGCAATTGGCAGCCATTGTTGCCCGACGCATTGCGGCAAATGCGGGACGATGGTCGCCAGCGGGGCATCGCCTTCTTCACCAGCATGTTCAGCTGTTATTCGGGCTGTCGGCAGTATCGCGAAAATATACTCGACGCGCAGCAACAGGTCGGAGCGGGGACACCACACATTGAAAAGGTTCGCATGGGCTTCAACCACCCGCTATTTATCGAGGCCCAAGCCGATCTAGTCAAAAGCGGATTGCAATCGCTGGAGCCGCTGCGACGAGCCACCGCCAAAATACTATTCACGGCGCATAGTATCCCCATGTCGATGGCGGTCAACAGCCGCTACGCCCAGCAATTATTTGAAGCTTGCCGCTTGGTGGCTCAAGCGATCGGGCACTCCGACTGGGAACTGGTCTATCAAAGTCGCAGCGGGCCGCCGCAACAACCGTGGTTAGAGCCCGATGTCTGCGATCGTATCGAAGCGTTGCCCGGCGAGGGAACGCGCGATGTGGTGGTTGTCCCGATCGGCTTCATCTCCGACCATATGGAAGTTTTGTTCGATTTGGATACCGAGGCCAAGGAGTTGTGCGAACGGCTGAAGCTAGGCTTCGTACGCGTACCCAGCGTGGGCATTCACCCACGGTTTGTGACCATGATTGCCCAGTTGTTGCAGGAGCGGATCGAGCAGCTCGACACGCGCCCCGCGCTTGGACCATTGGGACCAAGTCATGATGTCTGTCCAGTCGATTGCTGTCTCTACCCTCAAACGACTCCATCGCGCGGAGGGTAGCAGTAGTTGAATTCATGCTCGAGACGATCGGGTTTGAGTGGTATGGTTTGTCTGTTGGGCAGCGTGGCGCGGCCGTGCGGGTGATGGGCCAACCGGAACGACTCAGCGGCCCATGCACGGACGACCAGAGTGGGCTCTGGTCGTCAATGCGGCGTCAACCTCACTCCGGCGCGCTGGCATGGTGAAACCCGGATTATTCATAACCCGCAGCGTCAGCAAGGACGTTTGAGTCAGAGTCGAAAATTAAAAGCATGAATAATCCGGGTTAAACAGACCGCATTGAAATTGGCTTTCCATGCGTGGTCCAACGTTTTGCGCAATCGCTAATTCCGCTAATTCCATTTTTTTTCACGTGCGATCCAGACGGAGCTGGCTGAGTGGTGCAGGATGTGCTTGGCAGCGCTCCCGATAAAGAATCGAGCCAAGGCAGATCGGCCCGTTTCACCGACAAACATTAAATCCCCCTGCGCTTCGTCGGCCAAGTGAGCCAGCGCGTCACCCACATGAACCGTCTCGCGCACGAGGTAGCGTACGTTGGCCGAGCAATGTGCTTCCGCGACCAACTCCGTCAGCTTTCTTTCGCCATCTGCGATCGCTTGCGGATCGTAGACCTCATCTTCGGGAAGCAAGCGAGGCCGCTCGAGCAACGTGGTGATTTGGATTTGCGTATCCGCCCCCCAAGGGAAAGAAAATAATTGCTTCGCAGCTACCTTCGAACCTGGGGTACCATCGTAGGCCAAAATAATCTTCAGTGGGCCGGCCGGACGATTGGGTGCCTGCGGACGCACAACGAGCACTGGGCAGCGCGCGTGGTTGGCCACATAGTCGGCGGTACTCCCCAAAAGGACTCGCGCAATCAACGAATGACCGCGAGCTCCAACAACGATCAAATCGGCGTCGCGCGCCTTGGCGACATCGACAATCACTCGGCTGGGATGCCCCTCCTCTAACAGGTGCTCGGCGCTAGATGCCAGCGCACCGAGCTTGGGCAGGATGGCTTGATAGTTTTGCAATGCGGTAACCCGAGAAGCCTCGCGGACTTTCAACCACACCTCGGCGTCAATCTCGTCCATCGGTGTATCGACGACCACGGTCACTACCGTAATCTGCGACGACTCGGGGAGAGGTAGTTGAGTCAATAGGTTCGCCGCCATCTGCGACTCTTCGGAACCGTCCACCGCAAGAATGATTCGCATCAATGTTTCCTTTCAAGGGATGTTCAATTCAGGTTGTTTTTCTTCCGTCCCCCCGCCGACCAGAGACGCCGGTCCCTGTCGCGACCATCCCAGTAGTAGGGGGTAGGAACGAGAATTATAGGATGCAAATGCTGGGCCGCCGAGGTCGCAAGCCAGTTTAACCTTTCACTAATTAGGGGGGTAAATGGTGAGTACTCTAGCTCAGTCCCTTTCGCTCCATTGCCGATGACCGAATACAATAGAGTTTTCCCGACGGCATTTCGGATTTTCGCGCATGATAACGAACCAGCAAACAACCTGCATACGCACTAGCAGCCATCGGCTGTCCAATTTGCGGTGGGAAGTCTGGTTGCTATCAACCTACGCCCTTTGGGGGGCATTGATTACCGTCGGCGTTTCTGCCCGAGCGGCTTCACCTGGTGTCGCTGCGGAGATTGCACAAGTTGAGCTGATTAATACCTCGATGGAACACCAGTGGAAAGAGCTGGGCTTGGTTCCCTCGCCCGTCGAAGACGGCCCCAAGTGGTGCCGCCGCGTCTTCTTGGATTTGATCGGACGCATTCCAACCCTTGAGGAGATGCGCGAATTCGCTCAGGATCGCGATTCAAAAAAGCGAGAGAAGTTGGTCGATCGACTGCTCAACGACCCGCGCTACACGGAGGAGTTCGCCGAGCATTGGGCCGCACTGTGGAGCAATGTGCTCATCGGTCGCAGTGGTGGCAACAACCGTCGTTCGCTGATCAATCGCGAGGGGATGGGTAAGTACCTGCGCGATTGCTTTGCAAGCAACAAACCCTACAACCAAATGGTTTTTGAATTGGTCACCGCCACCGGAGCGACCAAGCCGGGCGAAGAGAACTTCAACGGTGCTACCAATTTCTTGGCCGAAAAGGTTAACGACGAGAACGGGACGCTGGCCACATCGGCCACATCGCGCATTTTCTTGGGCATGCAAGTGCAATGCACGCAGTGCCACAACCATCCTTTCAATCAGTGGAAGCAACAAAAGTTCTGGGAGTTTAATTCCTTTTTCCGGCAGACGCGCGCCCTGCGGCGCTACTCAGATGCTAGTCGCGACATCGATCATGTCGAGCTGATCGATGAAGACTTTGCCGGCGAAGGCGGGCGTCCTAGCGAAGCGGAGGTCTACTACGAAGAGCGCAACGGCATGGCTCGTGTCGCCTATCCGGTATTCATCGACGGCACGTCGATCGATCGTAGCGGCTATGTTGGGCAGACCAACCGTCGACAGGAGTTGGGCAAACTGATGATGGCCAGCGAGTTTTTGGACAAGATGTTGGTCAACCGCCTGTGGGCTCATTTTATGGGATACGGCTTTACCAAGCCGATGGATGACTTGGGACCCCACACGGCCGTTTCGCATCCTCAGTTGCTCGATCAATTGGGGCAGGCTCTGCGCGATTCCAGCTACGACATGCGGGCGCTGATGGCTTGGATCACGCTTTCGAAACCGTATCAGTTGTCGAGCAAAGTGGGGCCAAACAACATGAGCGATGATCCAGCATTGGGCGCAGTGCCACAGTTCAGCCACTTTTACTTGCGACAGATGTCGGCCGAACAACTGTACCATTCACTGGTGCAGGTCGGCGGGCAATCCAAGGGAACTCTCGAACAACAGCAGGCCGAACGCGATTCCTGGCTTGAGCAGTTTGTCGTCGCGTTTGGAACCGACGAAGGGGACGAAGCCACCACCTTCAATGGCTCGATCCCTCAAGCGCTGATGATGTTCAACGGCGACCTGATCCAGCGCGCTACGGCGGTGACTCCGGGGACGTGGTTGGGGAATTTGGCCGCATCGCCGAGTCCCTATCCCGACAAGGTGCAGATGTTATTCACCGCTGGACTTGCTCGACGCGCCCGACCGGAGGAGATGAAGATCGCCAGCCAATTGTTGCAAGCTCGTAAGGGCAAAGCCGACGAGGCGCTGCAGGATCTATGGTGGGCCGTGCTCAATAGCAATGAATTCATATTAGTGCAGTAAACGATCTCTTCACGAAAGCAAGCCAGCATGGCCTGGATGTCAAATCAAACACCGCGTGGGATGACTCGTCGGCACTTCATGCAACACGCAGCCGGCGCATCGGCATTGGCCAGCACCTCGTTGGCCTTAGGGCATTCGCTATACGCGCACGCGGACGAATTGCGCGCCAACCACAAGTCGGCAATCCTCTTGTGGATGGGAGGCGGCCCGTCGACCATCGACTTGTGGGATCTCAAGCCAGGTATGGCCACGGGTGGACCGTTCCAGCCGATCAGCACCACTGGCGATATGCAAATCTGCGAGCACTTGCCGCAGATCGCCAAGCAGATGCACAATCTATCGATCGTCCGCTCCATGAGCACGCGCGAGGCGGATCATGATCGCGGACGCTACTACATGCACACCGGCTTTGTGCCCAATCCGAATATCGAACATCCCAGTTATGGCTCGGTGGTCGCGCACGAATTGATGGCCGGTCGCCACGACCTGCAGATTCCTCCCTTCATTTCGGTCGGGGGCGCCAGCGAAGGGCCCGGATTTCTCGGAATGGCCTGGGCACCTTTTTCGGTTAGCAGTGACGGACGTATCCGCAATTTAGAGATGACGCTTGACGACACGCGACTGCGACAGCGCATGAAAACGCTCGAATTGATTGAAACGGGCTTCATTGGACAGCAGCGCGGTCCAGCCGCCGAAGATCACCAGAAGATTCTGAAGAAGACATTCGACTTGATGTCCAGCCAGCAGATGGAGGCTTTCAAAGTCGATCAAGAATCGGAATCCGCCAAGCAGCGGTACGGCGACACCGCCTTTGGCCGGGGTTGTTTGATGGCGCGTCGCCTAGTCGAGGTTGGCGTGCCATTTATCGAAGTCGATTTGGGGGGCTGGGACAATCACAACGGCATCCACAATACCCTCTCGACTGGACTGCTTCCAACGTTGGACCAAGCCATGAGTGCTCTGGTGGAAGACCTCGAGCAGCGCCAACGACTCAAAGACACCGTCATCATTTGGATGGGAGAGTTTGGCCGCACGCCGATCATCAATGCCAATGCAGGTCGCGACCATTGGGCACGCTGCTGGAGCGTGGTGGTTGGCGGTGGCGATCTCAAAGGCGGCCTGGCGGTCGGTGCGACCGACGCCGAGGGACGCCAAGCGACCAGCGAACCCTACTCCGCCGAAGATCTCATGGCCACCGTCTGCCATGGACTGGGAATCTCACTGGAAACCACTTACCAAAGCAAGAATGGACGCCCCATGAAAATCGCCAACGGCGGTAAACTAATTCGAGAGCTGATGAGCTGAGTAACCGAGGAACCGTGTGAGCCCTGAAAGCAAAGAGGCTACAACCGTTAGCCCCAACGACGCAGAACTCGAATTGCATGAACTGGTACAGCTACACCAAGTGATGGTGTGGCGCTACCTCCGCGCGCTTGGTGCCGACGCCGCCTTGGCCGACGATTTGACGCAAGACACCTTCCTGGAAATCATGCGACGACCGCTTGAACAGTTTAACGAGACGGCCACCGCCGCTTACCTGCGTCGTGTGGCCCACAATTTATTCATCTCACGCCGACGGCGTGAATCGCGCATGACCGTTACCCAGCATGCCGAACAATTCGAAACCGCTTGGTTGCGGTGGGCTGGCTTCGACTCGGGCAACGAGTTGTTAGACAGTCTGAAAGACTGCTTCGCCCGCTTGACACACCGTGCTCAGCTCGCACTGCGACTGCGATTTGGCGAAGATGCCAGCCGTCAGGCAATCGCGACGGCGCTCGGCATCACCGAGCATGGTGCGAAGAACCTCATGCAACGTGCCAAGTCGCAATTGCGAGAGTGCCTTGAAAACAAAAAGTAATAAATAAAAAGTAACATGAAGATGAGTGATAAAGCAAAGCGTACCGATCATGAGTGAAGCTCCAGAACACGAATCCGCCACCGAACAGGTCTTCGACTATTTCCTCAAGGAGATGGTCAGTGGCCAGTCGCCCCCCGACTTGTCCTCGCGCATTGCAACCGCGTGGTTGCGAGAACAAGCTGGCTTGGCCACTCCCACCGAGCGGAGTGCCGAGCGGAGTGACTCTTCCCAGAGCAGCTCCACCCGGCTCGCGCATCCCCAACTGGTACGTGCTCGGCCCCTGCTAGCCCAACAGCCTGTTCAGGCTATGCCGGTGCCTAACGATCAAACGACAACCGGTGAACCGATCGTTGCTACTAGTCCGCAGTCAAGACACGGAACTTCGCTGCGCCGCAACGTGATCGCAACGCTACTAGCCTTGTGCGCATGTGGTCTGCTGGCGTTGCTGAGCTGGCGCTTGGTCGAACAAGACCTCCAGCTTGCGCAGCGTCTGTTCGAGCTCGTTCCCTCTCCATCGCAAAACTCGCCGTCGAACCAGGCTGCCGCGCATCCTCGAACTGAATCCTCGGAACGAATGCTGGCAGCTAGTGGCCAGCCTGCCGACGCGAGCGAATCAGCGTCGCCGCAGCCTGCAGGCTTGGCTCAAGCCAGCGAGACGATTGACGGCCAAGCCCAGTCATTCCCTCTCGATAGTGGCTTGGCAAACAACAGATCCATTCCAGTCGTGTCCGCCGAATCAACCGCAAACATCGGCGATCCACCACGCCTCGACAGTCAGCAGATCGTCGCACAGATCGATGAGCATTTAGCCAACTTGTGGCAGGGCTTGTCGATAACGCCCAGCAAACGACTCAACCATGCCGAACGAGCGCAGCGCATCTCGCTCGTGTTGACTGGCCAACCAGCAATCGATCCAGACAGCGACTTGGAGCCATTGATATCGCAGGCGACCAACTCACTTCCCTTTGCCCGTAAATGGGCAGACCAGTTCGTTGCGTTGTGGTTGGCAAACTCGCGCCTCCCCGAGGGGGATGTGCGGTTGCAAGCACTCAAGAAACATTTTGCCAGCAACATTTATGATGGACGCCCATGGAGTGCCGCGCCAGGCGAGCTGCTTGGCGGAACCATCGCAGGCGGCTCGTCGGAGCAGGACGCTGCCACCTCAACTTTCTTCAGCGCGCTGGCCGGCGATGGCAACCATCGCATGGTCGCAGCCATCGGCAGCAGCTTTCTTGACGTCAATCTTTCCTGTGTCCGTTGCCACGATGCGAGCTCGACCTCGCCTGCAATCGAACAACCCGCATCGGTGCGCTGGCCAGCCCAGATGGCCGAGCGACAATCCGCATATTGGTCGCTGGCCGCCATGTTGCAAGGGATCGATGCGCGGACGGACGAAGAGGGAACCCGAGTTGCCGTAGATCGCCAAGCGGAATTATTGGCTGCTGGCAAACCACTGACCACCTACTACGATTTGCTTGACGGACGATTGCAAGTCGCTGAGCCCGGGTTGCCCGATGGGCAAGCTTGGCAGTCGATGTCGGCAGCCAGTGGAGTGCCTCGGCAGGCCCTGGCCGAGTGGCTAAGCCAATCGCCCGCTGCCGATGCAGCTACCGTCAACCAAGTTTGGAGAATGGTCTTCGGACAAGCTCTCGTGTCCCACGCCCCTTGGCACGCCGATTCGTCCCGAGAAGCGCAAGTGCAAGCACAGCGGGGCGAGCTGCAACGACTATTGGCCCAGCAGTACCGCGCTCACGGGCACGACTTGAAGCAACTCGTCGGCTGGATAGTGCTCAGCGATGCGCTCGGTCGACAAGCGACTCAGCCCACCCGCGCTCAGTGGCTGGCCGCCTCCGCTGAACAGTTGCAACAATGGCGACGGGCTAAGGAAAACTTTGCCACCGGAGCGAAACCGATTTCCTCGACCGCAGACTCTTCGCTGGAAAAAACATTGTTGGCAGTGCTCAAGTGGCGCGAGCAACCGGAAAATGGCAGTGTTGAAACAACCCTGGCGCAACCCGCTCCGAGCCCATCAAGCTCGGCCAAACCTCCTCGACCCTCCGCGGGCGATGTCGACCAGACCGAAACGATCCACGAGCTCGCCGAGCGTCACCAATTGGACTTCCCCGCAGCATCCGACATTGCCTTGGTGGAGCATTTGTTGGCATCGGAGCGTCTGAGCTGGAAGAATTGCGTCGAGCACGTTGCTGGGCTCGCCCCGTACCGCCTTCGCGATACTCGCTTTCAAGCGTTGGCAGATGAACTATTGCGACATCACAACGGCGATGCCCGCGCCACCCTGCTCGACCTACTCTGGGCCGTCCGGCATTGAATTTTGCAGCTACCGTCGCTTTTGCAGCTACCGTCGGCAGACGGTAGAGTTGTAGCGCTGCCTCACATAGATTTTACGTAACCGTTCACGAGTTTTGTCATTGAACAGTTGAAACGGGCAGGACAGCGCCGCTTGGAGAAAACCTGTCGCTATCGCAGAAGCGTGAGGTGCAATAGCCTGTTACTATCCGTGCTCCGGCCTTGCCATCCGTGCTAGTCGATGACACGAACCGAATTTAGGTAGGAAAATGGAGGCGAGAAGATAAAGAAACGCGACCGTTGCGACTTCAGGTCTCACGACGCGGAGCGTCGAGCCACATTAAGACAAAACGCTAGCAATGCTGCATAGAAACCAGGTTGGATTGAGCTTGGGAGTATTGGGGGGCATGTGCTATAACTGCGGGGGAAACATTGAAGAGACCCAAATGAACTGACCATGGAGGGGCAGTCCCATGTTGCAATCGATTCCTACGCGCATCGCCGGTGCAGCCATTGTTCATCAAACGCCCTCGCGCCGCGCCGACGGCTCGGCCGTTCTCGTGCGACGACACCACTCGCAATCGCCAACGGGCACTTGGCTGCCTCACGAACAAATCATCACGGCCGATTTCGCATACACCTGCGAGCCGAGCTTCTCGCGTAAATCGGTCCAGCGTACCCTGCGTTGCCTCGGAGGTGAACTCTACGCCTGCTTGGTCGACGTCCGTGTGGGGAGCCCCACCTACGGTCATTGGCAGAGTGTCTGCCTGTGCGAAGGGGACGCGCGCACTCTATCGGTTCCCGCCGGTGTCGCCTGTGGTTGGCAGGTCCTTTCGCAAGCTGCTACCCTGGAGCTTCGATCGAGTTGCGAAATCGAAGCTAGAGCCTGGCAGTGGCTGCGCTGGAATGACCGCGATTTAGAATTGCAATGGCCCGAGCTCCCCGCCCAGTTGGCCAATCATGTGCGCCCCAGTCGCAGCCTGAGCAGTATTGCCGACCACCGCCTCCCAGGCTGGACAAGCCCCAAGTCTGACCGTCATGAACATAGCAAACGCCGCGAACAAGTGCCGACGCCAGAACCGCGCCCTCGCTTGGCGATTAATACCCGTGCGGCGCCACCCAAGCCTGAGCGACCCAAGCAACCGCTGATCCTGGTGATCGGTAGCAGTGGCCAGTTGGGACGTGATTTGAGTCGCCACTTGCGTAGCCTCGGCACGGTCATCGGCGCTTGCCGTACACCAGATAAACAGAGTCTGCTCCCCGTCCCCATGTGCGTCGACATCAGTCGCCCTGCCAGTCTGCGTCAGGCCATTCGGCAAGTTCGACCGACGCTGATTGTCAATGCGGCCAGCTTAACCGATGTCGAACAATCCGAACGCGAACCGCGCTTGGCCCAGTTGGTCAACGCCACAGGCCCCGCTGTCATGGCCGAGGAAGCGCAGCGAATCGGTGCAAGCCTAGTACACTTCTGTAGCAGCATGGTCTTCAGCGGTGAAGGAGACAAGCCCTGGCGCGAAAGCGATCAGCCCAATCCACAGAATCAATACGCGCGAACTAAGCTGATCGGGACCGAAGCGGTGCGCAATAGCCAAGTTCCCCATTTGATCCTGCGCAGCGGTTGGCTGTACTCGACGCATGGCGAAAACTATGTGCGACGATTGATCGATTCGCTCTCGTATCGTAACTCAATCACTTTGGCCGACGACCATTATGGCAATCCAACCAGTACCAATTTCTTAGCTGGCCTGACTTCCCAATTGCTGGCTCGGGCTACCAACGCAGCCAGTCAAGCGGAACAGAGTCTTGGTCAATGGCTGAGCGAGCATGGCGGACTGTACCACGCCGCCACGCTCGGTATGGCCAGCAGGCTCGAGGTGGGCGACCAGATCTTGACTCTCTGCCGCCAGCATGGGTTGCCTGTGGTGCTGCAGAAACTGCAGGGACGCCGGCTGAGCGAGCTACCGTCGTCGGCCACAACGCCCGCCAATTGTGCGCTCGATCCCACGCGATTGGCCATGCAATTCCAGATCGAACTGCCGCGCTGGCAAACCGACCTCAGCCAGCAGATCGACCTCATGTTGGGCGCTCATAGCCTCGCACTCAGCAGTGTGGCCTAGGACTTATCATGGTAGAAAATTGTGCCTAATTGTATTTATCAGCTCTTTAGCAACTACCGTTGCTCGACTTGAAACTCTTCGCGAGTTTTCTCGGCATCGAAGCTGCTGGGAGGGGCTTCGTCCTGGCCGGCTTCCAACACCTCGATGGGCGCGCCGGAGACCGCCAGCCCGTCTGCTGGGATATCTGCACCTGTCGTCCACACGATGGCATTGCTGACCAATTTTACGATGTCGCTGCGTCCCCAATTCCAGTGATAGTGGCCACCGGTGAAGCCGAACGAGCGCCCGCCGCCCGGCCGCTCGTAGGCCCAAGCCACATGCTGGGGTGCTCCGCGGGCAACCTCTTTGCGAACGGCGGGATTGCCGCTGTGTGGACCGTCGGGACGCAGCATGGTTTCTTGCGGTGGGACCGCGGTGAGAATCGGGGTCACTCCGGTCATGTCGGGAACAAATCGCATGTGGAAATACCATTCATCATTAGCGGCAAAGGGCTTGACCCCGCGCGTGATTGCGTGATCGGGCAGCATGGTGAAATCGGCGGTCCAGTGAGGATTGACCGACCAATGCGTTTCGAAGTAACCACCCAGCCACTTGAGAAACTCGGGACCACCATGATCGTTGGGTATTTCCACAGCGTAGTGCAGGCAAACAAACCCTGCTCCGCGCTCGATGTGTTTGCCAAGCGTATCGAGATGCTTCAAAGCAGGGTGTCCGCCCCCTCCATCGCAATACATCACAATCGTATCGGCCTTGTTTAAAACACTTTCGTCTTCAGGCCAACCTCCCGGATAAACCTTACAAGTGACCTCGGGTGCGGCGCGCTCGATCGCTTCGGCTAATATTCGGCAACCGGCCAAATGCTCGTGCGCGCCGTAGCCGTGACTCGGATTCCCAGCTAAGAAGACGACCTTCTTCCACTGCGGAGTCGATTTCGCTTCCTGTGCATTGGCGAGCGTCGAGGTCAAGCACAGCCCTAAGAGCACTAGTGTGCAGCAGCCACGAGCCGCAAAGTTTGCAATCGCGCAATGTGACATGACAGTCAAGTTCCTTGTGTCGAAAATGTTGGTAGAATTCAGGTGGACGATTCGGTTGCATTATAGAGCATACCATAACGTACCCTCAAATTCCTTGCACTTTCTTTGGCTTCCGCAGGTGCCGCTGCCTACATTCTGTTGATCGTAGTGGACGAGGCCCGCGAGTCCCAAATGGTTAACGATTCAAACGGACTCGCGGGCCTCGGCACTACCCTCAACTTGATTGGGTAATGGCTTGGTGCGAACTTTTGGGAGGGCCAAAGCGGGGATGAATCCCCGCACTCCATAGTTTTGCAACGCTAATTCTGCACTATTCTTGCGAAAAGGCTTCACCACCGGCGCGCGTGGCCATGGCTTGATAGACGCTCAAGTCGATATTGTCGGAGACAAACGAGACCGACACATCACCGCGCATGAAGTTGACGCCTCCGGTGTGATAGCTGCCGAAATCTTCGAAGTGCGAATGGGGATCGTTGGGGCCGTGGTCGGCGACTCCCACAATTCGTGCGTGAGGCTCCGACGCTGCAGAGATGTTCCCCTGCCATAGGCTCCCACCAAACTTGCTGCTCCGCTCGCCAACCATCAGCGTATTGCTCAGTCCATCGGTTACGTCACCCAACTTGATTCGACTGTTTCCGTAGAACATACCGTCGCCATTGTAGGGAGCGTTTTCGAGTTCGAAAGTTCCAAACATGCCGACGTAATTGCTCTTCGAGACCGAGAATAGCTTCGGCATTCCATCGTCGACGTTTGCCATGGCGGAGTGGACATGGTCGTGCCCGTCGCCGGCAGCGATTTCGAACAGATTGGGCCCAGTGTCAGACGGGCATAAGAAAGTTGGCACAACATTCAACCGCGCCACCTCGTTTCGAGTGTCGTCGATGGGGAAGCGAAAGTCGATCTGCTGATGCAAGTTGTTCCCTTCCATAAAGGGTAAGAGTGCCGCCGCCCAACCCCACCCCGGTTCGCCATGAGCATTGCTGGCGATCCAGCCCGAAGGGAGGCGACGGTAGGTCGATTCGTAATTATGGACGGCCAAGCCGAGTTGTCGGACGTGATTGGAGCACTGCATGCGCCGCGCCGCTTCCCGCGCCGCTTGCACGGCAGGCAATAGCAGGCCAACGAGAATGCCAATGATGGCGATGACTACCAGGAGCTCAACGAGCGTAAAAGCGCTCGATGTGCGCGACTTAGAGAATCTTTCTGATGGAACATTCCGCAGAATTAAATGAGTCATGATAGGAAAAAACCTTGTGATGATCGGATGAATGTATTTATTAAGTTTGAAGTGGGCGCTCAGGTATCCAGCATCCTGCACGCTAACCCATTGAGTAGGCACACTCCATTGGACGTGACCATGCCAGCGCAGAGCCGCTGGTGTCTATTAATGACAGCACAGTCTCGGATTCGTGAATGTGTTGATCGCGACAACGCACCAACATCAATTCAGATGGCTTTCACGGGGCTCAAGCATTCCCCACGCAGAGCGCAGGATGTTAGAACCTGGGCGGACCACGCGGTGTGTGCCAGCCACAGAGTGTGGCGATAGAAAATTCGCCCATCGCGCCGCACGATGCGATCGGTGGTAACGAAGAACATTCAACCGAGAGCACCACAGCCGACGAGGCGGCTTGGGAGAGTTGATAACAGATAAAGCAATCGTGCTCGGCAGTGATGCCGCTCAGACCAGCCGAATCGTCCGACGTGCTGGTCGCCGGATGTTGATGGTCATGGCCACACCCACCGGCATGACTGTGCGCACCATGCTCGCCGCCAGCGTGCGCGTGGCACTGCTCGGAATGGCACCCAGTAGAACACAGCTCGGCATGACACAATGCATGGTGCGCCCACAACGGCAGGGGACCGGCGATGGCGATAACCAACGCGAGCCATCCAGTGAATTGCCGTAGTGGTAACATGTCGAACTCGGAAGGCGACGTGACAGAGGCGGGGGAACAATACTTCGATTCTCTATATTCGCCCCTCTGCGGCTTAAAGTCAAGGGTTCAGAAAGTAGCTCGGTGGTCTCCACCGAGAAAAGAAAGCAGTCGCTCAGCCTCTTCTGGGCTGCCAAATCGCGGCTGAGGCGGCCGAACCACATGAAAATCACGGCGGAGACCGCCGTGCTACCCTGCTTATTCACGGCGGAGACCGCCGTGCTACTTTACGAAAGCCATTGTATTGGCGAAGATTGCGTCCAGTTCTGGGTTTCCACACAAATCTGGGTTTCCACCAATAAACGACGCGAGATATGAAGTAAATCGATGCCGCTGGCGATTGACCCCGATTGGCTAATTTTCGCCACGCTGCTTGGCTATTCCGCCGCCGTGATTCTGGCTTCGGTCCTGGGGGGACTCATGCCTGAATGGATCAGGCTAACCCACAACCGCATGCAGATCATGATCAGCTTTGTCGGCGGAGTCATGCTGGGCATTGCGGTGTTCCACATGATCCCACATTCGCTGGCCAGCCTAGGAGCAGGCCGGATCGATCAAGTCATGTGGGGGTTGATGCTCGGCATGTTGGCCACTTTTTTCCTACTGCGTTCGTTCCACTTCCATCAACACGGGCCTGCCGACTTTGGCATTCTCGCAGAAGAGCAAGCCGAGCGAGCGCCGGGCGAGACTGCGGCGCACGCCCACGACCACGCGGCTCACCATCATTCCCACGCGCACTCGGATGTCGCGGAGCGCTGTGAGCATGGACATCCGACTGGGCATGGCGGGCGCGAAACAACTCGCTGGATGGCGGTGCTCACGGGACTGGGCTTGCACACACTCATGGATGGGGTCGCACTGTCGAGTGGAGTGGTGGCAGAGGTAGGACACCTGGGACATGGTACCTTACCTGGCTTCGGAATCTTTCTGGCTGTGCTATTACACAAGCCACTCGACGCAGTATCGATCACTTCGCTCATGCATCCCGTCACTACTCCGAATCGGCGGATGCTAGTCAATATCGGCTTTGCTCTCATGTGTCCCTTGGGGGCCTTTTTGTTTTGGATTGGAGCCAACCAGTTGAGCGGTGCTTGGGGAAGTAGTTTAGCCGGTTGGGGCCTAGCCTTTTCCGCTGGAGTCTTTCTATGTATTTCACTCAGCGATTTGTTACCCGAGATGGAGTTTCACTCGCATAGTCGCTTTCAGTTGACCGCCGCCTTGCTGCTCGGAATCATGGCCGCAGTCGCCATCGGCTTGGTAGAAGGCGAGCACGCTCACGACCACGCCCCTCCGGTAACCAATTCGAATCCAGTCGAATAGGCTCGCTCTGGGTAGCTACCGTCGCCAGACGGTTGAATCGCGCTATGCGAGTGGACCAGCTTTAAGAAGTGACTGGATGGTGGCGTTTGCGACGCAGTCTGCAGCAAAACTGTGGCTCCCGCCAGGCAAGCTGGCAGGGGGCCGAGTCGGTTGAAAACGCAGCGAGGCAAACGAGCCTGCTGTCGAAGCGAATGGGATTGGGAGCAGGACGATTGGGCGGTACTAGTCCTTTAGCGACCGAAGATCACCTGCGGCTGGCCATTGGGAAAACGTCCAGGAACCGGCTGGCCAATTTGTGGGGGAGATGGCGTACCAGGTGCGGTGGCGGTGTTCGCCGGCGCTGCCTTCTGGTCAGTCAACGTCCAACGCTTGCCACCCAACGAATCGCTATTGTGCCAAGTCAATCCAGGTACAAAGAGCATGGTCGATACCGATTGACCATTGATCTTGGCATGCCCCCAACTGGTTTCCACATTCACAAACTTGACATCCGTGGCACCGGTAATGGAATCGCCGTTGAGCATGACGATCGTGGTGCTGGTGTCCTCGGCCGAAGGGAAGCGAATACCGGCTACTTCCGATAGCGGAATCGCCGCTTCACCGAAGGCGGTTTTGATGGCGATCGAATTGGTATCGAGCAGCGTGCCAGTGATCAACATACCATCGGTCAGTCCCGTGGTAACGGTCAATGGACGCAGAGTTGGCGTCTTGCTGTCGCTTCCAGTTGGCTCGGCGACGGGTTCAGCGACCGCTTCGGCCACGGCTTCCGCTGGTTGGGCTTCCGTTGGTTGGCCGACCGCTTCGTCTTGCGCACGCACGTTTGAGGTGTCGGCAAATAACAGTGCGAGGCATAGACTCGCATAGACAAATATTCTTCGCATGGATAATCTCCAGATCTTAGAAAGGAAAAGCCGTTGGCTCCATTTCAGTCCAGCGGCTGGTAATGCTACGCGCCGATTCCATCCCAGGCTAATTCGCCCCCACCGTATTGTCGTCAGGTATTTCCGCCGACGGCGGTGAAACTTTTCCGTCAAGCCCGACAATCGTCACCACCACGATAATTCGTCAACTCGTCGGAGGTGTTCAGCGTTAAGTGTCTGATAAAACTATCAGAAAAAACGGTTGCCAGCTCGAGCTGACAACCGTCTGTCTCATGGATTAACAGGTACAGTCAGCAGCAAACATTACTGCCCGCACGACGCGCAGCCGCTGCCAATCGCAGGTGCCAAAGTTGGCGTTCCACCGCAAGCAGCACAGCCACCGATACCAGCACCCCAAGCAGCGCTGTTACCCGCCGAACCGGAACATGGATAGATCGTCACCGGGACCAATTTGGGAACCATGCGGCATACCTGAACTTGGACTTCCTTCGAAGTTAGCACCGGGACGCGAACGGTGTACTCTTCGGTCACGTCTTCAACCACGGTATCGAAGCGAGTTGTCGTGAACGGCTCGGTCTTGGTTTGAGGAACATTGATTTGGTAGGTCACTTCCTTGGTTCGCTTTTCTGTCGAATACGTTACGAATGGAATCGTTTCCGTGCGAGTTTGAGTAGTATAGCTCAGCTCGCGGTGCGTGCGGCTTCGAGTCTCTTCGCTGTACTGCACAACCTTGCGATTGCGAGTACGAGTTTCGTTGACGTAATCGACAGCCTGACGCGTGCCGGTGCGTTGCTCGGGAACGTAGACCACATAGGTACACTCGTAGGGAACTTGTTCCGTCTGAGTTTCAAAGGCGGTGTAGGAAATGACTTCGGTCTTGGACTGATTCTCCACCACTGGCACATTTTCAGTCACCACGTTGGGAACCCATACGCGACGCGAAACGGTTTGCACTGCGGGTGCAAACGCCGGTCCGCCGCTGCCAGCAGCCATCGATTCGGGCGGCGATCCACACCCACCACAGTTGCTCGAGCCGCAGCCGCCACAACCACCGCAGGTTGAACTGACGCGGCAACCGTTACCCGTCGTTCCGTAAACCTGCCCCGCTCCGCCACATGCTCCGCAAGCACCAATGTAGCCACCGCAACCACCCATATTGAGGCCGCCGTTCCCCGCTCCGATGCAGATCGATTGAGCTGGTGCATAGCCGATTCCAGCGGTCGCAACTCCAGCGACTTCTTCAACGCGAACTTCCCAGTGACCGTAGTCCTTGGTGACAGCCTGCATACGAGTCACAGGACGGCAAACTTCAATGGTGCGCTGCTTGGTAACAGGCACCGCATTGGTAACGGTTTGCACCCTGGTTTGTGTTTGCGTCTGCGGGACGTATACGGTGTAATCGAAGGTCTCGTCGCGCAGTTGCGCGACGCGAACAGTGTATTCTTCTGGTACGTCAACCAACGTTGGAACGCGCACCGTGTAGTTGCTAACCACGTCGGTCCAAACCGGTACCGACTCGGTGACCTCTACGCTCTTCTCGCCTTTCACGGGAACCAACACGCTGTACTCGACGGTCTTGGTTTCCGTCGTCGGAATCATGACGGTCGTCGTACGGTAATCTTGCACTTCGACAGGAACTTGGCGCGCTATGCTGCGAGTGCGCGTGCGCACTTCGTCTTGGTACTCGGTAGCGCTTTGAGCGCGAGTCTCGGTCACGTACTGAGGTTCCATGACGACTTGATAACTGGCCACAGGGCCGCAATCGATCAGGCCACCTTGAGGAGCTGCCGACGCCGCCATGGCAGGGCCAGCGCCAGCTCCGAAGGCTGCGTTTTGACCGCAGTCCGAGCAACCTGAGCCCATGGGCGACGCATAGCCGACTGACGACTGACCGCAACCGCCACCACAGTCTCCACCACAAGCCGCGACACCGCCGCAGGCCGAGGCACCGCAGGGATCGCTACAACCACCGCGACGCAGCAGGCCACATCCGGCCTGTACTTCGCAGGTCGCTGCGGCAATCACCGCCAGCGACATAGCAAACGTGACTAAACTCTTCATTCGAAAACTCCAAACTGCGAAACTTGAGGGACTAGACTGAGTGCCTAAATGAGGGAGACTTAATCGACGACAGCAGTTTAGCCATTCTGGGGGAAATAGGAAGTTATTTTTCCCCTACAATCATTGTTTTCCAGAATATCTCTAGCGAACGGGAAAAAACAACCACAAACCTTCCGCAATAATGTGGAAAATACCGTCTGGGTAGCTAATCTCAATGCCTGCGGGGGACTTCTAAAATCCATGAACCCTTACCCACCACATTCCATGATCCGCTGCTATTCAACAACCGCGTTCAGTTTGGCTGTGCTCCTCACTTGTCTGACTTCCATTCGCGCACAGCAGGGTGCCGAGCCGGTGGTGGCAAAGATGGAAATGAAGCTGACGCTCGGGGAGAAGGTGCTCGATACCATCGAGAAAGGGGATTTGCTGACCGTGCTCGAAGTGCGCGACAAATCCTACCTGATTCAAACCTTCAGCGGCCACAAAGGTGCGGTTGCCAACGTGACCGTTGCCAAGCTGGCCGAGGCGGCACCGATCTATGACGAACTAATCGAAGCGTCCCCTGAGGATGGGCGGCTTTATACGCTGCGCGCAAGTTGCCATTGGGCGGTCGGAGATACCGAGCAGGCGCTGGCCGATTTTGACAAAGCTATCGAGATGGGTTACGACGAGGGACATGCCTTTGCCAGTCGCGGACTGTTTCACGCCGCAATGCGGAATTACGACCAAGCGATCGAGGACTATAGCGAGGCGATCCGCCGCGACCCGAAAGATGCCGTGCCATTGGTCAATCGAGCTGCGGTGAACATGTCGATGGGCAAATACGAAGCAGCCGTAGAGGACTACACACAGGCCATCGCGCTCAGCCCCGACAATCCAGTACTCTACACCCAACGCGCTATCGCGCTCAAGCTACTGGGAAAACTCGATGAAGCCGTCGCGGGATACGACAAAGCCATCGAACTGGCCGACAAAGACATTTCGGCATGGATGGGACGCGGTTTCGTCAAATTCCAACTAGGTAAGTATGAAGCTGCCATTGAAGACTTTAGCCAAGTCATCGAACTCTCCCCCGAGTCGGCGGTGGCGATTAACAATCGTGGCTACAACTATCAAATGCTCGGCAAAGAATCCGAAGCGCTGGCTGACTATACGCGGGCAGTCGAATTGGCGCCCAAGTACCTGCTAGCGCTTCAAAACAAGGCTTGGTTGTTGACCACGGCCAAAGACGAAACGGTCCGTGATCCGGCCCAAGCCATTGCAACAGCCACTGCGGCCTGTGAAATCAGCGAGTACAAGGACTTCAGCGATTTGACTTTGCTGGCTGCCGCGCATGGGTCGGCTGGCGAATTTGAAACGGCCATCGGCTGGCAGGAGAAGTCGATCGAGTTGGCTATCGAAGAACAAAAGTCGATCGCGCAAAAGTTGATTGCACTCTACCAAAAAGAAAAGCCCTTCGATCCCAAATTGCTCGAAGGTGATCCCGCCCCCGAGGCCGAGCTCGAAACCAAATGAAATGGATTGGGGACGATTGACGGCTGGCTAGGCAAAAAGCGGATTCACCCGCGAGACAAGCTCAACGTAACAATTTGGCCGCACACTGCTTTTCACAGGCGGCGATGATGCTCGTCACCTCGGCGTCGACCTCTTCACCAGTGAGGGTGCGGTCGAGGCTTTGGAAATGAAGACTCAATAGCAAGCGCTTCTTGCCTGCGCCATCCTTCTTAATGTCGCGATAGGTCTCTTGATAGCGGACATCCTGCAGCAAGTCGCTGGCGGCGGTGTGGCACACGTCGCGAAAAGTATTCCAACGCACAGGTTCGTCAACGACAAAGTTCAAATCGCGCGTGATGGCGGGGAACAAGCTCACTCGCGAGGTGCGGCGCACCGGTTCGAGCTCGGTGGTCAACGCGTCGACACTCAGCTCGGCTGCGGCTACGGGATGTTCGAGCGACATCGCGTCTTGAACCTGCCGACTGATCAGCCCGACATAACCGAGCAGACGGTCGCCAAGTAGCACTCGCTGCAAACTGCCGGCTGCAAACAGCGCGTGCTCGCTGGCTTGCCATACCGGCTGAGCGGCGTGGCCGGCGACTTGGGCAATGATCTCTTCGACCATTCCCTTGACGACTTGTAAATCCCCTTGGGTAACCAGCGCCAATGCCGCGATCTGTGTCGGTAGCTCGGCAGCGGTTGCGCCCGCGAGGTAGAGGCTGGCGGCTTCGTACAACTGCGCGTTGCGGATCGACTGCGTTTGGTTGGTGTAGCGGGCTGCTAGCAGGCTGGGAATTAACGAGCGTCGCAGGGTGCGCGAGCCGACGAGCAGCGCGGTCTCGGTCGCGAGCGGTGGCTGGTCCGTCCATGGGCTACCGAATTTTTCGAAGCTGTCCGGTACGACGCTGGCAGTCATCGCTTCGTCGATACCGTAGGCGCTCAGCGTGTGTCGCACGCGCGCCATCGCAATATCTTTGGGGCGAATTTCGGCCACATGCAAGGGTACCGAGACGTTCTCTGGTATTTGTTCATAGCCAAAAATGCGCGCCACCTCTTCAATCAGGTCGATCTCGCGCGTCACATCGCCGCGCCAACTCGGTGGCACGACTTGCAATATGCCCCACTGGCTGGCCTGATCGGGCTGGCTGGCCTGACGAGCGCTGGTGGGCGCCCGGTCAACTCGACATCCCAACGCGGTTAAGATCCGTTCGACCTCGGTCAAGGGAATATCGATCCCCAGGACACGAGCAATTTGTGCTTGTCGCAATTCGATGGACTGCCCCTGCCGGGGCGCGACTCCCACATCCACGACGCCTTGGCACAGCTCTCCGCCAGCCACCTGGTAAATCAATTCGCAGCAGCGGCGACTGGCCCAGTCGATCCCGCTTGCATCGGGTCTGCGCTCGAAGCGAAACGACGAGGGGCTTTGCAGTTTTAACAAGCGAGCCGCGCGACGTACGGCCAGCGGCTCGAAGGCGGCCGCTTCAATTAACACATCTCTGGTTTGTTCGGTGACTTCGCTGTCGGCTCCACCCATGACCCCGCCGATGGCTACCGCGCGTTCAGCGTCGGCGATGACTATCATTTTCGAATCTAGCTGATAGGTGCGATGATCTATAGCTACCAGCGTTTCTTTATCGCGGGCGGCGCGAACGTTGATCTGCCCTCCGCGCAACTGCTGTAAATCGAACGCGTGCAATGGCTGGCCGCACTCCATCATGACGTAGTTGGTTACATCGACAATGTTATTGATCGAGGCAATGCCGATGGCCGCCAATCGACGCGTCAACCACTCGGGGCTCGGGCCAACCTTCACACCACGCACAACGCGCGCGGTGTAGCGCGGGCACAACTCGGGTGCTTGATTGACTACGGCGATATGCTCGCTCACTTTTTCTATGCTGGCGACCGGCTGCGGGTTGGGAATTCGCAATTCGCCCTTGAGAATCACCGCCGCCTCGCGAGCCACGCCGATATGCCCCAAGCAATCGCCCCGATTGCTAGTGACTTCCAAGTCGATAACCACATCATTCCCGACGGTCTCGGTCGATTCGTGGTTCAAACCCGTCATGGCGAAACGATCGGCCAGCACGTCGGCATCGACATTCAGATCGACGTATTCGGAGAGCCATTCCCAGCAAACTAACATGGTGTCTACGCCTAAAACTGATGCAGGAAACGCAAGTCGTTACGGTACAGATCGCGGATGTCGGTCACGCCGTGCCGCCGCATACAGAGTCGTTCGACTCCCAAGCCAAACGCAAAGCCGGTAACCTGCTCGGGGTCATAGCCTACCGCGCGGAGCACGTTGGGATCGACCATTCCAGCCCCACCGAACTCGACCCAGTTATCGTTCCAATGGAAATCGGCTTCGACGCTCGGCTCGGTAAAGGGAAAAAAGCTGGGACGAAATCGAATGTTTACGTCGGCACCCAAGTAGGCCGTTGCAAACATGCGGAGCACGCTCTTGAGCTGGGCCATGGTGACCTGTTCGTCGATCCACAAGCCCTCCATTTGATGGAACATCGGAAAGTGAGTCGCGTCTGCTTCGTCGGGGCGATAGACGCGGCCCAAAGAAATAATTCGCACAGGTGGCGGTGTGTTCTCCATCACGCGAATCTGGACGGTGCTAGTCTGACTGCGCAGTAGACGAGCTTCGTGAGCCGCAGCGTCGATCGCCGTCTTGCCGGCCACACGCAGGTAGAAGTTATCCAGTGGATCTCGCGCGGGGTGATCTTCGGGGATGTTGAGCGCTACGAAATTATGCCAAGTGTCTTCGACTTCGGGGCCTTCGACAACGGAGAACCCGAGACGCCCCATGATCTCTTTGAGATGCTCGATGGTTTGCGTGATGGGATGGATACGCCCCAAGTGATGTCGCGTCCCAGGCAGCGTCGGGTCGAGCAGCGGACCACCGCGATGCGTGCTGTTCGAGTTGCCGGCCAAACGTTCGGAGGCAGCGGTCACCGCCGCTTCGATGCGTTGTTTGGCTTCATTGAGCTTCTTGCCTCCTGCTGGTTTATCTTCCTTGGAAAGAGTGCCGAGCTGCTTTTGAAGTGACTTCATTTCGCCACTGCGAGCGCCAAGGAATTTCACGCGCGCCGCTTCGAAGGCATCGCTATCTTTGGCCGTAGAGAATGCCTGTTCGGCAGCGGTGGCCAAGGCTTCGAGGCTAGTTTGAAAGGCTTCCAGATCCATCGCCGACTCTATTTCGTAGTTTTTGAGGTAGTGGACGAGGTGTAGCTTTTGAGGTCGTGGACGACGCCCCAGAGTC
>JADYZV010000069.1 GCA_020852965.1 Pirellulaceae bacterium | reverse complement strand
CGGGAATCCCGTAGCGTGCGATTTCATCTTGCTTGATGCGAATCTGTAACAGCGGTTGTCCAGAGACCTGTTCAACCTTGACGTCTTCGGAACCAGGAATGGAATTGAGTGCCTTCTCAATCTCGCTAGCCTTTTCCACCATCAGGTCCAAATCGTCACCGTAAAGAATGGCGGCGACGTCGGAACGAACGCCGGAAATCATCTCATTCATTCGCATCTCGATCGGCTGCGACATCGCAAGCCGTGGCCCAGGTAAGTCTCGCAATTCTTCCTGAATCGCTACGGTCAGCTCTTCTTGGGTTTCGGCTCGGGTCCATTCTTCACGGGGATGCAAAGTGATGAAAAGGTCTGTCAGTTCGGTGCCCATCGGGTCGGTCGCAACCTCCGCCGTGCCCATGCGACTCCACACCTGGGCGATTTCATCGGGAAATTTCTCAAGTATCACCTGCTCCATTTTCGTGTTGTAACGAATGGATTCTTCCAGCGTCGTCCCCGCCAGCCTGACCACGTTGATCGTGATCGCTCCTTCGGAAAGACGCGGTACGAACTCGCTTCCAAGGTTCGGAGCCACCAGCCCAAAGACACTCACCAGCAACAGCAGCGCTGAACCGATGACAAACGTCTTGTGGTGCATAGTGAATCGCAACACCGGCGCGTAGAGTCGTTTGAGGACTCGAATCAGCAGCGGCTCTTTCTCCTGAATGTTCTTTGGCAGAAACAGACTAGCCAGGACTGGCATCAGGGTAAGTGAAAGCACCATCGAACCGGCCAGTGCCATGATGACCGTCATTGCCATCGGTCGAAACAGTTTCCCCTCCACCCCTTCGAGCGTTAGTATCGGCAAGTACACGATCATGATGATCAGTTCGCCGAACATCGTCGGTTTGCGAACTTCAATTGCCGCATCGCGAATGATTTCGAGCCGACTCTTGCCGTGCTTGTCATGCGCAAGGTGCCGGACGCAGTTCTCGATCATCACGACGGAACTATCGACGACCAAACCGAAGTCGATCGCTCCGAGGCTCAGTAGGCTGGCCGCAATGCCGAACTTCAACATGCCCGAGAACGCAAACAGCATCGAGAGCGGAATTGCCAGGGCGACGATCAAGCCTGCCCGCAGATTGCCAAGGAAAATGAACAGCACCGCGACAACCAGCAGTCCACCTTCAAAGAGATTCTTTTGAACGGTGTGGATGACGTGGTCGATCAATTCTGTACGGTCGTAAACCGTTTGAATCTTGACGCCGGGAGGCAACGTGGCTTGGATGCTGGCAATCTTCTCCTTGATGGACCAAGTGACTTCGTTGCTGTTCTCACCCATCAGCATAAAGCCCAGCCCCAGGACAGCTTCACCGCGCCCGTTCGCCGTGACCGCACCGCGACGGATCTCGTGTCCAAGCTGAACGTCGGCCACGTCACTCACTCGCACCGGAACGCCTTTGACCGCCGTGATAACGATATCGCTGATCTCCTGAATATTGACAGTTCGCCCCACGCCATGGACAAGCAACATCTCGCTGCCATCGGTGACCGTCCCTCCGCCAACATTCTCGTTGTTGGACCTAATTGCGTCGGAGACTTTCTCGAACGTCAGCCCGTATTTGAATAGTCGCTCGGGATCGAGTCGCACTTGGTATTGCTTTTCGTAGCCACCCCAACTGTTGACCTCTGCTACGCCTCGAACGGATCGCAATTGAGGTTTGACCACCCAATCATGGATTGTTCGCAACTCGCTCATCCGCTTGACGCGTTCTTCCTGCGAAGCGGCCGAGAAATCAGCACCGTCGTAAACCAAGACATAGTGAAACACTTCGCCCAAGCCCGTCGAGACCGGACCCATTTGCGGTCGCTGAATCCCGTCGGGTAATTCGACGGTCGACAACCGTTCGTTGATCAGTTGTCGGGCAAAGTAAATGTCGATACCGTCATCAAAGATCACGACGACTTGCGACAATCCGAACTTGGAGATGGAACGAAGTTGATCCAGTCCCGGCAGTCCGCTGATGGCTTGTTCGACCGGAAAGGTGATCTGTCGTTCGATCTCTTCGGAAGCCAGCGATGGCGCAACGGTATTGATTTGAATCATCACCGGCGTCGTGTCCGGAAATGCATCAATGTCAAGTTGCCGTAGCGAGAAACCGCCGACGACCGCAAACAGCAGCGCGACTAGAATCACCAGCGCGCGGTGCTTGAGTGAAAAATCAATGAGCCAATTAAGCATCCGTGCTCTCCCTATTCGGCAACGCAGTCACAGCCTGCGCCTAAGTTGTTTTTTAGTAATTGGGCACGCAGCACATCGCTACCCGCCGTGGCAATGACCTCGCCCGGCAACACGCCAGAAAGCACCTCGGTTTGATTCCCGTTTACATCTCCTAGTCGGACGCTGCGCACATGAAAGACTTTGTAGCTCTCGGGACTGTCGAAATAGTTCTTGTCGCGAACGAAGACGATTTGGCAGCAACCCTCCCAGTGCGAGGCACCAGTCGGAATTACGATCGCATCGAATTCGTTTCGCAAGACAACTTCGCCCGTACCAAACGTCTCGTTGCGAAGGCGTCCATTCGGGTTATCCAGCACAGCCCGCACTTGAACCATCCGCGTCATCCGATCCGCTGACGTGCTGATCCAGTCCAGCTTTCCCACCACCGTTTCGCGGCTTCCATCGGCGCGAAAATGAATTGGCTGTCCGATGGCGAGTTGGTTCATATTCTCGAGCGGCACGTTCAATGTCAGCCACATTTGGCGAACATCGGCGACTTGAAATAGAATCCGCGCCGGATCAACGACTTCGCCCGGTGCCACACTACGCTCAACAACGACACCCTCGATGGGTGAGCGAACCGGCAATAGGTTTGACGTGATTGTTTGCGAATCGAGTTGACTACGGATCGATTCTGGGATGCCAAGCAAACGCAGTTGATCGAGCACCTGTTTTTCGCTTAGCCCCTGTAACGAATCGACATCGACCGGTAATCCAAGATTTCGAAGCGACTGGTCTGCAGCCAGCACATCGGCTTGGGCTTTCGCGAGTGCGGCTTCGGAATCAAGAATTCGCGATCCGGCGACGGCCCCGCGAGCTTCCCTTAGTCGTGCGACGTTCTGCTGCTGAAGGTTCCGTTCGGCGAGTGCTCGCAGCAAGGTTGTTTTCAATTCGCCGACTGCCGCTGCGTCGATCACGGCCAATACTTCGTCTTTGGCTACCGGATCGCCGACATTCTTGCTCACCATCCAAACCGTTCCAGGCAAGCGTGAAGCGAGACTGGCTTGACGTGTGGGGTCATAGACGATTTCGCCGCTACCCGTAATCGCTTCTATGATCGGAGCCCGTTCCACCAGTTCCACATCGACGCCGGCTTGCCGCACCGATTCGATCGAAGCGAATTGAATGCGAGTCTGATAAACGTTGCAAGAACTATTGTTTTCCTTTCGAGGCGTTATCGCCAACGCTCGCGAGGCTCGTTCCAAGTCGCCTGGCGATACCGCAGGCGCCTCCTTCAACTGAGCAACATCCGGATGCTCCAGAACGCAGTTATGCACGCCGTGAACTTCACACCAACGATAGTCGGCACCTTTTGGCATCAGTGTTGGGTCGCACTGAACGCAAATGGATTCAGGCACTCCATGTTCCTCGCACCAATCACTTGCGACCGGTTCAACTGATCCGGTCAAAGCTGCGAATTTTGGGATTCGCCAGTCGTTGTGATGACCATAGTAGAATACGGCCGCGAAACCCATCAGAACCAAAATCGGCCCGATACTTCCCAGCACTAGGGATAACCCTCGGCGCAGCGGTCCGCGTTGTTCTAGTTTCTTACCCATCTCAGGCTCGGCTGTATCGACGTGATGACCGTTGACGGACGGCTTCTTCGGATGTTGCAACTGGTCCTGTTTCGGCGCATCAACAATGGAATGACTCATGGAAAGACTCCTGCTGGCAATGGATTGGACAAGCCGGAAACACAAACGTTGCGATCCCGAGCACGAACTGTGGATGTAGGCCAACCAGACAAGACGGACAAACCGCGCAGCTACGAACCAAGATTGGTAACGTCAATGCAGTTCGCTGGTTAGCGAGCGATGGCCAGCAGCGGCCTAGATTAAGAGAGAAGCGTGCGCAAGGCGCACCGATCGCCCGGTAGGCAGATCGAGACGGCGAGGCTGCGCCTCAAACCGAACGAAAAAAGTCTCAGAATGGTCGGAAGTATCCATACTGAGTGGTGCAAAGTCCAGCATCCACTGAACGTCCACGACTACCCGATGATGTGTTTCGGGCGTAATTTGGCACTCGCAGCCGCCTTCACACGGACAAGGGGAATCCGTAGGCGGCACTTCCCCTTCACCGCACGGCAGGCCATCACATTTGCAACAGGAATCTGAATGCAGCAGCCCGACTTCGGCACTTGCTCCATGTACAAATTCACCACCACTTGCACAGCATACCGGGCAGGCGATCACGCGAATTGCAACAAATAGCAGGAGAAGTAATCGAAACATCAGGAAATCTGCTGTTTTTCCAATTGAGAGAATAAACCCATAGTCAGATTGATTGTAAGTCCAGGACGGTCGGCTGACAATAGCGTTTGTGTCCCATAATCAACGCTCTGAGCGTTGTCCGCCAATAGTTCGCTGGATTCCGCTTAACCTAGTCGCAGCGCGAAGATTAGCAATGGACCAGCCAGGATGGCTGACCAAATCTCAAGCACATCCACAAGCAACGGTAAGGCCCTCGAGTCCTTGAAGTGCTATTGAGTGATAAGTGAAGCGCGATAGGCCAAAACAGATTCTGTCTTGGCCCATCGGTTTACTTACATCACAGCTCGTCCTCAGCATTTCTCGTTCACTTGAGGTCACCCTGCGACGCCAGACGAAACTGGGATCGGCTTTAGCTATTTCTTGTGATCCGCATGATCATGGCCAGCATGATCATGGCCATCTTTCATGCCCGCTTTCTTAAGTTCTTCAACTTTGGCAAGCGTTGCGGCTGGATTCGCTTGGGCTTTCGCCGTGCAACCGGCGCAGCACAGATATACAGGTTTACCGTCGATCTGAAGTTTGATAGGCGCACCCATCGAACCGAGGAAACTGCTGTTGGCGATGGCACAATACTTTTGAGCCTCGACCGCAGCCCGTTCAGCAGGCGGTAGTTTCGCCAATTCGGCAGTGGAGTCTACCAGCTTCGCAGTCGTTTTTAGCGTCGCAGCTCCGTCTTTAAGTGCGTCTTCAGTGCAAGCCTTGCAACATACAAAAACGGGCTTGCCAGCGACCATCAACTTTACAGGCGCACCCATGGCACCCAATCGGCTGTGTGTCATCATCGGACAAAAGCGCTGTGCCGCAGCCAGTTTCTGATCCTCAGGCGGAAGTGATTTTAAGGCATCCGCTATTTTCTGCTCCGCCTTCTTCATCATTGCTTCATGGTCGTGGCCAGCGGCGGCCTGCTTGGGCTTCTCTTGTGCGACAACGACTGTGGCCGCTAATCCGCTAGCAAAAGCCGCGAGTGCAACTACTGCCAGCGTCGAAATTCGTACCATCTTCATACGGAAAATCCTTCTACTCAGGGGGAATTGAACACCGCACCTGCCAGGTACTGATCATAGCGAGACAATCTCGCCAGACACTACTTTGCACGCAAGCAGGAACGAAACGTAGTGGAGACGTTGGGTTAGATGCATGGCGAACGAGGTTTCTTCACGGAAAAAGAAAAAATATCAAACTCGATTCTGCTCTCTCAGATCATTGTCAACGCCAGGGAGGTATTGGCTGGCATTTGCACAGCCCGCCTTTATGGAAGTGCCATGTCCGAGATTGCTATTTCCCACGTCCAAAGCGGAAGAAAAGTGCGGGCGTTACCAATTGGTCGAGCAAGGTTGAGGTCAACATGCCACCAAAGACGACTAGCGCAAGCGGATACAATATTTCCTTGCCGGTCTGACCAGCACCGAGAATCAATGGCAGCAATCCGATGAAGCTGGTGGTTGCAGTCATCATCACCGGTGCCAAACGCTCTAGGCTGCCGCGGATGATCATGGCCTCGCCAAATTCTTCGCCCTCGTACTCCATCAAGTGCATGTAATGAGAGATCATCATAATGCCATTGCGACTGACAATGCCAATCAATGTAATGAAGCCGACCCAGTGGGCAACCGACAAAGTGGTTGCACCAATCCATACGCCCGGCCACTGCCACCAGGCGACCGCGGCTAAGGCCTCCGCCGATGGCTGATTGACGATCAGCAGGGTGATAATTGAACCCATCGCAGCCAGTGGGATATTGACCAAGACCTGCAATGCGGCTCGCCACGACTGGAGGCATTTGATGAGCAGCAGAAATACTCCCACGACGGAGAGGCTGCCTAGAATCAGTAGTCGTAGGTTGGCGTCTCGCTGGGCCTCGAACTGTCCGCCGTATTCAATGTGATAATCTCCGGGCAGATTTCGCAACCTCTCCTCGATCGGTTGAGTACGCGTACGAATGTCGGCGACAACGCTTGCCAAGTCGCGCCCTTGGACGTTGCAGAACGCCACGATGCGGCGCTGGACATGTTCACGGTTGAGCGTGTTTGGACCGGTCGTATCAAGTACGTCGACGACTTCGCCGAGTGAAACGCGGCGGCCTGAAGGTGTTTCGATGATCGTTTGCGCAATCACGTCGGGGTCGCTGCGCGAGGCTTCGTCGTACCACACGACCAATCCAAAATAGCGATCTTCGTCAAGCACTTGCGAAACGACTCGCCCTTTGTAAGCGGTCTCCAGCAAGGCGGCGACATCGCCGGGAGCGAGGCCGTAACGTGCGGCGTCCTCACGGCGGACTTGCAGTCGAACCTGCGAGACTTCGACTTGAGGTTCAAGCTGCAAATCCACGACGCCTGGAACCTCGCTCATCGCAGTGTAAACATCTTGGCTCGCGTTACGAAGCTCTCGCAGGTCTGAACCGAAAACTTTTACTGCGATTTGCGCGCGCACTCCGGACATGATATGGTCCAGACGGTGCGAGATCGGTTGGCCGATGTTGGCTTTGATGCCGGGAATCAGTGTGACCTTGTCACGTATATCAGCCATTACCTCATCGTGCGGTCGGCCAGAAGTTTCGAATCCCCACAGGTGAGCAATCGGAATCAGTCGAATTGCCCAAGCAACAACGCCGGGCTTGGCTCGACGGTGTTCGCCAACACGGACATCGATCTCAGACGAGTTGACACCTTCGGCGTGTTCATCCAACTCGGCTCGACCCGTGCGCCGCGAAACAGCTACAACCTCTGGGATATCTAGCAACATTTGTTCGGCCCGCTCGGCCAGACGTTGACTTTCGATCAGACTCGTCCCCGGTTCGGTCTGAAAGCTGATCGTGAATGTCCCCTCGTTAAACGGCGGCAGGAATTCGCCACCCATCCAGTACAGCGTGGTCAGCGAGAGCGTCACGCAAAGCAGTGTTACACCGAGCACTGCATTGGCATGACGTAGCGTCACACGCAAAACTCGCTGAGCGACTGTTTTGAGAATCCGCAACAGGAACGGATCGGCTCGATCGTCCAGGAATTTTGCTCTGGGAAGTAGGTAATACGCCAACACCGGCGTGATGGTCAGCGAGACCGCTAGTGATGCGAGTAGCGACACCATGTACGACAGTCCTAGCGGCGCAAACATCCGCCCCTCGAGCCCTCCCATCGAGAACAAGGGCAATACGACCAGAACTACGATCAACGTTGCATAGACAATTGAGTTGCGAACTTCGCACGACGCATCGTAGATCACGTCGAGAGCAGGACGTTGCCTATCGGAGGGGAGTTGTCGATTCTCCTTCAAACGCCGATAGATGTTTTCAATATCTACGATCGAATCATCTACCAAATCACCAATCGCCACCGCGATGCCGCCCAGTGTCATCGTGTTGATCGAGATTCCGAACCAATGAAAAATGATGAACGTTAGAAAGATTGACAGCGGCATGGCGGTCAGCGAGCTGATGCTGGTGCGAAAGTTCCACATGAATAGGAACAGCACGACGACGACCCACATCGCTCCGTCGCGCACCGCTTCGATCACATTTTCGATCGCAGCGCGGATGAAGTCGGCTTGCTTGAAGATGCGCCGTTCGATCACAACACCGGCGGGCAAGTCCGCTTGCAATGCGTCTAGGACAGTATTGATTTCGGCGTCTAACTTCAAAGTGTCCTCACCCGGCTGTTTTTGTACCGCCAGGATGACTGCCGCTCCGCCTTCAACCTCTTTGTCCGTTTTGACGCGAACGCTTCCATCACCCCGTTTGACAGGTCCGCCAAATTGCACATCGGCTACTTCCTTGATTAAGACGGCTCGTTTACCTCGCCAAAGCACCGGCGTATTCTCAATCTCCTCGAGCGATAAACTTTGGCCGCTGATTCGTATCAGCGATTCACGGGGCGGACGCACCATAATGCCACCACCAGCGAGGACATTGGCTTTCTGCGCCGCGTCGGTAAGTTCCTGGAGCGTGATGTTCTGGGCCGCCAGTCGTGCAGGGGTCGTGATGATTTGATACTGCTTAAGCGTTCCACCCATCACCGTGACTTGCGAAACACCTTCAACGGCGAGTATGCGATTTCGCACGGTGAACTCACCTAGGGTTCGCAAATCCATCCGTTGCGTTTCGGCTTCAATCTCATTGGCGGGCACGTGATCGCCGCGCAAACCGAGCAACATGATCTCGCCCATGATCGACGAAATGGGAGCCATGACCGGGTTCACTCCTGCGGGCAATCGCTCTCGGACGATTTGCACCTTCTCGGCAACGATTTGCCGGTCTTGGTAGATGTCGGTGCCCCACTCGAACTCGACCCACACGATCGAAAGGCCGATGCCGGACGCCGAGCGGACGCGCTGAACGCCCGTGGCACCATTGAGTTGATACTCGATCGGGCGAGTGACCAACACTTCGACCTCTTCGGGGGCTAAGCCCGGTGACTCGGTCATGATCGTGACCGTAGGGCGGTTCAAGTCAGGGAAGACGTCGACCGGCATTTGGCTGAGATTGTAACCGCCATACAGCAGAATCAATAAGCCACCGATCAGCACTAGGCCGCGGTTGTGAAGCGAAAAGCGAATGATGGCGTTGGGCATGCTATTTCAGCGCCGCATAACCAGCTTGCAATTGCAGCGCGCCGCCGATGGCAATCAACTCGCCTGGGCGGATCCCGTCAATTACTGCGACTTGCAAATCGTTCGATTTTCCGGTCACCACAAACCGTCGCTCAAAAACCATGTCTTCACTTTCAACGAAAACATAAGATCGCATCCCTTCGCGGACGACCGCTTGCAGCGGTATCGCCAAGCTATCGCTATTCGCCCCCGTTTCGATATGGATGCGGGCGAGCATATTGTGTTGCAATTGGAATGCAGGCATATCCTGCAGCTCGATCCAGACCGATAACGTTCGGTCGTCGTTGGAAATCGACTCGCCACTGCGGGCAATCGTACCCAAGATGATTTCTTCAGGCGAAGTGACAAAACGCATTCGTACTTGCTGTCCGATGCGAACGCGAGGGAAGTCTCGCTCGGAAATGAACCCTTGAACCCAGGCATGACTCAGGTCATGAACTTCAAACAATGGCTCATCTGGACGGACGACGTGGCCGAGAAACTTGTCGAATCCCACAATGACCCCATCAATCGGTGCGCGAACAGGCAGGGTCGGAATCAACTTCTTGGTTGCTAATAATTCATCGATTTGTTGGTCCGTGATACCTGAGGTCCTAAGTTGCTGGAAGATAATATCACGGCGGCTACTAAACTGATTGAGCTGACTTTCGGCCTCCCACAATTGTCGCTTCGCAATCGCATCGCTGGCTGAGCGTAGGTTGCCAACGATCGTTAGTTGCATACTGAAGTTTAAGTGCGCTTGCAGTAGTTCGAGTTGAAGGTTTTGGAATGTTTGGCTGGCGATTTCTGCCAGCACTTGGCCCTGTCGTACTTTCTCGCCACGATCCACTAAGATGGCCTGGATGGCACCACCGAGTTGGGCTGATGCGATGCTGCGATGCGTCGGCGGGACGTCGACCACACCGTCAATCGTGATCGTTTCAGCGATAATGTTCATTGACGCTGACTGCGTTTTCAATCCAATATCGCGAGCCGATTCGGGACTGACCAACAATACGCCCTTGGCAAAGAAACTACCAAGCTCGTGACTGCCGCGAGTGACCACGCGATCTCCTGGGTAGAGATCGCCGCCGCGAACTTCGATAAGATCGCCGGATCGTTTACCAAGAACCAAGGGTTGCTTTTGGTACGTCGATGCAACATCCGTTTGTTCTTGCTCGACAAGTACAAATCGTTCAGCCCCGTCGCGGATCACGGATTGAAGCGGAATCACGAGTGGTTCACCGCTGGAGGACAGGTCTAAACGTACGCTGCCCGACATGCCAGGCAACAGTTTCGCTCGGCTACCATCTGGGTTGCTCAGCGTCGCCCAGACCGTACCAAGATGTGTATCGGGGTCTAGGAATGAATCGACGATATCGACCGTTCCTGCGAAGACTTCATGTGCGTCGGCAGTTAAACGCAGTTCGACATGCTGGCCGATGGCGACGCCAGCCAGATCCTTTTCCAACACCTGTATCTTCAGCCAAACAGTGTTGAGGTCGAGAATCTCGAACAAGTGTTCTTTGGGATCGACGACTTTACCGATCGACAAGTCGGCATGTGTCACGACACCGCCAATCGGCGACCGTAGTTCCAGTAGTTGACGATGGTTTTGCTCTGGCGCGCGTAAAATCGCTGCAAGCATTGCGGGTGGCAATTGTAGGGCCTGCCATTTGGCACTAGCAAGTTCCACGGCAACTCGATCTTGTTCCAGCTTCGTCTGGGCTTCGACCAGACGCGCGCCGGGGATCGCACCAGTAAGACTCGCATGGGTGATATTCTCAACCAACTTCATCGAGAGACTCAAGTCCACTTGCGCAGCACGAAGTTCTAACACAAGTTGCTCGAGCTCCGGACTTTCCATGGTGGCGAGCACCTGGCCCGCGCGCACCGATTCACCGGGACTGACTTCCAAGTCAACGATGCGGCCGGTCAGCGGTGAGGCGATCACCGCGTGGTGGTCCCAGGGGGCGACAATGGATCCGTAAGCATGGAGCGAGTGCCTGAGAGGCTGGGGGACCGCTTCCACCGTTAACACATCAAGTGTCTCGCGTGCCGCCTTGGTGAGAACCATGCTCCCTGTTTCGATGTTGACTTCCATCCCGCGCGTCGGCAACGGACGATGGCCTTCGTGAGCGAGAGCGATCGCTGCGAACACGAAAATAGCTACCGAGGTCAGGACACGGAGAGGCGAAGTTGGGAGTCGAGAAGTGGAGAAGCAGGGAGAAGCAACGTGCAACAGTTTATTCATTTCGGGTGTGCTGCCTGATTAGCTTTCAGCTTTGCGACGTTGGCTAGAGTTTCATCGGCCTGGCGGAGCGCTTTGCCCTTGCAGCCATCACAGCACAAGAATACGGTCTCTCCGTTAACATCGACCTTCACCGGTGTCCCCATCGAACCAAGCAAGTTGTCCGTCATAACGGCGCAGAATTTCTGAGCGTCGGCAAGTTTGCGATCGTCGGAGTCTAGGCCAGCAAGTGCTTCCGCAATTTCGGGATCAAGCTGGGAGGTGGGAGTGGAGGTGCTGGGAGTGGAGGCAACTGCAGTCATTTCCTCTTTTTTACTCCCAACTCCTTCACTCCCAACTCCCCCTCTCCCCATCTTGTCTTTCTGCACGTACTCTTCCGGCTCAAGCAAGCTCTCCGGTTCTTCCTTCGCCATGCGAACGAATTCGTCCACGCATGGCGGGCAGCAGAACAAGTACTTTTTGCCGTTCACTTGCCATTCGATTTTCGGGTTAGCCTTCGTAAACGTTACCGGGCAAATTAAATCGCCAGGCTTTGGACTCATGTCGTGCTTAGACATAAAACCACGAAATTTGGCACCGGCTGACAAAGGTCCGTTAGCCTTAATGTCGACTTCGGAATACTTGCCTCCGGCGGTGAAGTAGAGCTTTTGTTCTTCGTCGCCAGTCACTGCTGCCGGCATCCCGCTGTCATGTACTTCCACAGCCGTTGTGAAGCCGACACGGAATCGCTCTGCGCCGATTTTCAAGTTGGGAATAGTCACGTCGATGGCCCTACCAATAGCCGTTTCGGGCAACCTGCCAACGAATTGGGACGTTTTATCGGGGGCATCTCCGTCCTGAGGAGTTGCCTGCATGTCGATCGGCGTCGCGTCAGTCTCTCCAGCCGCCTTGATGTATGCTTTAACGGCCTGCAGGTCGACCTCTTGAATTCGAGTTTCGTCGGCACCAAGCATCAGTAACCGGAAAACACCATCCTTTTCGATCACTGCTTCCGCGTGATAGCTGTCCGAGCCGATTGGAATCACGATGCCACCGTGGGCGCCGGGAATGTGGGGATGCTCGTCCGCAGGCTCCTTGGCGGCAGAAAGGCTGGACGCGGGCGAAACTGGCGCAGTTTGGACGGAAGTGGGATCACTCGTCGACGCCATCGGATGAGTCGTCGTCGAAGGACTACACCCTACGAAGGCGGCAATTCCAAGAGTGCCTAGCGAAGCAGCAAAGGCAAGATACCGAATCGATCGCAACATGTTTGCATCCGTGATTCTAAAATAGTGGAGGTAACGCCTTAAAACACTTCCCAGCGGGCCAGGTGTCGGCGTAGGCAGATCCTACAGCAGCACAGGCGAGACATTTGATGCCAGTTCCTATGGTTCCTTCACGGAATTTTAAAAAAATCTGAATTATGCAATCTGCCTACCGGCATACTTGTATGAACCTACCCAGTTTATGAATTACCAAATCGTAATCCAGGAGAGGATCGATGAGAAAATCCGTTACGACCGGCCTTCTCTCCGCTGGCCGAACGAAATAAGCGATTTCGACCCACATGCAACGGAAGCCGTTTTTAGTGCTGAATGTTTGTAAATGGTCAGAATTTCTGGAATTGCTAAAATTTCAATGAAGGAATGCAGCTTGGCGAGCATCAAACGGTCACGGCGCGAAGTGTTTAGCGGCAGTTTGCCTCAAACGGGTGCCATAAGCATGCGGATTTTTGATTTGACGGGATTTTGGTTTGATGGGGAGTCGCCAGCAAGATGAACTGCCAACAGGTTTGCGATCAGTTATCGAGCTACTTTGACGGTGAGTTAGAAGCAGACTCCCATGCGGAGGTCCAGCAGCACATTCAGCAATGCAATTCCTGCTCCTGCGAGTTGGCTTCGTTCCAAAAACTGCGAGAGCTATTTCAGGTTCACACGTCCGAGGTGTCGCTGGCGGCCCCACCCAGCTGGGAATCAATTGCAGCTCGATTAGACGAAACCAATGAAGCAACTTCTCGCCTGTCTTCTCCGATCGGTAATCACTGGAAAACAGCGGCAGGGGTCGTCTGTACGATAGCCGCATCCGTGTTGCTGTTTGCAAGTCTTCGTTTCAGCCTACAGAATGAGAGTGCTTCGCATAGTCACTCACACTCGGAACAGGCCAACGCGGCAACAATGAATTTGCAGCCGGTTCTGGCGATGTTCGCTCGGAGCCCGGAACGTGCGTTGGCTTTGCTTACCGATAAGTTTGCGAGCGCGTCCCTCTCGATCAGTGAATTGGATTCGAGCTTTGGACGTCCAACACTTGTCGGCTCCCTTGCCAGCACGGATTCGCTGCCGAGCGGAGCGAAAGTTGTTTCAAGTCAACTTTTGTCCTTCCCGTTTTGTAGTTGCCCGGAGGACGCGTGTACCTGTGGCCCCAACGGTTGCAACTGCGCCGCTTGCGTTTGCCAGAGACCCGATGGTTCAACGTACTTGGTATTGGAACACTGCAAGTCTCAGGATGTCAGCTTCGGCGACCTTCCTACTCAACTCGTCAGTCGCGGCGACCAGCATCTACAGCAGGTGAGCTCCAGTGGCACGCAGGCCGTTTCCTGGGAGCGTGGAAGTGGGCGCATGACCGTTATTGGTCTGCGCAACGCAACCGAAATTGAGACATTGCTAGCCAGCAATTGACGAGGCGCGATTGAATGGCACGAGCCTTTCTCTTTGGCCAACACATCATGGGATGACGCGTGTAGCTGTCGAGTTGAAGGCATTGTAGCCAAGTTGATTGGATGGCGATCAAGCATCGAGTTCATTGCTGCGCACTGTCTTCGCGCAGCAGTTGTAGCATCCGGCAATGAGCGCCCCGAATAACCATCCGAGCACAAATGTTCCAATGGTCCCGAGCACGGTTTCCGACAGGGGCATGTCCCAGCGCATGATTGTCGTGACGTCGACGCCGTGCATGAGACTGTTGAAGAATTTTATCGCGGTTCCCTGGGGCACTGTCATCATCACGAAAACACAGCCTACGTACGCAATCGTGCAAGCCGCAGCCACGGCGAAACCAAACCGGGGGATACTTAACTTACTCATGTGCTTCCTCGTGATCGTGGGTGTGGTCGGTCATGTGCCCTCGCATCATCAGTAGATGACACCCGAGCATAAGCACAATGAAGGTCGTCATCGTGATCCCTTCACTGACACCGAACAATGGCAAGACAAAGATCAAGGCCAGCGGCAATCCACAGCCGATTAGCATGTGCAAAAAGTGTTTCATCTTGTGTTGCCTTGAAACCGCGTTAGATTCTTGTTCTCGAAGTTTAGATGCTTCTCGTTGCGTATTCTTCAAACGAAAGCACAAAATAAACGCAGCGACGGAGCCCGTGAAGATTCCAGTCGCTACGGTTGTTCATCCGGAACTCTCCTTGTCTCCCAACTCCTCACTCTCTCCCCATCGCCCACCTTAACGCTGGAAGTGTAAGCAACGTCGTCGCGATTAAGACAATCAGCGAAAGGGCATTTCAACGATGGGTTCGTGTTCCGCTGCTTGGCTGATTTCCTTCGCCCTTTCGGTTCGGACGGCATACCATTTCGCGAGCGGATAGGAAGTCGTTTCTAAATGCTCAGCGACACGCGCACCACACAAGAAGATTAAAAACAACGGTAGGCATAGCCCATCGTTCAAACCACTTTCGACGCTGATCGCTTGACGAATGCGCGTCGGAACCAGTTTATTCGTCACGACAGAATGTGCCAATGCTGCATCGGTTGGAGCAACAATAGCGGCCAAGACCGCGGCTTGCCAAAGCCCAAACTCAGGAAACAGCCACCAAACAGTGAGCGTTCCAATCAACATGCAAAGCGGTAGGCCAATCGTCAGTAATCGAACCGGCAAATCGTGTTCACGGCGAAGAAGCGTCAAGTCAACGCGAGAAGCATCGGTGAACAGCACGACGATCAAAGTCAATTCCGCCAACAGATGGATGGCGTCATGTTCCAACCGGAAATCGAGTAGGCGAAATCCAGCATTGCCAACGAGCAGTCCGAATGATACGAAAACGATCGGAGCCGTGATAATGCTCTGCCGCAATCGCGCTGACACGAGGTTGTAAAGAAGGATTGCCAGCGAGACAATGGTGACGGAAGTTGTATCCATAGAAAATGATTTCTCTCGCAAACCAACACATCGCACAACAGTCCCTTTACGAGCAAACACGCTCACTTAGCGATGTTGATCGATTACGCGAACACTGCCCCAGTCGGCAAGATCGTCAACGAATCCCGCCGCGGTTGCGGTACTGCCCATCACGACCCACAGAATCCGCATGGGCACATTCTGCAAATCGCCTCCGGAGTACCAACCGTGAACGAGCGCCGGAGCGATGATCCCAAGGGCCAGCACATTATGCAACACCCGCTTCAGTGATGCTTGTACCAACCAACGCGTTGAATGTCGTTCCAGCTCGTCGTTTGATGACACTGGTGACATCGCTCGACTCGGGCGTGCGGTTTGCCGGCAACGGTCGCTGAGATCATCTTGAAGTGCATCATGTAGTGGCTCGGTGGTGCTTGGTGGCATTGGTTGCAGTCGGTCGAACTGGTTGAAGGGTGTTTGTATTCGGGGATCGTCCAGCGGTCGGTTGCATGGCAATGGGCACAATCGTTGCCGAACAAGCTCTGGTGTTGGTCATCATTGGAGTGACACGAAGCGCAGTCAAGCACCGATTCTTGCAAGCTGATTCGTTCGTGCGGTGCTGTAGCCAACATGAGCTTGTTGACCAGTAAGTTGTGAGCCGACGCTTCCTCTGTTCCCGGTTCAGCACTTTGCATCGCCTCCATACCGATCAACGTCAGCAATGAGTGGTCCATTTCCGACAAGTTCGCATCCAGCCCTCGATGTTCGAGGTGGCATTGCTTGCAGGTGCCGACACTGGCGTGAAAGGCCGTCGGTTGTCGCTGCAGAATCGATGTGTTGTTGGCGTGACACAAGATGCACTTTGCGGTGTCAACACCCATCACCGGCGTATGGCAGGCTTGGCAATTATCCGCAAGGTTCGCGTGAGCGGTGGATAACGTGCCGGGATTGACCGAGCGGTCCAACGTGTGTGACACGGCATCGGTTGCCGACTCCGGTAAAACGCCCACGGCGTAGGCGGTCGACAGGATTACCGCGAGCGCGACGAAGAAAAGTAGGTTGCGTTTCATGGAGATCGAGTCTTATTCAAACGACCGCAAACCGAAGTAGACGGCGTAGTACACATGTACAAACATCAGGGCATAGAGAACGAACGAAATCGCAATGTGAAACTTCAGCCACTTGCCAAACCAGAGTTTGAAGTCTTCATGTGTCGCGATCGCATATTCGACATCCGCGATAGATTCGGCAAGGCGAATTGGTGTAATTCTGTTTCGACCCGGTGTGATCGCTATATCGCTCGCTTCCGACAGAAAGAAGCCAGCAGTCAGCCGGCTGAAGAATCCTGAGAACGGTCGCAAGCCTTTTGCGGTAGCCGGATGGGAACCAACCTCAACGACGGCTTGGTCGTAGGCGGTCTGCAGTTCCGCGAGCATCAACTTTTTTGCTTTGATCTCTTTGGCGAATCCCGACATCAGGTACCGCCCGATGAAACCGCTGACAACGACCAGCAAAGTCATCGCCGTCAGCGTGATCCCCAGTGGGCTGTTGTATTTGTGGCCACTATGCAGAATGACCAGAATTGGCCCCAACACACCCGCATAGATATGCCAAGCGAGAAGCGTCCGCATCGAAACGTGTTTGGTGACGGCCTGCTTCATTTTCTTGTTGCGTTTGACGACCAAGTACGCCAGCGGCACCAGCATCAGCAGCGCCCCAGTCACGCCAAGAACGCCTCCCCAAAAACTGCCTGCGAAGCGATGGGAATGATGTAACGGAAAGCCAAGCCATGCGAGCAGCATGAGGAAGACGAGACCAGTGAAAACTATTTTTTCCTTTTCTTTCATTGCTTACAGCTTACGCCTCCACGCTCACGTCCTCTTTTGCCTTCGCCTGACAAGCCAAGATCATTCCCGCCTCTTTCTCGCCCGGTTCCAGCCCATCGTCGACTTCCATCGACACGTTGCCGGACAGCAACTTGACGCGGCATTCGCCACAGGTGCCGACTCGGCACGAGTAATCAATGTCGACGCCGATCCGTTCGGACGCTTCGAGGACCGTTTCGTCGGGAGGCAACGAGGTGGACATGTCGGATGTCGCGAACGTGACCTTTGCGCCCGTCGCTTTCTCTTCGTGAGCCTCTTGTTTCTTGGCTACTTTCGCCTTCGGCTTCTGTGTGGAACCAAAGTTTTCGGTATGAATGCTCTCGACTGGTACTTCCAGTTCAGCCAGCATCGCCTTGGTGGCTTCCATCATCGCCGGAGCACCGCACATGTGGATACGCTTTGACGCGATGTCCGGCACCCACTTGGCCAGCAAATCCTTATTCAGGCGACCACTCGTATAGCCGTTGACGTCTTCCTTAATCCGGCTCATCGCGACGTGGACGTGCAGGTTGTCAAACTGCTCTTGAAGTCGTTTGAGTTCCGATTCAAAAATGAAGTGCTCGGGATCGCGGCACGCGGCGATGAAATGAATCTCGCCGGGCCACGTCATGTCCGTGAGCGCTCTCGCGATGCTCATCATCGGTGTGATTCCGACACCACCGGAGATCAATACGATGTCGTCTGATTCCTTCCCAGAAAAGACGAACTTGCCGCTCGGGGCTTTGACTTCCAACGTGTCGCCGACTTTCACTTGGTCATGCAGGTAACGAGACCCCGCGCCTTTATCTTCACGTTTGACAGTGACCTCGCAGAAGTAGCCCTGAGTCGGTGAAGAAGAAATCGTGTAACTGCGTTTGATTGGTTTCTCGGCAACCGGCAACGTGAACGTTAGGAATTGACCCGGTAGGTAGCTGAACGGAATGCCGCCGCCGTGGCACGCAACCAAGCGAAACGTCTTCACGTCTTCTGTTTCTTGAAAGATCTTGGCAACTCGCAACTTACAGAGTTTCTTTTTGCCAACAGCGAGCAGCCGGTCGTGATCGACGCCCTCGGCTTCTTGTTCAGTCACACAACCATCATCGGTTTCGCAGCAGTCGGACGAAGCGGAGTCGGGAGCTGTTGTTGTACTGCTCTCACCCCCTCCACTCCCACCTCCCGACTTTGCTCCCAAACTCTCTGACTCCTCTGCTCCCGTACTCCCATCTCCCCCACTCGTCGCTAGACGTTCCAGCAGCGAAGCGGCGCGGCGCATTTTGAAGAAGTACATCCAGATCATGGCGACTGCGAACAGCACGAGGATCACCATGACAATCGTGTGGAATGGTGTCATGCCCCATAGCCAAGCGTTCGATGCTGCCACTGGAGTACCGTCACTCAAGTTCATTTCGTTCTTGAACCACTGAAGGGCGACATTCCGTGGTGCTTTGCCTTCACGAAGCGCGCGGTGGGCTGCTAGACCACTTTCAAATTCGCCAAGGCCTTCGCGAATCTTGTCGGTCGCCGCCTGCATGGCCGTGAAATCGTCGCTAGCCGCTGAAGAGGAAAGCTCATCAAAGCCTTCGCTCAGAGCTCGAGTGCCGGCGATCATCCGCTGGTGGGCTTCTTGCTCAAGCTCACCACGTCGCTCCATCGGTAAATCGGGCAGTTCCATCAACGACGGATAGAGGTCTTTCGGTTTTGGCGCACCCATCTTCTCCATCATGCCACCCATTCCCCCGCCGCCTTCGCCACCTCCCATCATGCCACCACTTTTGTCGCCCATCCTTCCCGGACCAGCTCCTTCGGCCGGGCCACCCATTCCCATACCGCTCATTCCTGATCCGCCTTGACTGCCGTCCGCTTGCTCTGGATGGTGACTGGCGTGTTCTTCCGGCGAGATCTGGGCGTGCGCATTTCCGGACGCATCCAACCCAATCACCACCATCAAGGCTACAGGCAAAAGAAAAAAGGCTATGAAGCGTTGCATCGAGCGAAATCTCCCATTTTGTGTGACGTCATTACGGCTTCGGATGCGTCAATACCTCCATTTCTTCAAGAAGAAATCTGATCGGCCGCAAATCGCTTGCGGATTTGATCAGGAAATTTTGGTTTGCCGCGAAGGATTAAAGCCGCTGGGTCATCAAAAATCGCTACACCCTCCCAGAGCAAGTCGCTGTCACCCAACACAACGGCATTTCCGAACCGGTCGGGTAATCCCGTTTTAGCCTCTTCTCCTGCAGATCCTCCAGCGACCAAAGGGGTTCCGGTAGCATACCGCGTTCATTGGCGACTTTTTTTTTGGCCGTTGGCCGTCGTCGGAGGCTTCTGCATTGTGCGCATGTTCTTGGTGGAAGTGATCCTGTGCCGAAAGCGCTGTTTCCTGCCTGTTGTGTGCATTACTGACGCTCTTGCCGATCATGGTGCTGGGTGCGTTGACCGTGGCTGTTTCACCTGACACTTTTAATGGAACGAAGTCGTTCATCACGGTGACGGGCTTGAACTTGCTGCTGCTTTTGTTCTACGTCGTGAAGATTCGCGTTCTGCTTCACGAAACCACCAAGTCACTAAAGCTCTAGCTCATTCTTCATTTGCCGGCTTTGCCATACCAACGAGAACTTGGCGTTGAACTTCGTTCAAAACCTCAGCTGCTTTTCCGACGGCACGAATGAACTCGATGCGGTTGCTCACATTTAGACTGGCGATTTCCTCGGCCTTCGCTTCAATCTTGTTGATGTCCGGCTGGTCGGCTGCGGTGAGTTGCCAGAGTTGTTGTTCGGCTTCTGCGATTTTGCGCTCCGCGGTGGAAGTGGCCAGCAACGAGGATTCCTTGATCGTGTTCAGCTTCTTTTGCTGCTCGTCGGTCAGCGTGATGTATTCGGGATGGTCCAGGAAGAATCCGGTTTCACCGATGTGGTAGAGATGAGAAGCGCCTGGGAATCCGGGCAATGCAGATGGCATATCCATCCCGGCCATCGAATCCGATGACATGGCGGGATTCATTCCCATCATCCCCATTCCCATCATCCCTTTCTTGCTTTTCATCATGCCCATTCCGCCCATACCCATGCCACCAGAGCCCATCGACATGCCACTGGAATCGCTTGAAGCAGTGGCATCCTGAGGCATGCCCTTCATGCCGCCCATGCCCTTCATTCCACCCATCGACTTATCGCCCATCGCTTTGCTACTCGACATGCTTGGCATGGAACCGTCGGTTGCGTAGCGGGCCTGGTGCTGTGCCGTAAGGGCCGCTTCGAGTTGCCCCACTTTCAACCGCAGGGTTTGCAATTCCGACGCGAGATCACCGCCTTCTGTTGTGGTTGGTGGCGCATCGGAATGATTCGTATGCGCGTCGCCAGTTGTTTGCGCGAAGGAAAAGCCGCTTGTCAACAACGCGATCAGTGCCACGTAAGTGATTAAGGCAAGAACCGGTGACGGAGTACTTCTGGTGAACATTTGCGAATCCTTTGAATCGTTCGGGGAACAGCATGACTCTGGTACTACGATTTGCATTCTCTCTTTACAGCACATCATTTAAAGACTTCCTCACAAAAACGGATTGTTGGGTGAGCAGATCGAGGGGGAATTCTTGATCGCGTCTTCAAAATGGAGATTGCGTTTTCTCCATCAATCGAAAAGGCGGCATGCATGGGCTCCGATTACATTGAAGTTCGTTTAACATTACTTGGGGGCGTGCACTGGCATTTCCATGCCGACTAGCGTTTGGCGTTGTTCTTAAGTAAGACCTTCGGCGGCAAGGACACCGACAGCAACGATTGCTAGTACGGTCAGGATTCGCGACTGTGCCTGCTGAAACATTTTGAATTCTCCTATAGAATATCCGTAGTTGATTTGCCTGCGCGCGAACTGCCCATTCGTCCTGGACACCCTTTGATACCCCAGAAGGGTATGTTATGATTGTCGATCGAACCGACCACATCGCTCGATCGTTTCACTTTGCCATTTGCTTTTTTGCTCGCTCGCAAACGCGCCCGTTTATTTATTGGCTGGGATATGCACTTTCATTTGAAGCAATACTCGACCGATACCGACCGCGTCCTGAGCCGCATGGGTTCGCCGCTTTTGATGCTTCACGGTTCCATATCCTTCACTCTAAACCCAGATATTTCTGCGATTCGTTCAACGACGGCTCGTTGGGAAGTCCTATTCGGGACGCGGTGTGACCGGTTCGATCTAGCCGGAGCATGGACACCTTGAATCATATCGACGATGAAAGTGCGTCCGCTCAGCCAGCCAGCGAGTTACCCAATGCTCATACCATGGATCGCTTGGTTGCGTCCTGCGTAGCGGGAGATAACACTGCCATGCAAGCGATCTATGAGCATTGCAACAGCCGCGTCTATGGATTGATGGTTCGGATGGTCGGACGCCAAGATGCCGACGACTTGACGCAACAAGTCTTTCTGCAGATGTTTCGCAAGCTTGGCCAGTTCAGCGGGCAATCGAAATTGGAAACATGGCTATATCGAATCGCCACCAATGAAGCCTTGCAGCACTTGAGAAAGCAAAAGAAGCAGACCACTGCACCCTACGTCTTGGAACCGGCAACAGTCGATGACGATCGCCTCATCAGGAACGAAGAGTCGCAACTAATTCAGGCAGCACTTGAACGTCTCGAACCTGAACTGCGAGTTGTCTTTCTGCTCAAAGAACAACAAGGTTTGTCTTATCACGAGATTGCCGAATCGATGGGAATCCCCGAAGGCACGGTTGGTTCACGACTGAACCGTGCTCGAAAAGAGCTTCGTCTGGAATTGACGAAGCTCGGGTTTGTTTGAGAAAACGCGTCGTATCAATCGGCAAACGATCCAGCCTATTGACCCGCCTTAACGGGTGGCTTGATTGCGTTGTGCTCATGATTGTACGCTGCGTCTTGCTGTCCCATCACTTGCAACAGCTTGGCATGATCCTTGGCTACTTGGTCAAGCGTGCTAGCTATCTTTGCAGCCATGTCTCCACAGACCTTGCCGTCAGGCGAATCTTTGCAGCACTCTTCGTGAAGCATCTTTTGCGTGCTCGTTGCTTGTTGGAGTTTCGTTTCGATGCCTTTCACCTGCTCAACTACTTTCGGGTTGCTCGCATTCTGCTCACGAACTACCGACATCTCGCGCTGAATCCCTTGAATTTGCTGACCCAACATTTGGGACTCTGCTTGAGTGACAACCGGATTAAGAGTCGGCACTTGCGTGCTGTACTGCTGGATGCTGCGGGAGTAGTCGCGGGCATGTTGAATGTTGCGCGATGCTCGGCTGTTTTCCCAGAAGCCAGCTCCGTTATTCCGCGAGACCTTGTCTGTATTGACTCTCGACTGTGCTGAGACTGGTTGCCCGGCGAGGGACATGAATGCGGCCACCACCGCCAAACTGAGTGCCATTTTTCCGACGTGTTTTGTAACCATGGTTGTTCCCTTCTGAGGATTTCTGAAACAGAGTTGTTGAGGAAAACGTCCTCAATCATGTTCTTTAGGATGCAGTCCGACCTCGACTTCTTCACGGGACGTGACAAAAATTGTTTGCAACACCGGTCGCTGGGTTACGCAGTCCAGTACATGCCTAAAAGATCTGCACTTCAATCGCTCCCGGGCATTGACCTCGAGGCCATCGTCCCGACCAGCAGAACATGGTTTCCAACTAAAGTAAGTAACCGAAAGCGACAGCGCAAACCTTGATCCAACTGTTCGCGAAAAGTAGGACATTGAACCAATGGGAACGAAAAAAACGCAGCCTACTTAAACTAAGCAGGACTGCGTTGAAGGCGCGATTCTAGGATCTATTGAATGTGCGACTTATGGTCGGTATCGTCGCGGATCAGCTTTGCTGTACTCCCATGGATGCTTTCGAGAGCTGCTAGAACCGCTGTATGCGCTAGGCTGAAACGAGTAGCGCCTATACGACTGGATTTGAGGTGCCGCTAGTACAACGCTTGGCGAGGTACTTGTTTGCAGCGTAGGATTGGCTACGGAGGACGGCGAGTAGGAGTATCGCTGGTAGCCTTGCGTTGTTAGTGCTGGCGATGTGACAGGCGTCCCACCAGCACTTTCAATTGAAGTGGCGTTTGTTAATGGACCGGTGGAACAGCATCCACATTGCGCCCACGCGCTGCCTGCTGAAAAGCCAACTGCGGCAAGGGCCGCGACAACCGGGATTGCATGCTTCAACATACCGAAGACCTCCGGGGGAGTACCCCATTTTGATACGCGGAATTTATCTTGTTGGTCACAGCAACATCCGCCTCGTCGCCGCAATTGTTAGTTTTGATGCTTACCGCCGGTCATTTCTTCGCGAGCACTCGCAGATTTTTTGAAATCCACACTTTGGGTTCACGCCCAAGCGCCCTATGCGATGCCTCGGGTTCGCGCAAGGCTGCCGTGTTTCCGCGCGGGACGCGTTCAAAGACGGAAATAGAAGTGCCCCTCAATTTTCGCTGCAAGTCCTTTGCTGTTAGAGACTTAGGCTTAGGTGAGGACTTATGCAGACCAGAGTGCTTTGCAACTCGGCACACGAGTTGAATTGTGCAGACTCCCAATGCCTTCAGCAACGTGGGATTTCTGATCGTTGTCGTTTGAGGAGGCCAATTTGGAGATGTAGATTTGGAATCTTTCGTAAAACCCGCCGTGGCATTCTTATTACTTTGCGTTCCCTCGGTCGGTGCGGGGCAAGTGAACAAAGAAGTCGAGTTGATAGCAACTTCGGATAGCTTCTCAGTTCGTTTTCCCCCAGGTGGTCCGTCTCCCCAAAAAGTACTCGCCTATTGCGAGTCATTGCGGCGGCAATTGGTGGAACTATGGCAAAATGCTGGAGAGCTCCCTTCTTGGAATCCCGTTTGCGAAGTTCAAGTGCATAGGAGCCGAGCTGCATATATTGACGCTGTTGGACCGATAGGAGCCCATACGCTTGGGAGCAGCTTGATTCAGCTCGATCGTGGTCGCACTGTTTCTCGGCGAATCGACGTACTAATGGAACCAAACGGCGATTTACCCGCGCTGCCTCATGAATTGACCCACATTGTTCTCGCAGAATGTTTTGGCGGAAACCAACCTCCCCATTGGTTGGATGAGGCGGCTGCTATGCTTGCCGATACAAAACAGAAACAGTCACTACATGAACGTGACTGCCGCCAGGCACTTCAACAGGGTACCGCACTACCGCTAAGTCAAATTCTGCGTTTAGAGCAGTTCACATCTCCCGATCAAATGCCCGCCTTCTATGGCCAAAGTGCATCACTGATGCGTTACTTATGCCAACAGGGAGATCTCGCAAAAGTCACGCGTTTTGGCATCGATGCCACCGAGCATGGCTACGACCAAGCGCTGTCGAAACACTATGGAATCAGCAATGTCGAAGAACTTGAGAGGCGATGGAAGCACTACGCGTTCAATCTAGACCGCGGTGAGGCAGATAAGTCACTCTCCGTTTTCACCGTAAGCTTTCGTCCTTAGCTTGTGCTTATTTTAAGGCTCCTACCGCGCAAGAAAAGAGCTTCGCCATAAAATGACGAAGCTCGAGGAAGGTTGACAAACGGGAAACGAGAATTGTTACTGTGTCGGACAGCCGACGGTGCGTTCGATCTGGGCCACCGTGCCTGCAAGTGTTGCTTCAAATCGAGCCAACTGAGTCTCAAACATGAGTAGCTCGCGGTAGGTTTCGATGAGCGTGAAAAAATCAGTCCGCTTGCCACGGTAATCTGCAATCGACAGCTTTAGTGTGTCTTCCGTGCGTGGAATGATGCGTTCCTTGTAGATGTCTTGCTGCTGAACTAGAGCATCCGCTTGTGCCATCAAACGGCGCAGCTTGCCTTGTATCGCATCCCGCTCAGCTTCTAGTCGTTCCGTCGAGCTGGTGGTGCGATGTGCCGCCTCACGAATCCCCGCGTTGATCTTCTCACGCCAGATGGGCAGAGTCGTCCCAACGGTGAAACTGATGTTGTCATGTCCATTGGCTACTGGGCTAATAACGTTGTTGTCATCACTGATGATGGCGTAGTTCAAGCCGAGTTGAAGGTCAGGGTACTTTTGCAGACAGGCCAGCTTCTGCTTTTGACGATCCCTTTGGATTTCCCACGCAATTGCACGTAGTTCGGGATTGCATTGCTCAGCCAGAGCCAAGAGTCCGTCCAGTTGCTCGGGGACATTGGTCAAGCCAAGTTCTTCGGTTGCTTCCGGCATCAATGCAACAGGTTGTTGAACTAGCGCAGCAAGGTCAGCTTGAGCTTGCTCCTTTTGTTTGCGAAGTGTCACTGTCTGATCGTCAAGACGATCGGTTTCTAACTGAGCTCTAAGCACATCCTGTTGACTTCCACCGCTTTTATAGCGAGCCTCGGCCACTTGCGTTAAATCGTCAACCAACTCACGGGTTTCTTCGACAATGGCAATGGCACGTGTTGCGAACCAGACTTCGTAGTATGCAAGTCGAACTCCTTCGGTGATTTCGCGTTCGATGCGATCTACCTCAGCTTGTGCCATCTGCACTTCTCGATTCGCTATATCCGCCTTGGTCCGTAGTTTCTCAGGCCACGGTACGCCTTGGGACAACCCAAATTGATGGCCGACCCGACCTCCGGCGGTTTGCAACGCTTGATTCTGAATCGGCCAGAAGGTGTTGTTGAACATTGGGTCCGGTAGTGCACTGACCTGAGGCGCTACGTTGGCGGCCGCTGCCACGCGTTGTCGCGCGGCTCGAATTTTTGGGTGCCCAGCCAGGGCGACGGACACGAAGTATTGGGCGGGCTGCTGCGTTCCGGATGCAGAATCAGCGTTCATTGTCTGCAGTCCAGTAGTTTCTGGCTTTACTTCCTCGATAGCGGAATCGTTTTCGGTTATTTTGCTGGGCATGCCTTCCTCGGATATGTCTAGTTGTGACAATTCATCGTTGCTTGCCCTTGCTTCGGAATCCTGAACAAACCCCAGTTGTGGAGCGGTCATAACTAACCCCTCGTTGTAGCCAACCGTCCGAATAGCAGACGGAGTTTGAGCGGAGGGAGGATTGCGTGCATTGATCGGCCCAACCTCCCGATTGGCGGATGCGCTCGGAGGTGCGGATTGCGAGAAAGCGAATGGCTTGGGTTTGGGCGAAGTCGCACATCCGCCAGTTGATAACCCAGCCAACAACGCGAGCAAGAATCGGCGATTCTTCCAGGAAACACTTTCGTTTTTCCGATGATTTCGCATCCGATTCCACTCCGCAAACTACAATTTGATTGGTAATCATGCCGTTTTGGCGAATTGGACTTGTACCAATTGGCAGAATTTCCGATACAGTTGACATACCATCTCAGGGTATACTATCGGAACGCTTAAAGAGGAACTTCCACACAAATCTCATGGCCCGCTTAACTCGCATTGCCGTCAATCTCGCACTGATCGTTACGATAGCGATTCAGCCGTCGATGGTGTTTGCGCTTAGAAAAGCTTGTGCGGCAAGATGCGCTTCACAATTCACTTGCCAAGGATGCGGTGGCTGCCAAGTTGATACCCTCGGCGACCGCTGCGGTTGTTGCGGTGGGAACACGGATGTCAATTCTGATGATGATAGTGCCAGTTGCTGCGGTCATAACTCCGCGCGCGATGACAGTCCGTTTGTGGACACAGAGATTGCCAATGGACCAGTGGATGAGCAAGCGCCATCGTGCTGTACCGCCGAAGACCTAGGGACATCATCGAAAAGTACCGCCGTCGAGACGGGCTGTCACTGTCTTCATGCGCCAGAGGCTCCTTGCGCTCCTGTTCCCCGATCGCCAGCAGGCGAAGTTCGTGACCTTGTGTCATTAGGTCTTCCTTTCAGCGTAATTGCAGTACCGAGGGAACAGCGCCTGTGCGTCCGTGCCTTCGGTGACGTTCTTTCTCTTGCAATCTTGCATTTCGCGCAGATCGAACTCTGCGTCTGGCGCTTGTAACGCATTCTCCAGGGAGCGGTGCGCACCTATCGCACTCCTCTATCTTTGGTTCACCAAGTTTTCCACCGCATGCTACGCCAGCTATATCGCAGAGGGGAGTTGCGTCATGGTAGCGAATCTCGTCACGAGTTTCGGCTTCCCGAGGGGAAAACGCTTTGCTGTAAATCTTGACGAATTTCACTACGTCATGGTCTTGCGATGTTTGACGCAAGGTCGACGGTGATCGTCGTGTGTCGAGACAGTTGTCAATGAGACCTATTGACTGCAATTGCGAGTTACTGAAATGAAACCAGCCGACAAAACAAGTGAAGGCGCTGCAGGTAAACATTCTGTCGCTGAAGGGCAACAGGCCAGAACGCCTATTGGCGGGAACACGAATGAAGGGCCAATGAGTAAACCGAAAACAACCGACGCAATACCGCAGCAAGGGCATGTCTCGCACGAAACCGCGGCTACTCCAGTCGGTGAAAACGCGGGCACAACGCCACCCGCACCGGTGTCGTCGGTAGTCGCGGACTCACGTCTGAGCGGCTGGAGCTGGTTAGTTCAATTTGGGGCGAAGTCAGCCATAGTCGTTGGAGTCGGGGCGATTCTGCTAGTTATGATCGGGTTTGCGCAGCGCTCGGAGTGGATCACCGCCAACGGCTTTTCTGGTGGGGACGACGCGACGCAGATCGCGAGTGACGCTGGTGGCGACAAAGACAAACGCTACATCTGTCCCATGATGTGTACACCACCGTCGACAGAGCCTGGCCGCTGTCCAGTGTGTGCAATGGAACTGGTTGAGGCTACCGGAGGTGGCAGCGGTGATGGAATCTCAGTCACGATCGAAGCAGCAGCTCGCCGCTTGGTTGGTATCCAGACCGCGATGTCCAAGCTGGGAGAGATGACGCGCACCATTCGCACGATCGGCTCGATTGACTTCGACGAGAGTCGCCTCTCCACAATATCCGCGTACATCGATGGAAGGCTCGAAAAGATGTATGCCAATTACGTTGGGGTGAAAGTCACCGAAGGGGACGATCTGGCATTGATCTATAGCCCTCAACTCTATTCGGCTCAGACAGAGTTCGTAACCAGTCTAGACAGCAACACTTCGAGCCGATTCGGCATTGGCAATAGTGACATGCAAGAGATGGCACGTGAAAACCTCAGCGAACTGGGCATGTCGCAAGAGCAAATCGCTTCACTGAGTAAGAGTCGAACGCCACAGTCTCGCATCCGCATCAAGTCACCGCAAAGTGGAACTGTCATCGAAAAGTCGGCGGTAGAAGGAGACTATGTGAAAACGGGCCAAAAGATATTGCAGATCGCCGACTTGAGTTCCGTGTGGATGATGCTTGATCTGTTCCCAGATGACGCAGCCAATGTTCGTTTTGGCCAGCAAGTCGAAGCAGAAATTCAGTCGATGCCCGGCGAGGTTTTTACGGGGCGTGTTGCGTTCATTGACCCGACCGTCAACAAGCGAACGCGAACCGTTCGCGTTCGAGTCGAGGTGATGAATTTTGATGGAAAGCTTAGACCTGGCGACTATGCAACTGCCAGGATTACAGTCCCCGCCATTCCAGGCGCGCTTGTTTACGACCCAGCCCTGTCTGGCAAGTACATCAGCCCCATGCATCCACAAGTTATTCGCGATGAACCGGGGAAGTGTCCGCTATGTGGCATGGATTTGATCTCGACAGTTCAACTCGGATATGCCCTCGAGCCGCAGCCCCAACAACAAGTAGTTACGGTACCGCGAGATTCGGTTTTGCTGACGGGCGACAGCGGTGTGATCTATGTGGAAACCGAACCCGGACGGTTTGAAATCCGCCGTGTACACGTTGGGCCGATGAATGATACCGAAGCGGTCATTGTCGAAGGATTGGCTGCTGGTGAGACTGTCGCCACGGGTGGAAACTTCTTAATTGATTCGCAGATGCAGCTGGCTGGGAATCCATCACTAATGGACCCCAGTAAAGCACCAAGCTATGCGCCTGGACCGCTAAAACTGCCAGAAAGTAATCCCGTCATGCTCGCAGGTGCGGCTGGTCAGGAATTTGATCGAGCCTATGACGCCTACTTTGAAATTCAATGTGCACTGGCTGCCGATCTAGCTCCACCACCAGTCGCGCTCAACACCATGATAGATTCTTTATCCAAGTTGGAGATGTTAGCTGAAGTTCCTGATGCGGCGCAAATGCAAATTGCCAAAGCTCGACGTTCGGCAGCTCGAATGGATGGATCACTCGAAACGGCTCGTGAGGCATATCGAGGCGTGAGCCACGCACTGCTCCGCGCAGCCGTGGCCGCTCGAGGCCCCAGGTCTGCGCAAGCACTCACCCACTATTACTGTCCGATGGTTCCCGGTGGCGGCGGAGACTGGATGCAACCCGGAGGAGAGTTGGCGAACCCATATTGGGGTGGTGAGATGCTTCGCTGTGGAGAGCTGGTCAGGGAGATGGGGAGTCTGGGAGATCGGGAGTCTGGGAGTGAAGGAGTTTGGGAGTGAAGGAGTCGGGAGCGTCGTGCAAGGCGAACAAATGGGAGCGGTCTATTGAACGGACGAATTAGAACTCATCGCGATTTGATCGTATATCAGAAGTCGTTTGCGGCTGGTGAACGCATTTTCGAATTGTCGACTACGTTTCCTCGTGAGGAAATGTATTCGTTAACCGATCAGGTTAGGCGATCCTCTCGAAGTGTGAGTGCCAACATTGCAGAGGCATGGCGAAAGAGACGCTACGAAAAACATTTCTGTAGCACACTTAACACTGCTGAGGCCGAAGCGGCTGAAACGCAAGTTTGGATTGAATATGCAGCGGCACATGGATACCTCGTTGCTGAGACCACCCAACAGGCAATCGAATTTTACGATGAAATACTTCGAATGATCGTCGCAATGATTTATGAATCAGATAAATGGTGTGTCGACTTCAAGAGTAATAGCGTGAAGGAGTCGGGAGTGAAAGAGCAGGGAGTGCATTATTCCATTGAGGATGATTGCCCCCTTCTCGATCAAGAACGTCTGTTAGCTCCCAGCTCCTCCACTTCTTCACTCCCAGCTCCCAGCTTTTGCGAAAAGCCGGAGGCCAACCATGCTTAACCTCCTCATCAGATTCTGCGTCAAAGAACCTTGGCTCGTTGTGATCTTGACCATTGGTCTCAGCGTTGGAGGGTGGTTTGCCTACCAAGCCGTGCCAATTGATGCGATTCCAAACGTCGGTGAAAACCAGGTCATCGTACTGACCCCATGGCCTGGACGTTCGCCAAAAGATATCGAAGATCAGGTCACGTATCCACTCAGCGTGTCGCTGCTCGCAGTACCCGGCGCCGAATCGGTACGTGGCAAGAGCATGTTCGGCTACAGTTTCGTGCAGGTCACTTTCAAGGATGAGATTGATTTCTACTGGGCACGCAGCCGTGTTTCAGAGCAACTTGGCAGCGCAGCATCGCAGCTGCCGGATGGTGTTGTCCCTCAACTCGGCCCAGATGCCACCGGACTTGGGCAAATCTATTACTACACTTTGCAGCCGCCAGAGTATGGAATGAGCTTGGCAGAGTTGCGGAGTCTACAAGATTTCGTCATTAAGTATGAGTTGCAAGCCGTGGAAGGGGTCAGTGAAGTCGCGTCCATCGGCGGCTATGTCCGCCAGTACCAAATTGACGTTGATCCCGACAAACTGCGATTCCATGACATACCGCTTGATGCGTTGGCGATGGCAATTAAGGGCTCCAACGTTGACGTGGGTGCTAAGACCGTTGAGTCCACAGGCATGGAATACATAGTTCGCGGCAAGGGATTCCTTGGTACCGACGGGGACAAAGAAAAGGCAATCGCCGACATCGAGCAAATTGTCATCTTGCAGCGCGATGGAGTTCCGGTGCGTGTCAGCGATGTTGCCAATGTGCAACTTGGCCCTGACTTTCGGCGCGGGGCGCTCGACTACAACGGAGCAGAAGCCGTCGGTGGCGTCGTGGTAATGCGATACGGCGAGAATCCGCGCGTCATTATCGATCGCGTCAAGGACAAAATCGCTCAGATCGAGCCGGCACTGAAGGGCGTCACCATTCATGCAGTCTACGATCGCAGTGGATTAATCGATGAGACCATGGCGACTTTAACCCACGCGCTGCGTGATGAAATCATCATCACGGCCATTATTATCTTGCTTTTTCTGCTACATATTCGCAGCAGCTTTGTCGTTGCTATCTGCTTACCCGCCGCAGTCTTGATGTCATTCATTGCCATGCACGTCGTCGGAGTTGGCTCTAACATCATGTCGTTAGCTGGCATCGCCATTGCTATTGGTACGATGGTTGACATGGGCATCATTGTCTCTGAGAACATCTACCAGCACCTGGCAGACTGGGAGAAGGGAGTTGGGAGTGAAGGTGTTGGGAGTCAGCACGCTCCAACCTCCCACCTCCCAGCTCCCCACTCCCACCTCTCACCTCCCTGCTCCTCCACTCAAACGCGAAGTCAGGTCGTCTACGAAGCCTCGATCGAAGTTGCGCCCGCCGTTGTGACTGCAGTTGCAACCACGATTGTTAGTTTTCTGCCGGTGTTTTTCTTGACCGGACGCGACTACCGATTGTTTTCGCCACTTGCCTTTACGAAGACATTCGCGATCGCGGCTGCCATGATCACAGCCGTGACAATCGTTCCCGCGCTAAGCCGGTTGATGTTGCGGAGTGCTGGCTTTCGCAAGCGAACCGCACTCGGAGCGGGACTTGCGTTGGCCACTTTGCTTGCGGCGACAGCACACTTCATGTGGGGAGCACGTCTTGCGGAACATTTCGCTGTGCCTGCCTGGGTCGTGACAGCTACTGTTGGCTTACTCGGGTTCGTGGCTGGCTGGCAATTGCTGCGCGAACGCATTCGGCCCATTGAAGAGATTCCATCGAGTCGTTTTGTGCGTTGGATTTATGCTGCTCGATTACGGCAAGCTCTTAACCATAAAGCCTTGGCGTTGTCGTTTCCGGCAATGCTGCTGGTACTTGGTGTCGGTGCCTTCATTGGGATGCCCACCATTTTACAACCTGTTGAACGCGTTGCCAAAGTGTTTGGTGCTGACCTCAACGAATTCCCTGGCTATGTTGACGCAAAACACGTTTTCACTGGTCTGCGCAGTGACGATTGGATCGCCTTGGATGAGGGTAGTTGGTTCTATATGCCGACGCTCTATCCAGCCGCCAGCTTCTCGCAGGCCATGCAGGTACTGCAGACTCAAGACGTGCTAATTGGTCAGATTCCCGAAGTCAAGGATGTGCTCGGTAAGATTGGTCGCGTCGAGTCAGCGCTCGACCCGGCGCCGGCTGCGATGATCGAAACCTACGTGATGCTCAAGCCCGAGAGCGAGTGGCGCGAAGGGGTGACACCGCGCGATATCTGGGACGAGATCAACCGCGTGGCCGCGCTGCCGGGTGTTACTCCCGCTTCGGCATTGCAACCTATTGAAGGACGAGTTGTCATGCTGCAAAGTGGAATTAAGGCTCCCATGGCAATACGTATTTATGGTGATGATCTCGCGGAGTTGGCTGAAGCGGCCATGGATGTGGCAGGAGAGCTCAAGAAATCACCACTCATTAATGCTGGTACGGTCAATCCCGATATCGTGTTAGGTAAACCCTATATCGAATTCACCGTCGATCGTGAGGCCGCTTCTCGCTATGGCATGAGCGCCGCGATGGTTAACCAGATCATCGAGACCGCGTTGGGTGGAATGAACCTGATCAAGACTGTTGAAGGCCGCGAACGCTATCCGGTGCGCCTGCGATACAACCGTGATCTACGCGAACGTATTGATCAACTGGGTCGACTTCCTATCGTGACACACGCCGGCGCTGTCGTTCCTCTCGAAGAACTTGCCAAACTGGAGACGACTTGGGGACCTGGCGCTATCAATAGCGAAAACGGAAGGCTGGTTGCGCATGTCGCCTTTATGACTAACGGAGCTAAAGGGGATCTGGAATCTATCGCCGCGATTGAAGAACAACTTCGATTGGCGCAGCAGGGAGCTGGGAGGCGGGAGCTGGGAGCTGGGAGCAACGAAAGTCGCAATTCTCTCAAGTCCTCCACTCCCACACTGAACCTGCCCGCTGGTTATTCGCTGGAAGCCGTAGGTAGCTTTCGCAATCAGATCGAAGCGAATCGACGCCTAATGTGGATCATTCCCGTGGTTATTATGATCAACCTGCTGCTCATCTACGTTGAGTTCCGCAATCTACCTATCTCAATGGCTGTGTTTACAGGAATTCCCGTTGCATTTGCTGGAGGAATGGTGCTCGTCGCCTGGATGGATGTGGAACTCAACACGGCTGTTTGGGTTGGCTTTATCGCACTTTTCGGCCTAGCGGTAGATGATGGAGTCGTCATGGCGACCTATATCCATCAACTGCTGCAAAAACGGAAAATCCGTAGCGTTGAGGACATCCGAAACACCGTTTACGAGGCCGGACTAAAGCGTATTCGGCCCTGCATGATGACGACTGTCACCACGCTGGCAGCACTGCTCCCAGTACTCATTGCCACTGGCCGCGGGGCTGATGTTGCGCGTGCGATGGCAATCCCGGTTTTTGGTGGAATGCTGGCTGAACCATTCACATCCTTCATCGTCCCCACCCTTTACTCTGCTTACCTCGAATTCAAGATGCGATTCGGGTTTAGTGATCCGCTTTGGGAAGGTACGGAAGAAATGCCAACAGTTCAAAATGAGGGATTTCGCGATGCCGCATAGAAATTTTCGAATTGCCGTGAAGGATTGGTTCCTTCGTGCATCCAAGAGTCGCAGGGGCCTTTGGAATAGTTTCATCACGAGAATATGGAGAACAAGGATGATCTACAACTCGCTTAAACCATTGATGCTGACAGGGATGTTAGTTGCGGTCTGCCCACTCGTTGCTGATGCTCAGTCGGTTCATGAGGCCCAAGGTCATCAACACGCAATGCCGGGACAGTTGCCATCGGCGCCACAACAGGGACCGCATGGTGGAACGCTAAGGCACTCAGGCTCACTTCAATTGGAAACGCTCGTCTCACAGGGAGGTATTCAGTTGTTTGCCTTCGATCGCAACGGTCAGCCATTGTCGGTCGAAAGTGGCCGGGGGGCGGCGTCATTGCGGATCGAAGGCAACGCCAAACGATACCGCTATGATCTTTTGCCCGATGGCAAAGGCGGCCTTTCTGCTCCCGTAAATCTGTCACAGATTGCGGGTCGCCAAATCGAAATGAACTTACAATTAGTGGGACTGCCGGGCATCGGCAGCCAAACACTTAATCTGCAAGAGGTGTCAACGGTCCCCGCCAGCGAGCAACAGCTTGCCGCCGCTGCTATCGCTCGTCAGAAAATTTGTCCGGTCAGTGGCAAGCCATTGGGTAGCATGGGTGCCCCAGTCGCAGTCAATGTCAATGGACAGACTGTGTTCGCATGCTGTAGCGGATGTGTGAACGCGATCCAGTCAAACCCAGCCAAATATGCATCCGGTCGAATTGAAGTTCTTGTGTCTACGGCAACCGCAGCCGATGCGGCGCTGATCGCCAAACAAGGCAAGTGTCCTGTGATGGATGAATCATTGGGGAGTATGGGGACTCCGATTAAGGTCATGGTCGGTGACAAGCCAATCTACCTGTGTTGCAAAGGCTGCGTGAAGAAGATTCAAGCCGAGCCAGCGAAGTACTTGGCGTTGGTCTACGGGGAAGAAGGTGGGAGCCGGGGAGAAGGGGAGTCTGGGAGTCGAGGAGCTGGGAGTGTTCCGGTTGGAACAGAACAAGAGCGCGAAGGCGTCTTTAAAGTAACCGCGGCAGACGCTCCGTTCATCGCTGCCCAAAAGCAATGCCCTGTCATGGACGAACCACTTGATGCGATGGGTGGCCCCTACAAAGTCAATGCGGATGGCAAAGCGATATACATCTGCTGCCCTGGTTGCGCAAAGAAGATTGCAGCGGAACCACAGAAGTACTTGGCTGTTTTGAAATCACAAGGAGTACAAGCTCCTACGCTTCGGTAGTCAAGCTGGGAGACGGGAGTTGGGAGTGGAGAAGATGGGAATGACCGCTCCTCCACTCCCGACTCCTCCACTCCCAACTAGCTTTCGCGGGGGCGGTGTCCTGAGGATTCACGCCATCTGGTGTGATGACGCATCACGCCGCCCCTGCCCTTTATTATTCACAGAGTTTCCGTTGACTCAGTATGCGACAACGCAAACCCCTATCAAAACGACAAGGATGTCACGATGAAAATACGATCGAATGGAATGCTTCCGGCAATGGGATTGATCTCAAGTTTATTCTTCAGCGCCGGATGTGCAATGCCGCAGCGACGAGTCAGTTCCATCGCTCAGCAAGGTGCGGCACAGGAGACTGTCAAACGCAGTGTTGCCAACATCAAGTATGACACGAGTGTGCCAGCGGTAGAACAAAACACGATGTATCCGTCAGCATCGACGGACGACTACCGAAGTCCCACCGCCTCATCGACAAGTCAAGCGACGGAAAGTAAATCCGGTGGAAGTTGTTGCCACTAACTCTACGACAAACTTGAGAACATGCGTATGGGCTTAATAACGCAGCTACGTTACCTACCGTATCGCGTCATTCGACGGCTCGGCACGGCAGATATTAGCTACGTATTTGGTGTCGAGTTGGCTCAAATCCGTCCGACTCTGTTACCAATCGAGTTCGAATTTGTCGAGATAACCGTCGAACGATTTAGTGAGTTAATCGAGCTACATCCGCAACTATTCACGACATCGCGGCAAAAGGATCTGGAAGATGGAAGGGCCTATTGCTACGCGATTCTCTTCCAAGGCGCACTTGCGGCCTTCGCATGGGTAGCGATCGGTGACATTCCCGCCACATTTAATCACAATGGCGATCTACAAGCTGGACTTCCGATTACGATGCCAGAGGACACGGCCTTCGTTCATAACGTGTTTGTGATGTCGCAATTCCGTGGAAGAAGACTCTATGGAGCCCTAATGAGCGGACTCGAGCCATCGCTTTCCGCTGACGGTGTAACCCGCCTGATACTTACCACAGATGCCACCAATGAGAGCGCGCTAATCGCTGTTCGACGAATGGGTTTTCAGTATGTGGGTTGCGCATGGCTGTTCAAATGCGGCAGGTTCTCATTCGCTGGCTACCCGCCATCACCAGTATTCGATACAGTCTATTTGGGGCGCTACACAGGCGATCGCAGAAGTTCACGCACATAGTTCATCGTTGGTGGGCGTCTGAAGTTCAACGGCCAGCAATGTCGTGTCATCAAACGCTGGTCGCGTCCCACGAAACTTAGACAATCGACTCTTGAGGTTATGAACAACGTCATTGATATCACAATCAGCCGACAACTCTTGCAACGCCTCGCTAATTCTCTCAGTTCCAAACTGATTGTCCTCTGGATCAAAGGCTTCGGTTACGCCGTCTGATACAAGAAGTACTCGAGTGCCCATAGCCACAGAACGTGTCTCTTCATCGTAACAAACTTCTTCGTTGACTCCGAGTACCAGCCCGCCAGTTAGTAGACGTTCGACCGGTAGCCCACTTTGCTGAATGAATGGGGGCTCATGCCCCGCGCTGGCGCAACTTAGGGTCATGTTGATGGTGTCGATGACAAGCACGACCATCGTTGCAAAATGGCCCGGCATTATGATTTCTGCATAGCGACGATTGATGCGTGTCAGCATTTCTGCTGGGCTCGTAGTGAATTGGATCGCCTCCAATACCAGCGATTTGATGACCGTTGCTGCCATCGCCGCTGGTACACCGTGGCCTGCGACGTCTGCCAGACACAACAAGTACTTTTGCTCTGGCAGTGGGATGACGTCATAGTAGTCACCTCCAACCTCTTCGGCGGGCTCGAACAAATCCGCAACCGCTATTCCGCTAAGACCATTGCTCTTTGGAAGCAAATGCCTTTGAATCTGTCGTGCTTTCTCCATGTGTACTCGATGGTCCTGAGCCGTATTGCGTAGTTTTTTGGTCATTACGTTTATCTGGTCGGCTAGGTAACCGAGTTCTTTGCAGCTGCGTGTGCTGGCGATGACAGTCAAATTGCCATCTGCGACACTTTGCAGAGCGTTCACGAAGCCACGAATTGGTTTTGCGATCAGTTGTCTCAAAACGGCATTGACGACGAAAGCGGCAGCCGTTCCCATCAACAGGACAGCAACCGTCTGTAGAATCAACAAATGTCGTATCTCTCCCACGATTGCCCCACGATCTTCCGAGACATACACGGCACCTTGCGTTCCGCGAAACTCCCCTACTACGATGCGATCTCGAATCAACGAGGCTTGTTGGGTTTCAGTCTTTCCCCCTTTCAGAGCTGCCATCATTTCCGACGAAGCGTGTCCATGCGATTGTGCCTGATATTCTCGTCCCTGCCACTCAGCAGCAATATGATGTCCAGGAGAATCTGAGGCATTCATGCGAGCGCAAATATTATCTAGGAGGTGTTGAATCGCGTTTCCCCCGATCTTCTCAACATGCAAAAAGGATTCGAAAATCGTTTTCGCTTCCTCAGAAAGTGCGACTTGCTTTTCATGCAGGTGCTGTGACATTCGAATCCGATAGTCCATCGAGAGAAACAGTACTACCAGGACTGTCAAGACAGTATTGACGAAGATCAATAGTTGTCGGCTAATCGAAAGCCGATGCCAGCGATCGGCGATCGCCTTCTTGAAGAGATGGAACATCGTTGGAGAAGTCACATAGTTGGTGGCTGAGCGGTACCGGTCGCAGTCCCAGAAAGGAAGCATCAACTTCAGTAGAAGTCGCTCGGTCAGTGGTAGTTAGATGCTGCCAGCCCGTAGATCTTCACATTGTCACGAAAGAATTTGGGAACTCTTTCGATACGTCAATTATTCGATGACGTTAGCGTATTTGCGAAAGAGCTTGACCAGTTCTTGGATCTTTTCATCCTGGTCCGTTTTCGAACCGCTGCTCATTGCTTCGCGGATACAAGTCTGAAGATGATTCTCCAGTACGATTTGCCCAACCTTTGCTAGCGCTCCCGTGGCAGCCGAGAGTTGCATCAGCACATCGACGCAATAACTATCGCTTTCAATCATCCTGCCGACGGCTTCAACCTGACCACCAATTCGACTTAGACGATGTAGTACCCGTTTTTTCTCGTCATCAGACAACATGGGGGCAAGATTCAAATAACAGCGTGAAAATGATGGGAATACCGGCAAGGGGTACGCAGATTGTAGCCACAAGCGATCGGATTGGCAAAGTGCCCTAGATCCCGGTGGAATGTCTCAATTAAGCATCGTGCGGGAAATAACCGTCGTAGCTACGTTCGCCAGAACGTGGACTCCCCTAAAGGCAAGTATGTGCGAGCCCCTTGCGGAGGCGCACGGCCGGCCTCTGCCTTTGCCATTCTCTGGAATGCGAGTCACCGTGGCTGAGCATGCTGGACGTTGGCTCCGGTGAACAATCTACGGTCGGACGACAAAGTGGAGACAACCATCGACCCTACATCTTCATCCCGGGCATCATCTTCATATGGCCGGGTTCGTACGCATCGGGATTGCCGAAGCGGCGAACGATTTCTTCAAAGACGCTCCCTTTTTCGATCGCTTCGTCGGTCTCCATCACCTTGTGATACAAGTCTTAGGGGAGCACGCGTAAAGCGGTCATCAGACCCATGATCGACATCGGCCACATGGCACGCATTCCTTGGACCTCCCTGCGTTCCCAGATCTTCTTCATCATTTGATCGGACATGTTCATACCCTTCATCTCTTGAGGGTATCCCGGCGTAGCGAAGCCTGGATCGTTGCGCGTAGCGTCGACCCGTGGACGACTGGTGACGTTGGCAAGGTACTGGTCCACTGACACGTTCTGACGCATGCGAGGGCCGACTTGTCGAGTCATGTGGTTCATCATGTGATGCACCATGTGGCAATGAAACATCCAGTCGCCAGGATTATTGGCGACGAACTCGAAGTCCGTCGCTTGAGCGATGCCGACCAGGACATTGTTGCGAGGTATCCAGGCAGTTTTGGGAGCACGGGCTCCTTCATGGCCGGTTACCCAGAAAGTGTGTCCGTGCAAGTGAATCGGGTGATGCTGCATGGGTGCAAAGTTCATTAATCGAACTCTCACTCGCTCCCCATGTTTGACGACCAACGGCGTTGTGTAGGGTCCGCTGCGACCGTTGATCGTGTGCCAATTCCAATCCATCCGCCAGCTATCTGCGATCGTCTGATTCGGTTCGATAAAGAAGTTCTGGAAAATCAAACCGAAGTCACGATCAACTGGTGGGTCAAAGACTTTTTGGGGATGCACGATGAACCAGCCCACCATACCGAATGCTTCCTGCATGGCGACATGAGAATGGTAAAAGAAAGTACCCTCTTCATGCACGTCAAACTCATAGACGAATGTTTTTCCCGGCTTGATCGGCTCTTGGGTCAGTTCCGCACTCCCATCGTATTGGACAGGCAATTCGAATCCATGCCAATGCACGTAAGTGTCTTCAGGCAATTCGTTGGTCACGACGATGCGCACGCGGTCACCTTGATTAACTTCGATGGTCGGTCCAGGCATCGTGTCGTTGTAGCCATAGACATTCATCTTGTAGCCCGGCAGGAATTCGCGTTCGACGGCCATTGGCACCAAATGAAACTCCTTCGCCCCGCGGACCATTTTCCACGGCAACTTGGCTAAATCCGGAGCTTCAAACGGAACTGGCGCGGCGTCAGCGCTGCGAAAGCCCGGCACACGCTTTCCAAGATAGAAATCCGAGTCAGGATCGTTGCCGCGACTTGGCTTGAAGCGTGAAAAGCCCTCGTACTCAGCTTGTACGTCCGAACCTTCTGGCACCTCTGGCGTTGGTCCAGCATGCCCTTGGTGCTCAGAGGGAGTATGCAACGGAGGCTGGGCTTTGGCGCTACTTGAGATGATTCCGCTGGCTAACCCTCCTGCGGCGACCAGTGAAGTGGTTTTCAGGAAGTGACGACGGTCCTCTGGATGGCTCATGCTTAAGGTCTCCTGGGTCGGGATGTTTCCAACTGGTTAGACATTCCATGACATGGAACGAGTTGTCGGTTTCCAAACCAACACAAGTAACGTAACGCAGTGACTGTTAACGCGGCTTTGGTACCGCATCAATATGCCCAGGTGGTGTCGGACCTTCGGCCGCCATTAGCCCACCGTGTAAGAGGAACCCGCGGACCAGGACTTCATTGGCGCGGGCCTCTTCCAGTTGCTGGATTTCAGTCAGGCGAACATCAAAATACTCGTGCTGAGCAGCTAGTACTTCGGGCCAGTCGACGCGATTGTCTTTATAGCTTTTCAAAAACCCTTCGTAGGCCAGTTTCGATTCAGGAACAATTACCCGTCCGTACTCAGTCGCCATCTGCAACGATGTAAGATATTGCTGGTAAGTATTCGCCAGTCGCTGTTGAAGTTCGAGTTCCACTCGTCGGATTTCAGACTGCTGACGCATCATATCCACTTGGGCCTGGCGTATCGTCCCTTGATTGCGATCGAAGAGCGGAATCTCGAGCGAGACGCCAGCCAGGGCGGTAGCCTGCTGTGCGTCGAAGTTGTAGCCGGAACCGCCCCGAGCGACGATATCGGGCACCCACTCCACTTGTTCGCGACGCAGTGCCGCACCGTCAGCCGCCAACTTGGCACGCGCAACCATTAGCTCAGGACTTTCGGTCATCAAGCTAGCCAAGGCTTCGTCATAAGTAATCGCCTCTCCCTCTGGCATAAGCTGCCCCACCAGCGGAGCAACGGCCAGCTCGACACCCACCAATGAAGTTAGCCGACGGAACTGTTCTCGGTAGTGATTCTCCGCTTGTAGTACATCCAAGCGAGCCCGTTGCAGAGCAACGTTTGAACGATGGACGTCGGGTCGGTTCGCTTGTCCTTGGTTATAGAGCTCGCGGGCTGTGACCGCCATGTCCTCAGCTGTCTTCAGCAATTCACTGCGCATGACCGCAATCTGCCACGAGGCCAAAGTGCGATAAAAATGAATTCGCACATCATTGCAGACGCGGAATTGCTGAACCATGGCTTGGTGTTCGCTAACGTGGGCGCGGCGCATATACTTTTCGCGGCTCAATTGGAGTTTTTGAGCCGTCACGAACCGCTGCTGAACACTCATTCCCTGAAATTCGCCCGCAGTCCCATTAACTCCGATCTGCTCGCCGATATAGTTGAGTATTGGATTGGGATAGAGCCCGGCCTGCAGTGCCTTGGCCGTCTGTGCAGAGATCTGCAGTTGCGCTTGCCGGAGTGTTGGATTGTTGGCGGAGGCCAGTTGTAACATTCCTGGCAGCGAATAGTCTCCACCAAAAGTCTCCGCACCGATGGCTTGCTCAGCCGAAACGACTGGAGCTGGAGCCTCTAAAAAGTCGCTGCCATCGTATCGTTGTCCGGGAAAGAGAGGCCCGGTGGCATCGAGCTGCTGCAAACTGTAAGGAGCTTCGGGCATGGGAGGCGGCTTCAAGAAATTCTTTCCCGGCTCGGCAGTTGGACTGATCTGTCCCCAAACGGGCAGAGCACACCAGGCGGCGACCGCCAATGCTAGCATGCTGCGGTTGAAATTTCGTAGAACCATTACACGAGTCGCTCCATCAACAAGTCGAGAATTGCATCTCGATTCCCTATCGACTCGATACCCGGGGCGGGTAAAGGAAGATCCATTCGATTCGAGCGGTTTACAATGATCTCCAGCATTCAGGACCGGATTGGCGGGAGTTGAAAGATGGGGAAGTCTTTGAGGCGTCAATGTTGGTCGATTGCCGACCAACGCTACGCTTCAGACGACAGACCTTAGCTCATTATTTGGATCAAAGTCCGTCAGGCCAATTCGCTCGATCGCAATCGCAACGCATTGAGTATCACTGAAACGCTACTGAAGCTCATAGCTGCTGCAGCAATCATTGGGCTAAGCAAAACACCAAAGAACGGGTAGAGCAACCCCGCTGCAACGGGAATGCCTAACGCGTTATAGATGAAAGCGAAGAACAAGTTCTGGCGAATGTTGCTCATCGTTTTGCGGCTCAAATTATTGGCCGCCGCCACGCCACGCAAATCACCACCAACCAGAGTGACACCGGCTGATTCAATCGCAACGCCCGTTCCAGTGCCCATCGCAATGCCGACATTTGCTTCAGCTAAGGCTGGAGCGTCATTTATCCCGTCGCCTGCCATCGATACGACTTTGCCTTCACTTTTCAATCGCTTCACGAAGTCATGCTTGTCTTTTGGAGAGACCCCAGCATGAAATTCGTCAATGCCGAGCTTTTCGGCCACGGCGCGCGCTGTCGGCTCGGCATCTCCGGTGAGCATGATGACTCTAAGTCCGAGTCCATGCAGCGTCTCCAAAGCGGCTGGCGTACTCTTTTTAATTGGGTCGGTGATAGCCACCATTGCCGCAAGTTTTCCGTCGATTGCGACGAAAACGACCGTTGCACCTTGGGATTGATGTTGGGCAGCATTCTCTTTTCCAGCCGAAACGTCTGATACCGATTGTTCTTCCAGCAAGTCGGCCTTACCGATCAACACGGCATGACCATCAACGCGGGCGCGCACGCCGCCGCCCGTAATGCTTTCGAAGTCACTCGCTTCTGGGAAAGAGAGATTATCCGCTTTGGCGCGTCGCACGACAGCTTGAGCCAATGGATGTTCGCTTTGACTTTCGACCGCTGCAGCGAGTCCCAGTACGTCGTCCTGTTTCCAGTCGCCAAAGATTTCAATCTCGGTCACTTCGGGTCGCCCTTGAGTCAGCGTCCCGGTCTTGTCGACAACGACTGTGTCAACCTTTTCCATGACTTCCAAAACTTCAGCATTCTTGATCAACACACCTTCTCTCGCGCCGCGACCAACGCCAACCATGACGGACATGGGCGTTGCAAGACCCAAAGCGCAAGGACAAGCAATGATCAGCACGGCAACCGCTGCCACAAACGCATGAGCGAGTTGCGGTTCTGGGCCGAATACCGCCCAACCGATAAAGGTCAGAATCGAACAAATGATGACGGCTGGCACAAAGTAACGCGAAACCACATCGACCAGCTTTTGGATTGGAGCTCGGCTGCGCTGAGCGTCAGCAACCATCTGGACAATGCGGTGCAGCACGGTATCAGCCCCCACTCCCACTGCCTCCATCACCAATGCACCAGTCTGGTTCAGCGTCCCGCCCGTGACTTCATCACCCTCACTTTTACTCACCGGGATGGGTTCGCCCGTCAGCATCGACTCATCCACGCTGCTTGAGCCACTGACGACACGGCCATCCACAGGCACTTTCTCACCCGGTCGTACTCGTAATCGATCGCCCTTGCGGACCGAATCCAATGAGACTTCCTCCTCGCCACCGTCGGTGATTCGATGGGCAGTTTCCGGTGTGAGCTGCATCAGCGCTCGAATTGCACCGCTGGTTTGCTGGCGAGCGCGCAGCTCCAACACTTGGCCAAGTAAGACCAGCGTGATGATCACAGCGGCTGCCTCAAAGTACAGCGGTGGCACGCCATTTTCGAAGAATGCATCAGGTATTACGCCTGGCAGCAAGACAACGACCAGACTGAACAGATAGGCCGCTAGGGTTCCCACCGCAATCAGCGAGAACATGTTTAGATTCATGCTTACGAACGACTTCGCCCCGCGTACCAATAACGGCCATCCGCACCAGAACACAACTGGCGTTGCCAACGCAATCTGCAGCCATCCGAACGCAGTGTTACTCATCCACTCCGCGACCCGTATACCTACCATCGGCCCCATCGCGATCACTAGCAACGGCACCGACAGAGCAACTCCGACCCAAAAACGACGCTTCATGTCAGCGTATTGTTCGTCATCTCCACTGTCCGCCAAGTCGATGACCTTCGGCTCCAGGTCCATCCCACAGATTGGGCAGTCACCTGGACCTATCTGTTCGATCTCCGGGTGCATGGGGCAAGTGTAGATCGCTTTGGAATCTGACTTCGAATCGCTTGCCATGGTCGACGAGCCACCATGTTTGCCGCTGCTGCAACACGAAGCGTCTTCCTTGGTCGAATGTTTCTTGGAAGCGTCTTTCTCTGATCGAGCGGCCAAAACACCGCTCGGATCTTCTTCAAATTTTCTTTGACATCCGGCGCTACAAAAGAAATATGGTCGCCCCTCATGTTCACTGTGGAGTGCTTCACCTGGATTCACAGTCATTCCGCAGACCGGATCTGTGGCAGTGATGTTCGTTGAGACCATAACCTTTTCCTTCGCTGTCAAATTGGCAACCGACAATATACCCCATACTGGTATGCAAGTTGCATTCCGGATTTCCAGCGGCAACTGGGCCGCAACCAATTTTCCATAAGGAGAACAACAAATGAGTACCGCAACCGCTTCCATGAAACAGTGCCTGGCGAACTGTCAAGAGTGCCAAGTGACCTGCGCTGACATGTTAACTAGCCATTGCCTATCAAAAGGTGGCGACCAAGTAGAACAGACCCATGTCAAATTGATGCTGGACTGTATCGCTGCCTGTAACGCCTGTGTTGACTTTATGAGTCGCAACAGCGATCACCACGCCCTATATTGCAGAGCCTGCGCCGAGATCTGCAAGGCTTGTGCAGACAGTTGCGAACAAGTCGGCGGCATGGAAAAGTGCGTAAAGTGCTGCCGCAAATGCCAAGAGAGTTGTTCCGCGATGGCTGCTTAAACGCGCCAACAAATCTGCCCGGAGTGTATCGCTATGCTTTATTAACGAATCTAGCGTGACGATAGTTTGTTAGTTGTGGGGCAAAAATGGGGCAGTATTGGCAATTCAAGCCCAATACAGGCTCAATACGACGGCCCTAGCAAAATGCTACAAATCGCGTAAAATCTAAGGAAATCAATACAAAATCGGCGTTTTCCCAACCTAAGTCCAATGTGGATTAGCTACCTTCGAGTCCTACCGGAGGAGCTTTCGTCAAAGTTCTAACTTTGGCGACCAAAAGACTTAACGCCCGGCGTCCAGAGATCGATTGCCGGGCGTTTTTTTTCGTTCCTACCCAGTATTTCGCGGGTTTCCTACACTTTTCGCGGTTCGACGCCCCAGACCGACGCGCTCTCTGTTTGCAGAGAGATTTCCGTCTCTCGAACGCAACCTTCAAGGTTGCGCCAGTCGGTGCGGAAAATCGGTCCCGAACTCTCTGACTCTCTCTTTTCGAGGCCCTCCAGAGTTGACACAGAGTTCTCGTTCGGAGTCCGGATGAGAATGGTTGCGAACCCCTGCGGTGATATCTGAAATCCGAAAGCGAATGAATCTATCCTCAGCGAACGAATTTGTTGACCGATGTATTGCAAATCGGCGAGTACTACGGTGAGACAGCTAACCACTCCCACACGCGTTGGACATCCTGACAATCTGCGCGACGCGGCTTGCACCGTGCGTTAGGAAGAAAATCTGTTCGCACGGCGAGCTTCCTGCAACCTTGGAGGATCGACAGCGCCTAATGGACATGGCTCAAGTTCTGATTGCATCGCATAAGCAAGTTCTTCGGACGCAAACGTGCGGGGGACTACTTGCTCGAGCATAATGGGGTAGCTGTAAGAAAACAGTCCGCCCGCAAATTCCCAGCGGATTCGGAATTCATGAAATGCGGATTGCGAGCAAGCAAGTCGGATTGTGAAGCGATCGGCCTCGCCTGGTTTAAGAAAGTGGCATACCCCAATTGGCACAAAATAGTTTTCCCCCGTGTGCTCCAACTCGGCCGTGTACTGATAGCTGGATTGAACGGTTCTTCTCGGAGCGGCGATTAAACGCAGATGTGACCGATGGTCCATCTAGCGATGCTGATCAAGCACAATGAGATTTCCATCTGGGTCACGGAAAGTAGCACATGTGGGCCCTTGAGAATCCATGGGTGCCTGTATTTCGAATTCGATTCCCCTCGATTTCAGCTCACGCTGGACAGAGCGCAAGTCTTCGAAGGGGTCAACGTCCTGGCCATTGCCATCCCAGCCTTGAGTAAAGGTGAGGATATTTTTCTCGATCACTCCTTCATAGATACCAATCGTTGCACTTGCATTCTGCATTATCGCCCACCTGGTGTTATCTCCGCGAATAACACAAAACCCTAGTTTTTCGTAAAACTCACGTGACTTGGCAAAGTTTTTTACTGACAAGCCAACTGAGAAATTTCCTAAGACCACGAGTCACTCCTCTGCAACAAAGGTAATTCAAATGGATTGGAACGCGTCTGATTGTGGTGGTTATTAATCGGGAAGTAAAGTATGCAGGAACTTAAGCGCGCAGCCCTGCAAGACCTGCGCTGGTTCTTGAAGCAAAGCAAATCACGTTCCGAAACAACCACACAGATCCAACAACCGGCAAGTCAACTTCCGGACGCTGAGTACAAAAACGTACAAGTCGATTTCTATTCTGACGTTTATGCTTTTCGTTCGGTCGCGCAACTGAAGAGCTATTGGGATGGAGAGACGTCGGTCCAACCGTTATTTTGATGGCTGGTATTATTGTGATCGCCAAACGCAACTCTCACCTATCTCAAACATCTTGGCTAACAATCGTAACGCTTTGCGGTTACCTCGTTGTTCGCGGCTGGATGCGAGGTACTTTAACTGTTTAGATCCGTCGCTCGAAACGGCTATCGATAAAAGACATGTAAATCGGCTGGTGACGACCATCTCTGACCGTCCTCCCCACACCACCGTACATGTCGGCGCGAATACAACGGTTGAGCGGAAGCTTACTACACTGACGTGTCGTTCGCAGCACCGCCCAAGCCGGCTACCCGATTCGTTGCTGCGGTGCGAGTGCGGCTGCAGCGCGAAGCCAAGCCTATCTGTCAAGGAATGATCCCCGGCCCTTCAAATGCGTTTCCGTCGGACGTCTCAACGCCGGTATCGTGGACGCTCCGGCATCTTGAACATGTATAGCGTATTGTCGTCGCCAGTCGCATGCGGGCAGCATATCGGCGGCATTTTGGGCACCGCGTGGGGACGACAACAGCCAGGAAAACCGTGAGCGCCCCACCGATCAGGAAGGCAACTATCGCGAATTGCCAGAACAATTCGAACGGCGTCGTGCAGCCAAGCCACTCGGGCTTAACGCCGCCGGTCACCACCACGACGCCCCAGGCAAAGATCACGAAGGGCATCGGCAGGCCGATGAGTCGGCTATGAACCTCAGGCGTCACGCTGGTCTCCCCTGCTTCTTAACGAACCGACCATTCTCGGGCGCGAGCAAAACTAACTATCCGGCGCTTGCACCGGATAATTGCATCTCAGCATACTCGATTTAGCGGGTGACATGGTCCGCGAGTTCTCATGATTTCATTCGCTTTTTCGAGAGACTTGGCTCGCGAAACTGTGCAACCGCCTCGAAATATCTGGCGCAGATAATAGTCGCAGCCTTGAGTATCGCAAGCTAATAGCCCACACCCATTTGACCGGCCATCGGGAGGTGGAGTTTTGCTGTAGCTCACCTGCCAGCAGTTACCAAGGCCTCCTTCCTTCCGCCAGCAGCATGAGGTCCGTCCGGATAGGGTTTCTTATGACGGTCCTCCATGTGGCGATTTTCCGTAAACCGTTCCTTCCGATTCGCTACACCGCAACCCGCCTCCAATCCATAACCCTTTACCATTCAACGCCTTACGGGTTGCAGGAAACAGAGAATGGTTATGAAGAGGGTTCGTTTCGGGGAGCTCATTTTCGTCGCGGAATTGCCGCGACACTCCAGTTAACTCAAAGCGCCGAGAGCATTTAGCCTCGGCGTTTTGCATTTCTATCGTGGTTTTCATTGGGTTTGCGTGCGCCGGCCAATTCAGAGAGCGCGGACGTGCGTTTTGGCGAAAGCACGAAATTGCTGTCTAAGCCCCAATTTGGCCCAAAATCCTCGCGATCTCTGATCGAGAGGCCGAAACGGGTTAACAACCCGGTTTATTCCGGGGTCCGGAATCAGATTCGAAAAACCGCCCATATTGCCAAGTGAATTGGGGCGAGTCGTCTGCACGTTCGTTTCTAGGTAATTCGACCTAAGGTGGGCGTGGCAAATGGGGCTAGCCACAACGGTGAACGTGGCTGGTTATTATATGGCTAGCGTTTCATCGCTCAATCCGAGCCGATGCCTTATTCGGTATTTTCAATAGTTGGATCCAATTGGTGCCAATGGCAAACTCTAGTCGAATCGCCAGGGCGATCAGCTTCGTAACGCGCGGCAGCCGGCCTTTCCTTTTAGCGGCAGCGTCGCCAGCAGCCAGCTCCCTATGAGGACTGGCCGATCGCAGGACCCCAGTTCGCTTCGGCCGCTTAGCTTCATTTCGAACTGTGCTTCACAGTTGACGATGGATGCGCACAGTAAAGTAAAACGCCCACTAGCCGATAGGTCGACTGGTGGGCGCTGGTGATACCTATCTTACAACTCGACTGCTTCGACTTCGCGGACGAAGCGAGCGTTGTCGTCGATGAAGTAGTTCGAAACAACGTTGAACACGGCGTCACTGAAGCCACCAACGTTCAAAATGTCCTTACGCTCTACCGCCTGAACGGTCTGGTAAGGTTGGATGTCGATGCATACCAGCTTCGAAGCCGCCGCGCTACCAGCTAGCTTGCGCTGATGGGCTACGAAGGTTTCCCAAGCGCTCATCACACCGGTCGATCCGTGACGGCCCGTTCCAACCCAGCTCTCATTGTCGCTGACAAGTACGGCTCCGGCAAACTTGCGGTTGCGGTAGCGTACGTTGGCAGCTTCCAAAGGCAGAGCGCAGTTGGTTCCACCACCTCCGTACTTGCTCAGTCGCTCGGCGATGCTGAGGATCGAATCGCTTGGATCGATGCGCACATCGTAAGCTTGAGTGTCGAACGGAATGACAACACTGTCTGGGTTGCGACGCAGGGTCGCTGTGGCAAACAGGGCGGCAACGTCGACGCAGCGCATCTTGGAAGTCGCACCTCGCCCACGGTTACCTGTAACGGCACATCCCATCGAACCTGACGTATCCAGACCGATCACGACCGGCCCTGGCAATTCAGGTACGTTACCGCATGCGATCTCGGCTGCCTTGTGCAAAGCGGCCTTGATCTTAGCTGGCACCTGGTCGTCGGTGTTCAGATACGCAGCAAAGTACTGGTATGGGAACTGACGTGAACGAGCCACCTCCGCAGCGTCGGCGATGCGATCGGCAACATAGTCGACCATATTGTGGCAGGGCGCTCCGCGTTGTGAGTCGTTAGGGGACTCACCGACAGGGACTGTCGGGCCACATTCAAACACATCGTGACGTAGCAGGGTGTTCAAGTTCATGCGTAGTGCCTGCGGTCCCATCTTACGAGCGATCGCAGCCCACACGCTCGGCCCCTTGGCAGCATCGGCGAGCAAGTCCCAGCGGACACCCGCTAGTTCCCCCATAACGAGCAACTGAGTCGCTTCGTCTGTGGCTGCGCGGTAGGCTGCTAGTGCTTGCACCTCGGCTGGCAAGTTGGCCTCGCCAGCAGGAGTCCACTTTTCGATGGCCTTATCCGTCAACCAACCGAACAGCGCTCGGCGTTCGTCGTCCTTCGGAGTCGGACGAGCCATACGCAGGATATCGCGCAGGCTCGGATCGTTGCCGATAGACGCCGACAGTAGCTTCGCCACTGAGGCCTCGTTCAACCATCGCTGGAAGGCACGCTGTACGGAGCTCGAAAGTCCCGTTCGCGCAGTTCCAGCTCGGTTCTTGAACTGGCCAGAGCGGATCATCTGAAACGTGGTTCGCAGCACGCGTCCGTTGTCGACTACGCGATCGAACACTTGATGCATCAACTCGGTGTTTCGGACCGACAGTGCGACCAGCAATGCTGCTGGCATATCCTTCATGGCTGCCTTCTGACGAGCGTAAACAGCCAGCTTGGCCAGGTACTGGTCGTCGTCGATGGTATCGATCAACTTCAGCACTTCTCCGAGCTGCGTTCCGGCAGTTGAATAGTAGGCATCGCCAAACGTACCGGTTGCGGCAACTTGGGCCAGCGCCTGCTTCGGTTCGAGCGTGTAGGCCCGACCACCTGCTTCGTTGACGGTGTCGGCGCGTGGCAGCCGCGCAGACTTGCTTGAGAATAGGGACATGTTAGCCATGGATTCCTCCAGACTGAGCGGCAATGCGCTAGCGGCCGGTTCTGGCAATACAACGCCTGAAGAACCGACGGCTAGCGCCTCGTCGCTCAAAAAACTGTTCGACGAAGGGTAGTTGAGAAAGGCTTTCGCCATCTTAAGCAAAGATGTAATCCCAACTGGCAGTCGAACGAGAATCGCAAAGTAGATCGAAGCACTACGCTTCGTCCGCTTCCCCTAGTTCATTTGTTTGTATCTATGCGAATAGAGAGACTCGCTTTCATCATCAAGGTTCACAGAAAAGCGACTGACGAAGTGTGACCAGAGCGCCATGACGACGTGCGTCAACTGATAGCTCCCGCTATCGCGGCTAAAGGGTGTGGATGTACTCCGAGTCGGCAGTCAGTCGTGGACGTTTCTATTTGTGCTTCGACTTCAGCATCTTTCGCATTCGTTTCCACACGCAGCGACCACTTTCGGGGTCCAACCGGACAAGCTGCTGCCGTCGCGTGTCGATGGTGTGTAACTTGCCAGGTGGACGCTTGGCGTATACGAAGGGCAAGCAAACTGTGTGACCGAGACTGAAAAGACTGCCAATTTCAGCGGGGGAGACACTGCCAGGCGCGTAGGGAGGAATTCCTACTTCAGTTCTTACTTTTCTTGCTACTTGACCAAAAAATGAAATCTAATTTGTCTT